>NZ_JBEOWP010000001.1:0-29500 GCF_040296095.1 Micromonospora sp. NPDC002389
GGATACCGGTGTTGTATCCAGGCCCGACTCCAACGCCGCCGGTCGTCGTCTGGACCCGGCGCGGCCCGGTGAACGTTTCTGGACACCGCACTAGCCATGAACTGAACGAGTGCAGGCACAGGGCTGGGCAGGCACAGAGTTGCCGGCAGGTGCCGAGCTGGCAGGTGCGGACGCAGGGCCGAGCAGGCGCAGGGCCGAGCAGGCGCAGGGCCGAGCAGGCGCAGGGCCGAGCAGGCGCAGGGCCGAGCAGGCGCGGACGCTGGGCTCGGTAGGCGCAGACGCTGGGCTCGGTAGGCGCAGACGCTGGGCAGGCGCAGGGCTGGGCTGGGCCGGACGAAGCTGCGACACGCGCAGACGACCCGACGCTCTCCCCACGGCCCGTCCCCGGTCAGGGCGGCACTCCCCACAGACCGTTCCCGTGCGGGGCGCCGCACCCCCGACTGGCCGGTCTGGCTGGCTGGCCAGCCGGAGTTGACCAAGGAGTTTGCGCCCTCAGACCCTGCCCCTCCGCGACCAAACTCCTTGATCAACGCGGGCGTCAGCGTGTGGGCGGTGCGCTTGCGCGTGGACGCGGCAAGATCCGCGCAACTTCAGCGATATTGCTGTCTCCGAGGGGTCCTGAGGCAGCAGTATCCATGAAGTTGCGCGGATCATGATGAGCCGCGAGGGGTGTGCGGACACGGTGCACACCGTCGGACGGTCCCCGGGCAACGCGGACGGTCCACGGGCAGCCCACCGTGGGCGGGTGGGCTGCCCGGGGTGGCGCCGGGGGCGCCGGTCGCCCGGGGACGCGGGCAGGAGTCAGCCGAGCCTGCGGAACGTGCTGCCGGCGGAAATCAGCCGATCTGGCAGGACGTGTTGTTGAGGCGGAAGTCGCCGGGGCGGTCGTTGGTGCCGGAGTAGGTCGCCTGGAGGCCGAAGGTGGCCGTGCCGTTGGTGGGCAGGCTGCCGTTCCAGGACACGTTGCGCGCGGTGACGGTCCGGCCGGACTGGGTCACCTGGGCGTTCCAGGCGTTGGTGACCTGCTGGTTACCGGGGAACGACCAGGTCAGCGCCCAACTGGTCAGGGCGGACCCACGGTTGGTGACGCGCACGTCGGCGGTGAAGCCGTTGCTCCACTGGTTGGCCGTCCAGCTCACCGTGCAGGCGGCGGGACCGGTCGTGGGCGGCGGCGTCGTCGGAGGCGGCGTGGTGGGCGGAGGCGTGGTGGGCGGAGGCGTCGTCGGAGGGGGCGTGGTCGGCGGCGGGGTGGTGCCGTCGCGGGGCGGGAAGCGCAGCACGCGGTCGTCGGTGGACGCCGGGGTGCCCCGGCCGTCGCGGTTGCTGGTGGTGACCCAGAGCCACCCGTCGGGGCCGTACTCGACGGTGCGCAGGCGTCCGTAGGCGCCGAGCAGTTCGGCGGTGGGGGTGCCGACGCCGCCGGAGCCGTTCAGCGGCACGTTCCACAGCCGGGTGCCGCGCAGGCCCGCCACGAAGAGCCGGTTCTCGGCGATGGTGACGCCGCTCGGCGACGCCTCGGCCGGGGTCCAGACGAGCAGGGGGTCACGGAACCGGGGGTCGTTGGCCCGGCCCTCGACCGTGGGCCAGCCGTAGTTGCCGCCCGCGACGATCAGGTTGACCTCGTCCCAGGTGTTCTGACCGAACTCGCTGGCATATAGTCGGCCTTGGGCGTCCCAGGCAAGACCCTGCACGTGGCGGTGGCCGAGGCTGTAGACCGGCGACCCGGCCGTCGGGTTGTCCGACGGGACGGTGCCGTCCGGCCGGATACGCAGGATCTTGCCGTTGCGGCTCTGCGGGTTCTGGGCCGTGGCGGTCTGTCCGGCGTCACCCACTCCGACATAGAGCATGCCGTCCGGCCCGAAGGCGATCCGGCCACCGTTGTGGATCGACGCCCGGGTCAACCCGGTGAGGATCGGTTGCTGGTCCTGCACGGCGGTGAGTCGGAACCGGGAGATGCGGTTGTCGGTCGCGGTGGTGAAGTAGACGTAGATCCAGCCGTCCTGTGCGTAGGTCGGCGAGACGGCGAGGCCGAGCAGACCACCCTCGCTGGTCGCGGTCACCCCGGAGATCGTGACGACGGGTACGGGCTGCTGGCCGGGACGGACCCGGACCACCTGGCCGGTGGGACGTTGGGCGACCAGGGCGCTGCCGTCGGGCAGGAAGTCCATGCCCCACGGCACCTGGAGCCCGGTGGCGACCGTTTCCGGGCGGGTGAAGTCGAAGTCGCCGACGGCGAGCAACCCGGGGGCTCCGGCGGTGACGGCGGACGGGCGTTCGACGGCGGGTACCGCGCCGGCGAGACCACCGACACCGACGGCGCCGGCGACCAGCCCGGCGGTGAGTACGGCCCCGACACTGAGTCGGATTTTCATGCCACCTCCCGATATAGAGACGTTCATCAATGTAACATGCGCGAATTCATGACGCGCGGGATCACGCCACGGAGAATGCGGCGAGAGCCCAGAAAACGCGGGAGGAATTCACATTTCTGCCCCGGGCCCGCGTCCGACTACGGTAGGGAACCAGGCGATCCAGACCACGGTTCGCCGGTCGAGGCGACGGGCCACCCATCCGGCGGCGACAGCTTCGACACGCTCGGTCACCGAGGTTGCCGTCACATGCTATTCTCCGGCGTCGATCTCCGCAGCGCGGACCCGGATCGGGTCGATTGTCGCAAAGGACGCCCTCCCCCGATGTCGGCCCACACCGCTTCGATCGCGCCAACCGCTTCGGTGGAGCGCCCGGCCACCGGTGCGTTCACGCTGATCTTCACCCGGTTACCGGCGCTGCTACGACTCTCCTGCGGCCTTTTCGTCGCGGTGGTGGCACTCTCCGTCCGTACCCCTCCGGTCCGGGTGGAGTTGTTGATCCCGGCCGTGGCGGTGCTGACCGCCTGGGCCATCTGGTATTCGCTGCGCGCCTTCCGGCACGGCATCGGTCCCGCCGTGGTCACCGGGGACGTGGCCCTGACCACCGCCGCGTGCCTGGCGATGCCGGTACTGGTCGCCCCGGAGGTGCTGCCCGGCGAGGCGAGCTGGATCGCGGTCCTGGCCAGCACCACGGTCATCAACGCCCAGGCGACCGCGCCGGCACGCTGGTCGATCGCCGCCGGCCTGCTGGTCACCGCCAGCTACGCGACCGGCGCGTACGCGACCGGGGACCCCGTCGAGGCCAGCGCCCACGCCGCGACACTGCTGGCACAGGTCGCCTGCACGGCGATGATGACCGCGGTGATGCGTCGCCGGATGGCCCGCGCCGACGCCGAGTTCGTGACGAGTCAGAAGGCCACCCGGGAGGCGCTCCTCGCCCGTACCGCCCGGGAGTCGGAGCGGCAGCAGAACCGCGACCTGCACGACACCGTCCTGGCGACGTTGACCATGGTGGGGCAGGGCGCGGTACCCGGTCCGTCGCCAGCGCTGCGCGAGCGGTGCGACAGCGACCTGCGTACCCTCGCCGCCCTGGCGGACGCCCGGTCGGTGCCGGCAGGCGGCACGGCCCGGGTGGACGAACGGCTGCGGGCGGTCTTCGCCCGGCTGCCCGGCCTGCCGGTCAACGCCGACCTGCCGCCGTGCCCGGCACCGGCACCGGTCGCCGAGGCGCTCGCGGAGAGCACCCACGCCGCGCTGACCAACGTGCTCCGGCACGCGCCCGGCGCCGCCACCACCGTGCGGCTGCGGCGCATCACCGGCACCGTCGCGGTCGAGGTGGTCGACGACGGCCCCGGCTTCGACCCGGCCACGGTCCCGGCGCACCGGTACGGTCTACGCGAGTCGATCCACGGCCGGATGGCCGCGATCGGCGGGCGGTCCGAGGTGGACTCCGCCCCCGGTCGCGGCACCCGGATCCGGTTGGAGTGGTCGGATGTCGGCTGAGGCGGGGACGGCACCCGGAGCGGTGGTACGGCCGGTGGCGCGTACCACCGGAGGGCTCGACGGTGCCGACGCCGGCCGGGCGGCGGCTGCGGTGGCGCGCATCTCCGACCGGGGTGCCCGGGTCGTCGCGGTGACCATCGCGCTGGTCTGGCACCTGGTGATCGGGCTACCGGCGGTGCTCTCCGCCTGGTCCGAGCTGGCGGTGCCGCAGGTGGTGCTCGGCGGCTGGCTGCTGGTGACGGCCGTCGGGGTGGCCGCCGGCGTACGCCTGCTGCACGACCGCCCGCTGCCGGCGGCACCGCTGGCCGGGCTGCTGTTGGCGGTCGACGTGGTGGTCTTCGCCGCAGTCGGTCGGGCGCAGTTGTTCAGTCCCGCCAACTGGGTGTGGGGCACGCTCGCCTGGTTCTTCCTGGTGGTGCTCTGGGGGCGGCGGGTGCGCTGGCTGCTCGCCCTGTTGGTGGCGCACGCGGCGATCGCGATGTCCGCCGTCGCGCTGTACGGCGCGACCGGCGCGGCGGACCTGGCCCGCTCCACGATGGCCCTGTACGGCACCTCCTCGCTGCCGGCGGCGGTCTTCGTCGGCGCCGTGGCCCTGTCGCTGCTCTCCCGCGAGCGGGCCGCCACGGTCGCGACCACGAACGCGATGGTGGCCGAGCGGGAGGCCGCCGAGCACGCCCGGAGCGAGCGGCGGGAGCGGCTGGCGCTGGCCAGTGCGGCGGCCAGCGAGGTGCTGACCGAGTTGGCGCAGGGCCGGGCCGACCCGGCCGACCCGGAGGTGCAGCGCCGCTGCGTACGGGCCGCCGGCCAGTTGCGCCGGTTGATCGCCGAGTCCGACGACGTGCCGCACCCGCTGTTCCACGAACTCCGTGCCGCCGCCGACCTGGCCGAGCGTAACGGTCTGCCCATCGACCTGGTCACAATTGGTGCACCGCCACCGTTGCCGGTGCAGGTCCGCCGGAGCCTGGCCGATCCGCTCATCGCCGTCCTCGCCGAGACACGGGAGTGGGCCCGGATGACAGTCGTCGCCGGGCCCGACGAGGTGGTGGTCAGCCTGGTCACACCGGACCGGGGCGGCCCGGAGGCCACCGGGCCGCCGCCGGAGGAGAGCGACGCGCAGGTCGAGCAGGTACACGAACGGGACGGGGAGATCAGATGGACGCAGACGCGGTGGCGCCGTTGACGCCACAACGCCCCATCGGAGTGGCCATCGTGGACGATCATCCGGTGGTCATCGACGGGGTCCGCGCCTGGCTGTCCACCGAGCCGCGACTGACCGTCCTCGCCACCGGCGACGACCCCGACCAGGTGCTGCGCGCCGCGCCCGACGCCGACGTGGTCCTGCTGGACCTACGCCTGCACGGTCGGCTGGTGCTGGACAAGCTCGCCGAGCTCTGCGCCACAGGCTGGCGGGTGGTGGTCTATTCCGAACACTCCGACCCGCGCACCATGCTCGCCGCGCTGGACGCCGGGGCGGTGGCGTTCCTCGCCAAGCACGAGGGGCGGGAGCACTGCGTGGCGACGGTGCTGGACGCGGCGAGCGACCGCCCGTACGTTGCCCCGTCGTTGGCCGGTGCGATGGTCGGTGACCCCCGACCGGACCGGCCGGTCCTCTCCGACAAGGAGCGCGAGGCGCTGCTGTTGTGGTTCCAGTCGATGTCCAAGGCGTCGGTGGCCCGCCGGATGCGGATCAGCGAACACACCGTCAAGCAGTACGTCGACCGGGCGCGGATCAAGTACACCCGGGCCGGACGGCCGGCGGCCACCAAGGCGGCACTGCTCGCCCGGGCGATCGAGGACGGACTAGTCCGACCAGAGGAAATAGGCATCTATCGGTCGCATGCGTCGACCGATTGGCCGACCCCCTAACGGGCGTCATGACAGGGTGTGTCGGATTGGGCGAGGCTCGTGATCAGATGCCACCGCCCGCACCGGAGGTTCCGTCCCGATGCACGATGATGCGTCCCCGTTCTTCATCGCCCCGCATCGCTTCGACGCGGTGCACGACGCCGCCGGCCCGGTCCTGGACCGGCGGCACGAGCTGGTGCCGGAACCCGGCGAGCAGGTGCTCGGCCGCCACCGGCTGAACGTGGCGGGATACCTGCTGGGCCCGTCGGACGCCTCCCGGACGTGGACGCTGCCCGCCCCGGTCACGCTCACCGTCACCGACTTCCGGATGGTCTACGTCGGTACGCGCTCACACCTGGCCCTGGTCGGCTCCCGTTCCGGCCCGGGCGGCCGGACTCCGGGGCTGGTCAGCGGGCAGATCCGCTGGCAGTGGCCGTCCCGGCTGGAGTGGTTGCCGGGCACCGACGACGACGCGATGCGGCTGCTGGTGGTCTGCGACGCGTTGCGGACCATCCGACAGCCGGCGCTCGGTCTGGTCGGGCAGCGCACCGAGGTGGGCGAGCTGGCCCGGCAGATCCGCCGCGCGGTGGCGGTGTTCCGGCTCACCCGGCCGGAGTTGGTGGACCTGTCGCCGCCGGAGCGGGACGCGCTGGCCCGGGTCGCCCGCAGTACGCTGCTGTCCGGCCCGGCACGGGTGGTGCTGCCCGGGTCGCTGCCGGTCGAGTTCCACTCCCGGGACGACTACTACCGGCCCCGGCACGCCGACCCGATGCCGTACGACGCGGCCTCCGGGCAGCGGTGATCCTTTCGGCCTGATCCTCGGCGGGTCAGGACTTGCGGGCCTCCCGGTCGGCGGCGTCCAACGCGGCGGCCTCCTCCGGGGTCGGCGCGGTGCCGTCCAGGTGGGCCGGCAGCCACCAGCGGTCCTCCGGTCCGGCGGGCCGGTCCGGGTACTCGCGTTGGGCCCGGTCCACCATCGCGCTGAGCCGGGCCGCCAGATCGGCGGTCATCGCGGCGGTGTCCGGGTACGCGCCGGGCAGCATCGGCTCGCCAACCAGGATGGTGATCGGGGTGTGCCGGCGGGTCAGCGTGCGCGGCCGGCCCTTGGTCCAGAGGCGCTGACTGCCCCAGAGGGCCACCGGCAGCACCGGCACGTCGGCGTCGCGGGCCATCCGGGCGGTCCCGCTCTTGAGCGCCTTGACGGTCAGGGAGCGGCTCACGGTGGCCTCCGGGAAGACGCCGACCGCCTCGCCGGCCCGCAACGCGCGCACGGCGGCGGCGTACGACTCGGCACCCGCCTGCCGGTCCACCGGGATGTGCCGCATCCCGCGCATCAGCGGGCCGGACACCGGATGCCGGAACACCGCGTCCTTGGCCATGAACCGGACCAGTCGCCGGGACTCCAGCGCACCCAACCCGCAGAAGATGAAGTCCAGGTAGCTGACGTGGTTGCTGGCCAGCACCACGCCACCGGTGCGGGGCACGTGGTGCGCCCCCTCCACGGCCAGCTTCAGGTCGAGTACGCGGAACATCGTCTTGCAGGCGGCGATCACGGGCGGGTACACGAGTTCCGGCATCCAGCAACTTTACCGCTAGTAGGTTACGCGCCGGTAGGACGGCTGCCGGGACCGCTGCCGGTGCCGTCAGTCGGCGAGTTTGTGCAGGTCCAGCCGGCCTCGGGCGAAGGCGTCCACCCGACCCCACCGGCCCGGGATGTCCAGCACCTCGATCCGGCCCATGCCCACCGGCAGCCGTGGCTCGACCGCCAGGTGACCCTCGTGCGGCTCCAGCCCCAACATGGTGCGCAGCAGCAACAGCGGGGCACCCGTCGACCACGCCTGCGGGCTGCACGCCGTCGGGTACTCCACCGGGAACTTCGTCTGCTCCCGCTGGTAGCCGCCGAACGCCTCGGGCAGCCGCCCGTCGAAGTAGCGGGCCGCGTCCAGGATGCCGTTGGCGATGACGGCCGCCTCCTCGGCGAAGCCGTACCGGCGCAGGCCCCAGGCGCAGAACGAGGTGTCGAACGGCCAGACCGTGCCGTTGTGGTAGCCGATCGGGTTGTACCGCACCTCGCCCTCGGCCAGCGTGCGGACTCCCCAGCCGGAGAAGAGTCGCGGCCCGACCAGGTGGTGGGCGATCTGCTCGGCCCGGTCCTCATCGACGATCCCGCTCCACAGCAGGTGACCGATGTTCGAGGTGAGCACGTCGCACTGCCGCCCGTCCGGGTCCAGCGCCAACGCGTAGTAACCGCCGTCGTCGACCCACCAGTCCCGGTTGAACCGCTCCTTGAGCGCCGCCGCCTCCCGCTCCAACTGGTCGGCGAACCCCGGGTCGTCCCAGAACTCGCGGGCCAGCCGGGCACCGCGCATCTTCGCGTCGTACGCGTACCCCTGCACCTCGCAGGTGGCCCGGGGGAACGGCGGCAGACTGCCGTCGGCGTACGAGATGGAGTCCCAGGAGTCCTTCCAGCACTGGTTCTCCAGGCCGGTGTCGGTGTTGCGGCGCTCGTACCAGATGTAGCCGTTACCGACCAGGTCGGCGTACTCGTCCATCCACCGGAACGCCCGGCGGCACTCCTGCTCCAACTCCTTGACCAGCGCCGCGTCCCCGCTCCACCGCTCGTACTCGTCGAGCAGCACCACGAACAGCGGGGTGGCGTCCACCGAGCCGTAGTACGGCGAGTGCGGCTGCTCCTCGAACGCGGCGCTCTCGCCGTACCGCATCTCGTGCAGGATCCGGCCCGGGTCCTCCTCCCGGAAGTCGTCGCACCGGGTGCCCTGGAGGGCGCCGAGGATCCGCAGCGTGGTCGCGCTCAGCTCGGGCGTGAACGGCAGCGTCTGCAGACAGGTCAGGATGCTGTCCCGGCCGAACATGGTCATGAACCAGGGCAGACCGGCGGCCGGCAGCGTCTGTCCGCCGAGCGAGAGCGGCGCGAACCGCAGCGCGGCCAGGTCGACGATGCACCGCTGGTACGTCGCCGCGACCCGGCCGTGCTCGCTGTTCACCTTCGGCGCCTTGGCGATCCACTCCTCCAGGTCGTGCTGGAGGGCGAGCCGCTCGGTGCCGTGCACCTGCAAACCGATCCGCAGGTCCCGGTGGTCCGGACCGAGCGCCAGCGTCTGCACGTCGATGGTGGTGTGCCACTGCTCGTTCGGCTCCAGGTGGATCGTGTACGAGAAGCCGTTGCGGTCGTACCGGGTCGGCTCGGAGGAGGAGATGACGGTCTCCCGCCGGAAGTTGCCGCGCCGGTAGCCGATGCGCAGCCGGTCCGACTCCACCTCGGCGTACGTCTCGCCCTTCTTGTTCAGGATCTCGTCCTTGACCTCGAACAGGTCGGCGAAGTCGCACGCGGCGTCCATTCGCACCTGGAGGTCGACGGCCTTCTCGTCGTGGTTGAGGATGGTGATGTTCTCCCGGAAGCTGCCCCCGACCGCCCGTTCACGGATGATCGACAGCTTCGCGTCCACGTAGTGCGTGGCCAGGCCGGGCACCAGGAAGAAGCGCGACTCGAAGTACTGGAGGTCGTCGTAGGAGAGCGAGTTCAGCCGCTCGCCGTTGACGGTGAGCACCCACTTGGACAGATAGCGGGTGTCGAAGGAGAACAACCCGGTCGGCTCGGTCGGTGTCGCCTCGATGTCGCCGGTCGCCTCGCAGACCACGAAGGTGCTGCCGTCGAGAATCCGTACGGTGTGGCTGGGAGCCATCAGCGGACCCCCTTCCGGTACCGACGCGGCCCCTGCGCCTGCGGCGGCCCCGGAAAGAGCCGGTCCACCTGGATCACCAGACGCGCGTCACCGGACACCGTGATGTCCCCGCGCAGCAGCGCCGCCAGCCCGTTCTCCCGGCCGGTCACCAGGTCCTCGAACAGCTCCGGGCTGGTCCCGACCACGGTGTCGGCCGACAGGTCCTCCCGGGAGACCGTCATGTTCCCCCGGTCGATGCGCAGCAGCCAGTGGCTGGTCCGGGGTCCCTCGTGCAGATCGAAGCGCAGGGCGCCCGACGACTTCGCCAGCAGGGGCTCGTACCCCCGGTGGTCGAGGTCCTCGAAGAACCGTGTGGTCGCGTCCGACATCGCCGCACTCCTCCCGGTCGCTGTGCTCCGAAAGGCGGGTCCCCACGCTCGGCGGCGTCAACCTCGCCCGGATCGGGTGAGCCGAGCGGGCGAGGTGGGCGGGCGCAGTTTGCGGGCCAGGCGGGCGCAGCTTGCGGGCCAGGCGGGCGCAGCTTGCGGGCCAGGCGGGCGCAGCTTGCGGGCCAGGCGGGTGAACAGCGTCGACGCCGGCCCCCGAGACGGGAGCCGGCGTCGCGCGGCGCAGAGGTCAGTTGTTCGGGTCGTCCGCGCTGATGTCGGCCAGCACCGACTGCGGCTCCCGCTCCACGGCCAGGTCACCCATGGAGACCAGACCGATCAACCGGCCGTCCTCGATCACCGGCAGCCGCCGTACGGCGTACGTCCGCATCAGGTCGGCGGCGGCCACGGCGTCGTCGTACTGACTGACCGTGATCACGTCCTTCGAGGTGATCTGGTCGAGTCGGGTGGTGCTCGGGTCCATGTCCTCCGCGACACCCCGAACCGTGATGTCCCGGTCCGTCACGATGCCGACCACGTTGTCACCGTCGCACACCACCACGTCCCCGATGGCGGAGTCACGCATCTGCTGCGCCGCCGCGGCGAGCGTGGCGTCGCCGTCCATGGTCACCAACCGGGTCGTCATGAAGTCTCCGACCGTTGTCATGGCGCCTCCCTCTCGGTCGTGGGGCAACCCGGTGTCTACCCCACGACCGCAGGCAGTAACGCTCAGCGCTCGGCGGCGACCAGTTCGGCGAGCTGCACGGCGTTGAGCGCGGCACCCTTGCGCAGGTTGTCGTTCGCGCAGAACAGGGCCAGCCCGTGCGGGACCGTCTCGTCGGCGCGGATCCGGCCCACGTACGTCGGGTCCTGCCCGGCCGCCTGCAACGGGGTCGGCACGTCGGAGAGCGCCACGCCCGGGGCGTCGGCGAGCAGTTCGTGGGCCCGCTGCGGGCTGATCGGCCGGGCGAACCGCGCGTTGATCTGGAGCGAGTGCCCGGTGAAGACCGGCACCCGGACACAGGTGCCGGAGACCTTCAGCTCGGGGATCTCCAGGATCTTGCGGCTCTCGTTGCGCAGCTTCTGCTCCTCGTCGGTCTCGGCGGAGCCGTCGTCGACGATCGAGCCGGCCAGCGGCAGCACGTTGAACGCGATCGGCCGGGCGAACGAGCGCGGGGCCGGGAACTCCACCGCCGCGCCGTCGAAAGTCAGACCGGACGCGGTCTCGACCACCTTGCGGACCTGCTCGTCCAGCTCGGCCACGCCGGACAGCCCGGCGCCGGACACCGCCTGGTACGTCGAGACGACCAGGCTGACCAGCTCCGCCTCGGCGTGCAGCGGGCGCAGCACCGGCATCGCGGCCATCGTGGTGCAGTTCGGGTTGGCGATGATGCCCTTGGGGCGGTTCGCGGCGGCGTGCGGGTTGACCTCGGCGACCACCAGCGGCACCTCCGGGTCCATCCGGAACGCCGACGAGTTGTCGATGACCACGGCCCCGGCGGCGGCGACCCGGGGCGCCAGCTCCTTGGCGGTGCCCTTGCCCGCCGAGAAGAGGACGATGTCCAGCCCCGAGTAGTCGGCCGTGGTCGCGTCCTCGACCGTGACCTCCTCGCCGCGCCACGGCAGCGTCCGTCCCGCCGACCGCGCGGAGGCGAACAACCGCACCTGCTCCGCCGGGAACTCCCGATCCGCCAACACCTGCCGCATGACGCCGCCGACCTGGCCGGTCGCGCCCACAATGCCGATCCTCATGCCCGCGAGGCTACCCAGCGGGCCGGTGGCGGCGGGAACGCTTTCCCACCGCCCGGACCCTCCGACCGCCTGATCACCGCGTGGCGTCGATCACCTCACCCAGCCCCGCCGCCACGATCTCGTCCCGGATCACCGCCGCGTCGCCCTCCACGACGAGGGTCAGCGACTCCGGGAACAGGTGGGCGGCGGCCGCCGCCGAGACCTCCGCCACGTCGGCGGCGAGCAGCGACTCGCGCAGCCGGGCGTGGTAGTCGTCCGGCAGGTCGTGCACGACCAGCGTGCTGAGCGCACCGGCGATCGCCCGGGGGCTCTGCAACTCGACCGAGAGCTGCCCGGCCCGCCAGGAGCGGGCCACCGCCAGCTCCTCCTCGGTCACCCCGCCGGCCTGGGTACGCGCGACCTCCCCGACCGCGTCCACCAGAGCCGGCGCGGTGACGGCGGTCTGCACGCCGGAACTGACCCCGAACCGGCCGAACCGGCGCGACGAGGCGAAGTCGCCCCGGATGCCGTACGTGTAACCGCGTACCTCGCGGATCAGGTGGTTCAGCCGGGACGTGAAGGCGCCACCGAGCACCGTGCCGGCCAGCGCGATCGGCACGTGGTCCGGGTGGGCCCGATGCGGCGCCGGATGCCCGAGCCGCAGCGTGGACTGCACCGAACCGGGCCGGTCGACCAGGATCACCCGCCGACCGGCACGTAGCGGCACCTCGATCGGCGCGCCCCGGTCCACGGGTCCGCCACCGGTGCCGGCGAACGCCGTCGCGGCGAGCGCGTCCAGGTCGAGCCGGTCCAGGTCACCGGCGACGACCAGCGTTCCCGGGCGGATGAACCACTCCGAGTGGAAGACCGTGACGTCCTCCACGTCCAGCCCGGCCACCGAATCCGGGTCGCCGTACATCGGGCGGCCCCACCGGCTGTCCGCACCGAACAGGTCGGCACGCAGGACCGCGTCGGCCCGTGGACCCGGGTTCGCCCAGTCCATCCGCAACGCGGTCGCCTCGTCGTCGCGGACCCGCCGTACGTCGTCCGGGTCCAGCCTCGGCGTCCGCACCGCCTCGGCGAGCAGCTCCACGGCCGCGCCCAGCCGGTCCACCGGCACCTGCACGCTGGCCTGGAAGGTGTCCCAGTCCAGCCCGGTGACCAACTCGGTGCCGAGCGCCTCGATGGCCAACGCGTACGCGGTGGCGTCCCGCTGGCTGGTGCCCTCCTCCAGCGCCTTGGCCAGTACCCCGCCCAGCCCCTCCTTGCCCACCGGCTCCCGGCCCGCGCCCGCGTCGAGCAGCAGCAGCGCGACGGCCAGGTTCTGCCCCGGCAGGTGCGCGGCGACGACCTGACCGCCCGCCACGCTCCGACGCACCACCTGCGGGAACCGGTACGGACGGGCCGCACCCGGTCCCGGACGATCGGCGATCAACGTCACTGAGCTTTCCTTTCGTTCGCGACTGCGGGGCTCGCGCACACCAGGCCACGGCGACCTACCGGTCCGCGCCGCTCACTCCTCGCGCTCACCGGTTCTCCTCCGGAACGTAGGTCAGAGTCGCCCGGTCGGCGGGGGCGAGTACGTCGGCGGCGACCTCGGCGATCTGCTCGGCGGTCACCGCGAGCCAGCCCGGGAGCCGGTCGGCGAGCACGCGGGGGTCACCGAACTGGGTGGCGTACCGGCCCAACGCGTCGGCCCGTCCGTCCACCGTGGACATCTGCCGCCACCACGCGGTGGTCAGCAGCGCCTTGGCGCGGTCCAGCTCGGCGGCGGTGACCGGCACAGTGGCCAGTTCGTCGATCACCTCGGCCAGCCCGGCGGCCAGCCGCTCGGCGTCCACGCCGGGGCGGGCGGTGGCGGTGGCGATCAAGGGTGCCGGCGCGTGCGCCAAGTCCACCCCGTACGCCCCGACCAGATCCGGCTGGGCGATCCGCTCACCGTCGGCGAGCCGTTGATAGAGGCGGCTGCCCCGGCCGCTGCCGAGCACGGTGGCGAGCACCGTCACCACGTCGTATCCGGGAGTGCCGAAGGGGTGCGTGCGGTGGGCCACGTACACCCGGGGCGCCGGAACGTCCGCGACCACCGTCTCCGTCACCGGCTCGCCGCTGCGTGCCACGACCAGCCCGTCCGGTGCGGACGGGATCTCCGGCCGGGGCGGGATGACGCCGAAGTACTTCTCGGCCAGTGCGGTGACCTCGTCGACGGTCGTGTCACCGACCACGGTCAGCACCGCGTTGTTCGGTGCGTAGTAGGTCCGGTGGAACGCCTGGAAGGTGGCCAGGTCGGCGGCGTTCAGGTCGGCCATCGAGCCGATCGTGGCGTGGTGGTAGGGATGGCCCGGCGGATAGAGCAGCGGCAGCAGCCGCAGCCAGGCGTCGCCGTACGGCACGTTCTCGTAGCGCTGGCGGCGCTCGTTCTTGACCACGTCCCGCTGGTTGTCCAGCGTCTCCTGGGTCAGCGCCGGCACCAGGCCGCCCATCCGGTCGGCTTCCAGCCACAGCGCCAGTTCGAGGTGCTCGGCCGGGACCGTCTCGAAGTAGTTCGTGCGGTCCGGGTTGGTGGTGGCGTTGAGCGAGCCGCCCGCGCCCTGCACCAACTTCATGTGCTCGGTCTTCGCGACGTTCACCGAGCCCTCGAACATCAGGTGCTCGAAGAGGTGTGCGAAACCGGTCTGACCGGCCGGCTCGTGTCGCGAACCGACGTCGTACCAGAGGTTGACCGCGACCGCCGGTGCGGTGCGGTCCTCGCTGACCACCACGCGCAGGCCGTTGTCCAGTCGGGTCGTCGAGATGGGCCAGGGATAACCGCTGTCGGGCATGGCCCCGACGCTATCCGATCTCCGCGCTCCGGCGGGGATGGGACGCGGCACGCCCGTGTCGCGGACGGCCGCGCCCCGCCACGGTCAGTCCGGCGGCTCGATCGGGGTCACCGTCTGCTCCGAGGTACGCCGTTCCAGGAAGGTGTCCGGGGCGGCGTTGCGGTCGGCCTCGCGGAGGTCCGACTCGGTCAGGATCGCGTCGGCCTGGGCCTGGGGGTCGTCGCTGCCGACCGCCGCCTCCTCCGGCAGCAGGTGGGCCCGCGACTCGATTCGCTCCTGGTCGCTCTGCGCGTCAGTCATGCCGCTTCCTTACCCCCACCCCATCCCGCGCACGCGTGGATGTAAGGAGGGGTCCCCTGCTATGCACGAGGCGATAGCAGGGGACCCCTCCTTACACATCAGGTGCGGAACGGGCCACGGACCTCGTAGGTGATGCCGCCGGAGGAGGAACCGGAGGTGCCGCGCTGCGAGGAGAAATAGAACCGGGTGCCGTCGGGCGAGAAGGCCGGCCCGCAGATCTCCGAGGAGGACTGCCCGATGATCCGCAGGAACGGCGCGACCACCTCGTCCGGGGTGATCACGCAGATCTCCATGGTGCCGCCGTCCTCGGCGACGTAGAGATCGCCCGACCGGGCACCGGTGATGTTGTCCACCCCGGTCAGCGGCGCGGTGCCGGAGACCAGCGAGTCGTCGTACGCCAGATCGATCCGCTGCTGCACCGCGTCGTACGCCCAGACCCGGTTGTCGCCCTTGGTGGTGAACCAGCAGGTGCCGTCCGCGTACCAGCAGCCCTCGCCGCCGTTGAAGCTCTTGGCACCGGAGACCTGGCGACGGGTGAGCGTGCTCGACGCCGCCGGGTCGGGCACGCGGGCCCAGGTGACCGGGCCGCTGGTGCCGCTGCCGGCGACCAGCACCTCAAGCGTGCCGGCGGAGAGGTCGCCCCAGTTCGTCGGCCGGAAGCGGTAGAAGCAGCCGTCGGTCTCGTCCTCGGTCAGATAGATCACCCGCCGGTCCGGGTCGCAGGCGGCGGCCTCGTGCTTGAAGCGGCCCATCGCCGCCCGACGCACCGCCGTGGTGCCGCCCTGCGGGTACGTCTCGTAGACGTACCCCCGGCTGACCTCCTCGCAGGAGAGCCAGGTGCCCCACCCGGTGGCGCCCCCGGCGCAGTTCTGGTTGGTGCCGGAGAGCAGTCGGTACGCCGACGCGACGCTCCCGTCGGCATGGAACCGGACCGCCGAGGCACCGCCGCCGGGCGTGATCTCAGAGTTCGAGACGTAGATCCAGCCGGTGCCGGCGGTGAAACAGGCGCCGCCGTCGGGTGCGTCGTGCCAGACGTATGACGTGCCGGGCACCGCCTGGCGGGACCGGGCGATCACCCGGCTGGTGAATCCGGTCGGCAGCATGATGCCGTTGGCGTCGGCGGTACGCAGCGGACCGTACGGGCCGACACCGGGTTGAGCAGGGGCGGCGACGGCGGCGCCGGCCCAGAGACCGCCGGAGAATGCGGCGGCGCCACCGGCGACAGCGGTACGCAGAACGGTACGACGATCCATCGGAACTCCCCGGGAGACGTCTGTCGGTCGCGCCGAAACTACCGAGCGTTTCATCGACTGGGGTGAACCTGAGACGAGACTTCGGCGACGAGAAGGTGAGCATCCGCGCACCGTCAGGTACTCTTACCGCCGTGACGCGGTCGTATCGATGGTTTAGGCAGCCGGCTCGGCCGGTGACCTCACCATGATCTGACGTCACCGAATTCGAGCCGGCCGGGCAGGAGCTTTCGTTCCTGCCCTTTCGCGTACGAGCAGCCGGCTCGACCCGGGCACCGGCCCCGGGTGCGGTCGGCGAAAGGATGCCCACCGTGACGACCCCGGAGAACCACCGGGTCATCGACCAGCGGATCGACCGCGTCGTGCCGCTGACCACCCCGGCCCTGCTGCTGCACGAGTTGCCCCTGGACGCCGGCCTCACCTCGGCCGTGCTGAGCGGGCGACGCGCGGTCGGGCAGGTCCTCGACCGCGCCGACGACCGCCTGCTGGTGGTGGTCGGGCCGTGCTCGGTGCACGACCCCGCCGCCGCCCTGGACTACGCGCACCGGCTGCGCGAGGCGGCCGAGCGGGTCTCCGACGACCTGCTGGTGGTGATGCGGGTCTACTTCGAGAAGCCGCGCTCCACGGTGGGCTGGAAGGGCCTGATCAACGACCCGGGGCTGGACGGTTCCGGTGACGTCAACACCGGCCTGCGGCTGGCCCGGGCGCTGCTGCTCGACGTGCTGCGCCTCGGGCTGCCGGTGGGCTGCGAGTTCCTCGACCCGATCACCCCGCAGTACATCGCCGACACGGTGGCGTGGGGCGCGATCGGGGCGCGCACGGTGGAGAGCCAGGTGCACCGCCAGCTCGCCTCCGGCCTGTCCATGCCGATCGGCATGAAGAACCGCCCCGACGGCAGCATCTCCACCGCGGTGGACGCGATCCGGGCGGCCGGCGTACCGCACGTCTTCCCCGGCATCGACGTCTCCGGCACCCCGGCGATCATGCACACCCGGGGCAACGCGGACGGCCACCTGGTGCTGCGCGGCGGTGGCGGTCAGCCCAACTACGACGCCGAGTCGGTGGCCGGTGCGCTGGAGCTGCTGCGGGCCGCCGGCCTGCCGGAGCGGCTGGTGGTCGACGCCAGCCACGCCAACAGCGGCAAGGACCACCGCAACCAGCCCACCGTGGCCGCCGACGTGGCCGCGCAGATCGCCGCCGGTCAGCAGGGCATCGTCGGGATCATGCTGGAGAGCTTCCTGGAGCCCGGCCGCCAGGACCTGGACCCGACCCGCGAGCTGACCTACGGGCAGTCGGTGACCGACGCCTGCATCGGCTGGGACACCACCGACGAGGTGCTCGACGCGCTGGCCACCGCCGTGCGTACCCGCCGCGCCCACCACTCGCGGACCCTGCCCACCCCCGCCTGACCTGCTTCCGTCGATCAGAGGTCGGCGGGCGGCGCGACCAGCGAGAACGCCGCCGACCTCATGATCGCCGCAGGAGCGGTGGGAGTTTGGCCGGGTGGGGTGGGGGTAGGCGGCGGGCGTGACCGATGACGTACCCGTGACCGGGGCGCCCGGGGCGCCCACGGCACCGACGACCGAGGCGCGGCTACCCGACGCCATCCTGGCCGACGTGCCCGTGGTCGACACCGCGGGCATCGACCCGGCCGTCACCGACCTGCCCGGCACGGCAGCCGCCGTACCGGACGAGGTGGAGACGGAGGAGGTGGACACCCGGCCGCTCGACGACCTGCTCGACGACCTCTACCACGGTCAGGAGCGGATCAGTCAGGTGGACATCTACCGACGGGCCGTCGCCGCGGAACTGCCGGCGCAGTTGCTCTCCCGGCTCAACGCGCTGCCCCAGGGCGAGTACGCGGTCGACGAGGTGTCCGACCTGCTGGGTGGTACGGCGGGGTGACGTCCGGCGGCGACCCGGCCGGCGCCGGCGACGAGAAGAGGAACGCGATGTCGCAGCCCGAGGAAGACCAGGACGACCGGATGCCCGCGCTCGGCCAACCCCCGGAGGACACCGACACCCTTCCCGAGCCGGACTTCGCCAACGAGCACGATCGCACGGCCGTGGACCGGGACATCATCACCGGCGCCGACGAGGACGACCGGGAACCCGAGTCGCCGCGCGGCTGGTCCGGCATGCAGCGCTGACGCCCGGCACACCAACAGGCCCGGTGTCCCCGGGCGGCACCCGCCGCCGGAGGACACCGGGCCTGACGTCACTCCCGGTGGTCGCCCTCGGCCCCCCGCTGCGCCATCGCGTACGCCATCTGGAGGAAGTCGGACGCGGTCACCGCGGTCAGGGCGGTGGCCACCAGTCGGGTCAGCCTCGGCGTGAGCACCAGCGCACCGGTGAACCCGGTGGCCACCCAGACCGCCAGGCAGAACGGGCAGCTCAGCAGCTCGCCGATGGCGTGCCGGGTGGAGCTGCCCGAGTCGCGTACCTGCTCCATCACCTCGCCGCTGCCGATCGGCCGGTCGTACTGCGTGAACGGCGCCCGCAGCGGACTGGTCACCGCGTCCTTGGACAACAGCCGGCTGAGCTTGTGGGTGGCGATGGCCAGGAGCACCACGTCGGACGTGGCGGGCCGTTCCGGCACCGGGCGCCCGGTCGCTTTGACCAGCCCGGCGATGGCACCGGTCACCGCGGCGTAGGTGCCCATCGCCGCCAGGTACCCGCCCAGCGGGCGGTGCTCGTGCGGAGCGTACGCCTGACGCAACCGCGCCACCTTCTGCTTCAGCTCGCTCACCCGGCCTCCTTCGTCTCACGCGGGGGTGTGCCGTCCCGGCCGGGACGGCCCAGATCGCCGCCCGGACTCCGGGCGGCTCGGTCGTGCGCTGTCCGGCCGGGTCAGCCGGCCTGGAGGTTGTCGTCCACCTCGCGGGCCAGCTTGGTGAGGGCCTCGTCGGCGAGCCGGTCGGTCTCGGCGCCGCCGCCGGAGATGTCCAGACGGACCCGGGCACCACCGGCGTCGACCGGCTCCACCCGCAGCTCGGCCCACCAGTCGGTGCCGTGGCCAGCCCAGCGGGCCCGCATCCGGTCACCGTCGCCCTGGTCGGACGAGTCGCCGGTGAGCAGAGGTCCGGGCAGCCAGGCGGCGACCCGCTCCGGGTCGGTCGCGGTGTTGAAGACGACCTCGGGGGGTGCGGACACCCCGCGTTCCGCGTACGCCATCACGCGTCCCGCAGCCGGCTCGGGTCGACCTCCCGCCCGGGGTGCCGGGCGAGGTACTCGGTCTCAAGTTCGGCGGTACGCCGCAGGTGGTTGGCCAACGCCGAGTCGGTGGCGTGGCGCAACGTGTCCAGGCGGGTGCGGTGCAGGCTCTGCACCTCGCGGATCAGGTCGTCCTCGCTCAGCTCGGCCGGGTCGACGCCGGGCAGGTCCCCGTCGAGCGGGGCGGTGGTCGCCCGGTCGTCGCCCCACTCGGGGATCCGCTGCTCGGGGCTCACCTCGGTGCCTCCGGTGGGAAACCCGTCCGATCGTCCTGATGCGGTCATCTCGCGCCCCCTCGTCCGTGCTGGGCTGGCGTCTGTACGGTTGCCCACGCCGGGTGCGGCCAAACCAGGGCCGCCACTACGACACCGCGTCGGAGAGCGCAGCCGGTCCCGGTACCCTCGTTGCCATGAAGCGGCTCTGGACCCCGGCGTGGATCGCCCGCCACGTGGCCCTGGTCGTGCTGGTGACCACCTTCCTCGGCCTCGGCTGGTGGCAGGTCAGCCGGGCCGCCGCCGGCAACGCCATCAGTTGGGGCTACGCCGTGGAGTGGCCGATCTTCGCGGGCTTCGTGGTCTTCGTGTGGTGGCGCGAGGTGCGCCACACGCTGCGGGAGGAGCCGACCGCCGAGGCCAGCGACACCACGCCGGCGGCGGACGCCTCGACCGAGGAGACGCGCGGCACCGACGAGGCCGGAGCGTCCACCGGTACGCCGGAGGCGGACCGGCCGCGACCCGGGATCCGCCGGCCGGTACGAGTGGCCCGCGCCACCGCCGTCGACGAGGTCTCCGACGACGCGGAGCTGGCCGCCTACAACCGCTACCTGTCATGGTTGAACGCCAATCCGGGCGCCAAGCCCGGTGACTACCCCGGCTGAGCCCGGGCCCGGAAGGACTGACGAGACGTGCGCGCTGCCCTCACCCGCTACCGCGTGATCGCCTGGGTCGTCGGCGTGGTGCTGATCCTGCTTGTCGTGATCGGCATGCCGCTCAAGTACGGCTTCGACAACCCGATCCTGGTGGAGACCGTCGGCCAGGCGCACGGCTTCCTCTACATGCTCTATCTGGTCGCCGCGTTCGACCTGTCCCGGCGGGTCGACTGGCCGCTCAAGCGGATGGTCCTGGTGATGCTCGCGGGCACCGTGCCCTTCGTCTCCTTCTGGGCCGAGCGCCGGGTGAGCGCCCTGTACCTGGCCGAGCAGCGGGTGCGGGAGCAGCAGACGCCGGAGCCGGTGGCCGGCTAGCCGCGCGGCAGGGCCCTCAGCGGCGCGGCCGCCACGGGTCGGCGGCCGCCAACGGGTCCTCCCACCCGCCGTAGCTGTGCATTTCCCGGGCTCGGCGCAACGCCCGGCTCACCTGGCCGAACTGCTGCTCGTCGTCGCTGCTGAACAGCAGTTCCTCGACCTCGCCGCGCCGCCCCCACAACTCGTACGGCGGCGGGCGCCAGCGGTCCCCGGCCGCCGCGAGCAGCACCGGCACCAGGAACACCGCCCCGAGCAGCAGGTACGCCTCGGCGGTGAGCCGGTGCAGCCCGCCGGTGAAGCCGAGCATCAGACCGATGCCGCCGATGACGACGGTGGAGACCAGCACGGCCCGGGCCGCCACCGGGTCCTGGTCCCCCCGCGTGGTGTGCAGGTGGGTCAGCTCGGCGACCCGCCAGGTGCTGCGCCCGACGGTGAACCGGTCGGCGGTGACGATGATCCCGGGTCGGGCGTAGAGCAGCCGTTGGCTCCGGCCACCGGGCGCGGAGCGTGGTGGTCGTGTCGTCGCACCGTCCGGATTCACGGCCCCTCCTCCCCCACCACCGGGCGTCGCCGAGCCGGTCCACCGACCCGCGACGCCGGCTGACGGGAATCCCGGCTGTGCGCCCATTGTCTGCCGGGCGCGCCAGCCGCACCGGCCTGTTTCCGGTGGTCACGCCGCTTCCACGGCCGGCCGTCGCCAGAAAGAGCCGTCCAAGTCCGTCTTATCGGTTATAGCGCCGAGGCATCCGACGTCATATGCCGAGAGCGACCAGTACGGCATCTGCCCAGATAAGCCTACATACCCCCTTAGGGTGAATCAGATTCGCCACATGCTCCTCACATGTCCCGACAATCCCTGCCGGTAACTCTGTTCCCGTACTACCTTGGGCAGGTCGGCCCGGTCGACCGCCGTCCAGCCGGACGGCACCGGTCCGGTGCCGTCGCGGAGCGTCAGCAGGCCCGCGCCGGCCCTGGGAGAGGAGCATCGAGCTCTTGTCGTCCCTGACGAACACGCTGCGCGCCTTGGCCGTGGCCGCCTGCTCGCTGGCGCTGGTCGCGCCCGCCACGGTGGCCCGGGCCGAACCGTCGACCGCCGAGTTGACCCGGCGGATCGACAAGTCCTCCGCCGAGCTACAGGACGTGGTGGAGTCACACAACGAGCTGCGCGAGAAGATCAAGGACAACCGGGCCGCCGTCGATCGGCTGCAGGAGCGGATCGGCCCGCTGGAGCAGCAGGCCGAACAGAGCCGGGCGGACGTCGGTCGACTGGCCGTCACCGCGTACAAGACCGGCAACCTCGGTGCCGCCGAGGCCCTGCTGCGCACCGACGACTCGACGTCCATGCTCGACCGGCTCGGCACGCTGGACCACCTGACCCGGCAACGCCAGGCGACGGTGGCCAGCTACACCGCCGACCAGCAGCGGCTGCTCGACGAGAAGACCCGGCTGGACGTCACGCTCAGCCGGCAGGCCGCCCAGTCCCGGGAGTTGGCCGCCGCGAAACGGCGGATCGAGCGGGACCTGGCCAAGCTGTACGAGATGCGCCGGCAGGCGTACGGCCGGGCGACCGAACGCCCGACCAACAACTCCGGCAGCGCCAACGACGCGCCCTCGGTCTCCGGCCAGGCCGGTGTCGCCGTCCGCTTCGCCTACGGGGCGCTCGGCAAGCCGTACGCCTGGGGGCAGGACGGGCCGAACGGCTACGACTGCTCCGGACTGACCTCGGCCGCCTGGCGGGCGGCGGGCAAGTCGCTGCCACACAACACGAAGATGCAGTGGGGCAAGGTGGCGAAGATCAGCCGTGGCGAGCTACGCCCCGGAGACCTGGTCTTCTATCGCAGTCTCGGACACGTGGCGATCTACGTGGGCGACGGTCAGGTGATCCACGCCCCCACGTTCGGTCGCAACGTGGAGAAACGCGCCGTCGACCTGATGCCCCCGTACGGCTACGGACGGGTGCGCTGAGTCGTACCCGCAGACGGCGAACGGCCGGCGTCCCCCTATCGGACGCCGGCCGTTCGCCGTCATTCTTACCAGCTCAGGCGGCCTGTAGGCCCTCCGCGCGAGCCAGCTCGCGCAGGCGCCCGAGCGCCTGGATCTCCAACTGCCGGATCCGCTCCCGGGAGAGCGAGAACCGCGAGGCCACCTCGGTGAGCGAGTGCTCCCGACCGTCCTCCAGCCCGTAGCGGGCCCGCATGATCCCGGCCGAGCGGTCGTCGAGGTGGTTGAGCAGCCCCTCGATCCGCTGCCGCTCCAGCCCGGTGAGCACGATCTCCTCCGGCGACGGTGCGTCGCTGTCGGCGACCAGGTCACCCAGGTTGGTGTCGCCGTCGTCGCCGACCGGCGTGTCCAGCGACACGGTGTCCTGCGACCAGCGGACCAGCTCGTTGACCCGTTCGACGGTCACGCCGAGTGCCTTGGCGATCTGCTCCGGCTCCGGGTCGCTGCCCAGCTCGCGGGTGAGCTGGCGAGCCACGTTACGCATCCGGTTGACGTCCTCCACCAGGTGCACCGGCAGCCGCACGGTGCGCTCCTGCTGGGCGATGGCCCGGCTGATCGCCTGGCGGATCCACCAGGTCGCGTAGGTGGAGAACTTGTAGCCGCGCTCGTAGTCGAACTTCTCGACCGCCCGGACCAGACCGGTGTTGCCTTCCTGGATCAGGTCCAGCATCGGCATCCCGGAGCGGACGTAGCGGCGGGCGATCGACACGACGAGCCGGAGGTTGGCCCGGATGAACAGGTCCTTGGCCCGCTCGCCCTCGGCGACCAACCGGCCCAGTTCGTCCCGGGTGGCACCGTCGGGAATCCGGTCCTCACCGAGCAGATGCTCGGCATAGAGGCCGGCCTCGATCGCCTTGGAGAGATCGACCTCCTTGGCGGCGTCCAGCAGTGGCGTCCGGGAGATCTCGTGCAGGTAGACTCCGACCAGGTCGCGCTCCTCGGCGACCTCGTCGGTGCGCATTCCGATGTTCTTGTCCACGTTGCCCACGGTCCCCTCGCTCGCGCCGGTTGCCCGGTTCCTTGCCATCCCCACGCCCATCAGCCCTCCCCGCAACTTCCGCTGTGCCCACCGGAGCCGGCATCTACACAACAGATGAGACGTGTCAGGGATTCCATGTCGTGGGTCGAAAGTGTCACGAATGCCTGATAATCCGCTGAGAGCACGGTCTACGTTTGCTGTCAGCACCCTGCCTGACTGGGGTCGGCAGGCACCTCGTGAGGTCGACGGATCGACGGATCGCCGTCCGTCCCGGTCCATGGCAACACTGCCCGGCCGACCGACACAGCGACCCGGGTCACCACCGTGCTGCGATCCTGGTCACTGCCTGATACGCGTACGCGGACCGGTCGGTTCATCCACGCCGGTGGTATTACCCCACGGCCAGTTGAACAATCCGTACCCCGGTTCTATGCCCGGCCCGTACGGCGCCCGTGACGCCTGTCGGATTCAGGACGCGAGGAGCGCGAGCGCGCCGCGTACCTGGTCGGCGGAGCGGGCCAGGGCCGCCCGCGCGGCGGTCACCTCCACCCCGGAGACGAGGCTGACCAGTGCGGTCTTCAGATCACCGTCCGCCTCGTCGAGGGCCTGACGGGCCCGGTCCTCGCCACAACCGGTCGCCTCGACCAGGATCGAGAGCATCCGTCCCCGGAGCTTCGCGTTGGTCGCCACCATGTCGATCATCAGGTTCGAGTAGACCCGACCCAGGCGCACCATGACCGCGGTGGAGAAGCTGTTCAGCACGATCTTCTGGGCCGTGCCCGCCTTCATCCGGGTCGACCCGGCGACCACCTCCGGCCCGGTGTCCAGGCCGATGAAGACGTCCACGGACCGGGCGGCCGGAGCGTCCGGGTTCGCGCAGAGCAGCACCGTCGAGGCGCCCTCGGCCCGGGACGCGGCGAGCGCCCCGAGGACGTACGGGGTGCGACCGCTGGCGGTGAGGCCGATCACCACGTCACCGCGACGCACGCAGTCGGTCACCTCGGTCACCCCTCGGGTGTCGTCGTCCTCGGCGTCCTCCACCGCCCGCCACACGGCGTCCGGACCGCCGGCCAGGTGGGCGCAGAACCAGTGGCGGGGCGAGTTGAAGGTGGGAGCCAGCTCGGCGGCGTCCAGCACGCCCAGCCGCCCCGAGGTACCGGCCCCGAAGTAGTGCACCCGGCCGCCGCTCCGCAGCGCCGTGACGGCGAGGTCGACACTCTCGGCGATCCGGTCGCCGACGGCGGCCACCGCGGCCGGTACCCGCCGGTCGGCCTCGTTGATCACGGCGAGCACGTCCCGGGTGGACATCAGATCCAGGTCGGCGCTGAGCGGGTTGCGCCGCTCGGTCGGCGCGCCGACCCGGACCGTCGGGCGGACGGCGGCCGGGGCCGCGTCGGGCTCCACCGCACCGGCGGTCATGCCCGCCTCCGGGCGGACCCGACCCGGTGGGACCGGACCGCCTCGGCGGTCGCCTCCAGCGCCTTGCGGGCCCGGGGGCGGTTGCGCGCGGCCACCCCGACGAAGAGACAGTCGACCACGGTGAGCTGGGCGAGCCGGCTCGCGGTGGCGCCGGAACGGTAGGTCGTCTCCCGGGCCGCGGTGGTCAGGACGTGATCGGCGACCTCGGTGACCGGCGAGCGGGGGAAGTTGGTCAGCACCACCGTGGTGGCGCCCCGGGACCGCGCCTGCTCCAGCACCTCCACCACGTCCGAGGTGGTGCCGGTGTGCGAGATGCCGACCGCCACGTCACCCCGGCCGAGCAGGGCCGCTGACGTCAGCGCGGTGTGCACGTCCGGGAAGTAGAACGCGGTGCGGCCGATGCGGTGCAGCTTCTGCTGGAAGTCCGAGGCCACGAACCCGCTGGCCCCGGCACCGTAGATGTCGATCCGGCCGGCGCCGACGATGGCGTCCACCACCCGCTCGCAGACCGCCGGGTCGAGCTGCTCGGCGGTCTCCTCCACGGCGCGGGCGTCGTTGAACGCGATGGTCGCGATGATCTGGGCGAAGTCGGCCCCGGGCGGGATGTCGCCGCCCACCACCCGCGCGTCCGGGGGCTCGATCCGCCGGGCCGCCTCGGCGGCGAGCCGGATCCGCAGTTGCGGGTAACCCTCCATGCCGACCGACCGGCAGAACCGGATGACCGTGGCCTCCGATGTCTCGGCGGCAGTGGCGAGGTCGGTGATGGTCCGCCGGGCCGCGTCGGCGGGGTCCGCGACCACCAGGCGGGCGACCCGCTGCTCGGCCGGTGACAGCGACGGGAGCAGGCCGCTGATGTGGACGATCAGTCCACCCGGCTCGTGGCTCGCGGAAATCTTCGGACTCTTCCCCACGGATGAAACTTACTTTCACAAGCCGTGAGCGTCAACCACGCCGCGCCCACCGACGGACCACACCGCCCGGGCGTACGCCCACAGCCTGCCACCCGTCCGACGGGGGCCGCCTCCCCCGGCGGGCCGGGTCCCACCGGTCGGCCGGGGTCGCTCGGGGGCCGACCGGACGGCGGCACTAGCGTGGGGCCATGACGCGACGCAGTGTGCTGGTCACCGGGGGCACGGGCGGGCTGGGCAGGGCGGTGACCGCCGTGTTCGTCGAGGCGGGCTGGCGGGTGGTGGCGCCACAACGCGAACAGCCGTCGCCGGAGAGCGAACCCGACGGCGACGCACCGGTACGGCCGGTCGCGGACCTCACCGACCCGCAGGACGTCGCCCGCGCGGTCGAGGTGGCCGCCGGTGACCCCGAGGCGCCGCTACGCGCCCTGGTCAACCTGGTCGGCGGGTACGCCAGTGGGGGCCTGGTGCACGAGACGCCGGTCGAGGAGTTCGACCGGATGCTCACCCTCAACCTCCGCCCGACCCACCTGGTCACCCGGGCGGCCCTGCCGCACCTGGTCGCGGCCGGCGGCGGCGCGGTGGTCTGCGTGGCGGCCCGGGCGGCCCTCGCGCCGTTCCCGGGCGTGTCCGGCTACGTGACCGCGAAGGCCGCCGTGCTCGGCTTCGCCTCGGCCGTCGCGGTGGAGTACCGGGCCTCGGGCGTGCGCTGCAACACCGTGCTGCCCAGCGTCATCGACACGCCCACCAACCGGAGGGCGATGCCCGACGCCGACCACGCCCGCTGGGTGGACCCGGCCGAGATCGCCTCGGTGATCCGCTTCCTGGCCTCCGACGAGTCCGCGCCGACCAGCGGCGCCGCCGTACCGGTCTACGGCCGGGCCTGAATCGTCGGCGGCCGGATCGACCACGGCCGGACCTGAACGGGGGCCGCCCCGGCCGCCCACGGCAGGGCCTGGATCGGCACCAGCGCGGTCACCGGCCCGGGCAGCCACGGCCGGTACCGCTGCGGACCCGGCTCGTCCGGCTCGTCGTCGGCCGGAAGCCACGCGGCGAGATGGTCGCGGATGTCCCGGGCCACCTGGTCCGCCGGACGGTCCCCGTCGACCGGCACGAAGCTCGGTGACTCCGGCAGCGTGCGGTACGCCAGGTCCGCGGCGGTCAGGTAGGTCAGGCTCTCCTCGTCGGTGCCGCGCCGCTCGATCCGCCGGTACGCCTCGTCCGGCGGTACCGTCAGCAGGAACGTCACCTGCGGCTGCGGGAAGACCCGGTACGCGACTCGGACCAGCCGCTCCCAGCGTCGACCACCGTGTGCCCGGAGGCTGGCGTACTGGCAGACGGCGTAGCGGTCCATCACCGCCACCCGGCCGGTGCACAGGCTGCCGAGCAGGGCCATGGCGATGGCGAGCCAGCGCAGCACGGACTCCAGCAGCAGCATCGCGTCGCGCCCGAGCAGACCCTGCGCGTCCGGCCGACCGAGCCGGTGCGCGGCCCGCCCCAGCCAGCGACGCCCACCGGCGTTGCGGTGGTATGTGGCCGGGTGGCCGGCGGCGGTGAGCGCCTCGGCGAGCCGGTGCGCCTGAGTGGTCTTGCCCGAGCCGTCCACGCCGATCAGGGCCACGGTGCGCAGTCGGGCCGTGCCGCACCGGGTACCCGTCGATCTGGCCACTCTCGACAGGATATCCGACCCCCGCACGGCCGCCGGGTGGTTCCTCCCGCTATCCGCCTGATCGACCCCTTCCACGCGCCACGCAGGTGTGGGCGACCGGATTGCCGGGTACCGATCCGGCATCCCACCGGTAGCACCGAACGATCTCGACGGGAGAGGCGACATGGCCGAGCGCGACGACGAGACTCTCCTGCACACACTGAAGAAGGTCGCCGCCGTGCTCAAGCAGTCGGACATCCCGTTCGCGCTCGGCGGCAGCTTCGCCGTGTACGCGCACGGCGGCCACTCCAGCGAGCACGACGTCGACTTCCTGATCCGTGAGCCGGACGTCGAAGCCGCCCTGGAGGCGCTGGTGGCGGCCGGGTTCACCGCCGAGCGGCCCCCGGAGGACTGGCTGGTCAAGGTCTTCGACGGCGGACGGATGGTGGACCTGATCCACCGCCCGATCGAGACGCCGGTGACCGAGGAGACCTTCGGCGACACGGTCGTGCGGCCGGTCGACGCCATCCACATGCCGGTGCTGTCCGCCACCCAGTTGATGGTGCACAAACTGCTCAGTTTCTCCCAGCACTACTGCGACTTCGCGCGAGGGCTGCCGCTGGCCCGGTCGTTGCGGGAGCAGATCGACTGGGAACGGGTACGCAAGGAGACGCAGCACTCGCCGTACGCGGAGGCGTTCCTGGTGCTGCTGGACAGGCTGGACGTCGTGCCCGACGGTGGCACGGCCGACGGGAGGGGAACACCGTGACCACGTACCGCGACCCCGGTGCCGGGCCGCCGGACGAGTACGTCGAGGCGGAGATCCACCGGCTGCTCGCCGAGGATCCGTCCGTCGCCGAGCAGGGCATCTCCGTGGTCCGGACGGAGCGCGGTCTGGTGCTCATGGGCGAGGTGGAGAGCGCCCACCGGCGGGAGGAGATCCTGCGCCGGGTGGCCGAGCGCTTTCCCGAGGAACCGGTCACCAGCGACATCGGGGTGATCCGCGCGCAGGCGCCCACAGAGATCGAGCAGCTGCCCTGAGGAGGCGCGATGGCTATCCGGATCGCCGCGGTGGGCGACGTACACGTGGACGAGGACGTGGTCGGCCGTTTCCGGCCGGCCCTGGAGGAACTGCCGGACAAGGCCGACGCGCTGCTGCTCGCCGGTGACCTGACCCGGCACGGCACCGAGGCGGAGGCCCGGTGCGTGGCGCGGGAGTTCGGCGGACTGGGCGTACCGGTGATCGCCGTGCTCGGCAACCACGACCACCAGTGCGACCAGGTGCCGCAGGTGGTCGGCGCGTTGCAGGAGGCGGGGATCATCGTGCTGGAGGGCGACGGCGTGGTGCTCGACTGCGACGGCGGCCGGCTCGGCGTCGCCGGGGTCAAGGGCTTCGGCGGCGGGTTCGCCGGCCGGTGCGCCAGTGACTTCGGTGAGCCGGAGATGAAGGCGTTCGTCCGCACCACGACCGAGAGCGCAGACCGGCTGGCCGCCGCGCTGGGCTCACTGGACTGCGACACGCTGGTGGCGCTGACCCACTACTCGCCGGTGCCGGACACCCTGGCCGGGGAACCGCTGGAGATCTATCCGTTCCTGGGCTGCTACCAGCTCGGGCAGGCGGTCGACTCGGCGCCCACCGCGCTGGCCCTGCACGGGCACGCGCACCACGGCTCCGAGCGCGGCACCACGCCCGGCGGGGTACGCGTACGCAACGTCGCGCACCCGGTGATCAAGCAGGCGTACAGCGTCTTCCACTTGGGTGAGGACCTTGATCAGCCACAGGTTTCCGGCGTCGGAGTGGGGGGTATTCAGCAAACATGGAGCTGATTCTCTGGATTCTCGCAGTCGTACTGGTGGTCTCCGGCATCCTCGCGCTGTTCCGCCGGCAGATCCTGTGGGGCATCGTCCTCATCGTCGTTGGGCTTCTGGTCGGCCCGGGTGGTGTGAGCATCTTCAATTGACGTGGCGGCGCAACGCGTCGCCTGTCCCGGACCCGCCGGGGTCGTCGTGACCGGAACTCCGTCCTCCCGACAGGAGCCACCGGCCACGGCGACCCCGGCGTACTTGTGTCCCGGCGTTCATGTGTCCCGGCCGCGTCGCGCGCCGCTCCGCCGGCAGGTCTTTCCTGGTCCAGGCCGCATCGCACGCCACTCGGCCGGCAGGTCTTTCCGGTCCGGACCGCATCGCACACCACTCCGACCCC
>NZ_JBEOWP010000001.1:29597-78222 GCF_040296095.1 Micromonospora sp. NPDC002389
CCCGCGTCGCACGCCAGTCCGCCAGCAGGTCCCTTCCGGTCCAGGCCGCATCGCACGCCACTCGACCGGCAGGTCCTTCCGGTCCGGACCGCATCGCACACCACTCCGACCCCGCGTCGCACGCCAGTCCGCCAGCAGGTCCCTTCCGGTCCAGGCCGCATCGCACGCCACTCGACCGGCAGGTCCTTCCGGTCCGGACCGCATCGCGCGCCGCGCCGCGGGCAGGTTCTCCCGGTTCGAGCCGCGCAGGAGCCCCGCTCCGACGGCAGGTCTCGCCGGCCCACGGATAAGCCCGCCCCGGCAGGTTTGCCGGCCCGCCCCACGGAGAAGCTGTGAGCATGCGGACGAGTGCGAACGACACCCAGCGAGGCGGTGCCCGGCAGTGGTGGGCGTTGGCCGGCTTCGCGGCGGCGGTGATAGCGGCGGCCGTCATCGGCAACCTCGCCGCCGTCGGCGCGGCGGACGAGTACCGCAGTATCGAACAGCCCTCCTGGGCGCCCCCGTCTTGGCTGTTCGGCCCGGTCTGGACGGTGCTCTATGTGACCATCGCGCTGGCCGGCTGGCTGGTCTGGCGTCGGGTGGGCTTCGGCCCGGCCGTGCTCGCCTGGGCGGTGCAGCTCGTGCTCAACGCCGCCTGGACTCCGCTGTTCTTCGGCGCCGGGCAGTACGGTCTGGCCTTCGCCGAGATCGTGCTGTTGTGGTTGGCGATCGGCGTGACCGTCCTGCTGTTCCGACGGGTCAGCACCGCCGCAGCCGTCCTGCTGCTGCCCTACTGGGCCTGGGTGACCTTCGCCGCAGCGCTGAACTACTCGATCTGGCGACTGAACGGCTGACCCGTCCCGGCTCCGATCTCAGATCGAGCCGGTGCCGCACCCCTCGCGACTCATCATGATCCGCGCAACTTCAGGGATACTGCTGCCTCAGGCACCCTCGGAGACAGCAGTATCCCTGAAGTTGCGCGGATCTTGCCCGTGTCCACGCACAAGCGCACCGCCCACACGCCGACACCCGCGTTGATCAAGAAGTTTTGGTCACGGAAGGGCAGGTCTGAGGGCGCAAACCCCTTGGTCAACTCCGACCAGACCGGCACGCCGGGAGCGCGAAGCCCATCGGGAGTGCCCGGCCCGTCGGGGAGTGCGCAGCCCGTCGGGGAGTGGGCAGCCCGTCGGGGTGCCCGCGCGTCGGGAGTGCGCAGCTCGTCCGGGGTGCGGCGGCCGTCGGTCTGGTGGAAGTGCGGCACCTCGCGCAGGGGCGGTCCGTCGACCTTGGCGGTCGGGGGCTCCGGATCGACAGGGGTCATCAGGCGCGGTGGGAGCGCGCCCACGCAGGGGCGACAGGTTTCCGGATTGTTACTCGGTCGTGTCCCTCCCAGGGCTGGACCGCGCGAGATGCAAGCGCTTACATGTGAAAACGCCCATCGGACCGGCGCCAGGTCACCGGATGCGATCCCGGCCGGCGCCGGCTAGGAAGGAGGACGGCATGGCAGTCTTTGCCAGGCCACGCCAGGCCCTCGTGATCGCCGGCGCGCTCGGGCTGGCGCTCGGCGCCACCGCCTGCGGTACCGGTAGCAGCAGCAGTAGCGGCAACAACACCAACGCCGATTCCGCCGAGTGTGCCCCGTACGAGAAGTACCAGGGCCACGACGGCAAGAAGGTGACGATCTACTCGTCGATCCGGGACATCGAGGCCGACCGGCTGGACGAGTCGTGGAAGCAGTTCGAAGAGTGCACCGGCATCGACATCAACCACGAGGGCAGTGGTGAGTTCGAGGCGCAGCTGCCCGTACGCGTCGACGGCGGCAACGCACCCGACCTGGCGTTCATCCCCCAGCCCGGTCTGATCCAGCGGTTCGCCGAGCGCGACCAGATCAAGGCCGCCAGCGCCGAGACCAAGGCCATGGCCGAGGAGAACTACCCGGCCGACTGGCTGACCTACAGCACGGTCAACGGCACCTTCTACGGCGCGCCGCTCGGCTCGAACGTGAAGTCCTTCGTCTGGTACTCGCCGAAGATGTTCCAGGAGAAGGGCTGGGCCGTCCCGAACACCTGGGACGAGATGATCAAGCTCAGTGACACGATCGCGGACAGCGGCACGAAGCCGTGGTGCGCCGGGATCGAGTCCGGCGAGGCCACCGGCTGGCCGGCCACCGACTGGATCGAAGACGTGATGCTGCGTACGCAGACCCCCGAGGTCTACGACCAGTGGACCAAGCACGAGATCCCGTTCAACGACCCCCGGGTCGCCGAGGCGCTCGACCGCGCCGGCACCATCCTGAAGAACGAGAAGTACGTCAACGGCGGCTTCGGCGGGGTGCGCAGTATCGCCACCACCTCGTTCCAGGAGGCCGGCGTGCCGATCACGGCCGGCAAGTGCGCGCTGCACCGGCAGGCCTCGTTCTACGCCAACCAGTGGCCGCAGGGCACCCGGGTGGCCGAGGACGGCGACGTGTTCGCGTTCTACTTCCCGGCCATCGACCCGGCCAAGGGCAAGCCGGTCCTGGGCGGCGGCGAGTTCGTGACGGCGTTCAGCGACCGTCCCGAGGTGCAGGCGGTGCAGACGTACCTCGCCTCCGGTGAGCACGCCAACAGCCGCGCGAAGATCGGCGACTGGGTGTCGGCGAACAACAAGCTCGACCTGGCCAACGTCGCGAACCCGATCGACAAGCTGTCCGTGGAGATCCTCCAGGACGACAGCTCGGTCTTCCGCTTCGACGGCTCCGACCTGATGCCGGCGGCCGTCGGCCAGGGCACCTTCTGGAAGGGCATGGTCGACTGGATCAACGGGCGGGACACCGCCACGGTCCTCCAGGGCATCGAGAGCAGCTGGCCGAACTGAGTCCAGTGGTGGGCCGGTCCGCGCACGCGGGCCGGCCCACCGGCTCTGTCGACACCTCCGGGAGGGTTGATGAACTTCGACTTCGCCGCCCAGGCGCCGAAACTGATGATGTTGCTGTGGGGGCTGGTCGCCTTCGCAGTGGTGGTCGGCGGCCTGCTCGTCCTGCTCGACGCGGTGCCGGCGTTCTTCGCCCGGCGTCGCGAGGCGCAACTCGTCGCCGCCTCCGCCGGCAGCGCGCCGATGCCCCGGCGGACCAAGCCCCGGGAGGGGCTGTTCGCACTCTTCTTCCTGCTGCCGACCGTACTGCTGCTGATGATCGGCCTGGTCGTCCCGGCGATCCGCACCACGCTCCTGTCCTTCATGGACGGCGGTAGCCAGAACTGGGTCGGGCTGGACAACTACCGCTGGATGTTCGCCGAGGACGCGATCGTCCGGGTACTGATCAACACGCTGGTCTGGGTGACCCTGGTCCCGCTGGTCGCCACCGCCATGGGTCTGCTCTACGCCGTGCTGGTCGACAAGGCCCGGATGGAGGCGCTGGCGAAGTCGCTGATCTTCATGCCGATGGCGATCTCGTTCGTGGGCGCCGCCATCATCTGGCGGTTCGTCTACGCCTACCGGGGTGAGGACCAGGAACAGATCGGTCTGCTCAACCAGATCGTGGTCAGCCTCGGTGGCGAGCCGCGACAGTGGCTGCTCGACTCGCCACTGAACACGCTGCTGCTCATCGTGATCATGGTCTGGATCCAGGCCGGATTCGCCATGGTGGTGCTCTCCGCGGCGATCAAGTCCATTCCGGCCGACATCGTGGAGGCGGCCCGCCTCGACGGGGTCACCCCCTGGCAGATGTTCCGGCAGATCACCGTGCCCAGCATCCGGCCAGCCATGATCGTCGTCGTGGTCACCATCTCGATCGCCACGCTGAAGGTCTTCGACATCGTCCGCACCACGACCAACGGCAACTACGACACCAGCGTGATCGCGAACGAGATGTACAACCAGGCGTTCCGGTACGGCCAGAACGGTCAGGGGTCCGCCCTGGCGGTCTTCCTCTTCGTCCTGGTGCTGCCGATCGTGATCTTCCAGATCCGGAACCTGCGTCAGCAGCGACGGGAGGGCTGAGATGACCACCACCACTCCCCCGGTCGCCGCCGGCGCCCAGGACACCAGTGGCACGTCGACGCGGGCGTCCCGGGTACGCAAGCGGCTGAACAGCCGTACCGCGACGATCGTCGCGATCGTCATCGCGGTCGTCTGGACCATCCCGACGTTCGGCCTGTTCGTCTCCTCGTTCCGGCCGGAGCCCCAGCTCAAGACCACCGGCTGGTGGACGTTCTTCCGGGACCCGCAGTTCACCCTGCAGAACTACCAGGACGTGCTGTTCGGGCAGGCGTCCGGCTCGGGACAGCTCGCCAACTACTTCGTCAACTCGCTGGTCATCACCCTGCCGTCGGTGCTGTTCCCGCTCGCGTTCGCCGCCCTGGCCGCGTACGCGCTGGCGTGGATCAACTTCCGCGGCCGGGACTGGGTCTACATCGGCATCTTCGCGCTCCAGATCGTGCCGTTGCAGATGGCGCTGGTGCCGCTGCTGAGCTTCTTCTCGCGGGGAGTCAGCATCGGCGGCGTCACCCTGATGCCCGCCTGGAACCTCGACGGCGCGCAGAACTTCGCCCAGGTGTGGTTCGCGCACACCTGCTTCGCGTTGCCGTTCGCCGTGTTCCTGCTGCACAACTTCATCTCGCAGCTACCGAAGGACCTGATGGAGGCGGCCCGGGTCGACGGGGCGACCCACCCCAGGATCTTCCGCACCATCGTGCTGCCACTGGTCGCTCCCGCGCTGGCCGCGTTCGGCATCTTCCAGTTCCTCTGGGTCTGGAACGACCTGCTGGTCGCGCTCATCTTCGCCGGGGGCAGCGACGTCACCGCGCCGCTCACCGTCCGGCTGGCCGAACTGGCCGGCACCCGGGGCAACGAGTGGCAACGGCTGACCGCCGGGGCGTTCGTCTCGATCGTCGTACCGCTGATCGTGTTCCTGTCGTTGCAGCGCTACTTCGTTCGAGGGCTGCTCGCCGGCAGCGTCAAGGGCTGATACCCCGGGTGGTGCCGCCGCCGACGGTGACGGCGGCACCACCCGGGACACGAGCGGGGTAAGCGTGACCAGGATCGACGACGTCGCCCGGCTGGCCGGAGTCTCCACGGCCACCGTCTCCCGGGCGCTACGCGGACTGCCGACCGTGTCGGCCGCCACCCGCCACCGGGTGCTGGCCGCCGCCGAGCAGTTGCAGTACGCCGTGTCGCCGAGCGCCTCCCGGCTGGCCGGCGGTCGTACCGGCACGGTGGCGGTGGTGGTCCCCCGGATCACCCGGTGGTTCTTCGGCGTCGTCGTCGAAGCGGTCGAGGACTTCCTGCACCAGGCCGGCTACGACCTGCTGCTGCACAACCTCGGCGGCCGGGAGCAGAACCGGCAACGGCTGCTGCATCCCGCCAACCTGCACAAGCGGGTGGACGCGGTGATGCTGGTCGCCACGCCGCTGCGGGCACCCGAACTGACCGCCCTGGCCGCGCTCGACCTGCCCGGGGTGACCGTCAGCTCCGGCACCGACGTGCCGGGCTGGCCCTGCGTACGCATCGACGACGTGGTCGCCGCGCGGACCGCCACCCGACATCTGCTGGACCTCGGCCACCGACGCATCGCCCACATCTCCGGCGACCCCGACGACGAGCTGGCCTTCACCGCGCACCTGGACCGACGCCGGGGCTACCAGGAGGCGCTGCGCGCCGCCGGGTTGTCTCCCGACCCGAGCCTCGACGTGGAGTCCCGGTTCGACATCGCCGGTGGCACCCGGGCCACCGAGGAACTGCTGCGCCGGGGTGATCCGCCCACGGCGATCTTCGCCGCCTGCGACGAGATGGCGATGGGCGCGCTGACCGCGCTGCGCGACGCCGGCCTGCGGGTACCCCAGGACGTCAGCGTGATCGGCATCGACGACCACGCGCTCGCCGGTGTGCTCGGGCTGAGCACCATCGCCCAGCCCGCCGCCGAGCAGGGCCGGTTGGCCGCGAAGCTACTGCTCGACCCGCTCGCCGGGCAGTCCCCGCAACCCGGGCCGCACCGTGCGGCGTCGCCGGTGATCCTGAACACTCGATTGGTCGTGCGTGAATCGACCGCGCCGGCGCGGGCACACTGACCCGATCACCTCGTCGTCCGGCGACCCGCCGGGCCGGCTCGACCACGGGAGTCCGTCCTGAACGACAACGCGACGCAGCAGACCGCGCCCTCCGCCCCGATCACCGGTTGGTGGACCGAGGCGGTGATCTATCAGATCTACCCGCGCTCGTTCGCCGACTCCAACGGCGACGGCATCGGGGACCTGCCGGGGATCACCGCCCGCCTGGAACACCTCGCCGAGCTGGGGGTGGACGCGGTCTGGCTCTCCCCGTTCTATCCGTCGCCGCAGGCCGACGCCGGCTACGACGTGGCCGACTACCGGGACGTGGAGCCGCTGTTCGGCACGCTCGCCGACGCCGACGAGCTGATCGCGCAGGCCCGCGCCCGAGGGCTGCGGGTGATCGTCGACCTGGTCCCCAACCACACCTCGTCGGCACACCGGTGGTTCCAGGCCGCCCTGGCCGCCGCGCCGGGCAGCCCCGAGCGGCAGCGGTACGTCTTCCGTGACGGCCGGGGCCCGGACGGCGTCGAGCCGCCCAACGACTGGCAGAGCGTCTTCGGCGGACCGGCCTGGACCCGGGTCCCCGACGGGCAGTGGTACCTGCACCTGTTCGACACCGCCCAGCCCGACCTGAACTGGGACGACCCGGAGGTACGCGCCGAGTTCCTGGACGTGCTGCGGTTCTGGCTGGACCGGGGCGTGGACGGCTTCCGGGTCGACGTGGCGCACGGGCTGGTCAAGCAGGCCGATCTGGCCGACTGGCGGGAGCCGCAGGAGATCCTCTCCGGGCAGGAGGCCGACAAGCCCCGCCCGCCGATGTGGGACCAGGACGGCGTACACGAGATCTACCGCGACTGGCGGCGGCTGCTGGACGGCTACCCCGGGGAACGTGTCCTGGTCGCCGAGGCGTGGGTGGAGCCGGCCGAGCGGCTGGCCCGGTACGTCCGCCCCGACGAGATGCACCAGGCGTTCAACTTCGAGTACCTGGTCGCCTCCTGGACCGCCCCGGCCCAGTACGCCGTCATCACCCGGTCGCTGGAGGCCACCGACGCGGTCGGCGCGCCCACCACCTGGGTGCTCTCCAACCACGACGTGGTCCGGCACGCCTCCCGGCTCGGGCTGCCGGTGGGCACCGCCCGACCCAACGGCATCGGCGTCGGCGACGAGCAGCCGGACGCGGCGCTCGGGCTGCGCCGGGCCCGGGCGGCCACCCTGCTGATGCTCGCCCTGCCCGGTTCGGCCTACCTCTATCAGGGCGAGGAGTTGGGGCTGCCGGAGCACACCAGCCTGCCCGACGAGGCGCGACAGGACCCGACCTGGGAACGCAGTGGGCACACCCAGCGGGGCCGCGACGGCTGCCGGGTGCCGATCCCGTGGGAGGCCGACGCGCCGTCGTACGGCTTCGGGCCCACCGACGCGAGCTGGCTGCCACAGCCGCCGGTCTGGGCCGAGTACGCCCGGGACCGCCAGCGCGACGTGCCCGGCTCGACGTACGAGATGTACCGGACGGCGTTGCGGCTACGGCGTACCCACGGGTTGGGTCGAGGCACCCTGGAGTGGCTCGCCTCCGACGACGACGTGCTGACCTTCCGCAACGGCGACCTGGTCGTGTCGACCAACTTCGGCCCGGAGGCGATTCCGCTGCCCGACGGCAAACTGGTGCACAGCAGCGCTCCGCTGAACGAGGACGGTTCCCTCCCCACCGACGCAACCGTCTGGCTCCACTCCCCCTGATCAGGCGGTATGGGTGTAAGGAAGGGCACCTTATTAACGCCTCAGGTAGAGGAAGGGCCCCTTGTTAACACCGCCCGTCGCGGACTGCGGCAGACCGGGGCCGCCGTCCCAGGGATGCTCGGGTACGGGTGGCTGCTGTTAACAGGGGGCCCTTGCTATGCACGAGGCGTTAACAAGGTGCCCTTCCTTACATCTGTCACAGCTTTTCGGCGCGAGAGTGCAGCAGGTCGCGGACGTCGGCGATGTCCTTGGGGGACGTCCGGGCGGCGAGCCAGTACATGATCCCGGTGGGGATGAAGAAGAGCTGGAACGCGGCCAGCCCGACGGCGTAGTTCAGCGGCGGCGGGAAGGCCCCCCGCAGGGCGTGGAAGACCACGCCGACCAGCCCGTTGCCGGCCGCCCGGCCCACCCCGTTGACCAGGTTGCCGAGGCTGTAGACGGTGCCCCGGTGCTCGGGCGGGTTGGCGTCGGCGATCAACGCGAACCAGTTCGGTGAGTTCGCCGAGGTCAACGCCAACGCCAGTAGCGCAGTGAGCAGGCTCAGCCCGACCGTCGGCTCGGTGAACACGCTGCCCACCACGGCCGCCACCACCGCGCCGGTGCCGGCACCGTCGGGCACGTCGATGCGGATCGGCACGAAGAACAACACGAGATAGAGCGGGACCGCGGCGAGGATGCCGACCGCGGCGACCAGGGCACGGCCGGAGGGCGTACGCCGTTGCAGCGCATCGCCGATCAGACCGCCGACGATGGAGAACACGCCGCCGAGCTGGAACAGGGTGGCGAAGACGCTGCCCACCACGATCGCCGTCGCCGGTGAGTAGCCCTGTTCCCGGGCCCGCTCGGTGAAGAGCACCGGCAGCCAGACCAGCGAGCCGAACGCGGCCTGTGCGGTGAGGCCCTGCAGGACGAGCCACCGGTTGGTCCGCCGGCCCAGGATGACCGGCAGGTCGGAGCGGCTGATCCGGTGGTCGTACTCGGCGCCGGCGGCCAGCGCGGCGGCCAGTTCCGGTTCGCTCTGCCCGCGCCGGATGTCGTACGTGAACAGGTACGCCGCGGTGGCGGCCAGGCCGACGACGGTGAGCAGCAGGAATGGGCGGCGCCAGTCGGTCGCGCCGAGCAGCCCGCCGACCAGCGTGCCGGCCAGCGTGCCGATGCCCTGGGAGAGTCCCCAGAAGCTCATCACCAGGCCCCGGCGGCGGGGCGAGATCAGGTCGGTGACGACCGAGAAGCCGACCGACCCGACCGCACCGAGCCCGATCGCCGCCAGCAACTGCGCGGCCAGGAACGTCGGGTAGTCGCCGGCCAGGCCGCTGCCGCCGGTGCCGACCGCCCAGATCAGCGTGCCGATCATGAGCAGCGGCTTACGGTTGGTGCGGTCTCCGAAGTACGCCCAGCCGACCGCTGCCACAGCGCTGACCAGGAAACTGATCGCGGTAACCAGGCCGAGCAGGCGCTGCGGCACCGCGAAGGAGTCGGCGATCGCGCCGTAGAGCGGCGGCACCAGACCGATCGCCACGTTGTCCAGCGAGGCGAGCAGCACGAAGACCACGACGCTGTAGATCCGGTGCGTGGCGCTCCCGCCCCACACCCGCGCGGATCGGCCCGTGCGCAAGGTCATGCCGGCAGCCAACCAGGACCGGAGAACGGCCCGGTCACCGGGTCCACCCACGCCGTCCCCACGACAGCGGACGGCCCCACCCGGCGCCACCGATCCGCGCACCCCGACGACCTTGGCCCCGACCAGGCCGACGAGGCCGACGAAGGCCGACGAAGGCCGACGGCCCGACACGGCCGATGCCCCGTCACGGCGCGACGGGGGCGACGAGGCCGACGACCCCCACAAGGCCCGACGACCCCACCGAGGCGCGACGACCCGACGAGGCCCGACGACCCGACGAGGCCCGACGACCCCACAAGGCCCGACAACCCGACGAGGCCCGACAACCCGACGAGGCGCGACGACCCGACGAGGCCCGACGACCCGACGGGGCCCGACGCCCTCATAGGCCCCGATGATCGTGCGGCCCGCGCTGCCAAGATCACGCTCGATCCTGGATCGAGTGGCATCGCAGCGCCGCAGTGACCACTCGATCCAGGATCGAGCACGACCTTGAGGTCAGCAAGCGAGTGGGCCGGCGGGAAGCCGATGCGATGCCCGAAATGCGACACGGCCAAACGACCCGGCACCTCGGCACGGCCCGGCACGACCCGGCACCTCGGCACGGCCCGGCACGACCCGGCACCTCGGCACGGCCCGGCACGACCCGGCACCTCGGCACGACCCGGCACCTCGGCACGACCCGGCACGACCCGGCACCTCGGCACGACCCGGCACCCCGGCACGACCCGGCACCCCGGCACGACCCGGCACCCCGGCACGACCCGGCACCCCGGCACGACCCGGCACCTCGGCACGGCCCGGCCCGGCCCGGCCCGGCACGGCCGATGCCCCGTCATGGCGCGACGGGGCCGACGGACCGACGAGACCGACGGACCGACGAGACCGACGGACCGACGAGACCGACGAGACCGACGGACCGACGAGACCGACGGACCGACGAGACCGACGAGACCGACGGACCGACGAGACCGACGGACCGACGAGACCGACGAGACCGAGGGTCCGGTGGGTGCCGGGCGTGGGCCGGGCCGGGAGCGATGTCGCGCCCCGGCCCGGACCCGCGTGCGCTATCCGGTCGTCGAACGGTCCAGGTGGCGCTCCCGGGCCTCGGCGTAACGCTCCCGGATGGCCGGTACCGGCTCGGCGGCGTACTCCTCGGTGCCGGACGGCGACCACGATGGTGGTTCCGCGCCGCCGAGGGCCAGCCAGGCGGCCTGGCGGGCGGCGCCGTCGGCGACGTACTCGCCGGGTGGCGGGACGACCACCGGGCTGCCGAAGACCTGGGCGGCGATCCGGCGGACGGCGGCGGAGCGGGCCCCGCCACCGACCAGGATCACCCGGCGGACGGTCGCCCCCTGGGCGGCCAGCGCGTCCAGCCCGTCGGCGAGCGCGCAGAGCATGCCCTCGACGGCCGCCCGGGCCAGGTGGGCCGGGGTCGAGGTGCCCAGGGTCAGCCCGTGCACCGCCCCGGTGGCCAGCGGTCGGTTCGGTGTCCGCTCACCCTCCAGGTACGGCACCAGGACCAGCCCGTCAGCGCCGGGCGGCGCGGTCAGCGCCAGCTCGGCCAACTCGTCCAGCCCGACCCGCAGCATCCCGGCTGCGGCGTCCAGTACCCGGGCCGCGTTGAGCGTGCAGACCAGCGGCAGGAACCGGCCACTGGCGTCGGCGAAGCCGGCGACGATCCCGGTCGGGTCGGCGGCCGGCGCGTCGGCGACGCTGAACACGGTGCCGGAGGTGCCGATCGAGACGACCACGTCGCCGGGGCCGGCGCCCACCCCGAACCCGGCGGCGGCGTTGTCCCCCGCGCCGGGCCCGAGCAGCGCGCCGCCGGGCAGCGTGCCGGCCGCCTCGGACGCACCCAACACGGTCGGCACCCGCACCGTCCGACCGAGCGCCCGTTCCAGCAGGTCGGGACGGTACTCGCCGGTGGCCGGCGACCAGTAGCCGGTGCCGCTGGCGTCACTGCGGTCGGTGCGCAGCGCCGCCAGGTCGGACGATCCGGACAGCCGCCAGGTCAACCAGTCGTGCGGCAGGCAGACGGCAGCCACCCGGTCGGCGTTGGCCGGCTCGTGCCGGGCCAGCCAGCGCAGCTTGGTGACGGTGAAGCTGGCCACCGGCACGCTGCCCACCGCGTCGGCCCAGAACTGCCGTCCCGCCGTACCGGCACCGGCCTCCTCGACCAGGTCGGCGGCGGCCTGTGCGGAGCGGGTGTCGTTCCACAGCAGCGCCGGCCGCACCACCTCGCCGGAGTCGCCCAGGCAGACCATGCCGTGCTGCTGGCCGGCGACGGAGACGGCGGCGACGTCGTCCAGCCCGCCGGCGGCGTCGATCGCCGTCTGGAGGGCCGACCACCAGGCCGAGGGGTCGACCTCGGTGCCGTCCGGGTGCGGCGCCCGGCCCTGGCGGACCAGGTCACCGGTCTCCGCGTCCCGGACGACCACCTTGCAGGACTGGGTGGAGGAGTCCACCCCCGCGACGAGCGGCATGCCGTCCGCCTCAGCGCGCGCCGAGCACGTGCTCGACGGCGAGCTGGTTGAGCCGGATGAAGCCGAAGCCCTTGGCACCGGCCGCCTCGACGTCGTAGCCCTCGAACGCGCTGGTGTCGGCGAGCAGCTCGGCGTAGCCCTCACCCTCGCCCAGGGTCGGTACGCCCAGCTCGCCGACCTTGCTGGCGGCCAGCGCCTCGACCACCTCGGGGTCGGCCCGGAACGCCGCGGCCCGCTCCTTGAGCAGCAGGTAGGTCCGCATGTTCGCGGCGGCGGAGACCCACACCCCGTCCATGTCCTCGGTGCGGGAGGGCTTGTAGTCGAAGTGGCGGGGTCCGTCGTACCCGGGGCCGCCGCCCGGCGCGCCGTGCTCCAGCAGGTCCACCAGCGCGAACGCGTTGAGCAGGTCACCGTGGCCGAAGACCAGGTCCTGGTCGTACTTGATGCCGCGCTGGCCGTTGAGGTCGATGTGGAACAGCTTGCCCTGCCAGAGCGCCTGGGCGATGCCGTGCACGAAGTTCAGCCCGGCCATCTGCTCGTGGCCGACCTCCGGGTTGACGCCGACCCGGTCGGGGTGGGCGAGCGTGGAGATGAAGGCCAGGGCGTGCCCGACGGTGGGCAGCAGGATGTCGCCGCGCGGCTCGTTCGGCTTGGGCTCCAGCGCGAAGCGCAGGTCGTAGCCGCGGTCGACGACGTACTGGCAGAGCAGGTCGACCGCCTCGCGGTAGCGCGCCAGCGCGGCCTGCACGTCCTTGGCCACGTCGTACTCGCCGCCTTCGCGGCCGCCCCACATGACGAAGGTCTGGGCGCCCAGCTCGGCGGCGAGGTCGATGTTGCGCAGCACCTTGCGCAACGCGTACCGCCGGACGTCGCGGTCGTTGCTGGTGAAGCCGCCGTCCTTGAAGACGGGCTGCTGGAAGAGGTCGGTGGTGACCATCGGCACCACCAGGCCGGTCTCGTCGAGCGCCTTGCGGAACCGGGCGATCTGGCCGTCGCGGGTGGCGGCGTCCGCACCGAACGGCACGAGGTCGTCGTCGTGGAAGGTGACGCCGTACGCGCCCAGCTCGGCGAGCCGGTGCACCGACTCCACCGGGTCCAGCGCGGGGCGGGTGGCGTGACCGAACGGGTCTCGGCCCTGCCAGCCGACCGTCCAGAGGCCGAAGGAGAACTTGTCGGCGGGGGTGGGACGGGATGCCATTACAGACCTCCGGTGGTGTCGTCCGCTATTTGTTCAGTGGTTGAATTAAATGGCCGCGATGTGGCAGTGTCAAGGGGTGACCCGACTCGCAGCCCCGGCCGGCGGCGTACGCCAGGGCAGCCTGCGTGAGCTGAACCTCGCCCTCGTCCTCGGCCGGATCGCCGCGGCCGACCGCCCGCCCTCCCGGGCCGCGCTGGCGGCCGAGACCGGCCTGACCCGGGCCACCGTCTCGGCCGTGGTGGAGGACCTCGTCGCCGGTCGACTGGTCACCGAGGCCGAGCCGACTCCGCGCGCCGGTGCCGGTCGACCCGCCCGGGGTCTGGTGCTCGCCGGTGACGGCCCGGCCGGGCTCGGGCTGGAGATCAACGTCGACTACCTGGCCGCCTGCGTGGTCGACCTCTCCGGCGAGGTCCGGCACCACACCGTGCACCGGGCCGACCTGCGTCCGGTCTCCCCCACCGACGCGCTGGCCCGGCTGGCCCGGCTCGCCGCCCGCGCCCGCGCCGACGCCGACGCGCAGGGCCTCACCCTGGCCGGCGCGGCCCTCGGCGTACCCGGGCTGGTCGACGACACCGGCCGGGTCCGCCTCGCGCCGAACCTGAGCTGGCGGGACGTACCGGTGCCGGAGCTGCTGGCCGCGCACCCGCCGCTCACCGAGACCGTGGAGGGCGTACCGGCGCTGGTGGTGGACAACGAGGCCAACCTCGCCGCGCTCAGCGAACTGCACGCCGGTGCCGGACCGGGCAGCTTCCTGCACCTCTCGGGTGAGGTCGGCATCGGTGCCGGGATCGTGCTCGACGGCGCGTTGTTCCGGGGCGTCCGGGGCTGGAGCGGCGAGATCGGGCACATCCCGGTGCGGCCGGACGGGCCGCCGTGCCGGTGCGGCGGCCGGGGTTGCCTGGAACGCTACGCCGGACAGGAGGCGATCCTCGCCGCCGCCGGCCTGGCCGGGGCCGACCTGCCGGCCGACACCGCGCCGATGCGGCTGGCCCAGCTCGCCGAAGCCGGCGAGCCCGCCGCCCGGCACGCCCTGCACGAGGCGGGTACAGCCATCGGCATCACCGTGTCGAGCGTGATCAACCTGCTGGATCTGGACACCGTGGTCCTCGGTGGCGGTTACGCCCCGCTCGCCCCCTGGATCCGGCCACCGGTGCTCGCCGAGATCGAACGCCGGGTGCTCACCGCCGCCTGGTCACCGGTGACCGTACGACCGGCGACCCTCGGCGCCACCGCCGCCGCGGTGGGCGCGGCAGGCTCGGTGGTACGCCGGATCATCGCCCGCCCGGCCGGTTGGCTGGCCCGGCTCTAGACCTCTGGCGTTCCTGCACAGGCAGCCCTCGGATGGCCTCGGTACCCTTGTCCCGAGGCAATAAACCCCGTGAACCCGAGGAGCACAGCACCGGCATGCGTACAGGTCGACAGCGCAGCGCGCGGGACGACCGCCGGTGACCAGGACCCGACGGGGCCCGGCCGCCGGCTCCACCGGCCGTGGGCGAACCGGCCGCCCGGGCTCCGGTGGCTCGGTGGACCCCGATCTCACGCGGGAACTCCTCGACGGGCTCGCCGAGGCGGTGCTGATCACCGACAGTGTCGGGCAGGTCGTGCTGGTCAACGCCACCGCCACCGCCCTGCTGCCGGAACTGCACCCGGGCGTCGGCCTGCCCGGTTCCCCGGTGGCGATGCTGGCCGAGGCGTACACGACCGGGGCGGACGACGTCGAGGGCGAACACCGGGACCGGCGGCTCCGGGGCATCCGCCGCCCGCTGGCCGGTGACCGGTCGGCCTGGTACGTGCGGGACGTCACCGACGACCACCAGCGCGCCGAGGCACTGCGCACCGAGCGGGGACGGACCGACTTCCTGGCCCAGGCCGGCCGTCGACTCGGCCTGGCGCTGCACCGCGACCAGGCGCTCCAGGCCGCCGCGACGCTGCCCGTGCCGTACCTCGCCGACCTGGCCCTGGTCGTGTACCTGCCGACCGGGGCGGTCGAGTACCAGCCGCAGTGGATCCGGTACACCGGTCACCAGTCGACGCCGGCCCTCGGTGCCATCGACTGGGACACGGTCAGCGCCGTACCCGGGCTGGTCGAGGCGCTCGACGGAGAGGCCGGCGTGCCACGGCCCTGGCCCGCTGCGGAGCGCGACGGCGTCGGGCCGCTGATCCCCGACGACCTCGATCCGGCGGCGACGCTGCTGGTCAGCCCGATGCCGGGGGCCGGCCGGACGGCGGGCGCGCTGGTGCTGGTGCGGGCCGGGGCGGGCGACGGGTTCGACCGGCGCGACGTCGAGCTGGTCCGGGAGTTCGCCGCCCGGGCCGGTGCCGCCATGGCCACCGCCCAGCTCTACGACGAGCAGACCCACCTGGCCCGGGTACTGCAGAACAGTCTGCTCCCGCCGGACCTGCCCGCCGTCGACGGCGTACGGCTCGCCGGCGGGTACCGCGCGGCCGGCGACAGCCTGCGCATCGGCGGTGACTTCTACGACGTGCTCCCGACCGACGGCGGCGCGCTGTTCGCCCTCGGCGACGTCAGCGGCAAGGGCGTCGGCGCGGCCGTGCTGACCGGCCGGGTCCGCCAGTCGTTGCAGACGCTGCGGCTGGTCGAGCACCGCCCCCGGGAACTGCTCGGGCTGCTCGATCAGGCCCTGCTGGACATCCCGGACGCGGCCCGTCGCGGCCAGTTCACCACCCTGCTGCTGGGCACGCTGCATCCCGAGCCGGACGGCGGGCTGCGGGTCCGGGTGGCCGGCGGCGGACATCCGGTCCCCCTGCTGGTCGACGGCGCCGGGACGGTGACCCCGGTCCAGGTGGGCGGCATACCGGTGGGCGCGGTGCCTGGGGCACGGTTCGACGAGGCCGAGGTCCGGCTGCGGCCGGGTGAGCTGTTGCTGGCCCGCACCGACGGGGTGACCGAGGCCCGGGGCGGGCCGCACGGCACCGAGATGTTCGGTGAGCGGCGGCTGCACCGGGCCCTGGTCGAGGCCGCCGGATCCGCACCGGCGACGCTTGTCGACCGCGTGCTCCACCTGGTCGACGAGTGGTGCGGTGGGCACCGGCACGACGACGTGGCGATGCTGGCGGTGGGCCCGGCCGCACCCGGCTGACCGTCGGTCGGTCAGGCGGTACGTGAGACCGAGGTCTCCCCCGCCGACCAGCTAAGTGACTGCGGCTCGGCACCGTGCTCCGCCGCCGGCCGACCCGCCGGTAGCTGCTCCGGGTGTGCCTCCTGCTGCGGCACCAGCGGCGACACCTGCCGCATCACCCGCGCCCGAGCTGCCGCGTCGAACTCCCGCAGCCCGTGCAGCAGCGCCTCCCGGGCCTCCGGTGTCATCGCGGCGAGGATCGTGGCCAGATGCTGGCGGCGGTCCTCGCGCAGCTCGGCGAGGAGCCGGCGGGCCTCGGCGGTGAGGTGCAGCGAGATCTCCCGGCGGTCGGCGCGTCCCGGCTCGCGTTCCAGCATCCCGGCGGCGACCAGCCGGTCGCAGAGCCGGCTGGCCGAGGAGAGCAGCATGTCCAGCCCGGCGGCCAACCGGCGCAGGTTGATGCCGTCCTGCCGTTCGACGAGCATGACGGCCCGTAGCTGGGCGGTGGAGATCCGGTTGGCCGTGCGTTCCCGTGCACCGTCCCAGACGGTCAGCAGGGCGCCTGCCGCGGTATCCAGCTCGGCAGCCATACTCATCTCGGGTCCCGGTGGACCATGCAGTTCCGCCATGGTGGGCCTGAGCGTACTCCGATTCTGTCGGCGAATGGGCTTGTGATCAAGGAGAGACGATGAGCGAGCCGGTCGATGAGGCCCGTGCCACACTCACGGCGGCCCCCGCAGACCTGCTCGTCCGGCGGATCGCGGAGCTGCTGGAGCGGGAGTACGGCATCACCGAGACCGAGCTGCTCCAGGTCGACTACCGCCTGGCCGCGCTGCTCCCGCTCACCGGCGGTGACGAGGTGACCAGCCCGGGTCACCCCGCCTGGCGCTGCTTCGACCACGAGACCCCGGTGTACGCGGACGGCACCGGTTACCTGCCGGTCAACATGCGCGGCGAACGGCGTGGTGTGCTCCGGGTCGCACCGCTGGGCGACGACGGGCTGCTGAGCGAGCTGCTGGAGATCGCCACCGCGATGGCCCACGAGCTGACCGCGGTCGACCCCGGCACCGACGTTTACCGCATCGCCCGGCGTACCCGACGGCTCACGCTCGCGGCCGAGGTGCAGTGGGAACTCCTGCCCGGGCGCAGCCGGACCCGGCCCTCGTTCAGCCTGGCCGGCCAGCTCGAACCCGCGTACGCGGTGCGCGGCGACAGCTTCGACTGGTCCGACGACGGCGAACGGGTCTGGACCGCCACGATCAACGGGATGGGCGAGGGGGTGGCCGCCTCGATGCTCACCACGCTGGCCACCTGCGCGCTGCGCAACGCCCGCCGGGCCGGCATCCCGCTGGCCGACCAGGCCACCCTGGCCGACCAGGCGATCTACGACCTGCACCGGGGTGAGCAACATCTCTCCACCCTGCTGCTCGAACTCGACCTGCGTACCGGCCTGCTCACCGCCGTCGACGCCGGGTCGCCCCGGCTGGTGCTGCTGCGGGCCGGGCAGGTCACCGTGCAGCCGCTGGAGGCGCAGTTCCCGCTCGGCATGTTCGAGGGGACGAACTACCACGAGCAGTACATCCAGCTCCAGCGCGGCGACCGTCTCTTCATGCTCAGCGACGGGGTGATCGACGCGACCGGGCGCAACATCCGCTACGGCGAGACCGCGCTGGACCGGATGTTGCGCCGAACCACGCCGATGACCCCGCTCGACGCGGTCCGTTCCCTCCTCGGCGACCTGCGGGCCTTCGTCGCCGGTGACCTGACCGACGACGCGGTCGTGGTCTGCCTGGACTGGACCGGCCCGCAGCCCTGAGGCCCGTTCTAGTACGCGCCCCGACTGTTGATCACCGCACCGAAGGTCTTCCAGAGGATGGTCAGGTCGGCCGCGAGTGACCAGTTCTCCACGTAGTAGAGGTCCAGCCGGATGCCGTCCTCCCAACTCAGGTCGGACCGGCCGCTGACCTGCCAGAGACCGGTCATCCCGGGCTTGACCAGCAGGCGCCGGGCCACGTCGCCGTCGTAGCGGGCCACCTCGGACGGCAACGGCGGCCGGGGCCCGACCAGGCTCATCTGCCCGAACAGCACGTTGACCAACTGGGGAAGCTCGTCCAGGGACCACTTGCGCAGCATCCGGCCGACCCTGGTCACCCGAGGGTCGTCCCGCATCTTGAACATCAGACCGTCGGTCTCGTTGCGGGCGGTCAACTCCGCCAGCAGGGCGTCCGCGTTCACTACCATGGTGCGGAACTTGAAGACGCCGAACTCGCGCCCGCCCTGCCCCACCCGGGTCTGCCTGAACAGCACCGGTCCCCGGCTGTTCACCTTCACCGCCAGCGCGATGGTCGCCAGCAGCGGGAGCAGCAGGGTCAGCGCCACCAGCGCGACCGAGCGGTCGACCAGCCCCTTGACCAGCTTGCGCACCCCACGGAACTCGGGTGCCTCCACGTGGATCAGAGGCAGCCCGGCGACCGGACGGGTGTGGATACGCGGGCCCGCGACGTCGGTCAACGCCGGGGCCAGCACCAGGTCGATGCCGGTGCCCTCCAGTTGCCACCCGAGCCGACGCAGCCGGGTGGCGGTCAGCTCACCGCAGGCGGTGACCGCGACCGTGTCCGCGCCGATGGCGTCAGCGGCCTCCGGGATGCCCCGGAACGAGCCGACCACCGGCACGTCACCGAGCCGCTGCGCCACCGGGGCCAGCAGCGCGTCCGGGATGCAGGCGCCGACCACCTGGTAGCCGGCGTACGGCTCGCGGCGCAGCGTGTGCACCAGCTCCAACACGTGTGCGGTGTCGCCGACCACCAGCACCCGCCGAGACCAGCCCGTCCCCCGCGACCGGGCTCGGTGCAGACGCTTGCGCGCGGCGAACCGGGCCACTTCGAGCCCGATCATGCCCACCGCGAACGAGATCGCCAGGAAGCCACGGGACACGCCGACGTCGGCGACGTACCCGAGAATCGCGACGGCGCCGGCCAACCGGAGGCTGGCCATGCTCACCCGCCGGTACTCGTCCGCGCCGTAGCCGACCACCCGGTCGTCGTAACAGCGCAGGGCCTTCAGGGAGACCAACCAGGCCAGCACGAGTGCCGGCGCGAACAGGACGTAGGGCACGTGGGTACCACGTGGCACGGATTCACCGAATCGCGCCGCGTAACCGATGAGCACCGCCACGGAGAGTACGGTGGCGTCCAGCACGACCAGGGAACGGACGTACGTCCGCTGGTCGCCACGCACCGACCCGCTCGATGGCGGAGCCTCACCCGATCGCGATGACGATCTGGCGGGGGTCAACAGCGTCGCCGAGGTCACCAGCCCTCCCACACTTCGCTCGCCGACGGCCCGGGACCGGCCGGGACGGAGGCCGGATCTGCCGGTGCACGAGGACATCCTGCCTTGATAACTATGGCGGCCGATTGCTTCGGACGTATTGCCGTCACTTTCCGGTGTGGAGGACGACCGGAAAGGGGCCTGTCGTACCGCTTTCTCCGGTACCGCAGACCCCGTTCCTGCGCCTACGCTCAGGCCGGTGCCTTCCTCAGGGCGATCGCCCTGAGGAAGATGTCACTGATCTTGGTGGGGTCGGCGGCGATGAACGCTCCGCCACCGGCCGCCCCGGCGATGGTGTCCAGCTCAGCTTTGCTCACCTCGGTGCCGATGCCCACGATGATGACCTGGATCGGCTGCTCCGGGTCCTTGATCCGCTCCAGCTCCGCGAGCAGTTCGCGCTGCGAGATGCCGTCCGGGTTCTCGTTCTTGCCGTCGGTGAAGAGCACGATCGAGTTGACCTTGCCGGGTTCCCAGTTGCGCTGGACGTCCTTGTAGGCGGCCAACAGCGTGTCGTACAGGCCGGTGTCGCCGCTGGACGAGGTGACCGTGTCCAGTCCCCGCTCCAGGGCGCTACGCTGCCGCGACAGCGGCGCGATCGGCACCACCTCGCGGTAGTCCCGCGTCCCCGCCAGCTTGGTGGAGAACACCCACAACCCGATCGACCACGAGTCGTCGAACAGGTTCAGACCGCGTCGGGCCGCCTCGATGGTGACCTGCTGCCGGGTCGCCCCGTTGGCCGTCGGCACGGTCTTCTTCATCGAGCCGGAGACGTCGATGATGCAGAGCATCCGACCGGACAGGGTGGCGATCGACCAGCTCGACACCGCCCGCTCCACCGCATCCGGCGCCAGCCCACCGGCGGCCACCCCGCCCTGCGGCGGCGCGGCGGAGGAGTCGCCACCCGCCGGGCTGGGTGCACCCTGCGGTGCGGCGAAGCCGCTCCCCCAGTTCCCGTCCGGCCCACGCAGCGACTGCTCGGCCAGCTTGTCCCTGAACGACGAGGTGGTCAGCGCCTCGAACAGCACCCGGGCGGCCGACGCCTTGGCCGGGTCGATGCCGGGCAGCACCGCGTACGGGTAGTCCAGCGGCAGCGGTGCTGGTTTGAGGTACAGCGCCGCCAGCGGCACCGGAGGCTTGCGGGCGTTGTACTGGATGACGTCCTCTTCGGAGAGGGCCGCCGCGCCGAGCGCACTGGCCAGCGTGGTGTTGTCCGCCGCGGTCGGGAACTTCGCCAGCAGGTCCTGGCGCAGCGCCGAGGCACCCGACGCCAGCGCCCGCAACGCGCCGACCCGGTCCTGCTCGGCGGTGGCACCACCGGTGGACGAGGCCGCGGTCATCAGCGACAGCAGGCCGGACAGGCCGGCGGCGTCCCTGGTCGGCTCGACGATCCCGGTCCGCAGCGGCCGGTCGCTGTTGACCCGGGCCAGCAACTGGGTCCAGTCGAGTTCCTTCTGCGGCCAGCCCAGCCGGGCGGCGATCGGCTCGGGCATCGCGACGACCACCGGGCTGCTGGCGATCGACGCACCGTTGCCCGGCTCGAAGGCCGCCGCGCCACCGGTCTTGAGTCGCAGCAGCCAGGTGGAGGAGTCCGGGATCCAGACGTCGGGGCTCACCGCGGTGCCGCTGGCCTGGCCGACACCGGCCAGGGTCGCGCCGTGCTTGGCCGCCACCACCGCCGCCACCTCGACCGGGTCGGCCGCCGAGACCGTCACGTCGATGCAGGTCCCCTCGACGGCGGCACCCTTCTCCTCCCACTCGGAGGCGGCCTGGTCCACCGCAGGAGCGAGCTCGCTTGCCACGGCGACGGACAGCTCGATCTTGCCCGAGCAGTCCTGACCGGCGAGTTGGCGATAGCCGACCCACCCCCCGGCCGTGACGACGAGTACGCCGACCGCCGCCGCGGCGGCGGCGCCGTGAATACCTGAACGCATGCGATGGCGGCCTGCTGACACGCAGACCATCTTGCGTATCCCGCCGGGGGACTGCCATGGCCGTTCGGTCGAAAGTTACAGAGGAGAAACAGTTTCCCCCGAATTGGTAACTTTATGTGACGACGCAACGGCGCAATGTGGATACATCTATGTCTCAGGCCCACGATCAGGGCAGAACACAGGTCGGGCTGGCGACCACGAGCGGCTCGCCCAGTGGCGCCGGAACGCCGGTCTCCCGATCGACGAGAAAAGTGCGTACCATGTCCGCCCGCTCGTCGGCGACGTACAGGTGCTCACCGATGACGACGAAGTGGCGCGGCCACTCGCCGCCGGTGTCCACCTCGGCCACCTGCTCCGGCAGTTTCGCGCCGAGGGAGAAGACGGTGATCGTGCCCACTCCCCGGTTGGCGACGTAGAGGAAACGCCCGTCGGCACCCACGGCGATCTCCGACGGCTGCACGTGCCCGGCCCGGCCGCTGGCCTCGACCCGCCCGATCTCCTGGAGCCCGCCGTCGTCGAGCACCTCGTAGGCGAGGACCGAGCCGTCCAACTCGCCGGCGACGTAGCAGCGCCGGCCGTCCGGGTGCCGGGCCACGTGCCGGGGACCCACCCCCGGGGCGGTGCGCACCCGGGCGCCCCGGGGTGCCAGCGCGCCCGCCGCGTCGAGGTCGTACCGGTAGATCGAGTCGGTGCCCAGGTCGACGGCGAGCAGCGGCGCGCCGTCCCGGCCCGGCGAGACCATGTGAGCGTGCGCCTGCTCCTGCCGCTCGGGGTTCGGCCCGTGCCCCTGGTGGGCCACCACGTCGGTACGCGCACCCGGGACACCGTCGGCGTCGAGCGGGAACACGGTCACGCTGCCGCTGCCGTAGTTGGCCACCACGAGGTGTCCGCCGTCCGGCGTGACCGCCAGGTGGCACGGCTCCGCGCCCCCGGTCGCCTGGGTGCCGGCCGCGTCCAGCTCCCCGTCGGCCCCCACCCGCCAGGCACTGATCTCACCGGTGGGCAGCTCGTTGACCGCGTACAGCATCGGTAGGCGGGGGTGGCGGGCGAGGAAGGACGGCGACGCGGTGACCGCGACCGTACCCAGCGAGGTCAGCTCACCGGTGTACGGATCCCGGCGGGCCGCGACGATGCCGGTGGCCCGGCCGCCGCTGGACGCCGTGTAGCCGCCGATGTGCACGATCTCGCCCTGAACCGCCACCGTGTTCCGCCTCCCTGCCGAATCCTGCGTCGATCTCACCAGAAGCCTTGCCCCGATGCCGGCCGGTTAGACCTGGAATCGCCGACGGACCTGCGATCCGCCCGGTCCCGGCCCGCGTCCGGCACCCGGGTCAGGCCGCCGGCACCGGCTCGCCCCGCTGCCGGGCCACGTGCTCGACCAGGGAGATCAACACCGTCTTGCCGGACTGCCGGTCGCGGGCGTCGCAGAGCACCATCGGCACGTTGCCGTCGAGGTCGAGGGCGCGACGTACCGCCTCCAGGCTGAACCGCTGCGAGTTGTCGAAGCAGTTGACGCCGACCACGAACGGGATGCCGCGCTGCTCGAAGTAGTCGATCGACGGGAAGCAGTCGGCCAGCCGACGGGTGTCCGCGAGCACCACCGCGCCGAGCGCCCCGAACGCCAGCTCGTCCCAGAGGAACCAGAACCGGTCCTGCCCGGGCGTACCGAACAGATAGAGCTGGAGATCGTCGTTGATGGTGATCCGGCCGAAGTCCATCGCCACCGTGGTGGTCGACTTGGTCTCCACACCGGAGAGGTCGTCGGTCTCGATGCCCGCCCCGGTCAGGATCTCCTCGGTCTGCAACGGCCGGACCTCACTCAACGCGCTGACCAGCGTCGTCTTGCCAGCGCCGAAGCCGCCGGCGACGAGGATCTTCAGCGCGATCGGGATCCGCTGTCCCCGTTGCTCGCCGTCATAACGCACGGAGTCCATCGACCACCGCCTTGAGGATGTCGTTGTCGGGCAGGTACGTGGCACGCGGCGGCTGGTGCACGGCGACCAGTCCCCGGGAGAGTAGATCGCCGAGCAGCACCCGGACCACACCGATGGCCAGATTGAGATCGGCGGCGAGTTCCACCACCGGCGTTCCCCGACCGGCCAGTTCCACCAGCAGCCGGTGCTCCGGGTACAGCTCCGGATAGGCGCCGAGGTCCGGGTCCGGCTTCGCCAGCACATACGCCACCAGGTCGAAGGCGTCCGCGCTGGCCCGTACCCGGCCACCGGTCAGCGTGTACGGCCGGACCACCGGCCCGGCGTCGGCGTCGAGCCATTCGTGCTGGTTCCCCGGTAAGTCAGTGCGCATCGGCGGCACCCACCGACGCCCGGGTGGGTGTCCCGAGATTCTCGCCCACCCGGGTCACCAGCATCGCCATCTCGTACGCCACCAGGCCGATGTCGGCGTCCGCGTCACTGGCGACCGCGAGGCAGGCACCCTGCCCCGCCGCCGTCACGAAGAGGTACGCGGACTCCATCTCCACCACCGTCTGGCGCACCGGCCCACCGGTGAGGTGGCGGCTCGCGCCCCGGGCCAGGCTGGACAGCCCGGAGGCCAGCGCACAGAGGTGCTCGGCATCGGCCTTGTCCATCCCGGTGGAGCAGCCGAGCAGCAGCCCGTCCGCCGAGAGCACCACCGCCTGCCGCGCGGTCGGTACCCGCTCCAACAGGTCGTCCAGCAACCAGCCGAGATCGGCACTCTGCCTCGTCGAATGCATCAGACGTCCCTCTCAGTCGCGGTCGGGGATTGCACAGTCGCCGGGTCACCGGCCGGCGGCCCTGCCGGCTCGGTGCGTCGGTCCTGCTCCTGGTCGGCGGAGGCCGCACCGGATCGGCCCGGCGAGGGCGGTCCGGCGTGCCCCGCGTCGTCGTTCGGCGCGACGGCGGCGCGTCGGCCCCGCGCGGTGCCGGCCTGGAGCGCCGACATGAACCGGCGGGCCTCCTCCGGGCTGCGTGGGGTCGGTTCGCCGAGCGGCCGGATCGGTCCGCGCGGGACCACCACCGATTGCCGTACGGTCGGCCCGTCGATCGCCGAGGACACCGCCGGCATCTGCACCGTCGGCGCGTCGACGCCGTCCTGCGCCCGGCCGGGTGCCGTCCGGTGCCCGGTCGGGCCGGACGCTCCGTTGCCGGACGCTCCAGTGCCGGACGCTCCGTTTCCGGGCACCGCCGTCGTCGCGGCGGTCGGCGCGACCTCCGTCGAGACGGTGGGCGACACCGGAGGCGACCCGACCGGTGCCGGTCCGACGGTCTGCGGTGCCGGTGCGGCGTCGCCGTCCGCGGCCGGCGTCACGGAGCCGGACGCCGCAGCGGCGGCCGACGGCACAGCGGTGTCCGGCGATGCGGTGCCGGCAGAAGGGCTGGTGGCGGCCGGCGGTGTGGTGGCGGCGGCCGGGCCCCGCTGGCGGATGCGGCGGGGCAGGCCGTCGGCCTCGGCCGGGCCGACCGTGGAGCCGACGGTGGGGCCGCCCCGATTGCCGCTCGTGCTGGCCGGCACCGGCTCGGTGGCGGCCAGCTTCTCCGGCTCGGCCTGCGATCGGGTGCTCTGTCGGGGCACTGTGGTCAGCCGGGTGGCCCGGGCCAGCCGGCGCTGTTCCGGGGTGGCGGCCTGGTCGTCCCCGGCGGGAGTGTCCAGGTCGGGCAGGGGCGACGGCTCGGCGGTGATGAGTGCCGCCGGGATCAGCACCACGGCGGTCAGCCCGGTCCCGTCCGACTCCCGCAACCGCACCCGTACGTCGTGCCGGGCGGCGAGCCGCGCGACCACGAACAGCCCCAGCCGCGCGGTCTCGGCCGGGTCGAAGTCCGGTGACCGGGCGAGCTTCCGGTTGGCCTCCTCGATGGCGGCGGCCGTCATACCGAGCCCGTGGTCGGTGACCGAGAGGGCGTACCCGTGCGCGACGTGCTCGCCCGAGATCTCCACCCGGGAGTCCGGCGGTGAGTACGCGGTGGCGTTCTCGATCAGTTCGGCGAGCAGGTGGATGATGTCGCCGACCACCCGGCCCACGGTGCCGGCGGCCTGGACGTTGACGATGTCCACCCGGTCGTACGACTCGACCTCGGAGATGGCACCCCGGATCAGGTCCACCATCGCGACCGGGTTGCGCCAGCCCCGACCCGGCGCCGCACCGGCGAGGATGACCAGGTCCTCGGCGTGCCGCCGCAACCGGGTGGCGAGGTGGTCCACCCGGAACAGCTCGGCCAGGTGGTCCGGGTCCTCGGCGTCGCGTTCCATCCGGTCGAGCACGGTGAGCTGCCGGTGTACCAGGCCCTGGCTGCGTCGGGCGATGTTCAGGAAGACCTCGTTGAGGCCGCGACGCAGGCTCACCTCGACCATGGCGGACCGGATCGCGGCCTTGTGCACCTCGGTGAACGCCTGGGCCACCTGGCCGATCTCGTCCGCACCCCGGTCGGCCAACGGTGCCTCGCCGGTCACGTCCACCTGCTCGCCCCGGCGCAACCGGTCCACCACCTCGGGCAGGCGTTCCTCGGCCTCCTTGACGGTGCCGCGTACCTGGGTCAGCCGCTGCGCCAGCGATCGGCCGACCCGCAGCGCGACGACCAGCGAGAGCACGACGGCGACCAGGCCGAGCAGTCCGGCGGCGGCCAGCCGGACCAGGGTCCGCACCGCCATCGGCACCGAGCGGTCGGCCAGGCCGTCGGCCTGGGTCAGCTCGAAGTCGCGCAGCGACCGCTGCACCGTGTCGTAGCTGTTCTGCCAGGCCTGCTGATCGAGCCGGAGCCGGGCCGAGGGGTCGGCGGCGACCAGCTCGTCCTGCATCTGCCGCAACTGCGTGAACTCGTCCTGCTCGGTCAACCGTTGGTACGCCGCCCGGTCCGGCTCCGGCAGGTCGGCCACCGCGCTCTCGGCCAGGAAGCGCTGGTTGGCGATGCCCTGCACGAGCAGCGTGTGCTCGCCCTCGGCGAGTCGGCCGCCGATCAGCGCGCCGGCCAGCAGCGCGTCGGTCTGACCGAGCAGCTCGCGCGAGCGACCGATGTCGGTCAACGCCCGCGCTTCCCGGTTGAGGTCCTGGTCCGGCAGGTTCGCCAGGGCGGAGAAGGTGTGGAACGCCGACGAGATCATGCCACTGTAGAGGCCGATCACCCCGGCCCGGTCGAGGTCGCGGCGATCGATGAACTCCCGCCCCGACGGCAGCGCCTCGAGTTCGCCGAGGAGTCGGTCCAGCCGGGTCTCCAGCAGCTCACCGGCGGCGTCGCGCAGTTGCTCCCCGGAGACCCGACGCTGGAGTTCGGCGATCGCGGTGTCGGTGCGGCCCCGCTGTGCGACCAGTTCCGGCAGTACGCAGTTGGCCGGCGGTTGACCGCAGACCGTACGGGGCGAGCCGAGATGCACCACCGAGAGCCGCCGCTCCCGTTGCAGCTCGGCCACCACCGTCTCGCCCGGCCGGCCCAGGTCGTACAGAAGGGTCCGGGCGGCGAGCAGATCCAGTGCCGGGCCGAAGGTGAGCGTGGTCGCGAAGATCCACAGGGCCAGCAACGCGGTCACCGGCACGACCACCAGCGCGGTCAGCTTGGAGCGGATCGGCCAGTCGCGGGTGTTCAATCGGACCTCGCCCGGGAGGGTGGCTGGAAGGGCTCCGGCACGGCCGGGCAGCACCGTCGCCGACACGCGCCCCGGCTGTCCGCCGGGACGCCGGGGTTCGGGCGCCTTGGGCAGGATACGTAATCCGCGCCGGACGCACTACCGTCTGTCGAGACTACCTATACGGTGCCGGACGTCCCGAGGACGCCCCTGTCGCCCGGAACGGGCGATCACACGGCGCTCGTCCGGTTCCCGGCCTCGGCCGATGCTCCGAATCGCCGCTCGTCCCCTCCTCCACGGGTCTCCGCCCTGCCCACCGCCGATCCGGATGAGGAAAGTGCTCCGGAACGGGATTGGCGATCAGTGCCCGGAGGGAATACCTCAAGGCGAAGGAGGAGCCATGTCGCCCACGCAGATAGTCGTCACCGTCCTCGTCATCCTGGTGGTCGCCGCCGTGGCCGCGGCCGTCGTCGTGGCCGGCCGCCGTCGGTCGCTACGGCAACGGTTCGGCCCGGAGTACGACCATGTCGTCGCCGAGCGGGACAGCCGCAGCGCCGCCGAGCGGGAGCTGCGGGACCGGGAACGCCGGCACGCCGAACTCGAACTCGTCCCGCTGGACCCGGAGTCCCGCGCCCGGTACGCCGCCGCCTGGGAGGAACTCCAGGTGCGTTTCATCGACTCCCCCGCCGAGACCGTCGGCCAGGCCGACGAACTGGTCACGCGGCTCGTCGCCGAGCGGGGCTACCCCACCGGTGACTTCTCGGACCAGATCGCCCACCTGTCCGTCGAGCACGCCCGGACGCTCAGCCACTACCGGGACGCGCACGAGATCCACCTGCGTAACTCGCGGGGCGAGGCCAGCACCGAGGACCTCCGCCAGGCCGTCGTGCACTACCGCGCCCTCTTCGCCGACCTGCTGGGCGAGGAACCGGTCGCGGCCGCCACCACGCCCGAACAGCGCCACCCCGAGGCCGCCCATGACGCCACGAACCGCTGAGGAGAGCACTATGCGGCAAGAAGAGCAGCAGCTCAACAACGACCACCCCGAGGCCGTCCGGTCTGCCCCGGTGGCAGTGCCGCCGAACGGTGCCCACCGGGACGTACCGGACGACCTCGACCGCGCTGACGAGCCGACGGACCGCGACCGGGTGGAGTCCGCCGACCGCAACCGCCCCTGGGACGGCCGGCCGGGCGACGACGACCGGGATGCCGAGGTAACCGATCCCGCTCCGGTGCCGACCGCTTTCGGCGCCACCTCGGTCGGTGGCGCGGTGGCCGCGTCCGCGCTGGCCAGCCGGCGTCCGGAGGACGAGATCGACCCGCGCGAGGAGCGCACCGCGGCGCCGGGCGACGGCGCGGTCGACGGCGAGCGGGAGGGGCTGCGGGCCGACCCGACGGCCGAGTTCGACCGGACCGGCGACGATGTGGACCGCACCGATCTCGACCTGGACGACCCGGACACGGCCGCGCAGCGTGGGACGGGCGGCCACCGGGCCGACGACCTCGACGGGCGGATCGCGTCGCGGGACCTGCCCGGTGACGCGTCGACGGTCGACACCACCGACGTGGCGGCGGCCGGCGGCCCCGGCTACGGCAGCGCCGCCCCGACGATGGTCGACCCGGACGGGCCGTCGCCGACCGGTGACACCGACGCCGGCTCGACGGTTCCGGCCAGCGCGGCGACCCTCTTCGACGAGACGACCGCACAGGGCTTCCGGGACCGCTGGCGTGACGTCCAGCTCCGCTTCGTGGACGACCCGCAGGCCGCTGCCGGTCAGGCGCAGTCGCTCGTCGACGAGGCCATGCAGGCGCTGTCCGCGGCGCTGGCGGAGCACAAGGACAAGCTCGGCGGGTGGCAGGAGGCGGGCTCGCCCGACACCGAACAGCTCCGGGTGGCGGTGCGCGGTTACCGCGACTTCCTGGATCGGGTGCTCGGCCGCTGATCACCGTCGAAGGCGGGTGTCCCCGAACGGGACGCCCGCCTTCGTCGTGCCGTCGCAGGCATGGCCAGGTGACCGGCGGGTACCCGCAGGGGGCCGGAGGAACCGTGTGGCGGACAGGAGGGCGGCAGGATGACGGATCGTGACCGACCGCTGGAGGAGCGCCCCGAGGTGGCCGCGGCGGTGGACGACGACAGCGGCGTGCCCGAGCTGATGACCGGCGGTGGGGCCGACCGGGACACCCCCGCCTTCGCCGGGCCGGGCGAGCGGATCGACCTCGACGCGCCCACCGAGGACGTCATCGCCGACCCGTACGCGGCGGGCACCGGCGCGACCGGCACCGGCACCGGAGCCGCCCGGGACGACATCCGGACCGGCGCCGAGCAGCCGTGGGACCCGGAGGACCTGGTGATGGCCCGGGGCCAGGACCTCACCCCCGAGAACATCGAGCGGGCCCGGCGTGAGCTGGCCGAGACCGGCCGGGCCGCGATCGAGAAGACGGTGCCCTGAGCACGGGGCGGGTCCACCCGGTTCGAGTGGACCCGCCCGTGCGGTGAGAGGGGCCCCTGGTCCGACCGGTGCGGTCGGACCAGGGGCCCGGGGAACCTGCCGCCGCAGCGCCTCACCTACTGCCGGCGGCCGGTATGCCTGACCGTCAGGACAACGGCGGGTAGGCGTTGCGCATCAGCTCGGAGAGCTGCGCCGGGAACCAGGCGCCCGAGATCGGGGCGTCGGCCAGGGCACCGCTGCGGCTGTTGCCGTTGCGGACGTTGCCGGTGTAGGTCGGGTCGCACATCCGGTCGAAGCCCTTGCCGTCGTTGTTCGGGATCTCGCGGCTGGAGCCGTCCGACTCACCCGGGGGCTTGATCCAGACGTACGCGTCGATACCCGGCTCCGGCGCGGCCTTCGGGCGCTCGCCCAGACCCGCACCGGCCTGGTTGCACCAGTTGCCCTTGTGGATACGACGGTCGACCCGGCCACCGTCCACGTAGGCGTCAACGCTGGTCGTCGGGCCCGCGGCGGTGGGCCGGGCGCTGCCGCCCCAGCCGTTGCGGGAGGTGTCGATCAGCATGCCGATGCCGCTGTCGAAGCCCTGCCGGACCAGTTCCTGCCGGAACGCCTGGGCGAAGGACAGCTCGTCGTTGTACTGGTTCCAGTCGATCCACTTCGCCTGCCGCACCGTCTGGCCGTTCACCGTGTCGGTGACCCGGGCGTACGGCTCACGCAGCGCCGAGTAGTTCGCGGTGTTGACGATGAAGCCGTGCACGTGGGCGGTGGTGGCGCCGGAGGCACGCGAGGCCTCCCGCAGGATCTGCGCGCTCGGGACGAGGTTGGTGTCCCAGCCGAGCCAGCCGTGGTGGCCGGCGTCGATGTAGTTGTAGACGTTCGGGATCGCGCCCAGCTTGGCGAGGGCGTAGCCGACACCCTGGACGTACCCGCCGTTGGCCTTCATGGTGTCGCACAGCGGGACGCCACCGTCTCGGTCGGTGGTGTTGGTGACCAGGTTCGGCAGCGAGTCGATCTCGATGATGTTGATGATCCGCAGGTTGCGGTACTTCGCGTCACCCTGGATCGCCGCGATCGGGTCGATGTACTGCGCCTTGTACTTGGGCAGTTCGTCGGCCTTCAGCTCACCGTTGGAGGCCAGCGCCGAACAGTCCCGGCCGGGCAGGTTGTAGATGACGACCTGGATGTACTGGGCGTTCTGCCGCAGCGCCTCGTCCAGGTGGTCACGCAGACCCATCGGACCGTTGGACTGGCTGTTGTCGGTGCCCTCGATCGCCGCGATCCGGTCCAGCCAGACACCCGTCGGGGTGTTCGAGATCCGGTTACCACCGCTGACCGACTCGGCCTTGGCCTTCCACTCCGGGTTCACGTAGCCCCGGGCGTTCAGGTACGGGTTGTCCACCTTGGTGCCGGGCGGAGGCGTCGTGGGCGGAGGCGTCGTGGGCGGCGGGGTGGTGGGCGGCGGCGTCGTGGGCGGGGGCGTGGTCGGCGGCGGGGTGGTGGGCGGCGGCGTGGTCGGCGTGGTGCCGCCGTTGCAGGAGACCCCGTTGACCGTGAACGAGGTGGGCTTCGGGTTGCTGCCGCTCCAGGCACCGTTGAAGCCGATGCTGGTGCTGGCGCCGGTGGCCAGGTTGCCGTTGTAGGACTCGTTCTGCGCGGTCACGTTCCGGCCCGACTGGCTCCAGCGGGCCGACCAGCCCTGCTGGACGCGCTGGTTGGCGTCGGGGAACGTGAAGCCGAGGGTCCAGCTGGTGAGCCGGTCACCGATGTTCCGGATGGTGATGTTGGCGGTGAAGCCGCCCTGCCAGTCGTTGGTCGTGTACGCGACGTCGCACTGCGTCGCGGCGTGCGCCGCGGTGACCGGAATGGTCACCAAACCGCCCGCGACCAGCGCGCTCGCGCCGGCCAGCGCGACAGCTCGCCGTCGACTGGACAGCCTTCTCCACACATTCATGCCACTGATCTCCTTGGGCGAGACCGGATCCGCGTACGGCCCGGCACGTGGCGTCCGAGGGACGTCCTGCACGGACGACCGCCGATGCCAACGGGATTCTTCGGGAGCGCCCGACCCGGGCGGGCGTTGGTGGTGGTGCACGACCGGCATGCCCGGTCGACGGCAAGTGGTCGTCCGGTGACACCGGATGCCCTCGACAACTGCCTGTGCGGTGTGGCTCCGATCACCGCGTGCAGCGATTCTTGCATGGGAGCGCTTCCATGGCAATGGTTCGATATTTTCGAAACCCTACCCGGGCTCGACTGGCGCACCACGTGACACACCGCCACCGAACGGCCGCCCGCCGGTCACGAAGCGTGGAACCACCCCACCGGGGACACCCCGGCACGCCTCCCTCAGCAGCGCCTGATCGATCGGGTAAATCGTACGAATGCCAGAAAACGAATCTTTCCCTGCATAGGTCGTGAAACGGTCTAACGTCAGTTCTGGCTCGGTTGTACGAGCCGCAGGACAACAGGGATGGAGTGACACAGGTCATGGCTAAGAAGATGCTGGGGAAGGTCGTTGCGGGTGCCGCCCTCGGCGGTGCTTCCCTGCTGGTGTTCGCGCCCGGGGTCGCGCTCGCCGACGGCCACGCTCCCGAGGACGAGGGCAAGGTCTTCGCCAAGCCGCACGCGGTGAAGCCCGGCGACGAGGTCAAGCTGGTGCAGGTCTGCGAAGAGGCGCAGGAGCACCCCTTCGTCTGGTCCAAGGTCACCGGCAAGGTCGAGCTCGAAGCGGCCCACAAGGGTGACGACCGGGGCGACAAGGGTGACGACCGGGACTGGAAACAGGACCGCAAGGACTGGGAGGACAACAAGGACCCGCAGGACAAGAAGGACTGGGAGGGCAAGAAGGACTCGCAGGACGGCAAGGACTCGCAGGACGGCAAGGACTGGCAGTCCGGCGGCGAGGACCGCTCGGAGGGCAAGGACTCGTCGGAGGGCAAGGACCGCTCGGAGGGCAAGGACTGGTCGGGCGAGGCCGAGTCGGCGCCGGAGTCCAAGGGCACCGGCGGCGGTGCGGCCGACGCGGCCGACGAGAGTGGCAAGGACCGCGACTGGAAGGCCGAGGAGCACGGCCAGGACGCGGAGGGGGCGCGGGACCACAAGGCCCCGTCCGCCGAGGAGGAGCGCGGCGCCAAGTCCGAGCACGAATGGTCGAGCAAGAGCGAGCACGAGTCGTCCGACGAGAAGGACTGGTCTCGCGAGGGCGAGAAGGACTGGTCGAGCGAGGGCAAGGCCGAGGGCGAGCGCGAGTGGGAGCGGTCGAGCGAGCACGGCAAGGACTCGGGCGAGTACGGCAAGGACTCGGGCGAGTACGGCAAGGACGACTCGGGTGACCGCTGGGAGCACGAGAAGGACTTCGTCTACTACGGCGAAGCCCGCGTCGCCAAGGACGCCAAGCCCGGCACGTACGAGCTGAAGGGCTCCTGCGGCGTCGGCGAGCTGGTGGTCCTGCCGCACGGTGGGGTCGACGGCGGTGACGGTGGGATCGCCACCGGCGCCAACGGTGGCCTGGCCACCGCCGGAGCGGGCATGGTCGGTGCGGCGGCCCTCGGTGGCCTCGTGCTGATGCGTCGGCGCCGGGCCGATGAGTTCGCGGCCTGACGCGACGGCGAGACGGGCCGGCGGCCGTCACGGTTCTCCGTGGCGCGCCGTCGGCGCCGCCGTCGTCGTGCTGCTGGCCATGGTGGGTTCCGGGCTGGTCGGCGCGGCACTGCGGCCCGTCGAGCCGGTACGCCCACCGCAGCCCCTGGCGCAGGCCGGGCCGAGCACCCCCGAGCCCCGCGCGTCCGTACCGGTCGACGACGCGGATCTCGACGACGGTGACTCCGGCGCGGCCCGCCCCGCGACCGGGCTGCCCCGGTCCGCCCCGACCACGATCACCATCCCCCGCATCGGCGTCGACGCGAAGATCATGATGCTCGGCACCAACCCCGACGGCACGGTGGAGGTCCCCCCGCTGGACCAGGCCATGCTCGCCGGCTGGTACGAGCCGGGTCCCAGCCCGGGCGAGGTGGGTAACTCGGTGATCGTCGGACACGTGGACTCCGCCGCGATCGGCGCGGCCGTCTTCTTCTCCCTCGGTGCGTTGCAACCCGGCGACGTCATCACGGTCAGCCGGGCCGACGGCGGCTCGGTCGACTTCCGGGTGGACTCGGTGGCCGCCCACCCCAAGAACGCCTTCCCCACCGAGCAGGTGTACGGCCCGTCCGACCGGCCCGGGCTGCGCGTGATCACCTGCGGCGGACAGTTCGACGAGGCCAAGCGCGACTACCCGGACAACGTGATCGTCTTCGCCTCGCTGGCGAGCTGACCGGAACGTTAGGAAGGGCCCCTTCCTATGCACGAGGCGTTAGAAAGGGGCCCTTCCTTACATCTCAGCTCGCTGAGGAGGTGCGGACCAGCGTGCGGATCTGGCGCAGCAGCACCGAGAGCGCGGCCAGGTCGGCGCGGGACTCGTCGAACTCCCCCATCGCCCGCTCGGCGCGGTGGATCGAGGTGGCGTTCGACTGTTCCCACTGCTGCACCCGCTCCGACGGCGGAAGATCACCCGGCGTGGAGTCGAGCACCTCCCCGGTGAGCGCGGCCAGCGCGGCGTACAGGTCGTAGCGCAGCGCCATCCGGGCCAGCGTCTGCCAGCGGTCCTCCCGGGGCAGCAGGGAGATCTTCGACAGCAGCGAGTCGACCCGGAACCGGTTCGAGAGCACGAAGTAGACCGAGGCCACCTCGCTCACGTTCCGCCCGCTGCCGGCCGCGGTCTCCACCACGTCCAGCAGACCGAAGCTGTACATCAGGCGGGTGTTGCGCTCGGCCAGCTCACGCGGCACGCCCCGCTCGGTCATCGAGTCGATGTGCGCCGCGATGCCCTCCCGCTCGGTGCCGTAGAAGAGCGTCTCCAGCTTCGGCAGCAGCTCCGACACGCCCTCCCGCAACCGGGCGATCTCCGCCGGCACGTCCAGCGGCGAGCGCCGGTTGGTGACCAGCCAGCGCACCGCCCGGTCGAGCAGCCGCCGGGTGTCCAGGTAGGCGCTGGTCTGCAACCCCGGGTCGACGCGGTTGTCCAGCGCCTCGATGGCGTCCCAGACCTCCCGCAGCCCGAACACCTCGCGGACCACCACGTACGCCCGGATCACGTCTGCGGCGGTGGCGGCGGTCTCCTCGACCACCCGGTAGACGAACGAGATGCCGCCCCGGTTGATCGCCTCGTTGACCAGCACCGTGGTCACGATGTCGCGACGCAGCCGGTGCCGGTCCATCCGGTCGGCGAACCGCTCCCGCATCGGGGTCGGGAAGTAGTTGACCAACACCTCGTTGGTCCACTTCTCGTCGGCCAACCCCTCGGCGATGATCTCCTTCTCCAGGGCGATCTTCACGTACGCCAGCAGCACCGCGAACTCCGGCGCGGTCAGCCCGGACTCGGCGCGTACCGCCAGCTCCTCGTCCGGCGGCAACGCCTCCAGCGCCCGGTTCAGCTCGCCGGAGCGCTCCAGATCGGTGATCATCCGGCGGTGTACCGGCAGCAGCGACGCGGCCTGTGCCTGGGCGTTGTTGATCGCACGGGCCTGGTCGTAGTTGTCCCGCAGGACCAGCTCGGCGACCTCGTCGGTCATCCGGGCGAGCAGGTCGTCCCGCTCGGGAACGGACAGCTCGCCGTCGGCGACCGCCGTGTTCAGCAGGATCTTGATGTTCACCTCGTGGTCGGAGCAGTCCACCCCGGCCGCGTTGTCGATGAAGTCGGTGTACATCCGGCCGCCCGACTGGGCGTACTCGATCCGGCCCTGCTGGGTGAAGCCCAGGTTGCCGCCCTCGCCGACCACCCGGCAGCGCAGGTTGCGACCGTCCACCCGGATCGCGTCGTTGGACTTGTCGCCCACCTCGCCGTTGGTCTGGGTGGAGGCCTTGACGTAGGTGCCGATGCCGCCGTTCCAGAACAGGTCGACCGGCGCGGTGACGATCGCCTTCATCAACTCCTGCGGGCTGATCTGCGTCACGTCGTCGGGCAGCCCGAGCACCGCGCGGACCTGCGGCGACACCGGCACCGACTTCGCGGTACGCGGGTAGACGCCACCGCCGGCCGAGATCAGCTCGGCGTGGTAGTCCTCCCAGGTCGAACGAGACATCTCGAACAACCGCTTGCGCTCGACGAACGAGGTGGAAGCGTCCGGGTTCGGGTCCAGGAAGATGTGCCGGTGGTCGAAGGCGGCCACCAGCCGGATGTGCTCGGAGAGCAGCATCCCGTTGCCGAACACGTCGCCGGACATGTCGCCGACGCCGACCACGGTGAAGTCCTGGCTCTGGGTGTCGTGGCCCAGCTCGCGGAAGTGCCGCTTGACCGACTCCCACGCGCCCCGGGCGGTGATGCCCATCTTCTTGTGGTCGTAGCCCGCCGAACCGCCGGAGGCGAACGCGTCGCCCATCCAGAAGTTGTGCGCGACGGAGATCTCGTTGGCGATGTCGGAGAAGGTCGCGGTGCCCTTGTCCGCCGCCACCACCATGTACGGGTCGTCGCCGTCGTGCCGGACCACGTCGTCGGGCGGCACGATGTCACCGGCCACGATGTTGTCGGTGACGTCCAGCAGCGCGGAGATGAACTCCTTGTAGCAGACCACGGCCTCGTCCCGGTCGCCCGGCTTCTGCTTCAGCACGAAGCCGCCCTTGGCACCCACCGGCACGATCACCGCGTTCTTGACCATCTGCGCCTTGACCAGGCCGAGCACCTCGGTCCGGAAGTCCTCCCGCCGGTCGGACCAGCGCAGCCCGCCCCGGGCCACCGGCCCGAACCGCAGGTGCACACCCTCGAACCGGGGCGAGTAGACGAAGATCTCGAACTTCGGCCGGGGCGCCGGCAGGTCCGGGATGGCCTGCGGGTCCAGCTTGAACGCCACGTACGACTTGGGCCGCCCGCCGATCGGCTTCTGGTAGAAGCTGGTCCGCAGGGTGGCCTGGATCAGGTTCAGGTACGCCCGCAGGATGCGGTCCTGGTCCAGGCTGGCCACGTCGTCGAGCGCGGCGTCGATCTCGGAGACCAACTCCGCGGCCCGCTGCTCCCGCTGCTCGGCGGTGAGCGTCCCCGGTTCGAACCGCGCCTCGAAGAGGCGCACCAGCAGCGTGGCCATCCCCGGGTACGCGATGAACGTGGACTCCATGTAGTCCTGGGAGAAGACGGTGCCGGTCTGGCGCAGGTACTTCGCGTACGCCCGCAGCACCACCACCTGCCGCCAGGTGAGCCCGGCGCGCAGCACCAGCTCGTTGAAGCCGTCCACCTCGGCCTCGCCCCGCCACGCCGCCGCGAAGGCGTTCTCCACGTGCGGGCGGACCTCGGCCAGCTCCTGGTGGCCCTCGGGCAGACGCAGCCCGAAGTCGTACAGCCAGATCCGGCCGTCGACGCGCTCCACCTCGTACGGGTGCTCGTCGACCACCTTGACGCCGAGCGAGTGCAGCACCGGCAGCACCGCGGAGAGCATCATCGGCTCGCCGTAGCGGTAGACCTTGAACCGGACGTCCATCGACTCGTCGACATCGGACCGGACGACCGCACGCGGCAACGGCTGCTTGCGGAACAGGTGCATCTCAAGCTGGCCGGACTCCTCCAGCAGCTCCAGCTTGGCCAGGTCCTTCATCGCCTCGTACGGCGTGTGCCCGTCCTTGTAGCCCTCCGGGAACGCGTCGGCGTACCGGGCGAACAGGTGCTTGGCCTGCTCGTCGCCGAGCTTGCGCTCCAGCACCAGCCGGTAGTCGTCGTCCCAGAGCCGGGTGGCGTCGGCCAGCTCCTCGGCGAGCAGGTCGGCGTCGATGTCTCCGGGCGGGCTGCCCGGGTCGGTGCGCACGATGAAGTGCACCCGGGCCAGCATCGACTCGGTGACCCGGGTGGTGTAGTCCACCCCGACACCGTTCAGCTCGCGCAACAGGATGTCCTGCATGCGCAGCCGGTTCTGCGTGGTGAACCGGTCCCGGGGCAGATAGATCAGGCAGGAGATGAACCGCCCGTACGCGTCCCGGCGCAGGAACACCCGCAGTTGCCGGCGACCCGCCATCCGCAGTACGCCGATCACCGCGTGGTAGAGGTCGTCGGTCTTGATCTGGAACAGCTCGTCGCGCGGGTACGTCTCCAGGATCTGCAACAGGTCCTTGCCGGAGTGGCTGCGCTGGCTCAGCCCGGAGCGGTCCAGCACCTCGGCGACCTTGCGTCGGACCACCGGCAGTTCCTGCACGCTGGTCCGGTACGCGGCGGTGGAGAACAGGCCGAGGAACCGCCGCTCGCCCACCACCCGACCGTCGGCGTCGAAGATCTTGAAGCCGATGTAGTCGAGGTACGCCGAGCGGTGCACGGTGGCCCGCGAGTTCGCCTTGGTGATGATCAGCAGGCGCTTCTCGGTGACCTTCTCGTGCGCCTCGGGCGTCATCGACGACAGCGCCCGCGCCTCCGGCGAGTCCTGCCGCAGGATGCCCAGCCCGGTGCCGAGCACCGCCTCCAGCGCCGGCCCGCCCTCAGTCGAGTCCTGCACCAGCCGGTACTCGCGGTAGCCGAGGAAGGTGAAGTGGTCGTGGGCCAGCCAGCGCAACAGCTCGACCGAGTCGGTGATGTCCTTCTCCGGCACCGGCGGCCGGTTGTCGCTGGTCCGCGCGGCGGCCAGCTCGTCGGCGAGGGCGAGGGCCCGCTGGCGCATCTTGGGCCAGTCCTCGACGGCCTCGCGCACGTCGGTGAGCACCCGCTGCAACTCGCGGCGCAGCTTGTCGCGCACCTCCGGGTCGCGGACCGGGTCGATCTCGATCCGCATCCAGCTCTCGACCAGGTCGCCGTCGATCGCGTCGTCCGGCTCCACGTCGGCGGCGACCTCGACCAGTCGTCCCAGCGGCTCCCGGCGCACCACGACCAGCGGGTGCACCAGCAGGTGCACGTCCAGGTGGTGGCTGTTGAGCAGGGCGGTCACCGAGTCGACCAGGAACGGCATGTCGTCGGTGACGATCTCGACGACGCTGTGATGCTGCTCGGCGTCGGGTGAGTGGATCCGCAGCTTCAACTCGCCCGGCACCCGCTGCTCGGCGAGCTGGCGGTGGGCGCGTGCGGCGTCGAGCATCTCCTCGGCGGTGAAGCCGATCAGCTCCTCGTCCGGCGCGAACCGCCAGAACCGACCCACCAGGGTCGCCGCGTCGTGGTCGTCGCCGGCCAGGGCGACCGCATGGGCCACCAACCGCTCGGCGTTGGGCACCGGCTCGTCGAGTTCGGCGTCCTCCACGTCGTCCGCCAACGCCTCTGGTGGCAGGCCCAGGTCGTAGAGGGTGTCGATGCTCGAACCGGTCATCCCGGTCGTTCCTGTGTCGAGTCGGCCGTAGCCGTCTCCGTCGGTCGCCGTGTCGAAGCTGTCGTCCCGGCCGGTGTCATCCTGCCGGAGGTCGGGTCCCGGTTTGATCGCCGGACGCCGGTCCATTCGGTGCCACTCCCCTCGACCCACCGCGTTGTGGGTCACTCTCGCCGCCCAGCCTAGGCCAGACCGACCGGTCGACCCGTCGGCGTACCACCAGCCGGACTTCCGGTGCGTGACGTCGTCCTTTCGCACGTTGCGGTACGAGGTTCGGCCGGATCAGGAGTACCCCGCCAGATGTTGTTCATCACACGAGCGCGGTCCCGTCTTTCGCCGAACGGGGTACGGCGGGGCAGCCCCAGGTGTCAGGGCGTACTAGCGTGCAGGGCAGCCCGAGCAGGAGGACACCAGCCCGATGCACCGCGCGTACCGCAACCGTCACATCTCGTCACGATTGGCCGCCCTTGCCGCCTGCCTGGTGATCTCGGCCACTCTGGTCGCCTGCTCCGGTGAGGACGGCCCGGAGCGCAGCGTGGACGCCTTCCTCGCCGGCTGGCCCACAGGTGATCTCCAGGCGGTCGGTTTCGTCGACCCGACCGGCAGCCGGCTGCCCGCCGCCGACGTCGCGCGGGAGATCAGGGAGCTCTCCGGCGAGCTGGTCGAGACGCCGCCCAAGCTGAGCCGGCAGGGCAAGCCCACGGTGGAACAGGACACCGCGACCAGCACGATCCGCGTCGAGTGGACGCTGCCCGGCGACGTCACCTGGACGTACGACCGGCCGGTTCGGCTGGTCAAGGGACGCGACGACGACTGGCAGGTGATCTGGGAGCCGCAGGTCCTCGCCGAGCAGCTCACCCGTGGCGACCGGCTCGGTCTGCGGCGTGACCCGGCGCCGCGCGCCGGCGTGCTCGACGGTGCGGGCGCGCCGCTGGTGGCCCCGCGCGCGGTGGTCCGGGTCGGGCTGGAGCCCCGCGCGGTGACCGACGTGAAGGCCGTCACCCGCGAACTGGACGCGGCGTTCCGGGCGATCCGGCCGGCGATCACCCCACCGGTCGACCTGTCCGGTCTGGCCAAGCGGCTGGACGAGGCGAAGCCGGACGCGTTCGTCGAGGTCGTCACGCTGCGCGACGAGGCGTACCGGCAGATCAGGTCCCGGATCAAGGACCTGCCGGGGGCCGTCTTCTCCACCGACGAGCTGGACCTCGCCCCCACCCGCGAGTTCGCCCGGGCGGTGCTCGGCACGGTCGGTCCGGCCCAGGCCGACGACCTGAAGAATTTCCCCGACCGTTACTCCCCTGGTGACCTGGTCGGGCACGGCGGGGTGCAGGGACGCTGGGACGAACGGCTCCGTGGCGCGCCGGGCCTCACCGTGGTGGTCAAGCGGGCGTCCGGAGCCGGCACGGTGGAGCCCACCGGCACCGAACTGTTCCAGCACGACCCACGGCCCGGCGAGCCGGTGCGGACCAGCCTCGACGTGGCCACCCAGAACGCGGCGGACCAGGCACTGCGCGGCGAGCGGCGACGTTCCGCCCTGGTCGCCGTCCGGATCGGCGACGGCGCGGTGCTCGCCGCCGCCAACGGTCCCGGCGCCGCCGGGGAGAACCTGGCCTTCACCGCCCAGGTGCCGCCAGGCTCCACGTTCAAGATGGTCAGCGCGCTCGGGCTGGTGGAACGCGGCGCGGTGACCCCGGACACCCGGGTCGACTGCCCCAAGACCCAGGTCGTCGACGGCCGATCGTTCAAGAACTCCAACGACTTCGCCCTCGGCGAGGTGCCCTTCCGCACCGTCTTCGCCCGGTCCTGCAACACCACGTTCGCCGCCCTGGCACCGCAGCTCGGCGGCGACGGGCTGGCCGCCGCCGGCAAGACGCTCGGCCTGGAGGGCCAGTGGACGGTCGGGCTCGACGCCTTCACCGGCAAGGTCTCCGCGAACGGTGGCGCCACCGAACAGGCCGCCGCCGCGATCGGCCAGGGCACCACCCTGGTCAGCCCGTTGGCCATGGCGGCGGCGACCGCGGCGGTGGCCAAGGGCGGCTTCACCCCGCCGAAGCTGGTGCTCGACCCCGCCCCGGAGGGGGCGACCGAGCCGGGCCCGGAGCTGAACGCCGAGGCGGTGACGGCGGTCCGCGAGATGATGCGCGAGGTCGTGACCAGCGGCACCGGCACCGCCTTGAAGGACGCCCCGGGCGGGCCGGTACACGGCAAGACCGGCACCGCCGAGTACGACGACAACCCGGAGAACACCCACGCCTGGTTCGTCGGGTGGCAGGGCGACGTCGCCTTCGCCGTCTTCGTGGAGAAGGGCGGCTCGGGCAGCGGCACCGCCGTGCCGATCGCCGAGCGTTTCCTGCGCGCCCTGTCCCGCTGACCGCTCAGGCGGTCAGGCCGCCCGGCGCGGACGTGGGCCGGGCGACGTCGCCGGCCGGGTCGACGTCGTCGAACCCGTCCTCGTCGGGATCGGCGGCGTCCGGGTCCGGCTCCTGGTAGGCCGCGTCCGACTCGGGCGCCCAGTCGGCGACGTCCGGTTCCGGTTCCCGGTCGGTCCGGGCGTCCTCCTCCGGGCCGCCCGGACGCGCGGCGGTCGACGGGCCGACGGAGACCGGTGCCGCCGCCAGCAAGCGCGGTCCGGCCGACGGCACGTCGGCCGGGTCGACGCCCCGGCGCGGTGCCGGAGCGGGACGTTCGACGGTCTCCGGACGCAGCCGGGGCGGCATCGAGCCGGGGGCGGTCACCGGGCGCAGCCCGGCCACCAACGTGTTGACGATCTCGGCCGCGTACGCGCCGTCCGGGTCGTAGTCGGGGTCGAAGACGGTCAGCTCGACGCCGAGGCAGTGCGGGGTGTCGACCAGCCCGGCGAGCAGGATCTCCAGCTCGGCGAAGGCGATCCCGCCCGGGTCGGGGGCGTCGACCGCCGGCATCACGGCCGGGTCGAGGACGTCCACGTCCACGTGCACCCAGTAGCCGGCGCAGTCCGCGAGCTGCTCATGCGCCCACTGGGCGGTCCGGGCGGCGCCCTCGGCCCGCAGCGCCGGGACCGGCCGGGTCAGGATCCCGGCGGCCTGGAGGTCCAGCCGGTACTCGTCCTGGGCGCGGATGCCGAGCACCACCACGTCGATGTCCCGGAAGTACGGGCGTCGCCCCTCGATGGCGGCCAGGTCGGCCTGGCCCCGGCCGGTCACCAGGGCGAGGTCCTCACCGGCCGCCGCGCCCACGTACGAGGCGTTGCCCGGGTGCCGGAAGTCGGAGTGCCCGTCCACGAAGACCAGGCCGATCCGGCCGCCCACCGCCTCGCCGAGCCGGTGCATGGCCAGGGCCGAGCCGAGCAGGATCGAGCAGTCGCCGCCGAGGATCACCGGGAACTCGCCCCGGTCGATGATCGCGCCGATCCGGTCCGCCAGCCCCACCGAGTAGTCGGCGATCTCCCGCGCATGGCACACCCCGTCACCCGGCCGCCAGTCCCCGGCGTCATACCGGGGCGGGGTCAGGTGACCGGCGTCGCGAGCCCGCAGCCGGGGCAGCAGACCCTGGTCACGCAGTGCGCCCGGGGCCTTGCCGCAGCCCGGCACCGAGGTGGGCGTGGGTGGACGCAGGCCGAGGTTGCTCGGCGCGTCGAGGACGGCGATCCGGCGCATCACCGACCGCTTTCGTTCGCGGCTGCGGGGCTCGCAAGCTCACTCCTCGCGCTCACATGGGCTCCCGTCCTCTGATGTCGGGCGGGCCGGCATCACGCCGGCCCGCGCTGGCGTGGTAAGTGACTCAGAACAGAGCGCTGGCCAGGGCCCGACGCGCCGACGCGACCGCCGGATCCTCCGGACCGGCGATGGTGAAGAGGCCGACCAGGTGCTGGCGTACCTTCTCCCGGTCCTCCCCGGCGGTCCGGCGGACCACCGACACCAGCCGCTGGTACGCCTGTTCGGCCAGACCACTGAGCACCTCGATGTCGGCGGCCAGCAGTTGCGCGCCGACGTCGTCCGGGTCGGCCGCCGCGGCGGCGAGCGCCGCCTGCGGGTCAGCGCCGGCCACCCGGCGGGCCAGCCCGACCTGGGCCAGCCCGGCCTCCGCCGCCGCGTCCGCCGGGGTCTCCGCCAGGATCTTGCGGTACGCCCGCTCGGCCGCGTCCAGGTCACCGGTCATCAGGGCGTCGTCCGCCTCGTCCAGGCGCGGGTCCTCCGGCTCGGCCACGGCCACGCCACCGGCCTTGAGCACCGCCTGGATCCACTGGCGGAGCTGCGCCTCGGGGACCACGCCGGAGAAGGCGTCGACCGGCTGCCCGCCGACCACCGCGTACACCATCGGGATGCCCTGCACCCGGAACATCTGCGCCAGCCGAGGGTTGGCGTCCACATCGACCTTGGCGAGCACCCAGGCGCCGCCGCCCTCCGCCGCCAGCCGCTCCAGCACCGGGGAGAGCTGCTTGCACGGCTCGCACCACTCGGCCCAGAAGTCCACCACCACGGGTGTGGTCAGCGAGCGCTCCAGCACCTCGGACTGGAAGGTCGCCTCCGTCACGTCGATGACGGTGACGCCACCGCCGACGGAGCCGCCGGGCACGGCGGCGGGCGGGCCGGACTGGGCCGGTGCCGGGGTGGGACTGGGCGCGGCGGGGCGCAACGCGCTGAGGTCGACCGCGCCGCGGGTGAAGATCGACGAGGTGATCCGTGGGTCGCTCATGGTTACCTAGTCTCGCACGCGATTTGCCGAACTCAGATCAAGCGCCGCCCGCGCAGTTGCCACTGTCACCGCTGCCCAGACACCCGCGCCGGAGCGGGTGTCAGAACCGGGCGGGCTCGCGGTAAACGCCCCATTCCGCGCGCATCGCGTCGCAGATCTCGCCGAGCGTGGCCTCGGCCCGGACGGCGTCGAGCATCGCCGGGATCATGTTCTCCCCGGTACGGCTCACCGCCACCATCGCCTCGACCGCCGCCCGGACCCGGGCGGCGTCCCGGGCGGTCTTGCGCTCGGCCAGCAACCGGCGCTGCTCCAGCTCCACCTCGTGCGAGATGCGCAGGATCTCCAGCTCCTTGGCGACCGTGCCGGTGTGGCAGTTGACGCCGACGATCTTCTTGTCGCCCTTCTCCAGTGCCTGCTGGTAAACGAAGGCCGACTCGGCGATCTGGCCGGTGAACCAGCCGTCCTCGATGCCGCGCAGGATGCCGGAGGTCATCGGGCCGATGGTGTGCGGGCCCTCGCCGCCCAGCGCGCGGATCCGGGCGAAGATCTCCTCCGCCTCCGCCTCGATCCGGTCGGTCAGCGCCTCGACGTACCACGAGCCGCCGAGCGGGTCGGCCACGTTGGTCACCCCGATCTCCTCCATCAGCACCTGCTGCGTCCGCAGGGCGATCTCGGCGGAGGAGTCGGTGGGCAGCGCCAGGGTCTCGTCCAGCGCGTTGGTGTGCAGTGAGTTGGTGCCACCGAGCACCGCGGCGAGCGCCTCGACGGCCGTACGCACCACGTTGTTGACCGGCTGCTGGGCGGTCAGCGACACTCCGGCGGTCTGCGTGTGGAAGCGCAGCCAGAGCGCCTTTTCGCTGGTGGCGCCGTACACGTCGCGCAGCCAGCGGGCCCAGATCCGGCGGGCGGCGCGGAACTTGGCGATCTCCTCGAAGAAGTCGACGTGCGAGTCGAAGAAGAAGCTCAGCCCGGGGGCGAAGACGTTGACGTCCAACCCGCGCGAGAGCCCCAGCTCGACGTAGCCGAACCCGTCGGCGAGCGTGTACGCCAGCTCCTGCGCGGCGGTCGAGCCGGCCTCGCGGATGTGGTAGCCGGAGACGGAGAGCGGCTTGTAGCGCGGGATCTCCCGGGCGCAGTACTCCATCAGGTCGCCGATCAGGCGCAGGTGCGGCTCGGGGTCGAACAGCCACTCCTTCTGCGCGATGTACTCCTTGAAGATGTCCGTCTGCAGGGTGCCGTTGAGCGTCGACAGGTCGGCGCCCTGCCGCTCGGCGGCGACCAGGTACATGCAGAACACCGGCACCGCCGGGCCGGAGATGGTCATGCTGGTGGTGACCGCCGCCAGGTCGATGCCGTCGAAGAGCGCCTCCATGTCGACGGCGCTGTCCACCGCCACCCCGCAGTGGCCCACCTCGCCGAGCGACTGCGGGTCGTCGGAGTCGCGGCCCATCAGGGTGGGCATGTCGAACGCGACCGAGAGACCGCCGCCGCCGGCGCCGAGGATCATCTTGTAGCGCTCGTTGGTCTGGGCGGCGTTGCCGAACCCGGCGAACTGCCGGATGGTCCAGGTCCGCCCGCGATAGCCGGTCGGGTGCAGGCCCCGGGTGTACGGGAACTCGCCCGGCCAGCCGATCCGGTCGAAGCCCGGGTACGCGGCACCCTCCGGGGGCCCGTAGACCGGCTCGACGGGCAGCCCGGAGAGCGTGGTGAAGTCCGCGTCCCGCTTGCGCGCGGCGTCGTACCGGGCCTGCCAGCGGGCCCGTCCGGCGGCGATCTCGTCGGCGTTCATCCCCGGGCTCCTCCTCGAGTCCTCGACTGCACGTCGAGTGTAGAGCCCTTACCTGAACGATCGCTAAGGAAACTCCTACCGGCCGGTAATGTCGACCGGCCCCTCAGGCGGCGGGACCACCGATGGCGACGTCGTCCACCCGGATGTTGATCTCGTCGACCCGCAGCCCGTACGCCTCGATCGCCTGGGTCACGCCGGTGCGTACCGCCGAGGTCACCTCGGGCACCGCGTGCCCGGCGTCGATCACGATCACCAGGTTGACCACTGCCGCGCCGTTGGTGACGTGCGCCGAGCACCCGCGTCGGGCGTCACCCACCTGGTCCAGCCCGACCCGGTCGAGCACCGCGTTGAAGAACCGCGCGATGTCACCGCCCAACTCGACCACACCGGGTACGGCCTTCGCCGCGGCCACCGCGATCTTCTCCACCACCTCGTCCGAGATGTCGGTGCGACCACCCGCCACCGCGTCCGGCGTCATCGGCAACTCCTGCGTCATCTCGTGGTCCATCTCTCTCCAGCAGCCGTCACACCACCCCACGCGCTCTGCGAAGGCGGTGCGAGCGTAACCGTCCGAGACGGTCCGCAGTGGACTGGATTTCAGCCGGAGAGCTGGGCCAGCAGGGTATCCGCGGCGGCGTACGGATCGATCGCACCGGCAGCGACCTCGGCGGCGAGTGCCGGCAACTGCGTACCGTCGCGCAGCGAACCGATCCGGGCGCGCAGCGCACCCAGCGCGATCGCCTCGATCTCGGCGGCGGCCCGCGCCTCCCGGCGACGGCGCAGCTCGTCGTGCTCGACCAGCCAGCCCCGGTGCTTGTCGACGGCGGCGGCGACGTCGTCGATCCCCTCGCCCCGGACGGCGACGGCCCGCACCACCTGTGGCCGCCACTGCCCCGGTCCGCGCTCGCCGAGCGCGATCATGCCCTGGATGTCCCGGACCGTCGCGTCGGCGCCGTCCCGGTCGGCCTTGTTCACCACGAAGATGTCGGCGATCTCCAGGATGCCGGCCTTCACCGCCTGGATCGCGTCGCCCATGCCCGGCGCGAGCAGCACCAACGTGGTGTCGGCGAGCGAGGCCACCTCGACCTCGGCCTGCCCGACCCCGACGGTCTCCACCAGCACCACGTCGCAGCCGGCACCCTCCAGCACCCGCACCGCCTGCGGGGTGGCCGCCGACAGCCCGCCCAGGTGCCCCCGGCTGGACATCGACCGGATGTACACACCGGGGTCGGTGGCGTGGTCCTGCATCCGCACCCGGTCACCGAGGATCGCCCCGCCGGTGAACGGACTGGACGGGTCGATCGCCAGCACACCGACCCGGTGTCCCCGCGCCCGCAGCGCGCGGACCAGCTCGTTGGTGGTGGTCGACTTGCCCACCCCCGGCGAACCGGTCAGCCCGACCACCTGGGCCCGTCCGGTGTGCGGCGCGAGCGCCGCCGCGATGCGCGGCAGCGTCTCGTCACCCGACTCGACCAGGGTGATCAGCCGGGCCACCGCGCGCGGGTCACCCTCGCGGGCCCGCTCGACGAGCATCGGTACGTCCCGACTACGCCGTACCGAACCGGCCGCAGCCGGCGCGCTCCCCCTCGTCTCGCTCATACCGCCGCCCTCGACCGCGACGCTCGCACGCTGCGCGTCGTGCCCGACGGCCGGGCTCGCTCGCTCACCGTGCTGCGCGTCGGGCCCGACAGCGGGGCTCGCACGATCGGCTCGTTCCTCGTGCTCACAGGTCGGTCTCGGCCGGGGCCGGGACGTGGATGATCAGCGCGTCGCCCTGACCACCGCCGCCGCAGAGCGCCGCCGCGCCGGTGCCGCCGCCGCGCCGCTTGAGCTCCATCGCCAGGGTCAGCACCAGCCGGGCGCCGGACATGCCGATCGGGTGCCCCAGCGCGATCGCGCCACCGTTCACGTTCACCTTGTCCGGGCTGATCCCGAGGTCACGGGTGGACTGGATGCCGACCTGGGCGAACGCCTCGTTGACCTCGATCAGGTCAAGGTCGGAGATGCTCAGCCCACCCTTGCGCAGGGCATGCTGGATGGCGTTGGACGGCTGCGAGTGCAGGGAGTTGTCCGGGCCCGCCACGTTGCCGTGCGCGCCCACCTCGGCCAGCCAGGTCAGCCCGAGTTCCTTGGCCTTCGCCTTGCTCATCACGACCACCGCGGCCGCACCGTCGGAGATCGGCGACGAGCTGCCGGCGGTGATGGTGCCGTCCTTGGCGAAGGCCGGACGGAGCTTGGCCAGCGTCTCGGCGGTGGTGTCCGGGCGGATGCCCTCGTCCTCGCTGACCACCAGCGGGTCACCCTTGCGCTGCGGGATGACCACCGGGGTGATCTCGTCGGCGAAGTGGCCGTTCTTCTGCGCGGCGGCGGCCCGCTGGTGGCTGGCGGCGGCGAAGGCGTCCTGCTCCTCGCGGCTGATCCCCCGCTCGGCGCCGTGGCGCTCGGTGGACTCGCCCATCGAGCAGCAGTCCCACGCGTCGGTCAGCCCGTCGAGCGCCATGTGGTCCTTGACCACCACGTCGCCGTACTTGTAGCCGCTCCGCTGACCGAGCAGCAGGTGCGGGGCGTTGGTCATCGACTCCATGCCGCCGGCCACCACCACGTCGAACTCGCCGGCCCGGATCAACTGGTCGGCCAACGCGATCGCGTCCAGCCCGGAGAGGCAGACCTTGTTGATGGTCAGCGCGGGCACCGACATCGGGATGCCCGCCTCCACCGCCGCCTGGCGGGCCGGGATCTGACCGGTACCGGCCTGGAGCACCTGCCCCATGATCACGTACTGGACCTGGTCGGGGGCCACGCCGGCACGTTCCAGTGCCGCGGAGATGGCGATACCGCCGAGTTTGGTCGCCGGTAGGTCCTTCAGGTTGCCCAGCAGACGCCCCATCGGGGTACGCGCGCCACTGACGATCACCGAAGCCATGACTGCCTCCGAGGGGGTGCCGACCTGTACGCCTTAACTATCGTTCGGCCAGACTAGCGTCATGCCTGAGAACTCCCCCGTCGAGCCCGCTGCCGACTATGTCACAGACATCGGTCTACGCCGCATCGACCATGTCGGGATCGCGGTCGCCGACCTCGATGCCGCGATCGACTTCTACCAACGGACCTTCGGCATGCGGTGCGTGCACACCGAGGTCAACGCCGAGCAGGGGGTCCGCGAGGCGATGCTGACGGTCGGGCCGACCGCCGAGGGCGGCTGCGTGCAACTGCTCGCCCCGCTGACGCCGGAGTCGACCATCGGGAAGTTCCTCGACCGCAACGGACCGGGCGTGCAGCAGGTCGCGTACACCGTGGCGGACATCGACGTGGCCTGTGCGGCGCTGCGCGAGCGCGGCGTACGCCTGCTGTACGAGACGCCCCGGCGCGGCACCGCCGACTCCCGGATCAACTTCGTCCACCCCAAGGACGCCGGCGGCGTCCTGATCGAACTGGTCCAACCCGCCTGACGTGTGCGGTGTCGCGGGTGCGGTGCGCTGTGGCGCGAAGCGGC
>NZ_JBEOWP010000001.1:78319-567603 GCF_040296095.1 Micromonospora sp. NPDC002389
GGCACAGCGCGCGAAGCGGCACAGCGCGCGAAGCGGCACAGCGCGCGAAGCGGCACAGCGCGCGAAGCGGCACAGCGCGCGAAGCGGCACAGCGCGCGAAGCGGCACAGCGCGTGAAGCGGCACAGCGCGCGAAGCGTTGTTAGGAAGGGTCCCGTGCTATGCACGAGGCGTTAGAAGGGGACCCTTCCTAACGCGCAGCACGCCGCACACGCGCAGCACGCCGCACACGCGCAGCACGCCGCACACGCGCAGCACGCCGCACACGCGCAGCACGCCGCACACGCGCAGCACGCCGTGCACGACGAAGCCCGTACACACGCAGCACGCCGCGCAGCAGCCCACGCGCGACAGCGCGCCGCACACGCGCGGCCCTCGTGTACGACGCAGCTCGCCCCCGGTACGACGCGGCTGGCCGGGGGCGGCGCGGAGTGACGGGCGGGCGCGGCGGCTGGCCTCACGGACGAGGTGCCGGTGGCCATTCGGTGAACCGCCTTTGGCTTTCCCAGAGGCACGCCGACACCCATTCGAGTGAGACGGGGCGGCCGGAAACATAAGGACGCCGGTCCCCTTTTCCGCCTCACGCTGCGTGCCTTCGCGCTCGCCTCGGAGCTGGCAAGATCGCCACTTCCCCCGGCGGTCCGGCACCCTGTCGAGTTGACCATGTAATGAGGACGGCAAAGGGCGGCACGCTCTTGCGAAGCACCCCGGGGGGTCTGCCAGTATGTCCCAATGCCCCAGCAGCAGTCCTCCCCTCTCGCGTTCTTCGATAACGCGAACTCGCAGCCCGATTTCACGGTTGGCCTGCGCGGATACAACACCGGTCAGGTCGACGACTTCATCGGCCGGCTCAACGCCGCGCTGAGCCAGGCCAACAAGGACCGCGCCGACGCCGAGCAGGCGCTCAACGACGCCCAGCGCCGGCTCCGGCAGTCCGAGCAGCGGCTCACCGCCCTGGAGCAGAAGCTCACCGACACCAGCAAGCAGCTGGAGGAGAACAGCCGCCCGACGCTGTCCGGTCTCGGCACCCGGGTCGAGCAGATCCTCCGGCTCGCCGAGGAGCAGGCCAACGACCACCGCAACGAGGCCAAGCGCGAGTCGGAGGGGATCCTCTCCGCCGCCCGCCTCGAGGCGCGGGAGATCACCGACAAGGCCCGTGCCGAGGCCGCCGCGATGAAGGCCAGCGCCGAGCGCGAGGCGGGCAACGTCCGCACCGCCGCCGAGCGCGAGGCGGCCGAGGCGCGGGTGCAGGCCCGCCGGGAGGCCGACACGCTGCGCGCCGACGCGGAGCGGGAGACCAAGCAGCTGCGTACGGTGACCGCGCACGAGGTCGCCGAGCTGAAGTCGACCGTCGAGCGGGAGGTGGCCACCCTCCGGGCCACCGCCGAGCGGGAGATCACCCAGCAGCGGGCCAAGGCCGCCCGGGAGGCCGAGGAGAAGCGCGCCGAGGCGACCAAGCTCCTCACCGACGCCCGCGACAAGCGCGACAAGGACCTCCAGGCGCTGGAGCTGCAGCTCGCCGAGCGGCGGGAGAAGGCCGAGCGCGAGGAGTCGGAGCGGCACGCCGCCCAGGTCGCGCAGACCCAGAAGCTGGTCAGCGAGGCCGAGCAGCGGGCCCGGGCCGCGCAGGAGCGGGCCAAGGAGATCGAGCAGCGGGCCGAGGCCCGTCGGGTCGAGTCCGAGCGCAACGCGACCGAGACGGTCGAGAAGGCCAAGGCGCTCTCCGAGCGGACCCTGAGCGAGGCCCGCGCCGAGTCGCAGCGTCTGCTCAACGAGGCGCGCACCGAGGCCGAGCTGACCACCCAGGCGGCCCGCCGCGAGGTCGAGGACCTCACCCGTCAGAAGGACGCGGTCACCTCGCAGCTCGGGCAGATGCTCTCCGGCCTGGCCGGCATCGTGCCGGGCGTACCGAACAACGCGAACGCCGCGGCGGCGGCGGACAAGCCGGCGGCCAAGAAGGCCGACGAGTCCGACGACAAGGTCGCTGCGGAGACCACCAGCTGATCCGGCGGCTCGGGGCATGATCGACGGCGCGGGGTGACACCGGGTGACGGTGCCACCCCGCGCCGCCCTGCTTATGCGGGACGTGTCGGCAACCGCTCGCCCGGGCACGTGAAGTAGGTCCCAACAGGGGCGTCCGTATCGCCCCAGGAGTGGCCGTTGCGTGTGAGGATGGGAGCATGTCGCACGGCGAGGAACTGTTCTCCCTCGGCGGGGACGTGACCACGGAGCCCAGCTTCGAGTCCGCCCTGCGAGGATACGAAAAACGGCAGGTCGACCGGTACGTCGCTCGTGCGGAGCACGAGATCGCGGCGTTGGCGACCGAGCGTGAACAGGCCTACACCCAGATCCACAAGCTGGCCGGTCAGGTCGAGGTGCTCCAGCGCGACCTCGCCCAGGTCCGCAAGCAGGTCGGCGTGGTCGACCGTGCCGCGTTCCGCCATCTCGGTCCCCGGGTGGAGCAGATCCTGGCGCTCGCCGAGGAGCAGGCCGAGGACATCCTCGGTGCCGCCCACGAGGAGATCGAGGCGCGCCGGGCCACCGCCGAGCACATCATCGACGAGGCGCGCGCGGAGGCCGCCAAGGCGCTCAAGGATTTCGAGATCGCGCTGGCCACCCGCCGGGCCGAGGAGGAGCGGCAGGCCGCCGCCCGTAAGGCGGAGTCCGAGGCCGCTGCCCGGGCCGCCCGTGAGGAGGCCGCCCGGCTGCGCAAGGCCGCCCAGGAGGCGTTGGCCAAGGCCGAGCAGGAGGCGACCCAGCTCCGCGACGCCGCCAAGGAGATCCACACCCGGGCCCAGCAGGAGGCGACCAAGCTCCGGGAGGCGGCACGCGAGGTGCACGCCACCGCCCAGCAGGAGGCCACCCAGCTCCGCGACGCGGCCAAGGAGGTGCATGCGAAGGCGCAGCAGGAGGCCAAGCGCCTGGTCGACCAGGCCACCGAGGCCGGTCGCGCCACGCACGCCAAGGCCCAGCAGGAGGCCAAGCAGATCATCGACGACGCCGCCACGGCCGGCCGCGCCACGCGCGACAAGACCCGCCAGGAGGCCGAGCGGCTGACCGCGCAGACCACCGAGGCGGCCCGCCGCACCCGCACGGAGACCGAGGCGTACGCGCAGCGAATGCGCACCGAGACCGAGGCGTACGTGCAGCACGCCCGCGCTCAGGCGCAGCAGGAACTGGGCGCTTGGCGGGCCGGGGTGGAGAAGGAGGTCAACGGCCGGCGGGAGGCGGCGGACCGGGAGCTGGCCGAGCGGCGGGCAACCGCCGAGCGGGAGTTCACCAGCCGTCGCGACGAGTTGGAGAAGAAGTTCACGACCCGCAACGCCGAGCTGGACGAGCAGTTCCAGGGCCGTACCGTCGAGCTGGAGTCGGGTTTCGAGACCCGCCGCGCCGAGCTGGAGTCGGAGTACACCACCCGGAAGAACGAGATCGAGCAGGGCGCCGACGCGATCCGCCAGGCCGCCGAGCAGGAGGCCGCCACGGTACGCGCCGAGGCCGAGGAGCGGGCCACCGCGCTGCTGCGCGACGCCGGGACCGAGGCGGCCGACAAGCGCCAGGAAGCCGACGAGTACGCCACCACCACGCGTCGCGAGGCGGACGAGCACGTCACCACCGCCCGTCGTGAGGCCGACGAGTACGTGGCCTCCTCCCGCCGCCAGTTCGAGGAGTACGCCGCCACCACCCAGCAGCACCTGGCCACCACGCAGCAGCACCTGGCCGCGACGCAGCAGGAGGCGGCGGCGAGCCGCCAGCAGCTCGCCCAGGTGATGCTGGAGATCGCCAAGGCCCAGCAGCAACTCGCCGACCTGCGTCAGGAGACCTGGAAGTCCCGGCAGGAGTCCGACGACCTGCAGCGCAAGCTGCTCGACCTGCGGCTGACGGCGGCGACCGGCCCCGACGGTCCGGGTGCTCCCGCCTCCGTGGCCGCGTCCGCCCCGGCTGCCGCGATGGCCGCCTCCGCCACCACCGCCTCCGCCACGGCGCCGGTCGCCGTCAACGGCAGCCGCCCGAGCAACAGCGTCGTCGGCGCGGCGAGCGGACCGGGTGGCTCGGCCGACACCGCCACCAGGCCCACCGAACCTGCGGGCGACGGCGGCCCGTCGACGACGCCGGCAACCACCGGCGACGACGGACCGACCGCGAAGCCCGCGACCGCAGGCGACGACGGACCGACCGCGACCACCGGCGACGACGAGCCGACGACGAAGCCTGCGACCGCAGGTCAGGACGGTCCTGGGACGAAGCCCGCGACCACGGGCGACGAAGGACCGGCGACGAAGCCGGTGGCGGAGCCGGTCACCACGGTCGAGGACGCGACGGCGAAGCCGGCCACCGAGCCGACCTCGGTCGACGGCAGCACGGCGAGCGCCGGTGTGGACGGCGAGCCGACGGTGGCGGCCGTGCCGGGGGCGGGTGGCCGGGACGCCACCCCGACGAAGATCACCAGCACCGGCGAGAACGGCAAGCGCCCGACCAAGCCGACCACTGACGAACGCAGCGCCAAGCCGAGCAAGGTCACCTCGGACTGAGCCGACGGCGCCCGACGATCAGGCGGACGGGACGAACCGACGACGCCCAACGCCCAGGCGGACTCGGGACGGAGCGACGCCACCCGGCCGCTCAAGCGGTCTCGGGGCGGAGCGACGCCACCCGGCCACCCCAGCGGCCTCGGGACGAAACCGACAGCACCCCGACGATCCGGCGGACTCGGGGCGGGCTACGGCGGCCGGCGGTCAGGGTGAGTCGGGACGGCGGTGCTCGGCCGGTCGACGGGACGCTCCCCAGGCGACGAACCGGTCGAACAGCGCCCGAGGTGCCGGGCCGTCGTGCGGGTTGAGGTGATAGAGGTCCCGCATCGCCTCGTACATCAGGCCGGCCAGATAGATGGTGAGGCCGGCGCTGTTGCCGTCGTACTCCAGCCGGAGCAGCAGTCGTGCCTCCCCGCAGGGCCAGGGCTGCCCATCGGCGCGACAGCACCAGGTCGGTCGTAACGGGGTGTGCGGGGGCAGACTGCCGACGGGGCGCGGACGTTCGGGACGGGGGCCGTCGCCCGGCATGGGCAGGCGCGTGGTGATCATGCCTGGCCACCCGGCGTACGCCGCTGTCGGCCGCCGGTCGCCCGCCACCACTGGCCCGGCGTGAGCCGGCCGGGGCGTCCCGCGTGTTGGCGCGGCAGCGGCTGGGTCGGCTGCTCCGTCCAGCCGGGCAGGTGAGTGCCCCGCCGCCGTTGCGGCAGGACCGGCAGGATCACCGTCGGGCACTGGTACCACTTGCTGCGCACATCGACCTCCCTCGGGAAAGCCTGGACACATCTGTTGCTGACGCGGCGCCGGATGTGGCCAGGACTGCGGGAGGGGCCGCCCACGCGGGGGATGGCGGGGGCGGCCCCCGGCCTGGACCAGCCCGCGCCCCCTCGGCAACGAACCAGTCCGGCATGGCTGACAGTCTGCTGAGCGAGCCACTACTGTCGGAAGGCATCGAGGCTGGTCGTCGCATCGCTGCGAAGTCCTGACCCCGACCGGCAATCCCGAGCGTTTCTCGGGCTCAGACTGTGGAGGCACTGTGGAGGGATCGACGGCGGACCTGATCCGGGCGCAGCTTCGCCGGCTTCGGGTGGCCGCCGGGCTCAGCCAGGAGGAGTTCGGCAAGCAGGTGCACTACTCGCCGTCGATGGTCTCGGCCGTCGAGACCGGCAGTCGGCCGTACGACCGGTCGATGCTCGCCCGCGCCGACGAGGTGTTGCGCTCCGGCGGGCTGCTGGTGGCGTTGCTGCGGATCGCCGAACGGGAGGGGCAGCCGTCGTGGTTCCTGCCGTGGCTGGACGCCGAACGCCTGGCCCGGCAGCTCCGGGTTTTCCAACCCACGCTGATCCCGGCCCTGCTCCAGACCGAGGGCTATGCCCGCGCGGTGATCCGCTGCGACGACCTGCTCAGCGACGAGGAGGTGGACCGGCGGGTCGCCGCCCGGCTGGAGCGGCAGGCCATCCTCACTCAGCCCGACCCGCCCCAGCTCATCGCGGTCATCGACGAGGCCGTCCTGCACCGGCGGGAGGAACGCTTCTGGCCGGTCATGGTGCACCAGATCGAGCACCTGATCGCCTCTGCCGCGCGGCCGAACGTCAGCATCCACGTCGTCCCGCTCGGTGTCGGGGTACACATCGGGCTCTCCGGGCCGTTCTCGCTGGCCCGCAGCGAGGAGGGTGGCTGGGTGGCGATCATGGAGAACCAACTGACCGCCACGCCGACCGACAGCGAGACGGACCTGGCTACGCTGTTGGCGCGCTGGGAGACGGTGCGCAACGAGGCACTGTCCCGCCAGCAGTCGATCGAACTCCTCGACAGGGTGGCGAAGTCATGGACCTGAACGGCGCGACCTGGCGCACCGCCAGCCGCAGCGGCAACACCGACTGCGTGGAGGTGGCCGACAACCTGCCCGGCGTGGTCGCGGTCCGCGACAGCAAGGACCGGCAGGGCCCGGTGCTCGCGTTCGCCCCGTCGACCTGGCGCTCGTTCGTCCGGCAGGTCAAACAGCACTGAGCCACTGGCCCGGACACCAGCCCGCCGCAGACCGAGGTCGGCCAGGACCGCCCTAGACCGCGACCGCCCTAGACCGCGACCGGCCACGACCGCCGCAGACCACGACCGGCCACGGCAGGCGCAGAGCGGTGCCGGGACGTCCCCGGCACCGGACCGGATCCGACCGAACGCGGAGACACGTTCTCGGAGCCTCCACCCGCGATCGGACTGATCCGCCGGTGCAGTAGCGTGCCGGTCATGCCGGCCGGCCCGCAGCCGCCTGAACGGGTCGGCACGGTTCCGGCAGCAGCGGTCGAGGTCTGAGCGGGGAGGCCGAGTGGCGCAGGACGAGCCGGAGCGGTCCGCAGTGGAGCAGCCGGGGTCCGACGATCCCGGCACGAAGCGGTCCGCGACGGCGCAGCCCCGGGCGGAGCAGTCTCCGCCGGGCCGGCAAGGGGGCGGGACGACCGGCTCCCACGACGAGAGCGATCCGGGGTCGGTGCCCGGCACGACGGACCGGCCGGTGGCGGCCGGGGCCACGCCGGGCAGGTCGGCGGCGCAGGCCACGCCGGAGGGGTCGGCGGCGCAGACCACGCCGGGCAGGTCGGGGGCGCAGACCACGCCGGAGACGTCGACGGTGGGCCCGGCGCACGATCCACACCCCGAGGCGGGTCGGTTCGGTACGCCGGGGCGGCCGCTACGGCGCAACAGCTTCCTGGTCGGGTTCACCGGTGCGCTCGGCGTGCTGCTCGCGTACGCCGTCTATCTGGGGTTGCGCAACGCGGCCGGGATGGTCGTGCTGGTGGTCATCGCGTTGTTCCTCGCGGTGGGCCTGCACCCGGCGGTGGTCCGCCTGCGGTCGTGGGGGGTGCCGCGCGGCCTGGCCGTGGCGATCGTGACGCTCGTCGTGGTCGCGCTGCTGAGCGGGGGCGTACTGGCCCTGGTGCCTCCGATCCTGACCCAGTTGACCCAGTTCCTCGACCAGTTGCCGAGCTACCTGGAGTCGTTGCGCCGCAACGAGACGGTCAACGACCTGGTGGAACGCTTCGACCTAATGCGGCGGGCGCAGGAGCTGGCCAGCGCGGACGTGGTCGGGCGGGCGCTGGGCGGCGTGCTCGGTGGTGCCCAGTTCCTCTTCGGCACGATCTTCCGGGTGCTCACCGTGCTGGTGCTGACCATCTACTTCCTGGTCTACTTCGACCGGATGCGCGACCTCGCGTACGCCCTGGTGCCACGCTCGCGCCGGGAGCGGGTGCAGCTCATCGGCGACGAGATGCTGACCAAGGTCGGCGCGTACATGGTCGGTGCGCTCTCCATCGCGGTGCTGGCCGGTGTCGCCGCCTTCGTCTTCGCGCTCGCGGTGGGCCTGCCCTATCCGTTCGCGCTCGCCGTGGTCGTGGCGATCACGGACCTCATCCCGCAGATCGGCGCGACGCTCGGCGCGGTGGTCGTCAGCCTGGTCGGGTTCGCCACCGAGCCGTCCGTCGGCATCGCCTGCGTGGTGTTCTTCGTGATCTATCAGCAGATCGAGAACTATCTATTTTATCCCAAGATCATGCGCCGGTCGGTGCACGTCAACGAGGTGGCGGCGCTGGTCGCCGCGCTCCTCGGGGTGTCACTGCTCGGCGTGATCGGCGCGCTGATCGCCATCCCGACGGTCGCCGCGATCCAGATCGTCCTACGCGAGGTGGTGATCCCCCGCCAGGACCGCCGCTGACCACCAGCGGGCTCGCGTCGTCGCCACCGGCGGGATCGCTGCGCGAGTGCCGCATCGGCCGACAGGTGGGACCGGGGGTCAGTCGGCGCGACGCTGTTCCGGGCCGGTGACCGGGATGTCGGCGAAGGCGGCCACCGTGCGGTCGGCGTACGCGCTGGCGTCGCCGGTCTCCATCGGGCCGTCCCAGGTCGTCGGCAGCGGCACCGGCACCGCCGGGTTGACCCGCCGGACCACCTCGTCCAGCACCGTCTCGGCGTCCCCGACCCAGAGGTGCTTCGCTCCCGGTACCCCGACCACCTCGGCCTGCGGCACTGCGGCGAACCGCTCGCGGGCCTCCTCGGGGCGGAGGTAGTCGTCGAACTCCGGCACCAACGCGGTCAGCGGTCGGCCGAACTCCGCCCAGTGGGCCAGGTCGGCCGCCTCGGAGAAGCGCAGCGGCGGGGAGAGCAGGATCGCGCCGGACACGGCCGGGTCACCGCCGTACTTGAGCACCAGGTCGGTGCCGAACGACCAGCCCAGCAGCCAGATGTTCGGCAGCTCGTGGAACTCGGCGTACTCGATGGCGGCGGCCACGTCGTACCGCTCGCCGACAGCCGAGTCGAAGCTGCCCTCGCTGGTGCCGCGTACGCTGCTGGTGCCCCGGGTGTTGAAGCGCAGCACGGCCAGGTCGGCCAGCGCGGGCAGCCGCCAGGCCGCCTTGCGGAACACGTGGCTGTCCATCATCCCGCCGTGGGTGGGCAGCGGGTGCAGGCAGACCAGCGTGGCCACCGGCTCGCGGTCGACCGGGCGGGCCAGCTCACCGACCAGCCGCAGTCCGTCCGCGGTGTGCAGCTCGATGTCCTCCCGGCGGCCGGGCAGGATCGACGACGCGCGAATGGGTGCACTCACCCCTCCATCCTCCCGTCCCACCGTCCCGGCCGCGCGGCCAGGTGACAAAGATCGCCGGAAGGCGGGTACGGACGGCCAGCGCCCCAGCGTCTCGGCGTATCTGTGTCTCGGCCACCCGGCGTCTCGGCGCCCTGGTCCCCCGGCGCCCCGGCGTCCCAGCGTCTCGGCGCCCCAGCGACGGGCTGGCCGGCGACAGGCGGGCCATCGACAGGCGGGCCGCCGCCGAGCGGACCCGGCGACGGGCGGGCCGGCGTTCAGCCGTAGCGGCGGGCGCCGGGCGGGCGGGCGCCGGGCCGACCTCGCGACGGGCGAGCCGGCGTTCAGCCGTAGCGGCGGGCGCCGGGCGACCTCGCGACGGGCGGGGCGGCGTTCAGCCGTAGCGGGGGGCGCTGCGGCCGCGCTGGATCCCCGGTGTCCGCCGGTCCCGGGCGCGCCAGCAGCCGGTGTGCCAGTGCCGCCGGTCGGTCAGGTCGCCCCGGTCGTCGGCCGGCCAGGCGACCAGATGCGCCACGCCGGGCCGGATCTCCTGGTCGCAGCCGGGACAGCGGTACGTCTTGGTCGACCCACCGCCGCTGATCGCGCGTACCTGCCAGTCGCCGTCCCGCCACTGCTGCACCGAGGCGACTCCGTGCCGGGCACGTTCGGCGTCCAGACGCGTGTCATCGTCACGGCGGGGACGGTTGCGACGAGGGCTCACGTCACCCAGCGTAAGGCCGGGTGGCGCCGTGCTTCTCGTCGCCCGGCCGGCGTTGCGGTTAGGAGGGGACCCTTCCTATACCGCAGGCGTTAACAAGAGCGACCGGCGATAGGACAGGCGGGGCTGCGGCGAGACCTGGCACGTCGGCTGGCGGGCGTTGTCGTCATCGGAAGCTGACGCTCGATCCGGGATCGAGTGGTATCCGAGCGCGACGATGACCACTCGATCCCGGATCGAGCGTGATCTTGCGATGGAGGCGACAGCATGGGCCTGAGCAAGGCGGTTCGCATGCCCGCTTCTGGCCGCGATCCGCGTGCCGACTCGACTCGGCAGGTGACCAGCGTGAGCAGCAGAAGGCGGTCGCCACGGTCGCAGGCCATCCTCGGTCCAGCGGGTCCGGCCCCATGAGCGACCGGCAATAGGACTGGCGGGGCTGCGGCGAGCCTGACACGTCGGCCGGCGGCGTTGTCGTCATCGGCCATGCAACACCGGCATGGCCTCCTCTTCCGCCTTGCCATCCTCGGCCAGGACCCGCCTCGCCTCCACCACCCAATTTCCGGTCGCTCTAAGGTGCCCCTCCTTACCGGGACCGGAAGGTCAGCGGAAGCCGCGTCCGGTGCGGTCGCCGAGGTGACCGGCGGTGACGAGTTGCTCCAGCAGTGGGGCCGGGGCGAAGCCGGGATCGCGCAGTTCCGCGTACAACCGCCGCTGCACGGCCAGCGCCACGTCCAGGCCGATCGCGTCGAGCAGTGCGAACGGTCCGGTCGGGTAGCCGCAGCCGAGCTTCATCGCGTGGTCGACGTCGTCGGTGCCGGCGTACCCGGCCTCCAGCATCCGCACCGCGTCGTTGAGGTACGGGAACAACAGCGCGTCGACGATGAAACCGGCCCGGTCGTCGCAGACCACCCCGGTCCTGCCCAGCGTGGCGCAGACTGCCCGCGCCGTGTCGACGGCCGCCACCGAGCTTCGGATCGTCCGGACGATCTCCACCACTGGGGTCGCCGCACCGGGGTGGACGAAGTGCAGGCCCACCACGTCGTCCGGACGCCCGGTCGCCATCGCCAGGTCGATCACCGGCAGCACGGAGGTGGTGGTGGCCAGCACGGTGCCCGGCTTGCACACTGCGGCCAGATCGGCGAGAAGTGCCTTCTTGACGTCGAGATCGTCGGCCACCGCCTCGACCACCAGGTCGACGTCGGCCAGCTCGGTCGACGCCGTCGACCAGGTGATCCGGTCGAGGGCGGCGTCGCGGTCGGCCTCGCCGAGCTGGTCCTGGGCCACGTTCTCGTCCAGCGCGGTCCGCACCGCCGCGCCAGCCGTCGCCAGGTCCTCGGATTCGGGGCTGACCGCGACGACCTGGTATCCGGCGGCGGCGAAGACCGCGACGAGTCGGTGCGCTGACGCACCCGCTCCGACCACCCCGACGGTGCGTACCGGGTCGGTGGGTGGCTCCCCCGCCGGTGCCGGCGTCTGCGCGTCGGGTACGACCTTCGATGAGCCGGGCCGCTCGTAGGTGTAGAAGCCCCGGCCGGACTTCCGCCCGAGCAGACCGGCGGTCACCATCTGCCGCAGCAGCGGCGCCGGGGAGTGGCGGCGGTCCCGGCCGCCCCGGCGGTACATGGTGTCCAGGACCTCGTACGACGTGTCCAGCCCGATCAGGTCCATCAGGGCGAGCGGGCCCATCGGCAGTCCGCCGCCGAGTTTCATCGCGACGTCGATGTCCTCGCGGGTCGCGTAGCGGGCCTCGACCATCGTGACGGCGTGGTTGAGGTAGCCGAAGAGCAGCGCGTTGGCGACGAACCCGGCGCGGTCGCCGATGGTGACGTCGACCTTGCCGAGCCGCGCGCAGAGCGCCTCCACGTCGGCCACCACGTCGTCGGCGGTGACGACCGTACGCACGACCTCGACCAGCTTCATCACCGGTGCCGGGTTGAAGAAGTGGATGCCGATCACCTGCTCGGGCCGGCCGGTGGCGACCGCGATCTCGGTGACGCTCAACGAGGAGGTGTTGGTGGCGAGGACGGCCTCGGGCTTGCAGATCCGGTCCAGGTCGGCGAAGAGCCGTCGCTTGAGGTCGAGGCGCTCGGGCACCGCCTCGATCACCAGGTCGACCGCGTGCAGGGCGTCCAGCCCGACGGCGAAGGTGACCCGGTCGAGCAGGGCGTCCCGGTCGGCGGCGGCGAGCCGGCCCTTGGCCACGGCCCGGTCGGTCGAGCCGGTCAGCGTGGTCCGGCCCCGCTCCAGGGCGTCGTCGGTGATCTCGACGGCCACCACGTCGACGCCGCTGCGGGCGAAGACCTCGACGATGCCGGCACCCATGGTGCCCAGACCCACCACACCCACGCTGGTGAACTCGCGCGCCACGCCCGGCCTCCCCTTGTCCGCGTTACCGGCGACCGGACTTTAACGGTCGCTCAGGTCATGCGCGCGAGTCTGCCACGTGGCGCGGGCCTGTCCAGACGCGGTGGGGTTTGTCACCGCGCCGGGTACAGGTCAGCGTTCGGGCTCAGGTCAGCGGCCGGGCGCACAGGTCAGGAGCCGCCGGTGATGGCGCGCGTGGCGGGCGCGGCCGGCAGCGGCAGGGTCGGTCGCCGCTCCTGACGCGGCACCCCGAAGCTGAATCCCACCGGGTCGGTGCGGGCCACGCCCGGGTCGAAGAACCGCAGGTCGGTACGTCCGATCCGGATCACGTCGCCGTCGCTCAGTCGGGTCAGCTCGGTGATCCGACGTTCGTTCACCCAGGTGCCGTTGGTCGAGCCGAGGTCCACCAGGGACACTCCCTCGCCGGCCAGCCAGATCTCGGCGTGCCGACGACTCAGGTGCGGGTCGTGCACGACGATGTCGACCGCCGGATCGCGGCCGATCACCTGCGGCTGGCGACGCAGCCGGAACCCGAGCCCACGCATGGGTCCGGCGGCCACCGTCAGCAGCGGCATCAGTTGCGGATATTCCTCCATGGACAGTCGGACCTCCACCCCGCGCGGCCACCCCCGCGTCAGCCTGCCACCACCGGGCGGCCACCTCCACCACCCGGCCAGTCATCACCGAGTAACCGGCCGGACACCTTCCGTTCGGCCCTTTCGGTGGACAGGGCGCCGACCTCCCGGCGAAAACTGCTGCTCAGTCCGATTCAACCATCCGCCGCCCAGCCCGTTGAGCCCCGCACCACTCCCCTACCTGTGAGTAATATTCGGGTCTAGACTTCCGCCATGACGGCTGTCCACCGCCCCGGCACCCCGATGATCGAGGGCCACCACCTGATCTCGACCAATCCGGCCACCGGCGACGAGGCAGGCCGCGTACCGGTCGCCACCGCCATGGACGTCGAGCGCACCGTCGCGAGTGCCCGCGCCGCCGGTCTGTGGTGGGCCGGGCTCGGCTTCGACGGGCGGCGGGAGCGTCTGCTGCGCTGGCGGCGACTGCTCGCGCAGCGGATGGAGACGCTTGCGGAGCTGGTCCACGCCGAGGGCGGCAAGCCGGTCGCCGACGCGCTGGTCGAGATCGTGTCCGCCGTCGAGCACGTCGACTGGGCCGCGAACAACGCCCGCCGGGTGCTCGGCGCCCGCCGGGTCCGCTCCCGGCTCATCCTGGCCGAGTTCTCGGCCCACCTGGAGTATCAGCCGTACGGGGTGGTCGGGGTGATCGGGCCGTGGAACTATCCGGTCTTCACCCCCATCGGCTCCGCCGCGTACGCGCTGGCCGCCGGCAACGCGGTGGTCCTCAAGCCGAGCGAGTACACCCCGGTGGTCGGCCAGTGGTTGGTCGACACGTTCGCCGAGGTGGTGCCCGAGCAGCCGGTGTTCAGCACGGTGCACGGCCTCGCCGACGTGGGCGCGGCACTGTGCCGGTCCGGGGTCGACAAGCTCGCCTTCACCGGCTCCACGGCGACCGCCAAGAAGGTGATGGCCGCCTGCGCCGAGTCGCTGACCCCGGTGTTGCTGGAGGCCGGCGGCAAGGACGCGATGATCGTGGACACCGACGCCGATCTGGACGCCGCCGCCGAGGCCGCCGTCTGGGGTGCGATGACCAACGCCGGACAGACCTGCATCGGCATCGAGCGGGTCTACGCGGTGGAGCCGGTCTTCGACGCGTTCCTGGACAAGGTGGTCGAGCGCGCGGGCCGCCTCACCGTCGGCCCGGACGACGCCGACGTCGGCCCGATCACCATGCCCAGCCAGCTCGACGTCATCCGGCGGCACATCGACGACGCGCTGACCCGGGGCGGGCGTGCCGCCCTGGGCGGCCGGGACGCCGTACGGCCGCCGTACGCGCACCCGACCGTACTGGTGGACGTGCCGGAGGACTCTGCCGCCGTACGCGAGGAGACCTTCGGCCCGACGCTGACCGTGAACCGGGTCCGGGACGCGGACGAGGCGCTCGCCCGGGCCAACGCCCTGCCCTACGGTCTGGGCGGTTCGGTCTTCGGGAAGCGTCGGGCGGTGGCGATCGCCCGCCGACTGCGCTCCGGCATGGCGTCGATCAACTCGGCGCTCACCTTCGCCGGCATGTCCACCCTGCCGTTCGGCGGGGTCGGCGAGTCGGGGTTCGGCCGCATCCACGGCGAGGACGGGCTGCGCGAGTTCGGGCGGGCCAAGGCGGTGACCCGTCGCCGGGGCCGGACGCTGCTCCCCTCGACCACGTTCGATCGCACCCCCGCTGACGTGGCCCGTCTCGTCAAAGCGGTCAAGATGCTCTACGGCAGGTGAGCGCGGGGGTCCGACACCCGCCGCCGCCCGGCGGACCGATCGTCGCCGTCTTCGATCGACATCCAAGGGTTTAACGTGGGTAGCCGCGACGGTACATTCCGTTAGATGCGCCCCCATCGATTGCGATTCCATCTCGTGGACAAGGACGGCTCATGGGCCGCGCGGCAACGCCAGCGCCGCGCCGAATGGCTGGTCCGGACGTTTCCCCGACTGTCCGAGATGCACGTGATCGACCTTGGTGGACGCCTCGGCACGTGGACCCGTGCGGCCGTCCGGCCGGCTCGCGTACACGTGGTCAATCTGGAGCGACCCGCCGCCGACGTACCCGAGTGGGCCGAGGTCGACCAGGCCGACGCCTGCGACCTGCCGGCCCACATCACCGGGCGCCGTTACGACCTGGTCTTCTCCAACTCGGTGCTGGAACACGTGGGTGGGCACGAGCGTCGGCTGCGGTTCGCCGAGGCGGTGCACACGCTGGCCGAGCGGCACTGGGTGCAGACGCCCTACCGCTACTTCCCGATCGAGCCGCACTGGATCGCGCCGGGCATGCAGTTCCTGCCGGTACGTCTGCGCACCGCGGTCGCCCGGCGGTGGCCGCTCGGGCACAAGGCCACCCACACCCACGACGCGGCCATCCACCAGGTGCTCTGGACCGAACTGCTCGACCGGTCCCAGATGCGGCACTACTTCCCGCAGTCCCGCATCCTGGTGGAACGGGTCGGCGGCCTGCCCAAGTCGCTGATCGCGGTCCGGACCACGATCCCTCGCCAACGCACCACCTGACCGCGCGGACACACCGCAGGACCGGTTGCGGCTCGGGAGTTCCGGGCCGACCGTCAGAAGAGGGTCAGCTCGTCGCGCTCGATGCCGCGCAGCCGGTCGTAGTCGACGACCACGCACCGGATGCCGCGATCCCGGGCGAGCACCCGGGCCTGCGGCTTGATCTCCTGCGCGGCGAAGACGCCGGCCACCGGGGCGAGCAGCGGATCACGGTTGAGCAGTTCGAGGTAGCGGGTGAGCTGCTCGACGCCGTCGATCTCGCCCCGGCGCTTCACCTCGACCGCGACCGTGCCCTGCTCGGCGTCGCGGCAGAGCAGGTCGACCGGCCCGATGGCGGTCATGTACTCGCGGCGGACCAGCGTGTACCCCTCGCCCAGCGTCTCCGGGTTGGCGGCCAGCAGCTCCTGCAGGTGCGCCTCCACCCCGTCCTTGCGCAGGCCCGGGTCGACACCGAGTTCGTACGAGGTGTCCTGGAAGATCTCCTCCAGGGTGATCCGCAGCTCCTCGCCGGCCTTGTTGACCACCCGCCACACCCCGGGCGCCTCCTCCAGCCGACAGGGCGGGCTCATCCAGTTCAACGGCTTGTAGGCCCGGTCGTCGGCGTGGATGGACACCGAACCGTCCGCCTTCACCATCAGCAGCCGGGTGGCCGGCGGCAGGTGGGCCGAGAGGCGTCCGACATAGTCCACCGAGCATTTCGCAATCACCAACCGCACCCGACGAGGGTAGCGGAGACCCCGGGCACCGCCGCCGAGCGGCACTGGCGCGCCGGTGCCATGCTGAGATGGTGCTCGAAGTACTGACCGGTACCGGCCTCGCCGCCTCGGCGGGGCTCAACGCCTACATCCCGCTGCTGCTGATGGGCACGCTGGCCCGTTTCACCAGCGTCATCGACCTGCCCGGCGGCTGGCAGTGGCTCGGCAACGACTGGGTGCTGGGCATCCTCGCGGTGCTGCTCGTCGTCGAGGTCGTCGCGGACAAGGTCCCGGTGGTGGACCACGTCAACGACGTGGTGCAGACGGTGGTCCGCCCGACCGCCGGTGGGCTGGCCTTCGGTGCCGGCTCCGCCTCGGAGACGGTGACGGTCAGCGACCCGGACAGCTTCTTCGCCGACGGTGGCCAGTGGCTACCGGTCATCGTCGGGGTGTTGATCGCGCTCGGCGTACACCTGCTCAAGTCCGCCGCGCGGCCGGTCATCAACGCGACCACGGCCGGTTTCGGCGCCCCGGTGGCGAGCACCGCCGAGGACGCGACCAGCGTGGTGATGTCCCTGGTGGCGATCGTGCTGCCGGTGCTGGTGCTGGTGTTCCTGGTCGCGTTCGCGTTCTATCTGCCGTGGTTCCTGCGCCGACGCGCGGACCGACGCCGCGAGCGCCAGGCCGCCCGGGACGCCGGCTTCCGGGTCTGATCCCGGGTACGCAGGGCCGACCGGTTGCGTAGTGGATCTACGCTGCCCTGCATGACGTACCACCCGACTCCGGTCCCGCCCCGCAACAACCGCCCGCTGCGGATCGTGCTCGTCGTGGTGGGGGTGGTCGTCGCCCTCTGCTGCCTGGGTGGTGCGGTCGGCGGCTGGTTCCTCTACCAGACCGTGCAGGACGCGGTCGGCCCGGCCCGCAGCGCTACCGGCGAGTATCTGGACGCCCTCCGGGACGGCGACCACCAGCGCGCCTACGACCGTCTCTGCCAGCGGCAACGCGACCAGGTCACGGCGGACGAGTTCGCCCTGCAACGGCAGGCGATGCCGAAACTGGTGGAGTACGACATCACCGGGATGCGGGTCTCCACCAACAACGGCCGGACCACCGGCGCCGCCTCGGTACGCCTGGAGACGGCCAACGGCGAGACGAACGAGTCGATCAGCCTGCTCCGCGAGGACGGCGAGTGGCGCGTCTGCCCCTGACTACCGGTGAACCGGTCCTGACCAACCCTCCGAAAGCCTAAAATTAGGGCAAATTCAACGGAGGAGGTTGGGTCATGACCGCAGCGATGGAGATGCCCCGGGTCCAGGAGTGTGTGGTGTCCGCCTGCGCGTACAACCACACCGGCGACTGCAACGCCTTCGCCATCACGATCGGCAGCATGGACCACGCGCACTGCCACACCTTCATCGAGATGCCGGCCGTGCGCGCCGGCATCGACGGCCAGGTGGCCCAGGTGGGCGCGTGCCAGCGGGCCGACTGTCGGCACAACGAGCAACTGGAGTGCCAGGCCCCGGCGATCAGGGTCGGCCCGGACGCCGACATGGCCGACTGCATGACGTACAGCCACCGCTGATCCACCGCCGGGGTGGCGTGCGCCGGGCGGACGGACCCGGGATTGTGCAGAACCGCACAGCACGACGACGGTGACGCCCGGGTCCGACATGCCCGTGACGGGGAGGAACCACCACCCCCGGTGCGGACGGCGGACCCGGGCGGGCCGCACACTTGACGGCATGAGTGACGACGTCGCGATCCACGTCCGGGGCCTGCGCAAGGCGTACGGCGACAACGTCGCCGTGGCCGATCTGGACCTCGACGTCCACCGGGGCGAGGTGTTCGCCCTCCTGGGCCCGAACGGCGCGGGCAAGACCACCACGGTGGAGATCCTGGAGGGCTACCGGCAGCGCGACGCCGGTGAGGTCCGCGTACTGGACGCCGACCCCTCCTTCGCCCACGGATCCCGGTCGGGCGGTTCCCGCGCACCGGGCCGCTCAGGCCGCTCGGTCCGCGACTGGCGGGGTCGGGTCGGCATCGTGCTCCAGGGCACCGGCGAGTTCGACGAGCTGACCGTGGCCGAGGTGGTGCACCACTTCGCCGGTTTCTATCCGGACGGCGACGACCCGGACAAGGTGATCGCCCGGGTCGGACTCACCGCCAAGGCCACCGCCCGTACGCACACCCTCTCCGGCGGGCAGAAGCGCCGCCTGGACGTGGCGCTGGGCATCATCGGCCGCCCCGAACTGCTCTTCCTCGACGAACCGACCACCGGTTTCGACCCGGAGGCCCGCCGCGAGTTCTGGGAGCTGATCCGGGACCTCTCCGCGGCCGGCACCACCATCGTGCTCACCACGCACTACCTGGACGAGGCCGAGGCGCTCGCCGACCGGGTGGGCGTCATCGCCGGTGGCCGGCTGGTCGAGGTCGCCGTACCCGCCGAGCTGGGCAACCGGCAGGAGGCGCTGGCCACGGTCTCCTGGCGTACGCCGGAGGGCACGTCGGAGAGCGCGCAGAGCGCGACGCCGACGGCGCTGGTGACCGAGCTGGCCGCGCGGTTCGGTGGCGAGGTGCCCGGCCTGACCGTCACCCGGCCCACGCTGGAGGACATCTACCTGCGGATGATCGGACACTGATGACCACCACCACCCGACCGGACGCCCCGGTCGCCGCCCCCGCCGCCCGCCGTCTCGGCCCCTCCGCGCTCGCCCTGCGCCAGGGCCGCATGGAGATCCGGCAGTTCCTGCGCAGCCGGGAGTCCGTCGTCTTCACGCTGGGCTTCCCGATCATCATGGTGCTGATCTTCGCGTCGATCTTCGACGGCGACCTCGGCGAGGGCGTCAGCTACACGCAGTACTTCATCACCGGCATGATCGCCACCGGCCTGATGACGGTCAGCTTCCAGAACCTCGGCATCTGGATCCCGATCGAGCGGGACCGGGGCGTGCTCAAGCGCTACCGGGGCACGCCGATGCCGAAGTGGGTCTGGTTCGCCGGCAAGGTGATCATGGTGCTGGTGACCGGCGCGGTGATGACCGCCCTGCTGCTCACGGTCTCGGTGCTGCTGTTCGACCTGAACCTGCCGACGACCGCGACGGCCTGGGTCACCTTCGGCTGGGTGAGCGCGCTGGGCATCACCGCCTGCACGCTCTGCGGCATCGCGATCTCGTCCCTGGCCCGTACGGCACGCAGCGGCTCGGCCGTGGTCACCCCGGTCGCCCTGGTGCTCCAGTTCATCTCCGGGGTGTTCTTCGTCTTCACCAACCTGCCGAGCTGGATGCAGCAGGTGGCGGCCATCTTCCCGCTCAAGTGGATGTGCCAGGGGCTGCGGGCGGTCTTCCTGCCGGAGAGCTTCGGCGCCAACGAGCCGGGCGGCTCGTTCGAGCTGACCCGGGTCGCGCTGGTGCTGGGCGCCTGGTGCGTGATCGGCCTGGTGCTCTGCCTGACCACCTTCCGCTGGACCACCCGCCGCGACGGCTGAGATGCAAGGAAGGGCACCTTATTAACGCCTGCGGTAGAGCAGGGGTCCCCTGTTAACAGCCCGACGACGCTCGACGGGCAACGCCGTTAAAAGGGGTCCCCTGCTATGCACGAGGCGTTAGCAGGGGACCCCTCCTTACATCCAGGTCAGTACGCGTAGAAGCCCTGGCCGGTCTTGCGGCCCAGGTCGCCGGCGGTGGCCATGCGCTGGAGCAGCTCCGGCGGGAAGAACTTCTCGTCACCGGTGTCGGTGTAGATGTTGCGGGTGGCGTTGAGCAGCACGTCGACGCCGGTCAGGTCGACGGTGGCGAGCGGGCCCATGGCGTGCCCGAAGCCGAGCTTGCAGGCGGTGTCCAGGTCCTCGGCGGAAATCACGCCGGTCTCGACCAGCCGGACCGCCTCCATCGCCAGAGCGGTGATCAGCCGGGTGGTGACGAAACCGGCGATGTCCCGGTTGACCACCACCACGGTCTTGCCGATCTCCTCGGCGAACGACTTCGCCGTGTCGAGCGTGGCGTCGGTGGTCTTGTAGCCCCGGATCAGCTCGCAGAGCTTCATCATCGGCACCGGCGAGAAGAAGTGGGTGCCGACGACCGCCTCGGGCCGTTCGGTGACCGCCGCGATCTGGGTGACCGGGATGGCCGAGGTGTTGGTGGCCAGCACCGCGTCGGACTTGCAGATCTTGTCCAGCGCGCGGAACACCTCGTGCTTGATCTCCAGCCGCTCGAAGACCGCCTCGACCACGATGTCCGCGTCGGCCGCCGCCTCCAGGTCGGTGGTGGCCGTGATCCGCCCCAGCGCCGCCTCGGCGTCGTCGGTGGAGATCTTGCCCTTCTCCGCGAACTTGCCCAGCGACGTACGGATGCCGTCCAGACCGCGCCGGGTGGCCGCGTCGTCCAGGTCCCGCAGCACCACCTGCCAGCCCGCCTGTGCCGCCACCTGTGCGATGCCCGAGCCCATCAGCCCGGCGCCCACGACCGCGAGTCGACCCGCCATCTGATAACTCCCTCGCTGCGATTTCGAGTGTCTGCCTGCACCCTAGTCGGCGAGCCTGAACGACGGCTAAGGAGAGCCGCCGCTCAGATGGTCAGTTCGGGTTCCTCAGGTGCGGTGGCGCGCTCCACCTCGATGCCGAGCGCCCGCAGGTCGGCCACGAAGTCGGGGTATCCCCGGTCGACGTGGTGCACGTGCGACACCTCGGTCACCCCGTCGGCGCAGAGCCCGGCGATGATCAGTCCGGCGCCGGCACGGATGTCGGTGGCGCGTACCGGTGCGCCGGAGAGCTGGTCGCGTCCGCGTACCACGGCGTGGTGCCCGTCGGTCTTGATGTCCGCGCCGAGCCGCATCATCTCGTTGGCGAACATGAACCGGCCGTCGAAGATGTTCTCGGTGATCAGGGACGCGCCCTCGCTGAGCGCGGCGAGCCCGATCGCCATCGGCAGCAGGTCGGTGGCGAAGCCCGGGTAGGGCAGCGTCACCACGTCCACCGCCCGGGGCCGGTCGTCCATGCGTACCCGGAAGGCGTCCGGCCGCGTCTCCACCAGGCCGCCGGCCGCGACCACCTTGTCCAGCGCGACCTCCAGGAAGGCCGGGTCGAGACCGGTCACGGTCACGTCGCCACGGGTCATCGCCGCGCCGAAGGCCCAGGTCCCGGCGACGATCCGGTCGCCCACCGTGGCGTGCCGGACCGGCTGCAACCGGGGTACGCCGACGATGGTGATCGTGGAGGTCCCCTCCCCCTCGATCAGCGCGCCCATCCGCTGGAGCATGGTGCAGATGTCCACGATCTCCGGCTCGCGGGCGGCGTTCTCGATCACGGTGGTGCCCTCGGCCAGCACCGCCGCCATGACCAGGTTCTCGGTCGCGCCGACGCTCGGGAAGTCCAGCGTAATCTCCGCGCCCCGCAGACCGTCCGGCGCGGCGGCGATCACGAAACCGTGTTCACCGGAGATGTCGGCGCCCATCCGGGTCAGCCCGGAGATGTGCATGTCCAGACCGCGCGAGCCGATCGCGTCGCCGCCCGGGTGGGCCACCCGGACGTAGCCGCGCCGGGCCAGCAGCGGCCCGAGTACGCAGATCGAGGCCCGCAGCCGACGGACCAGGTCGTAGTCGGCCTCGACGCCGGGCTGTTCCGGTACGTCGATGGTGACCGAGCGGGACCGGGGCACCCCGCCGACGGCGACCATCGGGTCCACCGGCTCGTCGGCGTCGAAGCGGACGCCGCAGCCGAGTCGGCGCAGCACCTCGCCCATGATGGCGATGTCGGTGATCCGGGGCACGTTGGTGATCACCGTCCGGCCCGGCGCCAGCAGCGCGGCTGCCATCAGCTTCAACGCGGAGTTCTTCGCGCCGACCACGTGCACGGTGCCGGCGAGCCGGGCGCCGCCGCGTACCCGGATGACGTCGACGTCGGCGACCGCCGCGTCACCCGCGTCACCCGGGCCGACCCCGCTGGACCAGCCCGTACCGGCCGTCGGCCGGGTCGGGATCGTCAGGTCCGGTATCCGTAGGCTGTGCGTCATGGCCGTCCACCTCACGCGCATCTACACCAAGGCCGGCGACGCCGGCATGACCAGGCTGAGCAACAACGAGCAGGTGCCGAAGAACGATCCACGGATCGCCGCGTACGCCGACGTGGACGAGTGCAACGCCACGATCGGTGTGGCGCTCGCCCTGGGTGGGCTCGACGACGGGTTGCGAGCGGTGCTGGGGCCGATCCAGAACGACCTGTTCGACGTGGGAGCCGACCTCTCCACCCCGGTCGAACCGGACCCGAAGTACCCGCCCCTGCGGGTGACCGAGGAGTACGTCGAGCGCCTCGAGGGCTGGTGCGACGAGTACAACGCGCGCCTGAGCAAGCTCGACTCCTTCATCCTCCCCGGCGGCACCGCGGGTGCGGCACTGCTGCACGCGGCGCGGACCGTCGCCCGGCGCGCCGAGCGGTCGGCATGGGCCCTCGTCGCACACGACCCCGACCGGACCAGCCATCTCCCGGCAAAGTATCTCAACCGGTTGTCGGATCTACTCTTTATTCTGGCAAGAACGGCAAATCCGGACGGAGACGTGCTATGGGTTCCGGGCGGAGGTCGTTGACGCTCGGAGCACTGCACCACGTGGAGGTCTGGGTACCCGACCTGGGCGCCTCGATGCGCAGTTGGGGCTGGCTCCTCGGCCAGTTGGGTTGGACCCCTTTCCAGGAGTGGCCGGCCGGTCGGTCCTGGCGGCTCGGCCCGACGTACCTGGTGCTGGAGGAGTCCCCCGCGCTCTCCGGGCGGCGGCACGACCGTCTCGCGCCCGGCCTGAACCACCTGGCCTTCCACGCCGGCTCACCGGCCGCCGTCGACCGCCTGGTCGCCACGGCCCCCGAGTACGGCTGGACGCTGCTGTTCCCCGACCGCCACCCGCATGCCGGCGGCCCCGACACGTACGCCGCCTACCTGACCGACGGGCAGGGGTACGAGGTGGAGCTGGTCGCCGCCACCTCGTGACCCCCGCCCCGTCGGTCGGGCCGGGCGTCGCTCAGCCGGCGACGGTACGGAAGACCGGGTAGTACCCGCCGGACTGGCCGGCCGCCGTCGGGTGGTAGGAGATGCCGATGTTGGCGAAGTTCAACGCGTGCAGCCACTTCTCGCCGTAGCTGCACAGTTGGTGGCCGACGAACTGGGAGCGGACGTCGGCGAACGCGAAGCCGGCGGCCAGGGCTGCGGTGCGGATGATGTCGTTCACCAGGTTGATGCCCTCGTTGATCTTCGTTCGGGAGGTCGCGCTGAGTCCCGCGCAGATCGTGCCGAGCTGATAGAAGACCGGGTAGCCGGTGACCACCACCCGGGCCGACGGCGCCCGGCTCTTGATTCCGTCGTAGACGGCGCGGAGCAGCCTCGGCAGGTCGGCCCGGGCCTTGGCCTGTGCCGCGTCGACCGCGGCGACGCACTCCGTGGTGCCCTGGAGCACGCAGGTGGTCATGATGGTGCCGAACCCGACGTCGTTGCCGCCGACGGTCACGCTGACCAGCGTGGTCCGGCTGGCCAGGGCCGAGAGCTGGGTGTTGACCACGCTGGTGGTGGTGGCGCCCGAGCAGGCGACCGAGCGGTACGACGCGGGGCCGACTCGGGCCGCGTAGAGCGCCGGGTAGGCGGCGGTGCTGCGCTGGCAGGAGCCGCTCTCGGAGGTGTAGCTGCCGGCGCCCACGCCGGAGGCGTACGAGTCGCCGAGGGCCACGTAGTGGTCGCTCGGTGCCGCCTGGGCGGGGGCGGCGGTCAGGCTGAGGGTGGTGGCGAGGGCGACGACCATGCTCGTGGCAAGCGTCGCCAGACGGGTTCTCCGCACGTCGTACTCCGGGGTAGCAGGGGGACGTTCGGAGATTGATACCACTAGATATTGATGAAGGGAAGATCTCTAGGAGGTTCCGCCGGGCGCCGGGCAGAGATCTGGCACAGATGTGCCACCACGGCACATGTGCGGTGGTGGTGGCGCAGGGGGCGGGGGCCGGTCAGACCGGCGCGGGCGACACACCGGGACACGGTCGGACACGGCACGCACTCGGTGCGTGCCGTGGACGTACGGGGTCGATCAGGCGGCGGGCCAGTCCTGAGAAGACGCCAGACGCGGCGAAGCCGCCCCCGGGGGGGCGGCTTCGAGCCAGGAGAGGAATCCGGTGACGGTGGATCGCGCCATGGCGATCTCGACCGGAGCATGCCCGCAGTTACACCGGAGAATGATCCAGTCCGACGGCATGGACATTCGTTCCTGCCCCTCGGGCAGCCGTCGTCGCTCCACGGTCAGGCCCTCGCGGGACAGCACCCGCTTGGGGCGTACGGCGAAACTCACCAGCCGGTACCAGCGGAGCTCGTCACCGGCGAAACGGCCGAAGCCGGGTGCCCAGCCCCGGCCGTCGAGCATGGTGGAGGTCCGGACGCTGAGTCGGATGATCCCGCCGCTGCGGGTCACCAGCGCCCGCCGGACGAAGAGGACCAGGATCGCGCCGAGGATCACGGCGACGCCGATTCCGATCCCTTCGACGATCTCCATCGGCGGGTCGGCTCAGTTGCCCTGGGAGGCGGAGGCCGGGGTCGCGGTCTCGGCGAGTACGGTCACGCCCCGCTCGTTCACCGAGAGGAAGCCGCCGGCCACCTCGTAGACGACCTGCTCACCGCCGGGCAGCTTGATGCGCACCTGGCCGGAGTCGGCGAGCTGGCCGAGCAGGGGCGCGTGCCCCGGCAGCACACCCAGCTCACCCTCGGTCGTACGGGCCATGACCATCTCGGCCTCGCCCGACCAGACCTTCTCCTCGACGGCCACGAGCTGGACGTTAAGGTGCTGTGCCACGCTGTCTCCTTGCTGAGGCGGCGGATTGGGGAAAGTCTAGTCGCGGCCCTGACCTGTGCTTCATGCGGGTGCCGGGAGCCGCGCCCCGATCAGCCCTTGTTGACGAACTTGGGATGTTCGAGGAGGAACGGGTCCAGGAGTTCCCGCTCCAACGCGACGAAGAAGTCGTCCACCTCGGGCTCGAACCGTTCACCGAGGTACTTGCCGTTCTGCATGACCCCGCCACCCGGCAGCTTGATCATCTGGATGTTGCCGGGGCGGATGTCCTTCAGCGCGAGACCGAAGTCGATCACGCTGTGCCCCCGGCCGCTGAAGATCAGCGACTCACCGGCCGCCCGCAGCACCCGGTCCAGCTTCACCGGGTTGGTCACCACGTCGGCGCTGAGCGCCTGACCGGCCATCGCCTTGACGAACTGCTGCTGGTGCCGCTGCCGGCCGTAGTCGCCGTCCGGCACGCCGTTCTCCGGGTAGCGCTGGCGGACGTAGTCCAGCGCCTGCCAGCCCTGCAGGTGCTGCTTGCCCTTCGGGTAGATCGCCTGCGGCCCGATGTAGCCCCCACCGCCGGGCCGACCCTCACGGTGCTTGCCGTCCGGCTGGCGGTGCCGGGAGCGGACCTCCCGCTCGATGTTCATCGTGACGCCGCCCATCGCGTCGACGATCTTCTGGAAGCCGGAGAAGTTGATGATCGCGCCGGCGTCGAAGCGCTCGATGCCGGTGACCTCCTGCGCGGTGAGGGCGAGCAGCTCGAAGCCGCGTGCCGCATCCGGCTTACCGTTGGGCACCCGGCTGCCGAACGACATCGCCGCGTTCAGCTTGGTGGTGCTGCCGTTGAAGTTCGCCTTGGGGAAGGCGGGGATCTCGACGTACAGGTCCCGCGGCAGCGAGAAGAGGTACGCCCGGTCCATCTCCTTCGGCACGTGCAGGATCATGATGGCGTCGCTCAGCGGCGGACGGTCGTCCCGGACCGGGTCGATGCCGACCAGCAGGATGTTCAGCGGGCCCTCGATGTCGCTCTTGGCCTCGCCCGCCGCCTGGTCACCGAAGAGGTCGGCCTTGCCGATCGCCCCCTCGTAGCGGGCCATCAGCGCCTCGGCGCCCACCAGCGACGTGCCGCTGACCATCATCAGCACCACCCCGAAGATGGTGCAGAGCTTTGCCCACAGCGGTACGCCCTGCCAGATCGACTTCTTCTTGCCACCACGCTTGCCGCGCGTGCCGCCGCTGCCGGCCTTACCCACAAGCTTCTCCGTTCGTCGCGCCCCCGGGAGGGTACGGGTGCGCGTAGCCGAAAGGTTTAAGTCGTTCGCCGCTCATCCGCGCCTGAGCTGGACTAGACGGTATCTCGGGCGCGGCGTGATCGCCGAGCACGGGAAACCGGGCAGCGAGCATGGTACGTCCCGCAGATGAACGAAAGACCGTCCCGGCGTGAACCGGGACGGCCTTTCTTCGTTTCGGACCGAAGGGTCAGCCCTTCATCAGCTCGGCGGCCTTCTTCTCCAGGTCGTCGAGCCCACCGCACATGAAGAACGCCTGCTCGGGGAAGTGGTCGTACTCGCCCTCGCTGATCTTCCGGAACGCCTCGATGGTCTCCTTGATCGGGACCGTCGAGCCCGGCACACCGGTGAACTGCTCCGCCGCGTAGGTGTTCTGCGACAGGAAGCGCTCGATCCGACGGGCCCGCTGGACCGTGATCTTGTCTTCCTCGGAGAGCTCCTCGATACCGAGGATGGCGATGATGTCCTGCAGGTCCTTGTAGCGCTGGAGGATCCGCTTGACCTCACTGGCCACCTGGAAGTGCTCTTGGCCGACGAACTCCGGGGCGAGGATCCGCGACGAGGACGCCAGCGGGTCCACCGCCGGGTAGATGCCCTTGTCGGAGATGGACCGCTCCAGGTTGGTGGTGGCGTCCAGGTGGGCGAAGGTGGTGGCCGGAGCGGGGTCGGTGTAGTCGTCCGCCGGCACGTAGATCGCCTGCATCGAGGTGATGGCCTGGCCCTTGACGGACGTGATCCGCTCCTGGAGCTCGCCCATCTCGTCGGCCAGGGTCGGCTGGTAACCCACCGCGCTGGGCATCCGGCCCAGCAGGGTGGAGACCTCGGAACCGGCCTGGGTGAAGCGGAAGATGTTGTCGATGAAGAGCAGCACCTCCTGCTTCTGCACGTCACGGAAGTACTCCGCCATGGTCAGCGCGGAGAGCGCGACGCGCAACCGGGTGCCCGGCGGCTCGTCCATCTGGCCGTAGACCAGCGCGGTCTTGTCGATGACGCCGGACTCGGTCATCTCGTGGATGAGGTCGTTGCCCTCACGGGTCCGCTCACCCACACCGGCGAAGACGGAGGTACCACCGAAGTTCCGGGCGACCCGGGTGATCATCTCCTGGATGAGCACCGTCTTGCCCACGCCGGCACCGCCGAACAGGCCGATCTTGCCACCCTTGACGTACGGGGCGAGCAGGTCGATGACCTTGATGCCGGTCTCCAGCATCTCGGTCTTGGGCTCCAGGTCCGCGAAGGCCGGGGCCTTGCGGTGGATGCCCCAGTGGTCGTCGGCCTGGATGGTCTCGCCCTCGGTGAGGTTGAGGCACTCGCCGATCGCGTTGAAGACGTGGCCCTTGACCGCGTCGCCGACCGGCACCCGGATCGGGAACGCGGTGTCGCGCACCTCGGCGCCGCGCACCAGGCCGTCGGTGGGCTGCATCGAGATCGCGCGGACCAGGTTGTCACCCAGGTGCTGGGCGACCTCCAGGGTCAGCGTCTTCTCGCCGCCGGAGAGGGTCACGTTGACGTGCAGCGCGTTGAACAGGTCCGGCATGGCGTCGCGCGGGAACTCGGCGTCGACGACCGGGCCGATGACCCGGACCACGCGACCCGTGGCCGTCTTGGTCTCGGCTGGTCCCCCAGCCGCGATGGAAACAGTCATCACACTTCACTTCCCGACGCGGCCAGCGCGTTAGCGCCGCCGACGATCTCACTGATCTCCTGGGTGATCCCGGCCTGGCGGGCCGAGTTCATCTCACGCGTGTACTTGTCGATCATCTCTTCGGCGTTGTCGGTGGCGCTCTTCATCGCCCGCCGCCGGGCCGCCGACTCGCTCGCCGCCGACTCCAGCAACGCCGCGTAGATCCGCGTGTTGATGTACTTCGGCAGCAGCGCGTCGAGCAGTTCCTCCGGGTTCGGCTCGAACTCGTAGTCGGGCAGCAGCCCGGGGGCCGCCTCCGACCGAGGCCGCTCCTCCACCTGCAACGGACCGATGATCCGGGTGACCGGCGTCTGCGTCATCAGGGACTTGAACTCGGTGAAGACGATGTGCAACTCGTCCACCCCGAGCACCCCGTCCGCACCCGGACCGCCGTCGATGTCGTCCGCGCCGGCCGAGAACGCCTTCACCAGCGTCTCGCCCACCTCGCGGGCGTCGGCGAACGACGGCTGCTCGGAGAAGCCGGTCCAGCTCGCCTCGATCGGCCGGTTCCGGAACCGGTAGAACGACACGCCCTTGCGCCCGACGACGTAGAGCACCGGCTCCTTGCCGTCCTCCCGCAGCCGGGCGATCAGCGACTCCGCCGTCTTGATGGCGTTGGAGCTGTAACCGCCGGCCAGACCCCGGTCGGCGGTCACCAGCAGCACGCCCGCCCGCCGTACCCGCTCGCGCGGGGTCAGCAGCGGGTGGTCGACCGACGCGTTGGACGCCAGCGCCGTGAGGACGCCGGTGATGGCCCGGGCGTACGGCAGGGACGCCTCCACCCGGGCCTGGGCCTTGGCGATCCGGCTCGTCGCCACGAGCTCCATCGCCTTGGTGATCTTCTTCATCCCCTTCGCCGAGCGAATGCGTTGACGAAGAACACGTACCTGCGCCGCCATGGCCCGGCCCTAACGCTTCTGGGCCGGCGCAGCGCTGTAACGGGTGACCGTCTCCTGCTCGGCCTCGCCCTCCAGCGGCGCCGCCGGCGCCTCGTTGATCGTGCGCTCGTCCTCCCGGCCGAGGAAGCCCTGCTTGAACTCCGTGACGGCCGCGTCGAGGGTGGCGATGATCTCGTCGTCCCACTTGTTGTCCGCGATCGCCAGCAGGGTGCCGTTGTGCTTGCGCCGCAGGTGCTCCAGGAACTGGGTCTCGAAGCGCCGCACGTCACCCACCGGGATGTCGTCCAGCTTGCCCTCGGTGCCGGACCAGACCGAGATGACCTGCTCCTGCACCGGGTACGGCGAGTAGTTCGGCTGCTTGAGCAGCTCCACCAGGCGGGCACCGCGGTCCAGCTGGGCGCGGGAGGCCTTGTCCAGGTCGGAGGCGAAGGCGGCGAACGCCTCCAGCTCGCGATACTGGGCGAGGTTGAGCCGCAGCGAACCCGAGACCTTCTTCATCGGCTTCACCTGCGCGGCGCCACCGACCCGGGAGACCGAGGTACCGACGTTGATAGCCGGCCGGACGCCCTGGTTGAACAGGTCGGTCTCCAGGAAGATCTGGCCGTCGGTGATCGAGATGACGTTGGTCGGGATGAAGGCCGAGATGTCGTTGGCCTTCGTCTCGATGATCGGCAGACCGGTCATCGACCCGCCGCCCATCTCGTCGGAGAGCTTCGCGCAGCGCTCCAGCAGGCGGGAGTGCAGATAGAAGACGTCACCCGGGTACGCCTCACGGCCCGGCGGGCGACGCAGCAGCAGCGACACGGCCCGGTACGCCTCGGCCTGCTTGCTCAGGTCGTCGAAGACGATCAGGACGTGCTTGCCGCCGTACATCCAGTGCTGACCGATGGACGAGCCGGTGTACGGGGCGAGGTACTTGAAGCCGGCCGGGTCGGAGGCCGGGGAGGCGACGATGGTGGTGTACTCCATCGCGCCCGCCTCCTCCAACTGCCCCTTGATCGAGGCGATGGTGGAGGCCTTCTGGCCGATGGCGACGTAGATGCAGCGGACCTGCTTCGTCGGGTCGCCGGAGGCCCAGTTCTCGCGCTGGTTGAGGATGGCGTCCAGGGCGACCGTGGTCTTACCGGTCTTCCGGTCACCGATGATCAGCTGCCGCTGGCCCCGACCGATCGGGGTCATCGCGTCGATGGCCTTGATGCCGGTCTGCATCGGCTCGAAGACGGACTGCCGGGCCATCACGTTCGGGGCCTGGAGCTCCAGCTCGCGGTAGCCCTCGTCGGCGATCTCGCCGAGGCCGTCGATCGGAGCGCCGAGCGCGTCGACCACGCGGCCCAGGAAGGCGTCACCGACCGGCACGGAGAGCACCCGGCCGGTGCGCTTGACCCGCTGGCCCTCCTCAAGACCGGCGTAGTCGCCCAGGACGACGACACCGATCTCCCGGACGTCGAGGTTCAGCGCCACGCCGAGCGTGCCGTCCTCGAACTCGAGCAGCTCGTTGGTCATGGTCGAGGGCAGGCCCTCGACGTGGGCGATACCGTCGCCGGTGTCGGCGACGGTGCCGACCTCCTCACGGGAGACGTCGGGCGAATAGGAGGAGACGTAGCGCTCCAGGGCGCCGCGGATCTCCTCCGTCGAGATGGTCAGCTCGGCCATCCTCTGCTTCCTTAAGTATCAGGGGCCCGGGATACCTAGTACCGACCGGTCCTCGGGTCGACTGTTATTCCGGGCGCTTCGCGGGGTGCTGGTCAGCGCTTCGCGAGCGCGTTACGGGTCTCGTTGAGGCGGCGCAGGATCGTCCCGTCGTACAGGTCCGAACCCACCCGGACGCTCGCTCCGCCGAGGATCGTCGGGTCAACCGTAAGCTTCACGGCGACCGCCCGGCCGTAGATGGCCGAGAGCTGGTTGGTGAGCCGGCTCTCCTCGTCCGCGGACAGCGGCGCCGCGACCGTCACGTACGCGACCTGCCGGTCACGCCGCTCGGCCGCCAGCTCCACCAGCCGGGACAGCGCGGCGGAGAACGACCGACCGCCGAAGCCGGCCAGCGCCGCCTCCACCAGTCGCACCGTCACCGGCCGGGCCTTGCCCGTCAGGAGCATCCCGATCAGCTCGGCCCGCTGGGCCACCGGGGCCACCGGGTCGGACAGGGCGTTGGAGAGCTGCGGGTCCGCCGCGACCACCTGGCCGAAGCGGAACAGCTCGTCCTCGACCTCACCGAGCTCGTCGGCGCGGTCCGCGCTGGCGAGCAGGGCCTGCACGCCGAGCCGCTCGGCACCGTCGAGCAGCTCCGACGGTGCCGACCACCGACCGGCGACCAGCACACCGAGCAGGTCGAGCGCGTCCGCGCCGACCTTGCCGGAGAGCACCGAGCCGAGCAGGCCGCTGCGGTCCGTGCCCGGGCGGGCCGGGTCGGAGAGCGCCCGGCGCAGCCGGACCTCCCGCCGCAGCAGGTCCGCCACGGCGAGCAGTTCGGCACCGGTGGTGGCGAGAGCCGTCGAATCGGCGCCCCGGACGTACTCCTCCAGCCGCTGACTCGCGACGGTGTAGGACTCCCGGCTGGCGGCCTGCATCAGCGGGCCCCCGCGCTCTCGAGGTCGGTGAGGAAGCGCTCGACGGTGCCCTTACGGCGGGCCTCGTCGGCGAGCGACTCGCCCACGATCCGACCGGCCAGGTCGACCGCGAGACCGCCGACCTCCGCGCGCAGCTCGCGCACGATGGTCTGACGCTCGACGGCCAGCGACTCCCGGCCGGCGGCGATGATCCGGTCGGACTCCTCCCGCGCCTTGGCGAGGATGTCGGTGCGGATCGACTCGGCGTCGGCACGGGCGTCGTCCCGGATCCGCGCCGCCTCGGTACGCACCTCGGCGAGCTGGGCCCGGTACTGCTCAAGCAGTTGGTTGGCCTCGGCCTGCGCCGCCTCGGCGCGCTTGAGGCCACCCTCGATCGCCTCGACCCGCGCCTGGTACATCGCCTCGATACGCGGCATGACGAACTTCAGCAGCACGAAGCAGAGCAGGGCGAAGGCGATCGTGCCGATCACCAGCTCCTGCCACAGCGGAATGAGCGGGTGGTGCTCCACACCTTCGGCGGCGACAAACATTTCAGACCTCCGGGTCGGGAAGCGGACGGTCAGACAGCGAAGGCGAGCACCAGGCCGAACAGGGCGAGCGCCTCGACCAGGGCGAAGCCCAGGACCAGCCAGGTCCGGTTGTAGCCGGCCGACTCGGGCTGACGGGCGCTGGAGTTGATGTACGCAACGAAGATCAGAGCCACGCCGATCGCGGGGCCGACGGCGGCGAGGCCGTAGCCGATCGTGTTGACGTTACCCTCGATCGCAGCGAGAACAGTCATTGCCGGTATTCCTCCTGTTTGACACGTGAGGTTTCACGCGTACACGGTCGTACCTGAAGCTTCGGCGGGTGCCCCGCCGGTGGATCGGATCAGTGCTCGGACGCGATCGCCGACCCCATGTAGTTGGCGCTCAGCGTGACGAAGACGTATGCCTGCAACAGCGCGATCAGCACCTCGAAGAAGGCCATCACGATCGCCATGATGAAGGAGAAGATCGAGGTCGCCTGGATGAAGATGTTGTCCGAGGCGAGCAGCACGAAGCCACCGATGGTGAAGACCAGCAGGATCAGGTGACCGGCGAACATGTTGGCGAAGAGACGCACCGCCAGCGTGACCGGCCGGTTGATGAAGGTCTGCAGGAACTCGATCGGGATCAGCAGGATGTGCATCGGCCACGGGATGCCCGGCAGGATCAGGCTCTGCTTGAGGTAGCCGCCGACACCGTGCTTGCGCATGCCGAGGTAGATGTACATCACGTAGGTGATCGCCGCGAGCACGATCGGGAAGGCGATGTGCGAGTTCGGCGAGATCTGCAACCCCGGGATGATGCCGAAGAGGTTGGTCAACGCGACGTAGCAGAACAGCACCGTGAAATAGGGCGCGAACTTGACGCCCGCGCTGCCCATCTGTTCCTTGGCGATGTTGTCCCGGACCAGGCCGTAGATCGACTCGGCCATCCACTGGCCCTTGGTCGGCACCAGCTTCGGGTTCCGATAGGTGACCATGAAAAAGATGATCAGCAGCCCGACGGCCAGCCAGATCATGAGGGTGAACTTGGTGACGAATGGGCCGGCCACTTCCGGCAGATAGAAGTCCGAGACCCCCGGGGGCCAGGGCAGCCCTTCAGCGGCGACAAGCTGTGCGCTCACCGTGTCATCCTCCGCACTCGACAGACCCGCGCGTGCCGAAACTCAGGCACCGAGCCTCTTCATGATCAGGTAGATCGCTCCGGCTGCGCCGAGCATCATGCCCACGCCGATCCCGATGCCGGTCGGCAGGCCGAGGAACGTCCCCGCCAACCAGCCGAGGAATCCCCACACCAGGATGCCGGCGAGCAGGTAGCCAAGAACGGCTCCGGCAACGCCTTCCGACGAGTGCTCGTCGGAGCTTCCGCGATGAGGGTTGTCGGCCATGACGAGGCGAACTTTATCAGCCGGGGGTTTCGCGAGTGTGCGGCACCCCCCACACTGCCGAGCAGCGTGCGGGCGATCGATACGGCGCCTCAAGCCGCGCTCAGCTTACTCCTGCAGAGCCCGCCGGGAAGGGGGGCGAAACGCCGGGCGAACACCGGCCGTACGGTCAGTGACCCGACGCCCGGTCGACGGTGGGCAGCGGGGAGCGCCAGGCCCAGGTGGTGTGCGCGACGATCCACACCAGCACGCCCGCGATGATCGCCACCCCCATGTCGGGCAGTCCGGGCCAGCCGGTCCGCGCCACGGCGGCCATCACCACGCCCAGGAAGACCATCTTGGTGGCGTAGGTGACCAGCCCCACCGGCATGACCATCTTCGGGCTGACCGCGTCCGCCCAGGCCACCGAGAGCCCGGAGACCAGGTAGCTCACCACCACCAGGCCGATCCCGGCGGCCACCCCGGCCGCGCCGGTCGGGCCCCGCAGCAGCGCGGCGATCGGTACGCCGACCACGGCCAGCCCGGCGCAGGCCAGCAGCGGCAGGCGCAGGTGCGGCAGGCGGGCACGGATGGCGCCGGGCTCCCCCGCGCGAGGCGCGGTCATCGGGGGTACGCCGGGAACTCGGCGACCAGCTCGGCCACATCGGAGGCGACGCGGGCCAGTTCGTCGGTGCCGCCCGGCGCCGCCGGATCGGTGCGTAGCGCCCGTGCGATCAGCTCGGCGACCTGGCGCATCTGCGGCTCGCCCATGCCCTGCGTGGTGACGCTCGGGGTGCCCACCCGGATGCCGGAGGCGACCATCGGCTTCTGCGGGTCGTACGGGATGGCGTTCTTGTTCAGCGTGATGGTCGCCGCGTCGCAGCGGGCCTCCGCCTGCGCCCCGGTCACCCCGGTCTCCCGCAGGTCGACCAGGGCCAGGTGGGTGTCGGTGCCGCCGGAGACCGGTCGCATCCCCTCCGCCGCCAGCCCGTCGGCGAGCGCCTGCGCGTTGGCCACCACCTGTGCGGCGTACGTGCGGTACTCCGGCTGCGCCGCCTCGCGCAGCGCGACGGCCTTGGCCGCCACCGCGTGCATCAACGGCCCGCCCTGGGTGAACGGGAAGACCGCCTTGTCGATCCGGTCGGCCAGCGACTCGCGGCAGAGGATGATCCCTCCGCGCGGACCGCGCAGCACCTTGTGCGTGGTCGCGCAGACCACGTCGGCGTACGGGACCGGGGAGGGGATGGCCTGCCCGGCGACCAGCCCGATGAAGTGCGCCGCGTCCACCATCAGGTACGCGCCCACCTCGTCGGCGATCTCCCGGAACGCGGCGAAGTCGATCAGCCTCGGGTACGCCGTCGCGCCACAGATGATCATCTTCGGTCGGTGGGTCCGGGCCAGGTCGCGGACCTCGTCGTAGTCGATCAGCTCGGTGTCCCGTCGGACGGTGTAGCCGACCGTGTCGAACCACTTGCCGGAGAAGTTCACCCGGCTGCCGTGGGTCAGGTGGCCGCCGTGCGGCAACTCCATCGCCAGCACCGCGTCACCCGGCTGCACCAGTGCCGCGTACGCGGCCAGGTTGGCGCTCGCACCCGAGTGCGGCTGGAGGTTGGCGTGCTCGGCGCCGAACAGCTCCCGGGCCCGGGCGATACCCAGCTCCTCGGCCCGGTCCACCTGGGCGCAACCGCCGTAGTAGCGCCGACCCGGGTAGCCCTCGGCGTACTTGTTCGTCAGCGTCGAGCCGAGCGCGGCCAGCACCGCCGGGGAGGTGAGGTTCTCGCTGGCGATCAGTTGCAGACCGCCCCGCAGCCGGTCCAGCTCGCCGAGCACCACCTCCGCGATCTCGGGGTCGGTGGTGCTGAGCTGCTCGAAGTCGGGCCCCCAGAAGGTGCCCTTACCGGTCTCCACAGCGCCCGAGTCTATTCGGCCGCACACTGGAGGCCGTGAGATGCCTGGTGACCGGTGCGACGGGATACATCGGCGGGCGGCTGGCGCCCCGCCTGCTGGCCGAGGGACACACGGTGCGCTGCCTGGCCCGGCGGGCCAGACGGCTGCGGGACGTGCCGTGGGCCGGGCAGGTCGAGATCGCCGAGGGCGACCTGAGCCGGCCGGAGAGCCTGGTCGGGGTCTTCGACGACGTCGACGTCGCGTACTACCTGGTGCACGCGCTCGGGCAGGCCGATTTCGAGGACGCCGACCGGCAGGCCGCGTCGGCATTCGCGGAGGCGGCGCACGCGGCGGGCGTACGCCGGATCGTCTACCTCGGCGGCCCGGAGCCGGCCGTCGGCGACGCGGCCTCGGCGCACCTGCGTTCGCGGACCGAGGTGGGCCGGATCCTGCTGGACAGCGGCGTGCCCACGGTGGTGCTGCGTGCGGCGGTGATCATCGGGTCCGGCTCGGCCTCGTTCGAGATGCTGCGTTACCTGACCGAACGGCTGCCGGTGATGGTCACCCCACGCTGGGTGTCCAACCGGGTGCAGCCGATCGCCGTCCGGGACGTGCTGCGTTACCTGGTCGGCTGTGTGGCCCTGCCGCCGGAGGTGAACCGGGCCTTCGACATCGCCGGCCCGGACGTGCTCACCTTCGGCGACATGATGCAGCGGTACGCCCGGGTGGCCGGGCTGAGCCGCCGGGTCCTGCTGCCGGTGCGCGCGCTGACGCCCCGGCTCTCCTCGCACTGGGTCGGGTTGGTCACGCCGGTGCCGAACGCGCTCGCCCGTCCGCTGGTGGAGAGCCTGGTGCACGAGGCGGTGGCGCACGAACACGACATCGCGGCGTACCTGCCGGACCCGCCGGAGGGGCTGACCGGCTTCGACCGGGCGGTGGAGCTGGCGCTGGCCAAGGTCCGCGACGCCGAGGTCGAGACCCGGTGGTCGTCGGCGGCGGGACGGGACGCCCCGGCCGAGCCGCTGCCCAGCGACCCGGAGTGGAGCGGCGGCAGCGTCTACACCGACGTACGGGAGCAGGCGGTGACAGCCTCGCCGGAGGCGCTGTGGCGGGTCATCGAGGGGGTCGGCGGCCAGCACGGCTGGTACTCGTTCCCGCTGGCCTGGTCGGTGCGCGGCTGGCTGGACCGGCTGGTGGGCGGCGTCGGGCTGCGCCGGGGCCGACGGCATCCGCACCAACTGCGGGTGGGTGAGGCGCTGGACTTCTGGCGGGTGGAGGAGATCGTCCCCGGTGAGCTGCTGCGGCTGCGGGCCGAGATGCGGCTGCCCGGCCGGGCCTGGTTGGAGATGCAGGTGCAGCGCGACGACGACGGGCAGGTCCGGTACCGCCAACGGGCCGTGTTCCTCCCCCGGGGGCTGGGCGGGCACGCGTACTGGGTCGCGGTGGCGCCGTTCCACGCGGTGGTCTTCGGCGGGATGGCCCGCAACATCGCCGCCGACGCCGAGCGGACCGCCGTCGAGGCGCCCCCGGCCGCGCGCTGACCGACCCGGGATCGCTCAGTCGCCGCTGCGGGTGGTGGTGTACCGCCACGCGGTCGTCTCGCTGGGCGGCACGAAGTCGCGGGGCGGCACGTCGCGCAGCGCGAAGGCGAGGATCTCCCCCACCCCCTCCACCATCCGGCTCTGCACCGCCCGGCCGACCGCGTCCTGCGGGTCGTCGGGGTTGGCCGCCATCGCCGCCGCCGCGAGCTGCGGGGTGAAGGCCACCACGGTCTCCGTGGCGTACCGCTCGGAGCTGCCGGTCTTGCCGGCCACCGGCCGACCGAGCTGACCGCGCAGGGCGGAGGCGGTGCCGCCGTCGCAGCCCTGGTACATCGACTGGTCCCCGACCGGGCAACGGGCGGCGTCCGCCGCCGCGCGGGCCACGTCGACGTCGAGCACCTGGCGGCAGTCCGGCTGGCCGGTGGTCACCCGACGGCCGGTCCCGTCGACGATCGAGGTGACCGGGGTGGGCGCGCACCACGTCCCCTCGGCCGCCAGCGTCGCGTACGCCCCGGCCAGGTCCAGCGGGGTGGTGGCGGCCACCCCCAGGGTGAACGGCCCCCACTCGCGCGCGCCGTGCCGGGCCAGCCGGACGTCGTCCTCGGCCCGCAGCACGATGCCGAGCCGCTCGGCCATCTCCACCACCCGGTCCGCGCCGACCCGCTCGGTCAGCCAGACGAAGTACGTGTTGACCGACTCGCCGAACGCGGACCACATGTCGTGCTCGCCGCGCATCGAGACGTTGGCGTTCGACGGGCACCAGTACCCGCCGCAGCTCGTCTCACCGCTGATCCGGTAGTCGGTGACGATGCGCGACGGAGCGTCGTAGACGGTCCGCAGCGGCATCCCGGCCTCCAGCGCGGCCAGCATGGTGAACAGTTTGAACGTCGAACCGGCCTGGTACCCGACGATCGTGCCGCCACCGGCGACGAGTTGGTTGACCGTGTTCGGGTAGTTCTTCTGCCCGGGCGGGTTGGCCTCGACGCTGTAGTTGCGGTTCACCGACATGGCGAGCACCCGCCCGGTGCCGGGCTCGACGACCGCCGTCGGCATGGCGTACGGCTCGTCCACCGAGTAGACCCGCCGTACCTGCTCGGTGGTGGCCCGCTGCACGCTCGGGTCGAGCGAGGTCACGATGGTGAAACCGCCCCGACGCAGGGTGCGCTGCCGCTCGTCGACCGTGCTGCCGAACGCCTTCTGCTCGTTCCACCAGCGGGTGAACCAGTCGCAGAAGAAGCCCCAGTCGTTGTGCCCCGAGGGCACCGCCGTGCAGTCGTTCGGCGTCTCGCTGGGGCGCAGGTTCAGCGGTTCGGCCCGCGCCGCGTCCGCCGCCTCGGCGGTGACCTGACCGGTGCTGACCAGTTGGTCCAGCACGTACCCCCGGCGGGCGGTGGCCGCGTCCGCGTCGCCGTTGATCGGGTCGTCGGTGTGCGGGGAGCGGACCAGCCCGGCCAGCATCGCCGACTGTGCCAGTGTGAGCCGGTCCGGCGAGGTGGAGAAGTAGCGCTTGCTGGCGGCGGCGACGCCGTACGCCCCGGCACCGAAGTACGCGATGTTGAGGTACCGGGTCAGGATCTGCTCCTTGGTCAGCTCCCGCTCCAGCGCCAGCGCGTACCGCATCTCCTGGATCTTGCGGGCGGTGCTCACCTCGGTGGCCGCCGCCCGTTGCGACTCGGTCAACCGGGGGTCGGTGCTCAACACGTTGCGGACGTACTGCATGGTCAGGGTGGAGGCGCCCTGCCGGGTGCCGCCGGCGCCCTGGTTGGCGGCGAAGGCCCGCGCCACGCCCCGCAGATCGACCCCGCTGTGCTCGTGGAACCGGACGTCCTCGGCGGCGATGATGGCCTGGCGCATCACCGGGGCCACCTCGTCGAGCGGCACGTCCACCCGGTCCTCCTGATAGAAGGAGGTGATCAGCGTGGTGCCGTCCTTGGCGTACAGGTTGGAACGCTGGGCCGTCGGTGGTGTCCGCAGCGTGTTGGGCAGCTCCGTGTACGGCGCGGCCATCGCCGAGAAGCCGATTCCGAACACCAGCGCGGCCGGCAGCGCCGCCACCGCCAGGGCCAGGCCGGCCAACGTGCCGGCCAGCAGGACGGTGAACACTTTCGGCAGGAACGCCCGGGTCATCAGCTCTCCCCGCAGGAGCCGTCAGGACCCTCCCAGAATGGCGTTAACCACCCTTTGCACCCTGGTTTTCCTCAAACCCGGAGGAAGTTCACCGATCAGGGCAACAGGATCGCCGCGAGCGGGTGGATCGTCTCCTCGATCTCGTCCGCCACCCGGCTGAAGCACTGGTCGCCGCGCCCCCACGGATCGTCGAGGTCGTCGCTGGGCAGCAGGGACGTGCCCTGGCGGGCGACGTTGGCAGCCTCCACCACGGCCATGCCCCGGGCGTACACCGCGTCCGGAGTGGCCTCGGCCGAGGGCAGCCCGTCGCGGTCCAGCGCGGTCAGCAGCCGACCGAACTCGCCCAGCACGAAGGTGCGCGCGGCGGCGTCGGGGCGCAGCGCCACCACGTACTCCTGCTGGTCGGCGGTGGCGGTCAGGACCAGGTCCGCGGCGTCGATGTGGTCGGACCGCAGCTTCCGCGCGGCGAAGCCGGTCACCGCGCCGCCCCGGGTGGTCACCTGGCGGGCTGCCGGCGGGTTCATCTCCTCGCCGGCGTGCCAGCCACCGGTGCCCGCGCTGTGGCTGTACAGCAGTTCCTCGGCCCGGCCGGGGTCGAGGTCATGCCGGGCCAGCCGCTGACCCACCGCGAGGGTGAGCAGCCGCTCCGCCATCGGCGAGCGGCAGATGTTCCCCATGCAGACGTGCAGGACGGTGAACGGAGGCATTCACGCCACCTGGCTCTCGACCAGTTCCGGCACCACGTCGCGCAGCCGGGCCAGGTCGATGGCGCCCTCCCGGACCACCGTCGGCACCTCACCGGTCAGGTCCACGATCGTGCTGGGCACCGGGTCGACGGCCGGTCCGGCCTCCAGGTACGCCCGCACCGAGTACGCCAGTTGCTCCCGCGCCTCGTCGGCGGTCTGCGCCGCCGGACGGCCGATCTTGTTGGCCGAGGCGACCGCCATCGGGCCGGTCTCCCGCAGCACCTCCAACGCCACCGGGTGCAGTGGCATGCGGACCGCCACCACCCCACTGTCGTCGCCCAGGTCCCACCGCAGGCTCGCCGAGTGCTTCACCAGGATGGTCAGCGCTCCCGGCCAGAACGCCTCCACCAGGTCGCGGGCGGCGGGCGGCAGCGTGTAGACCAGACCGTCGAGGGTGTGCCGGGAGCCGATCAGCACCGGTGGCGACGCCTGCGTCCCACCCTTGGCGTCCACCAGAGCCTTCACCGCGTACGGCGTGAACGCGTCGGCACCGACCCCGTACACGGTGTCGGTCGGCAGGACGACCAGTTCGCCGTTGCGCACCGCCTCGATGGCCGCAGCGATGCCGCGGTCCCGGTCGGCGAGGGACCGGCAGTCGTAGAGCATCACGAGGAGCCAGTCTGCCACGTGTCGCCCGTCGCGGGTCGCCGGTGGTCCGTGCGACGGAACGCGGTGGCGAAACGGGACCGGCCGGCGAGGTCGCGGTGGGCGGTGATCGCGGTGTACCGGCCGTCGGCGGCGAGCAGCCCTGGCACCGAGGTGCCGTGGGTGTCGTCGTGCTCCACGCCGACGGCGCCGCCGGGACGCAGCAGGTCCGCCGCCCGCCGCACCACCGGACGGATCACGGTCAGGCCGTCGTCCCCGCCGAACACCGCCTCGGCCGGGTCGTGCCCGGCCACCTCCGGCGGTACGGCCACCGCGAGCGGCACGTAGGGCGGGTTGCAGAGCAGCACGTCCACCCGACCGACCAGCCCCGCCAGCAGGTCCGGTGCGGTCACGTCGGCCGTCACCACCTCGATCGGCCGGTCCCCCGCCGCCTCCCGGGTCGCCGCGTTGCGACGCAGCCAGGTCACCGCGGCGGGCGCGCGCTCGACCGCCACCACGCGGGCGGCCGGCACCTCCTGCGCCACCGACAACGCGATCGCACCCGATCCGCTGCACAGGTCCACCACCACCGGGGTCTCCCCGTCGGCCGCCCGCTCGGCGGCCCGCTCGACGCCCCAGCCGGCGAGCAGTTCGGTCTCCGGACGGGGCACGAAGACACCCGGCCCGACGGCCAGCTCCAGATGCCGGAAGCCGGTGCTGCCGGTGAGGTGTTGCAGTGGCTCCCGCCGGGAACGCCGGGTCACCAACGCCTCGAAGCGGGCCCGTTGCTCGTCGGTGAAGCCGTCCGCGAGCGCCAGCCGCCCCCGGGGCACCGCCAGCACGTACGCGGCCAGGAGTTCCGCCTCGGCGCGGGCCGAGGGCAGCCCGGCGTCGGCCAGGATCCGGGCGGCCCGCGCCAGCACGACGGTGGGGCGCTCTCGTCTCGTCCCTTCGGACGGGTGTTGCGGCACGGAGGTCACGCAATAATCATGAGTCGTCGCGGTGCACGTGCATAAGCGGGTGCATCCGGCGACACACCGACGGGAGGTCGCGGGTGGGCTGGCTCGACCGGGTCGATGACCAGGTTGACGCCCTGACGAAGGCGCGGGCGTTGCAGGAGGTGAGCCGCTCGGTCGAGGCGTCCGCAATCCTGGACCGGGTGCTGTGCACCAGCAGCGACTCCCGGGTCCGCGCCGACGCGCTCGTCCAGCGGCTCTCCGCGTTGATCAATCTCGGTCGCACGGCGGAGTACACCCGGGCGATCGAGGAGGCGTCCGCCGCCGTACGCGACCTCGCCGAGCCGTACCTGCACGGCCATCTCAACGCGCTGGCCGCGCTGGCCGCCCACCACCAGGGCGCGCTGGACCGCTGCGTGACGCACCTGGTGAAGGCCGCCCGGGCGCTGGGCGCGGTCGACGACCCGGACCGCGACACCGCCTGGGGCTGGCACGACCTGGCGATGGCGTACTCCTACCTCAGCTTTCACGGCTACGCGCTCGGCGCGATCGAACGGGCCCGCCAGCTCGGCACCGCCGCCGGCATCCCGGAGGAGACGTTCGCCGCCCCCGGGATCCGACTGCGCAACGCGGTCGCCCTGGACCACACCGGCGACAGCGACGGCTGCCTGCGGGTGCTGCGGGACGTCGCCACCGACCTCGACCGGTTCGTCACCGCCGGTCGCGCCGACCGACTGCGGCCGAGCAGCCTGGCCGCGTACGGCTACGCGGCGGCCCGTCGGGCCGCCCTCGGCGACGAGTTCGACTCCCCCGCCGGCGCCGACCCGGCCCGGTTGCTCGGCCACGGCGCGGACAGTGCCCGGGCCCGCGACATGCGCCAGCTCGGCCATGCCTGCCTCGCCGTGGCGGCCGGCCGGCCGATCGAGGCGGTCACCCGACTCGACGCCGTCCAGGTCTCCGCCGAGACGCTCGGGGCGGCCGAACCGGCCCGGCTGCGCAGCATCGCGCTGGCCCGCGCCGGTGACCACGCGGCGGCGCACCGCGCCGACCGGCTGGCCTTCCGGCTCGCCGCGCAACGGCACGACCGGCTCCGCGACGTCTACATCGACGGCATCGCCGCCCGGATCGACCACGAGGAGATGCGCCGCGAGGCCGCGCGGTTCGAGGGCGAGGCGCTGACCGACCCGCTGACCGGGCTGCCCAACCGGCGCCGGCTGGAGCGGTACATCGCCTCGGTGGTCGCCCGGGGCGAGCGCGTGGTGATCGGCGTCTGCGACCTGGACGGCTTCAAGGCGGTCAACACCCGGCACGGCCACCACTCGGGCGACCTGGTCCTCCAGCGGGTCGCCGGAGTGATCAACCGGGTGATGCGCCGGGGCGACTTCGTGGCCCGCTACGGCGGCGACGAGTTCGTGGTGGTGCTGGCCGGTGCCGGAATGTCCGAGGCCGCCGAGGTGGCGCGTCGGATCGACGCCGCGATCCGGACCGAGGACTGGGAGTCGCTGGTGCCCGGCACGCCGGTCGGCGTCAGCATCGGCTTCGCCGAGGTGGGCACTGCCGGGCCGGGGCAACGGGACGCGCTCGGCGCCGCCTTCGAGGCCGCCGACCGCGAGATGTTGCAGGCCAAGGCCCGGCCGCGTACCGCCTGAGCGGCGTCAGCGGCGGGCCAGCTCCGGGTCGCCGGCCAGGCGGGCGGCGCGGTCCGCCTCGCTGAGCGCGTCGAGCACGCCGTCCAGGTCGCCGGCCAACGCCAGATCCAGGTTGTACGCCGTGTAGCCGATGCGGTGGTCGGTGATCCGGTTCTGCGGGAAGTTGTAGGTGCGGATCCGCTCCGAGCGGTCCACCGTACGGACCTGCGCCTTGCGCGCGTCCGAGGCGGCGGCGTCGGCCTGCTCCTGCGCGGCGGCCAGCAGCCGGGCGCGCAGGATCCGCAGGGCCTGCTCCCGGTTCTGCAACTGGGACTTCTCGTTCTGGCAGGAGACCACGATGCCGGTCGGTAGGTGGGTGATCCGCACCGCCGAGTCGGTGGTGTTGACCGACTGGCCACCGGGACCGGACGACCGGAAGACGTCGATCCGCAGCTCGTTCGGGTCGATGGTGACGTCGACCTCCTCGGCCTCCGGCAGCACCAGGACGCCGGCCGCGCTGGTGTGGATCCGCCCCTGCGACTCGGTCACCGGCACCCGCTGCACCCGGTGCACGCCGCCCTCCCACTTGAGCCGCGACCAGACGCCGTGGCCTCCGTCGGGCACACCCTTGGTCTTGATCGCCAGCGAGACGTCCTTGACCCCGCCGAGGTCCGAGTCCTGCGCGTCGATCACCTCGGTGAGCCAGCCCCGCCGCTCCGCGTACCGGGTGTACATCCGCAGCAGGTCACCGGCGAACAGCGCGGACTCCTCGCCGCCCTCGCCGGCCTTGATCTCGACGATGACGTCCTTGGCGTCGTGCGGGTCGCGCGGGATGAGCAGCTCGGCCAGGCGTTCCTCCAGGGCCGGCAGCGTCGACGCGATCGTCTCCGCCTCCGCCGCGAACGACGCGTCCTCGGCGGCCAGCTCCCGGGCCGCGGTGAGGTCGGCCCGGGCCTGCTCCAGCTCCCCGGCGGCCTTGTGCAGCGGCACCAGCTCGGCGTACCGGCGGCCGACCCGACGGGCGGTGCCCTGGTCGGCGTGGATGGCGGGGTCGGCCAGACGCTTCTCCAGCTCGGCGTACTCGTCGAGGAGGGCGGCCAGGCGCTCGCTGCTCATGCTGCGGATCGCTCCTTGGACGGCGGGGAGACCGGACGACAGACGGACGACGCCCGCGTCCGGGAGAAACCGGACGCGGGCGTCGGACCAGGAGCTACTTGGCCTTCTTGGCCTGAACCTTGGCGTACTTCTGCTGGAACTTCGCGACCCGGCCCGCGGTGTCCAGGACGCGCTGCTTGCCCGTGTAGAACGGGTGGCAGGCGCTGCACGTCTCGACGTGGATCGAGCCGCCCTTCGCGGTGCTGCGGGTGGTGAAGGAGTTGCCGCAGGAGCAGGTGACGTTCGTGGTCACGTACTCCGGGTGGATGTTGGACTTCATCTCGCCTCGGTCCTCTCGTCTAGGTCGCCGGGTCGCCCTCGCGCGCCAGTGCGCACGATCGGGGCGTGAACCGGAACCGGTGGCCGATTGACCAGTCTGCCATGGGGCCCAGCCGACCCGCGAAGCGGGCCGTACCGGCTGGTCGGCCAGGTCAACGCCGGACCCGCTCTGCGCATTCCCCGCACGGGCTGGCGCATTCCGACCCGCCGAACATGCCGGCGGGTCGGCTACCACCCGCCGCCCTTTGCTCTGCTTCACCCCACGCGGCGGAGACGCCCGAACCGATGCGCCGGTTGAAGCAGAGCAAAGGCGGCACAGGAGAGGCGCGTGGGTCCGGCGTGGCGGCAGAGAGACCCTCCGGCGGTACGTCGAAGGGGCGCGACCGGATCGGCCGCGCCCCTTCGACGTAGGTCTCACCCGGTGGAGGTCACTCCCCCGGCGTCGACTTGGCGATCTGCATCAGGAACTCGATGTTGGTGCGGGACTGCTTGAGCCGGTCCAGCAGGAGGTCGAGTGCCGCCTGCGAGTCCAGCGAGTGCAGCACCTTGCGGAGCTTGTGCACGATGGCCAGCTCCTCCGGCGCGAGCAGGATCTCCTCCTTGCGCGTACCGGACGGGTGGATGTCGATGGCCGGGAAGGTCCGCTTGTCGGCGATCTTCCGGTCCAGCTTCAGCTCCGCGTTACCGGTGCCCTTGAACTCCTCGAAGATGACCGTGTCCGCCATCGAACCGGTCTCCACCAGCGCGGTGGCGAGGATGGTCAGCGAGCCGCCGTTCTCGATGTTCCGGGCCGCGCCGAGGAACCGCTTCGGCGGGTACAGCGCGGTGGAGTCGATACCACCCGACATGATCCGGCCGCTGGCCGGCGCCGCCAGGTTGTACGACCGGCCGAGCCGGGTCACCGAGTCGAGCAGAACGACCACGTCGTGACCCAGCTCGACCAGGCGCTTGGCCCGCTCGATCGCCAGCTCGGCGACGGTGGTGTGGTCCTGCGGCGGGCGGTCGAACGTGGCCGCGATGACCTCGCCCTTCACCGACCGCTGCATGTCGGTGACCTCTTCGGGCCGCTCGTCCACCAGCACCACCATCAGGTGGCACTCCGGGTTGTTGTGCGTGATCGCGTTCGCGATCGCCTGGAGCACCATCGTCTTACCCGCCTTCGGCGGCGAGACGATCAGCGCCCGCTGGCCCTTGCCGATCGGCATGACCAGGTCGATCACCCGGGTGGTGAGGATGTGCGGCTCGGTCTCCAGCCGCAACCGCTCCTGCGGGTACAGCGGGGTGAGCTTGTAGAACTCCGGCCGACGCTTGGCCTCGTCCGGCTCCATCCCGTTGATGCTGTCCAGCCGGACCAGCGGGTTGTACTTGTCCCGCCGCTGCTCGCCGTCGCGTGCCGCGCGGACCGCACCGGTGATCGCGTCACCGCGCCGCAGCCCGTACTTCTTGATCTGGGACATCGACACGTACACGTCGTTCGCGCCGGCCAGGTAGCCGGTGGTCCGGACGAAGGCGTAGTTGTCGAGCACGTCGACGATGCCGGCCACCGGGACGAGCACGTCGTCCTCGCCGACCTGCGGCTCGCGACCGCCGCTGTCGCCGCCACCGCCCTCGTTACGGTCGCCACGACCGCGTCGACGGTCCCGGAAGCGGCTGCGCCGGCTACGCCGACCGCCGCCCTCGTCGTCGTCACCGTCGTTGTCGCGGTCGGCCCGCTGCCCGCGCTCGCCCCGGTCACCCCGGTCGTTGCGGTCACCACGGTCGCTGCGGTCGCTGCGGTCGCTGCGCTCGCCCCGGTCACCCCGCTCGGTGCGCTCAGTGCGCTCGCCCCGCTCGGTACGGTCGCCACGGTCGCCCCGCTCCGCACGCTCGGCGCGGTCGGCACCACGCTCGCCGCGCTCGGCACGGTCGGTCTTCTCGGCACGGTCGGCACCGCGCTCGGCGCGCTCGCCCCGCTCCGCGCGCTCGGGACGTTCGCCCCGCTCGGCACGGTCGCCCCGCTCCGCACGCTCGGCACGGTCGGCACCACGCTCACGGCCGGACCGGCCCTCGGTGCGCTCGCCGGTCTCGGCGGCGGGCTCCTCGGTGCGGGGCTCCTCGGTCCGGGGCTCCGCAGCAGCGGTGGCCCGGCTGCGCCGGGTCCGGCTCCGGCCCTCGGTCTCGACGCTCGCCGCCGGTTGCTCGGCGCGGCGCTCGGCCTCCGGCCGCTCACCCGCGTCGCGAACCTCCGCGTGGACCTCCTCGCGGACCGGTGCGGCGGCCGCCGCGACCTCGGCCCGTGGTCGAGGGGCCCCGGCGGCGCTGCCCTGGCGCTCGGAGATCGCGCTGATCAGCTCGCCCTTGCGCATACGAGCCGTACCCGAGATGCCGAGCGACGCGGCCAGGCTCTGCAGCTCCGGCAGCAGCATCGCCGACAGGCCGGTGCCGCTGCGCCGACGCCGGGCAGGGGCAGCGGTGGTGGCATCGCCAGCGACGTTGGAAACATCCGACGTCACGTCGGTGGTGTCGCTCAATGGATTCCTTCCCTCGATAAGGCCGGGACTGCCCGGAATCGACTAACAGGTGGCCGGGCGGCCTCGGTGCACCCGCCTCGCATGACGCTTCGCGGGAGTCTGTGACACAGCAGCCGGTCGGTCGCCCGACCCTCCAGGAAGCCGGAGAGCGGGTTTCGCCGTCTGCGGCGACCAGTGAAGACTGCGGTGCGGCGTATGCCTAAGCAGGGGTGACGGGCTTACCGCCGAGAGCTTCGGGGGTGCGCCGACCCGCAGGAGATCGCATGCTTCGCGGCTGTGCTAAGTCTAGAGCGTAATCAACTCTTCCGACCTGCGGCAACAGGGTCCCGCTCCGCGTGTCCGAGTCTACCCTGCTCGACCTGCGCGCCGGGCACGTCTATCGGCAACTGCAGAACCTGCCATTCTGTTCCCGCGTCGAAGCCTTCCGGCAGCTCAGACAGAGCGAGCACGGTTGGTCCGGCCCCACTGACCACGGCGGCCACACCGGCCGCACGCAACTTGTCGACCACTGCGGCCGTACCCGGCATCGACGGTGCGCGATAACCCTGGTGCAGTCGGTCGACGGTGGCCGGCAGCAACAGATCCGGCGCGGTGGTCAACGCGTGCACCAGCAGCGCCGCCCGCCCGGCGGTGAGCGCGGCGTCAGCGTGCGGCACGGTCGCCGGTAGCGCCGCCCGCGCGGAGGCGGTCAGCCCGCGCTCGGTCGGCACCAGCACCGTCGGGCGTACGCCCTCGGCCACCGGCAACGTCACCGCCCGCGCACCGGCGGACTCCGTCCAGGCCAGCGTGAACCCGCCGAGCAGACAGGGCGCGACGTTGTCCGGATGCCCCTCGATCCGGGCGGCCAGCCGCAGCGCGGCGTCGTCGTCGAGCCGCTGCTCCCCGTCGACCACCAGGGCCCGGGCCAACAGCACGCCGGCCACGATCGCCGCCGAGGAGGAACCGAGCCCACGTGCCTGCGGGATCCGGTTGACACACTCCAACGCCAACCCGGACGGCTGGCCGCCGAGTTCGTCGAAGGTCGCCCGCATGGCGCGTACCACCAGGTGCCCGTCGTCGGCCGGCAGGTCGTCGGCGCCTTCACCGGCCACCGAGACGGTCACGCCACCCGCCGTCACCTCGGCGGCGACGTCGTCGTAGAGCGCGAGGGCGAGGCCCAGGGCGTCGAAGCCGGGACCCAGGTTCGCACTGGTGGCGGGGACCCGGACCCGGACCGGGCCGGCGGCGAATGTGGTCGGCACGCCGCCCATGCTAGGGCCCCAACGACGACGTCCGGCACGCCGCCCGTCCCCTGGGACGCAGCTACCGCCTGAGCACGCTTGCCGACAGGTCCTAGTCTGCCCAGACCGACGGCTTCGGGAGGACTGCGTGTACGACTTCAGGTATCTGCTGGTGCAGGTGGCGATGGAGCTGCCGACGCTGGCGGTGCTGATCACCGGCGGCGTACTGGCGGCCTCCTCCCGGGGTCGGCTGTCGGAGGCGGTCCGCCGCCTGCTGCTGGCCGGGCTCGCCGTCCTCCTGGTCCTCACGCTGTTCAGCACCGCGTGGTCGGTCGCCCTGCCCTGGGTGGCCGCCGAGGGTCCCGCCCGTTTCGGCGCGCTGTCCCTGGTGGTCGGAGTGATCCACGCGCTGCTCCTCCCGGCCGGGTTCGGGCTGCTGATCGCGGCCGCGTTGGCCGGCCGGCGGAGCGGCCCGGCACCGGGCCCGACCGGACCGGACGCCCCCGCAGCCTGGGACGCGTCGCCGGCCGACGCTTACCAACCTCCGGTGGACGCCTACCAGCCGCCAGCCGACCCGTACGGACCTTCGGCGGACCCGTACCGACCGCCCACCGTCACCCGCTAGCGGGGCGGTTCTACCGAGTCCCGGTCTCGGCGACGGTCGGCGCCACGGCGGCGAGCGAGAGTCGTCGGGTGGCCACCCGCCAGCCGATCGCGTACGCCAAAGTCACCAGGCCGCAACTGGCCAGCACGATCCGTTCGTCCACCACGTCCACCACCGAGGCGACCGCGAGTTGGCTGACCGAGATCGCCAGCGTCGCCAGCATCATGTCGGTGGCGAACACCCGACCCCGCAACCGGTCCGGCACCTCACCCTGCAACGCGAAGTTCGACATCACCCAGTTGCTGCCGCCGGCGAAGTGCGCCACGAACACCAGCACCAGCACCAGCGGGAACCAGGGCACCACCGAGGTGCCCAGATAGGCCAGTCCGTACGCCGACATGGACAGTGCCAGTCCGGGCAGCAACCAGGCCCGGTTGGTCAGCACCCGACGCATCAGGATCGGGCCGACCAGTGCGCCCGCGCCGCGTACCGCGAACAGCAGGCCGGTGCCGAGCGCGCCGACCCCGTACACCCCGGCCAGCAGCGGGAAGACGGTCAGCACGCCGTTGCCCAGGCCGACCGCCGACTTCACCGTCACCAGGGCCAGCACCCGGGGGCGGTGCGCGATGTAGCCCAACGCCTCACGGATCGCCGCCCAGGTCTGCGGCGGCGCCTCGTCCCGCTCGCGCGGCGCCTGGAGGGGACGGCGGATCCGGGTGGCCAGCACCGCGGCGAGCACCAACGCGACGGCGGCGACCCAGAAGCAGACGTACGGCCCGGCGGCCGCGCTGAGGACGCCGCCGAGGGAGGCACCGACGACGGTCATGGTGCCCCAGGCCGACCCGGCTACCGCGTTGCCCGCGGCCAACTCCTCCGGGTCGAGCACGTTCGGCAGGGCCGCCTGCGCGGCCGGGGAGTAGAACGCCTTGGCCACCGCGATCACGCCGATGCCGAGCATCGCCAGCCAGGCCGTGTCGGCGTCGCGTACGCCGAGCAGGAGCAGGGCGCCGACCAGCGCGGCCGCGTTCGCGGCGATCATGATCTTGCGACGGTCGAACCGGTCGGCGATGGTCCCGGTGTACGGCAGCAGCAACGCCACGATGCCGGTGTCCACGGCCAGCACCAGCGCGCCCCACACGCCGCTGCCGGTGAGCTGCGGCAACAGGACCAGCAGCGGCACCATCACGAACCAGTCGGCGCCGAAGACCACCAGTTGGGCCAGGAAAAGGCTGCGGAAGTTCCGGTTGCGGGTGATGACCCCGACGGTGGACGCCACGAGCCGGACCCTACCCGGCCGCCCTCCCCCGGTGAGTCGTGGCGCGGACACCCGGATGTAAGGAGGGGTCCCCTGCTATGCACGAGGCGTTAGTAGGGGACCCCTCCTTTCACTCGGTGGGTGGGAACGGCGAGTTGCGGGTCTTCGGCAGCCGGAGCACCTCGAACTGGTCGGTGTTCTCGATCAGCGCGCCGGAGGGCGCCGCCGGCACGGGTCGGCTCTCCGGTTTCCGCTCCTCGGCGGCCGGCGCGGCCGGATCCGCCTCCCCGCCGACCGGCTCGTCGCCGGTCGCGTCGGCGGGCTCGACCTCGCGTCGCTCGTCCTCGGGCGGCGGGCCGGACCGGCCCCGACGCCGGCCCCGCACCGACGCCTTGGTGTCCTCCACCATGGCGTACAGCGTGGGCACCAGGATCAGCGTGAGCAGGGTGGAGCTGAGCAGGCCGCCGATCACCACGATCGCCAGCGGTCGGGAGATGAACCCGCCCTCGCCGGTGAGCCCGAAGGCCATCGGCGTCAACGCGAAGATGGTCGCGATGGCGGTCATCAGGATCGGGCGGAGCCGGTGGCGTCCACCCTCGACCACCGCCTCCCGGACGCCCATCCCCTGGGCCCGGTACTGGTTGACCAGGTCCAACAGCACGATCGCGTTGGTCACCACGATGCCGACGAGCATGAGCACGCCGATCAGCGCCGGCACGCTCAACGCGGTGCCGGTGGCCAGCAGCAGGGCGACCGCGCCGGTGGCCGCGAACGGAATCGAGACCAGCAGGATCAGCGCCTGTACGACGCTACGGAAGGTCGCCATCATGATCAGGAACACGATCGCGATCGCGGCCAGCACGGCCAGACCGAGATCGGCGAAGGTGTCCCGCTGCTCGGCGCTGACCCCGCCGATGGTCAGGGTCGCTCCGGGTACGTCGATCGCGTCCAGTTCGCGTTGCAGCTCGCTGCTGATCGCGCCCAGGTCGGAGCCGGTGACCGTGCCGGTCACCGAGACACTGCGCTCACCGTCGATCCGCCGCACCTGCTGTGGTCCGGTGGTCTCGGTGACCTCGGCGATGTCGTCCAACTTCACCGCGCCGACCCGCATCTCGCGCAGCTCGGTCACGGTCGTCGGCGGCTGCGCGGACAGCCGCAGCACCACGTCGCGCGCACCGTCGTCCAGGCTCACCTGACCCAGCGGCGTACCCCGGAACGCCTGCGCGACGAGCTGGCCGACCGCAGCCTCGGTGAGCCCGGCCCGGCTGGCGGCCGTCCGGTCGACGGTCACCTCCACCCGTGGCACCTGCTCGGTGAGGGTGGACGAGACGTCCTCGACGCCCCCGAGGCGGGTCAACACCGCCTCGGCCTGCTCGGCGGCCCGGGTCAGCGCCTCGGGGTCGGCGGCGCGCACCACCACGGCCAGCTCGTTGGCGGACGCCCCGCCCTGGCCCGCCGGGAAGGTGATCTCGCCCGCCTCGGCGCCGAGCGCCCCGATGCGGTCCCGCAGGATGCCGCGCATCTCCTTGGCGTCGGTCTCCTCGCCGAGCAGCAGCGCGTAACTGGCCACGTTGTTGCCGGCGCCACCGCCCCACGGCGAGTCGCCGCCACCGGCGGTGACCTGGTACGACCGCACCCCCGGCGTCTCCGCCAGCACCGCCTCGACCCGTCGGGCCGCCGCGTCGGTGCCGACCAGCCCGGTGCCCACCGGCAGCTCCTGCCGGATGTTCAGGGTGTCCTGGCCGGAGTCGTCCAGGAAGTTGGTCTCCAACTGCCGGGCCAGGCCGACCGTGCCGAGCAGCACCACCAGCCCGGCCGCCAGGGTGGCCCAGCGGAACGCCCGCCGCCCGGTGGCGAACCGGATCACGGGCAGGTACGCCCGCTGCAACGGGCTGCGCAGTTCCCGCTCCTCGGCGGCGCGGCGCACGGCTGCCCCGTCGGCGCCGGTGACCGGCTTCAGGAACCAGTACGCGAGCACCGGCACCACCGTCAGCGAGACCAGCAGCGAGGCCAGCAGCGCCACCGTGACCGTGATCGCGAACGGTGCGAAGAGCTGGCCGACGAAGCCGCCGACCAGGGCGATCGGCGCGAAGACGGCGACCGTGGTGAGCGTGGAGGCGGTGACCGCTCCGGCCACCTCGCGGACGGCGGTGAGGATCGCCTCCCGCTTCGGTCCGCCGTATGTGAGGTGCCGTTTGATGTTCTCCAGCACCACAATCGAGTCGTCCACCACCCGCCCGACGGCGACCGTCAACGCGCCGAGGGTGAGCAGGTTGAGCGAGTAGTCGCCGATCCAGAGGGCGAGCAGCGCGACCACCACGGACAGCGGGATGGAGACCGCAGTGACCACGGTGGAGCGGATCGACAGCAGGAACACCAGGATGACCACCACGGCCATGATCAGGCCCAGCAGACCCTCGGTGCTCAGCGTCTTGATCGACTTCTCCACGAACGGGGCCTGGTCGAGCACGACGGTCAGCTCGGCGCCGGAGGCGGCCCGCAGGCCGTCGAGCCGGTCGGCGACCGCGTGCGAGATCTGCACCGCGTTGCCGTCCGGGTCGGCGGTGACCGTGATGCCCAGGCTCTCCCGACCGTTGGTACGCGTGATCGCGGTGGCCGGGGCGAGTTGCTCGGAGACGGTGGCGACGTCGCCCAGGCGGACCGGACCGGTCTTGCCTCTCGCCGGCGCGACGATGACGGCCCGCAGGTCGTCCAGCGTGGTCAGTGGCGAGCCCACCTGCACCGGCAGCGCCCGATTGCCGTCCAGGACCGCCCCGGCGGGCACCGACACCCCGTTGACCTGCAACGCGGTGCCGATCGCGGTCGGCGGCACGTTGGCCCGGGACAGCTTGGCCGGGTCCGGGGTGATGACCACCAGGTCGTCGCGGACGCCGGTCAGCTCGACGCCGCGTACGCCCTCGATGGCCGCCAGTTCGGGCACTACCGTGTCCCGCAGCGTGGCCGCGAGGGCACGCTCGTCGTCACCGCCGCTGGCGGCCAGCACCACGGCCGGCAGGTCGTCCGTGCTGCCCGCGATCACCTGCGGCTCGACCTCGTCGGGCAGCCGGGTGCGGTTGAGCGCGGTCTGCATCCGGTTGACCACGTCGTCCAGGTCGGTACCGAACTCGTACTGCACCTGGATGGTGCTCAGGCCCTCGCGGGAGGTGGAGGTGACGCTGTCCAGCGCGGGAATGCCTTGCAGGCTGTTCTCGATCGGCACGGTCACCTGGGACTCGACGACCTCGGGACCGGCACCGGGGTAGGACGCCACGATGAACGCGGCGGGGAACTCCAACGAGGGCAGGAGTTGCTGCTTCAGCGACGGCACGGCGTACGCACCGAACGCCGTGGTCACCACCGCGATGAGGGCGACCAGCCCTCGGTTGGCGAGGCTGAATCTGGCGAGCAGCGACATCGGCGTGGCTCACTCCTGGGGGAGACGTTCGAAGGGCACGAGCAGTGTGCCCGACCCGGTCCGCCCGTCGGTGTCCGGGGCGGGCCCGGCGGGCACCGGTTCGGCGGTGCCGATCCGCAGCGACGCCACCAGGTCCCGGTACAGCGCGTCGGTGCGCAACAGGGTGGCGTGGTCCCCGACGGCGCGGATCCGTCCCCGCTCCATCACCACGATCTGGTCGGCGTCGAGCACGGTGGAGAGTCGGTGCGCGATCGTCACCACCGCCCCTTCCTGGGCCCGCTGCCGGACGCACCGGCTCACCACCGCCTCGGTCAGGCCGTCGACCTGCGAGGTGGCCTCGTCGAGCAACAGCACGTCCGGCGTACGCAGCACCGCCCGCGCCAGCGCGATGCGCTGCCGTTCGCCGCCGGAGACGGTGGTGGCCGCCAACGGCGTGTCCAGCCCGAGCGCCAGCCCGCTCACCTTCTCGTGCAGGTTCACCGCCCGCAGCGCGGTCCACAGTTCGTCGTCGGTGGCGTCCGGATGGGTGAAGCGCAGGTTGTCCCCGATGGTGCCGGGCACCACCGGCGCCTCCTGCTCCACGTAGGCCAGTCGGCCACGGATCTGCGCCGGGGTGTGGTCGGCGTACCGACCGCCGTCGAGCAGCAGTTCCCCGTGCTCCGGTTCGACGAAGCGCAGCAGCAGGGAGAACAGGGTGGTCTTGCCGGCCCCCGAGGGCCCGACCAGCGCGGTGTGGCCGACGCGGGGGATCTCCAGGTCGATGTCCCGCACGGCGGGTGGCGCCGAGGGCGCGTACCGGGCGGTGACGCCGCGCAGCGTCAGCACCGGCCCGGCGGGGTCGCGGTATCCGGCGGTGACGACCGCCGGTACGGGCTCCGGTGCGGCGGCCGTGGTGGTGGTCGGCGACGAGCCGGGTTCGACCTCCACCGCCTCGATCTCGCGGAGCCGGCCGGCCGCCGCGATCCCGGCCTGCATGGCGGTGAGGTTCTGGGTCAGCTCGCTGATCGGCCCCATCAGCCCGAAGGCGTAGAGCAGGAACGCGATCAGGGTGGACACCTCGATCAGGCCGCGTTCGGCCCGCGCCGCGCCGACGCCCAGGATGACGATGACCGCGAGCTGGATGCCGGTCCAGGAGATCGTCCACACCAGGGCGCTGCGCCGGGCGGCGCGAAGTCCGTGCTCGGCGGCGTCGCGGGCGTGCGTGGTGAGCGCCGACGTCTGACGCTGTTCGGCGCGGCTGGCCTTGACCGTCCGGATGGCGCGCAGTGAGCCTTCCAGGGCCCCGCCGAACCGCCCGACCGATTCCTGGGCCGCCTCCTGGGCACGGCCGATGGAGGGCAGCAGCAGTCCCATCAGCACCGCCACCACGACCACCGCGACCATGGTGGCGCCGAGCAGCACCAGGTCGAGCGCGCCCATCAGCACCAGCGTCCCGACCAGCGCCAACGCACCGTTGGTCAGGCCGACCAGACTCCCGGACGCCTGGTGCAGCAACGCGGGGTCGGAGGTGGCCCGGGTGACCAGTTCACCGCCGGAGCGGTGGGTGAGCTGGTCGATCCGGGCGGCGAAGTAGCGGCGGATCACGCCGGTGCGGGCGTCGAGCACCACCCGCTCGGCGATGCGGCCCATCAGGATCCACTGCCACAGCGAGATGGCGGCACCGACCACCACGAGCACCAGCAGCACGGCGACCGGTCGGGCCAGCGACTCGCCGGCACCGAGGGTGTCCAGCACCCACTTGGTCACCAGCGGGGTGGCCAGCCCGGCCGCGTTGGCGACCAGGCCGAGCAGCAACCCGACCAGCATGGCCGGCCAGTGCGGTCGGAGATAGGTCAGCAGCAGCCTGGTGCGGGCTCGCGGGGCGGTCGGCTCCGGTTCGGTCGCGATGGGTACGCCGGTCACAGTCACCCCGCAATGGAACACCACTGTTCCACTACGGGCAAGCAGTATTCCGAATCCGTACGTTGGTAACCTGTCCGGCGTGACGACCACCGACGAGAGCGGCAGCCGGGCGCGGACCCGGCAGGCCATCCTGCAAGCCGCGATCGAGGTGCTCAGTCACCACCAGGCCGCCAGCCTCGGCGAGATCGCCACCGCCGCCCAGGTCGGTCGGACCACCCTGCACCGCTACTTCGCCGAACGCTCCGACCTGCTGGCCGCCGTGGCAGCCGAAGGTGCGACCCGGCTGAACGAGGCCACCGGACGCGCTCGCCTGGCCGACGGCACCGGCGCCGAGGCGCTGCTCCGCCTCTGCGCGGAGTACTTCGACCTGGGCGACCTGCTCTCGCTCGTCTTCGCGGAGCCGGCGATCATCGAGGACCCGGTCTGGGGCACCGAGGTCTGCGACGACGACTTCTACGCCGTGATCGCGCGGGGCCACGCCGACGGCAGCATCGACCCGGCGCTGCCCGCGCCGTGGGTGCAGTCCGTGCTCTGGTCCCAGTTGTACGCCGGCTGGAGCTACCTGGCCTCGCACGAGGTCTCCCGGCACGAGGCCCTCGGCCTGGTCATCCGAACCATCGCCGGCGCGGTCGCGCCCCGGGCCTGACCGTCGGCGTCACTCGACCCCGACCGCCGTCACCCGCCCGACTCCCCCGGCGCAGCCGACGACACAGGCCCGACCGACGACCCCGGCCCGACCTGTGACATCGGCCCGGTGATCGGCACGGGCTCGACCAGCCCGTCGGTGGCGGCCCGCCGACGCGGCACGCCCGCACCACCTCGGCGTGTCGACTGTGGCACCGCCGGGGCGCCCACCCGCAGCAGCCGTGGCCGCCGCCGGGCGGCGAAATCCTCGATCCACCCGACGGCCAGCGCCGCGACGACGGTCAGCAGGACCATCCCGACCAGGCGCAGCCCCACATGGGCGACGGAGTCGAAGGAGAGCCACGGCATGAGCAGAGCGGTGATCGCCGCGCTGGCCGGGATGTGCCACAGATAGACGGTGAGCGCCCGGGCGTTGACCAGGCGCAGCAGCCCGCCGCCCCGCGCCGGCCGGGCCGCCCCGGACGAGCGGAGGGCGCCGGACGAGCGGGGAGCCAGCCGCAGCAGCGCCGCGACCCAGGCCACCGACCAGATGGTGGAGCCGGCCGGGATGTGGTTGAGCTCGCTCGGCGTACCCGTGGTGGCGGCGAGCAGCACCCAGGTGCCACCGACGGTGGCCAACACCAGGACCAGGCCGTGGTAGAGGCGGGCCGGCACCCGCCGCAGCAGTCCGTCGTGGTAAGCGAAACCCAACAGCCAGCAGGGCAGGTACGACACGACGAAGTAGAACTGGGTGACCCCGGCGAGATACGTGCACACCGGCAGGGCGGTGGCCGCCGCGAGCACCGGCCACGGCCAGCGGCGGTACAGCGGCAGGAGCAGCGGTGAGAGCAGGGTCAGCCACAGGTACGTCGAGACGTACCAGAGCCCGACGGTGAACGCCCACCCCCAGGACATCCCGCCCGCCGACGGCACCCGCAGCGGCAGCAGCCACCAGAAGACGTCGCCGAACCCGAACCCGCTCGGCGTACCGGTCACGCGACCGGCGACGACGACCAGCACCAGCACCGTCGCGCCGAAGGCCCAGAACGGCACCAGCAGCCGCCGCATCCGGCGGGCGACGGCCCGGGTGCCGTACCGGTCCAGCGACGCGGCCAGCAACGCACCGGCGACGCCGAACATGACGCCCATCGCCGGGACCAGCAGGCTCAGCCACAGCCACCCGGTGGCGTGGTACAGCAGGACCCGGGCCAGTGCCGCGGCGCGCAGCAGGTCCAGGTAGGAGGTCCGTGGCTGCACGGCGACGACGGACGCGACGCCTGTCGCGCCGGGTGCCCGCGGGGCCTCGGCAGCCACCGGGTCGGTAGCCACCCCACAGTTGTACCGCCAGAAGCCGCTTTTGCTGCCAAAACGCCCATAAAGGAGAAAGTGGGCGGTTCTGCGGCCTCAGGCGAGGTCGAGCGAACGGGCCGCGGCGAGCGGGTCGTTGGCGATGGTGACCGGCGCGGGCGCCGTGGTGATCGCCCACTCCGGATCCTTGAGGCCGTGCCCGGTGACGGTGCAGACCACGGTGGACCCGGCCGGCACCCGACCGGCGGCGGCCTGCTGCAACAGGCCCGCCACACTGGCCGCGCTGCCCAGCTCCACGAAGACGCCGACCTCCCGGGCCAGCAGGCGGTACGCGGTCAGGATCTCCCGGTCGGTGACCGCCTCGATCAGGCCGCCGCTGGCATCCCGGGCGTCCAACGCCTTCGTCCAGCTCGCCGGGTTGCCGATCCGGATGGCGGTGGCGATCGTGGACGGCTCGGGCACCACCTGCCCGGTCACGATCGGCGCGGCACCGGCGGCCTGGAAGCCGTACATCTTCGGGGTGCGGGTGGCGTTGCCGGCGTCGCGGTCCTCGACGTAGCCCATCCAGTACGCGGAGATGTTGCCGGCGTTGCCGACCGGCAGGCAGTGGATGTCCGGCGCGTCGCCGAGCGCCTCCACGATCTCGAACGCGGCCGTCTTCTGACCGTGCAGCCGGTCGATGTTGACCGAGTTGACCAGCGCCACCGGGTAGTCCTGGGCGAGCTTGGCGGCCAGCGCCAGGCAGTCGTCGAAGTTGCCGTTGACCTGGAGCAGCTTCGCGCCGTGCACCAGGGCCTGGGCCAGCTTGCCGAGGGCGATCTTGCCCTGCGGCACCAGCACCGCGCAGGTCACCCCGGCGCGGGCCGCGTACGCGGCGGCGGAGGCGCTGGTGTTGCCGGTGGAGGCGCAGATGATCGCCTTGTTACCCGCCTCGACCGCCTTGGAGACGGCCATCGTCATGCCCCGGTCCTTGAACGAGCCGGTCGGGTTGGCGCCCTCCACCTTGAGATAGACGTCGCAGCCGAGCCGCGCGGAGAGCACCGGCGCGGGCAGCAGCGGCGTGTTCCCCTCGTGCAGCGTGACGACCGGCGTGGCGTCGGTGACCGGCAACCGGTCCCGGTACGCCTCGATCAGACCCCGCCACATGCCGCTCTCCTCGCCTCTCGTACCCGTCACCGGTCACCACCGGCCGGGAGCCGTCCGCATCCGGGCCGCCCGCTCACGAGCCCCCCTCGACCCGCAGCACGCTCGCCACCGAACGGACGATATCGAGCCCGCGCAGTTCGCCGACGGTCGCCGCGAGCGCCGCGTCCGGTGCCACATGGGTCACGATGACCAGGATCGCCTCGCCCGCTCCCCCGGCGCCACCACCGGCCGGCCCCTGCCGCACGGTGGCGATCGAGACGTCGTGGCGCGCGAACACCCCGGCCACCGCCTCCAGCACACCCGGACGGTCGGCCACGTCGAGACTGATGTGGTAGCGGGTGAGCGCCTCGCCCATCGGCCGCACCGGCAGGTCCGCGTAGGCGGACTCACTGGCCGCGCGGACCCCGGCCAGCCGGTTGCGGGCCACCGCGACCACGTCGCCGAGCACCGCGCTGGCGGTCGGCGACCCTCCCGCGCCCCGGCCGTAGAACATCAACTGCCCGGCCGCGTCGGCCTCGACGAAGACCGCGTTGAACGCGTCGCCGACCCCGGCCAGCGGGTGGCTCAGCGGGATCATCGCCGGGTGCACCCGGACGCTGACCGTCTCGCGTCCCTGCCCGTCGGCACCGCGCGCGGCGATGCAGAGCAGCTTGATCGTGCAGCCCATCGCCTTCGCGCTGGCCACGTCGGCGGCGGTCACCTCGGTGATGCCCTCCCGGTGCACGTCGTCGGCACCGACCCGGGTGTGGAACGCCAGCGAGGCGAGGATCGCCGCCTTGGCCGCCGCGTCGAAGCCCTCCACGTCGGCGGTCGGGTCGGCCTCCGCGTACCCCAGCTCGGTGGCCTCCTCCAGCGCCTCGGCGAAGCCCGCGCCGGTGGCGTGCATGGCGGAGAGGATGAAGTTGGTGGTGCCGTTGACGATGCCGGTGACCCGGGTGATCCGGTCGCCGTGCAGCGACTCGCGCAGCGGGCGCAGCAGCGGGATCGCCCCGGCCACCGAGGCCTCGTAGTAGAGGTCGGCGCCGCCCTCGGCCGCCGCGTCGTGCAGCGTGCCGCCGTCCTCGGCGAGCAGCGCCTTGTTGGCGGTGACCACGCTCTTGCCGGCCCGCAGCGCCTCCACCAGCCACCCGCGCGCCGGTTCGATGCCGCCGACCACCTCGACGACCACGTCCACGTCGTCGCGCTTGATCAGCCCGAGCGCGTCCGTGGTGAACAGGGCCGGATCGACCGGCAGGTCACCACGGTCACGCCCGAGCCGGCGTACCGCGATGCCGGCGATCTCCAGCGGAGCACCGATCCGGGCGGCGAGGTCGGCCGACTGCACGTGCAGCAGCCGCACCACCTCGGCACCGACGGTGCCGCAACCGAGCAGGGCCAGGCGCACAGGTTGATTCATCCCACATCCAAGGCGAGCAGGTCCTCTTCGGTCTCCCGTCGAACGATCAGCCGGGCCTGGCCGTCCCGCACCGCGACCACCGGGGGGCGCGGCACGTGGTTGTAGTTGCTGGCCATGCTGCGGCAGTAGGCACCGGTGCCGGGTACCGCGACAAGATCTCCGGGCTGCACGTCGGCGGGCAGGAATTCATCCTTCACCAGGATGTCCCCGGACTCACAATGCTTTCCCACCACGCGGGCGAGCATCGACCCGGCGGAGCTGGCCCGGGAGGCCAGCGTCGCCGAGTACGCGGCGTCGTAGAGCGCGGTCCGGATGTTGTCGCTCATCCCCCCGTCGACGCTGACGTAGGCCCGGTGCCCGTCGGCCGCGTCACCGCCGGCGCCGACCAGCACGGACTTCACGGTGCCCACCTCATAGAGGGTGAACACGGCCGGGCCGACGATCGCCCGACCCGGCTCGATCGAGATGCGCGGCACCGTCAGGCGCTCCGCCGCGCACTCCGCGTCCACGATCCGGCGCAGCCGCTTGGCCAACTCGTGCGGGGTCGAGGGGTCGTCCTGGGTGGTGTACGCGATGCCGAAGCCGCCGCCGAGGTCCAGCTCCGGCAGCTCCACCCCACGGGCGTCGCGGATCTGCGCCTGAAGCGAGAGCACCCGGCGGGCGGACACCTCGAAGCCGCTGGTGTCGAAGATCTGCGAGCCGATGTGCGAGTGCAGGCCGCGCAGCTCCAGCACGTCCTCGTCGAGGATCCGCAGCGCCGCCGCGCTCGCCGCGCCCCCGGCCAGCGAGAAGCCGAACTTCTGGTCCTCGTGTGCGGTGGCGATGAACTCGTGGGTGTGCGCCTCCACGCCGACGGTGACCCGGATCATCACCCGGGGCCGGATTCCCCGCTCCCGGGCCAGCGCGGTGAGCCGGTCGATCTCGGTGGACGAGTCGACGATGATCCGGCCCACCCCGGCGTCCAACGCCCGGGTCAGCTCGGCCACGGACTTGTTGTTGCCGTGGAAGCCGATCCGCGCGGGCTCCATCCCGGCGGCCAGCGCCACGGCCAGCTCACCACCGCTGCACACGTCGAGGAACAGCCCCTCCTCGGCGATCATCCGGACCACCGCGCGGCAGAGGAACGCCTTGCCCGCGTAGTAGACGTCCTCGTCCGGGAAGGCGGCCCGGAAGTCGCGGCAGCGCGACCGCAGGTCGTCCTCGTCCAGCACGTAGACCGGGGTGCCGAACCGCGCGGCCACGTCGCGGACGTCCAGCCCCGCGACGACCAGCGCGCCGCCGTCGCCGCGCCGGGTGTTGCGCGGCCACAGGCGCGGCACCAGGGCGTTGACATCGCCCGGGGTACGCAGCCACGCCGGGCCCCGGTTGCCGATGTCACCGTGCAGCGCACCGGCCTCGTGAGCGCGCATCGGTCACATCCTCTCGGGGGCCGAGACGCCGAGCAGGCGCAGGCCGTTGGCGATGACCACCCGGGTGGCGTCGTTCAGCCAGAGCCGGGCCCGGTGCAGGTCGGTGACCTCCTCGTCACCCCGGGGCAGGATCCGGCAGTTGTCGTAGAACCGGTGGTACGCCCCAGCCAGGTCCTCCAGGTAGCGGGCCACCCGGTGCGGTTCGCGCAGCTCGGCGGCGGCGGCCACCACGGCGGGGAACTCGGCGAGCGCCTTGAGCAGCTCGTTCTCCTTGTCGTGGTCGAGCAGCTCGGGCCGGAACGAGTCGGCGTCACCCCGGGGCAGCCCGACCTCGGCGGCGTTGCGCGCGACGTTCGCCGTCCGGGCCGCGACGTACTGCACGTAGTAGACCGGGTTGTCACGGGTGGCCCTGGTCCACAGCTCGATGTCGATGTCGATCGGCGAGTCGCTGGAGTAGCGGGCCAGCGCGTACCGGGAGGCGTCCACCCCGATCGCGTCGACCAGGTCCTCCAGGGTGACCACGGTGCCGGCCCGCTTGCTCATCCGCACCGGCGCGCCGTCGCGGACCAGGTTGACCATCTGGCCGATGAGGATCTCCAGGGTCTGCTCCGGCTCGTCGCCGAAGCAGGCGGCCATCGCCTTCATCCGGCCGATGTAGCCGTGGTGGTCCGCGCCCAGCATGATCACGACGCGGTCGAAGCCGCGCTCCCGCTTGTCCAGGTAGTAGGCGCAGTCCGCGGCGAAGTACGTCCACTCGCCGTTGGACTTGCGCAGCACCCGGTCCTTGTCGTCGCCGAAGTCGGTGGTGCGCAGCCAGGTCGCGCCGTCGGCGTCGAAGACGTGTCCCTGCTCCCGCAGCCGGGTGAGGGCGTGCTCCAGCTCACCCCGGTCGTGCAGGTCCTTCTCGTTGAAGTAGGTGTCGAACTCCACCCCGAAGTCGCGCAGCGAGGACTTGATCTCCTCGAACATCAGCGCGACGCCCTCCACCCGGAACACCTCCTGGGCGGCGGCCTCGTCCAGCGACACCACCTCCGGCCGCCGGCTGGTGACCTCGGCGGCGATCTCGGCGATGTACGCCCCGCCGTAGCCGTCCTCCGGGGCCGCCTCGCCCCGGGCGGCGGCGAGCAGCGAGCGGGCGAACCGGTCGATCTGCGAACCGGCGTCGTTGAAGTAGTACTCCGTACCGACCTCGGCGCCGGTGGCCCGCAGCAGGCGGCTCAGCGCGTCGCCGACCGCCGCCCACCGCACGCCGCCGATGTGCACCGGTCCGGTCGGGTTGGCCGAGACGAACTCAAGGTTGATCTTCAGACCGGCGAGCCGGTCACCACGGCCGTACTCCTCGCCCGCCTCGACGATGGTCCGGGCGAGCTGGCCGGCGGCGGCGGCGTCGAGCCGGATGTTGAGGAAGCCCGGGCCGGCGATCTCCACCGACTTGATCCCCGCCGTGCTGCCCAGCTCCGTGGCGAGCGCGGTGGCCAGCTCACGGGGCGGTACGCCCACCTTCTTGCTGAGCTGGAGCGCCAGCGTGGCGGCGTAGTCGCCGTGCTCGGGATTGCGGGGACGCTCGACCGTCGTGTGCTCCGGCAGCGCGGAGCGGTCCAGCCCTCGGTCGGCGAAGACGGCGTGAGCGGCGGCCAGGACGGCTTCGGCGAGTTCAGCGGGAGTCACCGAACCATGTTATCGGGGGTAGACTCGGTCCCCGCGGCGGCGACCCGGCATCGGGGGCTGGGCCGCTGAACTCCTCTGACCGACCGACCTGACGAGGCACGATGAGCATCAGCACCCCGGGCGGCCCGCAGCGCCGCCCGACCGTGGTCAGCACCGGCAAGAAGCCGGCGGCAGGTCGGCCGGCCGCCGGCGCCAAGCCGACCAGCGACAAGAAGCCGGCGACCCCCCGCTCCGGCGGTGGCAAGGGTCCCCGCAAGCCGGTCACCCCGGTCAAGGTCAGCCAGGGCCGCTCGTGGGGGCCGATCGCCCTCTTCGTCGCCGTGGGCGTGCTCGCCACCTCGATCATCGGCTTCGGCGCCTGGGCGACCTTCAAGGGCAGCCAGTCGTGGCAGGACAAGGCCGCGGCGATCGACGGCATCGTCAACTTCCGGGAGAGCGACCCGGAGAGCATCTCCAACCAGGAGCACCGGGCCGGCAAGATCGAGTACCCGCACAGCCCGCCGGTCGGCGGCCCGCACAACAACACCTGGCAGCGCTGCCTCGGTGACGTCTACGCGGCGCCGATCGCCAACGAGCACGCACTGCACAGCCTGGAGCACGGCGCGGTCTGGCTCACCTACCGCCCCGACCTGCCCGAGGCGGACGTGGAGAAGCTGGCCGACATCGTCCGCGGCAACGACTTCATGCTCATGAGCCCCTACGAGGGCCTCGACAAGCCCGTCTCGATCCAGGCGTGGGGCTACCAGCTCAAGGTCGACGACGCCGGCGACTCGCGGCTCAAGGAGTTCGCCACCGTGCTGGCGCAGAACGCCTCGATGGAGCCGGGTGTGCCGTGCTCCTCCGGCAACTACACCACCGGCACCGGCACCGAGCCCCGCGAGATGCAGCCCTCGCAGGGCGGCTGACATGCCGACCGCCGTGCAGGACCCACCGGTGACCGAGCAGACGGGCGGGGCAGCACCCCGCCCGGCCTCCCGGACGCTGCGCTACCTGACGCTGGCCCTGACGGCGCTGATGCTGCTCGCCGTCGGCTGGACGGCCGCGACGCTGGCCGCCGGGCGTACACCGGGTGAGGAGTCGGCCGAGGCCGGCTTCGCCCGGGACATGTCCCGGCACCACGCGCAGGCGGTGGAGATGGCCATGGTGGCGTACGCCAAGGGGCAGGATCCGGCGATCCGGCAGATGGGGTACGACATGGCGCTGACCCAGCAGGCGCAGATCGGTCACATGCAGCGCTGGTTGCAGGAGTGGGACCTGCTGCCCACCGGCACCCGACCGGCGATGGAGTGGATGCCGGACGGCGTACGGGCGGACGCGGACGGGCTGATGCCCGGCATGGCCACCCGGGAGCAGATCGCCCAGCTCCACGAGGCCCAGGGCGCCGAGGTCGACCGCCTCTTCATGGATCTGATCATCAAGCACCATCTCGGCGGGATCCACATGGTCGACGGGCTGCTCAAGACGTCCGACCGGCCCGAGGTGGTCCGGATGGCCGAGGCCATGAAGCTGGCGCAGCAGAAGGAGATCAACGAGCTCCGGAAGCTCCAGCAGGCCACCGGCTAAGACCAGGGCGGTCCGCGACCGCCGCGACATCGTGTTCCACCCCGAGGGGCCCGCCGGGTATCACCGGTCGGGCCCCTCGCCCGTGCACGGGCCACCCCGCACCACCCTTTTGTCCGATACGCACCTTTAGCGCCTTCTGAACCAATTACTGAGCTTGACAACCTTTCTCCCCACATATCGTGACCAGTTGGGATTCGGGCTCGTTGCGCAGGACGTGGGGGTTGCACTCAGAGACGCACGGCGTTCGGTCACCAGCTGGTGCCGACGCCACACCATCGGCGGTGACGGGGCGGTGGCAGCCGTCCGTCGCGGACAGCGGCAGAGCGAGTCGGGAGCGCTCAGCCGCGAGCAGGAGCTGGAACTGATCGACACACTCCGGGGCGTCCACCCCGACGAGTTCGGTCTGGACGAGGAACTGTGGACTCGCCAGAGTCTGCACACCCTGATCGAGCAGCACTTCGGGCTCACCCTCGACGCCGGGGTCGTCGGGGCGTACCTGCGAGCCTGGGGGTTGGGCCCGCGCGAGCCGCGCGAGCGCGCCTGCGGGCTCTGCGTCGGCGCGGTCGAGCGGTGGGTACGCAGCGAGTACCCGGCCATCACCCGAGCCGCCCAGGAGCACCTCGCCGAGGTCTACTGGCTCGGCCGGGTACGGCTCGTCGGCACGATGCCGGCAGCCGACGTGATCTCGGCGGTCTCCTCGCGCGGGCGGGTGCGGTTCATGGTCACCACCCCGTCGGTGGACCCGGCACTTCCCCGGGACTTCGTGCTCCGCCTCAGCGGCACCGAGCAGCGCACCGTGCACCTGATCGTGGACGGCTCCTGGGCCCGCAACGAGTGGCCCCGCCGCCTCCCCCGCCGCATCGTGCCGCACCCCCTCCCCAGCTGCGGCCGAACCCAAGCCACCTAACCCACCCCCACCCACCCCCACCCACCCCACCCCTACCCGCCCCCCACCCCGCCCGCACTCTCTCTCGCTGCGTTGATCAAGAGGTTTTGGCCTTCGGAAGCGCCCGTCGAGCACCAAAACCTCTTGATCAACGGGACGACGCGGGGGTGGGGGTAAGGGTGGGGCCGGGGTGCCGGTTCGGCGATCGGGGGGTGGGTTTGCTAGTCTTCACCAGTCGCTGAGCCCCCGTAGCTCAGGGGATAGAGCACCGCCCTCCGGAGGCGGGGGCGCAGGTTCGAATCCTGCCGGGGGCACACTTGCCAGGAAAGCTGCTACAAAGACGAGAAGGCCGTTGACCAGGGAACCCGGTCGGCGGCCTCATTCGTTTGTCCGGCTGCGGCCGGTCGGACTAGTATCCGTCGGATGATCATCGAGCCTCATCAGGTTGCCGCGCTGTTCGTCGTCGCGCTGGCGGTGATCGCCGTTCCGGGGCCGAGCGTCCTCTTTGTGGTCAGCCGTGGTGTCTCCCTCGGAAGGCGAGCTGCTCTGGTCACTGTCGCGGGCAATGAGGCTGGGCTCATTGTCCAAGTCACTGCCGTCGCGGTCGGTCTCGGCGCTCTGGTGGAAGGCTCGATCCTTGTCTACAACGTCATCAAGCTCATTGGGGCTGCGTATCTCGTCTACCTGGGGGTCCAAGCTTTCCGGCATCGTGCGGCGCTCGGTACGGCGATGGAGGGCACGATGGCAGGTAAGAGCATGCGGCGGATCTTCACCGAAGGCGTGGTAGTCGGAGTCAGTAACCCCAAGGGCTTTCTCCTGTTCGCGGCGATCCTCCCGCAGTTCGTCAATCACACCGCCGGCCGTGTCTGGCTTCAGATGTTCTTGCTGGGGCTCGTCTGCGTGGTGATCGCGCTGATTTCCGACAGCGTCTGGGCGCTGTTTGCCGGTACCGCACGGCTGTGGCTGGGAAAGTCACGGCGCCGTCTCGAGGCCATCGGTGCAGCAGCTGGTCTCGTCATGATCGGTCTAGGGGTGCGTCTGGCGCTGACCGGACGAGCCGACTGAGGCTCCGAGGTAACGGAATCCTGCCGGGATCCGTGAGATTCGGGTCGGGCAGGCGGTAAGGATTCAAGCGTCTACGTCCTCGACGTCGAGCGGTTCCGGAACGCGCCCGAGACCTGCGGATCCGTCGGCATGGCGGTGGCGCCGGACACGGACTGACCAGCGGCAGACCGGCCGTTCCGACCCCCGATCGGCGGTCAGTACGCAGGTGCGCGCCGACACTATGCTGTGAGCACCTCGCCACTCTGCGGAAGGGCTGCCGGTGCCCCGGGTGAACGTACGATGGTCGCGGATCTCGGCCACCGAGAAGGCGTCCTACGGCGGTGCGGCGATCGCGGCCTCGGCCACGGTGGTGGTGGCGGTCGTGCAGGGTGTGGTGCCGCTGCTCGGGCAGGGTGGCACGGTCGCGGTCGCGCTGGTGTCGTTCCTCGCCGGGGTGGCCGTCACCGGGGCGACGGTCGCGGTGATCGCCACGGTACGCCGCCGGTCCCTGGCCGGTGACGGGCCGGAGTTCGACGTGTTCGTCTCGACGCCGATGGCCTCGCTACCCGAGTCGGAGTACCCGGTCCACCGTCAGCAGATCATGACGCTGGTCCGGGAGATCGAGCAGCGCTCCGGGCTGAGTTGCTACTACGCGGGTCGGGATCGTCCCGAGATCGTCGACTTCCCCGCCGTCGACCTCGGTTTCCGGGACGAGTTACGGGCGCTGGCGCGCAGTCGGCACTTCCTGCTGGTGCTGCCGCTGTCGAATCCGTCGAGCGCACTGGTCGAGGCCGGGGTGGCGATCGCCCTGGGGAAACCGTCCATCTATTTCAGACACACGTCTGCTGTGCTGCCGTTCCTCCTCCGTGGAGCGGCCAACTCCAATCATCCGGACATACCCCGGATCCGGGTCTACGAATACGCTGACTTCAGCGAGTTGGCGACCCTGGTCCGGGTCAACGGCAAGGGCCTTTTCGAGAGCCACACCTGACCAGCACGATCGGAACGTCGATGTCGAACATCTCGGGTGCCAAGAAGCTCTTCGTCATCATGCCGTTCGGGCTGAAACGGCTGCCCTCCGGCCTGATGCACGACTTCGACCGGTTCTATCACGGGATCCTGCGTCCGGTGGCCCAGGACGCCGGCTGGTCGGTGTTCCGCGCCGACGAGATCACCGAGCCCGGCACCATCGTCAACCAGGCGTTCCGGCACCTCCAGGCCGCCGACGTGGTGGTCGCCGACATCAGTTCACCCAACGGCAGCGTCTACTACGAGTTGGGCGTCCGGCAGGCGATCTCGCCCGGCAAGACGATTCTCGTCGCGGTGCACGGCACCGAGTTGCCGTTCGACCTGAAGAGCCAGCGGGTGCTGTTCTACAGTCCACAGTTCGACCAGGATCCGCGGTTCCGGTTCGCCTATCGCGAGGCGCTCATCTCGGACAGCCCGCACGTGCACAATCCGGTCCGGGACGCGTTGAGTGACCTGGGGCTGAACTTCCATCCGCGTACCGACCGGGTCGCCTTCGAGCAGGAACTGCACCACAAGATCGAGCGGAGCCGGAACATCGAGCAGTTGCTCGCCGTCTGGCACTGGGCGCGGCAGTCGGGTGACCTGCCGACCGGGGCGCTGCTGTCGCTGAGCTACCGGCTGGCCGCCGAGAGCGACTACGCCAGCGCGGTGCAGGTGCTCGACGCCGCCTTCCCGGAGGCCGACGGCGACTGGGAGGTACACCGGCAGCGCGGCTTCTACCTGCGCAAGCTGACCCGGCTCGACGCGGCCGAGGTGGCACTGAACCGGGCGTACGAGCTGAACCCGTCGGACCCGGAGACGCTCGGCATGCTCGGCGGCGCCCTCAAACGCCAGGGCCGGTACGCCGAGGCGCTGCGCCTCTACCAGCAGGGTGCCACCCTCTCCCCCACCTCGTTGTACCTGGCGGTGGCCTGCGCCGGCATGATGGCCATCGCCGATCCGGGCAGCCCCGAGCCGGCGCTCGCGCGGTATCGGCAGGTGCTCGACGAGATCGACTCCCGCCCCGGTCAGGAGACCGACTCCTGGGCGAACCTGGTCCGCGCCGAGGCGCACTTCGTGCTGGGCGACGTGGAGGCGGCTCGCCGCTTCGGGCGGGCGGCGGTCCGGTACGGCGCCGAACGGCTCCACCTGGAGTCGACCGCCGATCAGATCCTGATGCTGCACGCCAACGGCCTGCCGCTGCGCGACGCGGACGGTTTCGCGCGCTGGCTGGTCGAGGGGGCCAAGGATCCGGCGTCGACGACCGTGGACGAGCGGGGCGCGCCGACGGGCGACCCGGACTTCCCCCGCCGGATGATCTTCCACATCTCCGACGTCCACTTTGGGTCGATCACCGAGGGCGGCAGTCGCATCGACGTGCACCGGTTCGCCGACACCGAGAACTCCGACCGGCTCAGCGTCGAGCTGACCCGGGAGTTCCACGCCGCCCTCAAACGATCCGGCTGCGCCGCCTCGGACGCCGTCCTGGTGGTCTCCGGCGACTCCACCTACACCGGTCGGCAGGACGAGTTCGACCTGGTCCGGCAGTTCCTCACCGAGTTGTGCGAGAACACCGGGATGGACCGCAGTCAGGTGGTGCTGGTCCCCGGCAACCACGACATCGACTGGCTCCAGACCAAGTCGAACCGGGCCAACCGCTTCGACAACTACCTCACCTTCGCGCACCAGTTCTATGGCGAGGAGCTGTTCCACGAGGTCTATCCGCGCATCGAGTGGGACCTGCGGACCTCGGGCACCCGGCCGGAGGCGAGGGAGATCGTCTATCGGCGTACCGACCGGACGATGACCATCGTCGGGTTGAACTCCTGCATCTTCGAGGACGACCAGAACCACTACGGCTACATCGGCAAACGTCAGCTCGACATCGTCAAGGAACTGCTGGAGCAGGAGCCACCGGAGAACGTACGGGTCGCGGTGATGCACCACCACCTGCACCCCTTCCCCGAACCGCTGGAGCCGCGACGGGGTGACGCGGTCGTGCTCGACCTGTCCACCGTCCGCGACGCCGGGTTGGTCGAGCAGCGCCTGGAACGGCTCGGCTTCTCGCTGCTGCTGCACGGGCACAAGCACAAGCCGCAGTTGCGCGAGACGCTGGTGCGGATCCCACAGAACGACTCCAGCGTCACGCCCCGCCCGCTGATCGTCTCCGGCTGCGGCAGCACCGGGGTCAGCCAGCACGAACTGGAGCACAACCAGCCGAACCACTTCGCCGTCCTGGAACTGGCCCAACCGGTACGGATGCCGGGCGCCGACTTCCTGGTCATCGAGTGGCGCGAGCTGGCCGTGGCACCGGGCGCCGAATGGGTCACCAAGCAGCGCTGGACCATCAAGGGCTGACGGGACCGGTCCTCAGCCGCCCTCGGCGCGCCGGGCGCGGGCCCGGCGGCGACCCTCGTGCATGGCCTGCACCCGGGGGATCGGGATGGTCCGGCCCTCCTCGACCAGGTCGGCCGGGAGTCGCTGCGGCGGCGGCATCTCCTCGACCCACGGGTCCCGGTCCGCCAGCAGGCCGGGCACCGTCCGGATGGTGAAGTCGGCCGGGGCCACCGACTCCAGGTCGGCCCAGGGCACCGGGAAGGAGACCGGCACACCCGGTCGCAGCCGGGGGCTGTAAACGGACGCGACGGTGGCCCCGCCGGACCGGGTCGGGTCCACGAAGACCTTGCCCGCCCGGTCCTCCCGGATGAACGCGGTGGTGGCCAGCGCCGGGTCGAGCCGTTCCGCGCGGGCCGCGAGGGCCCGGGTGGCGGCGGCCAGTTCCTCGGCGTCCGGACCGGCCGCGATCGGCACGAAGACGTGCACTCCCTTGGCCCCGCTGGTCTTCACCGCGCCGGCCAGCCCGGCGTCGGCGAGGGCCTGTCGGACCAGCAGCGCGGCGGCCACCCCGGCACCGAAGCCGCCGTCGGACGGCGGATCGAGGTCGAGCACCAGGTGGGTGGGACGGCTCAGGTCGTCGACCACCGCCAGCGTCGTGTGGTACTCCACCGCGCGCTGGTTGGCGAACCAGAGCAGGGTACGGCGGTCGTCGCAGAGCGCGTACGCGATCTCCCGGTGGGACGCCTCGGCCCAGACCGGCACGCGGCGTACCCATTCGGGGGTGTAGCGGGGCAGGTTCTTCTGCATGAACGGCGGCTGGCCGGGGCGTACCCGGACCACCGACAACGGTCGGCCGCGCAGGTGCGGGACGAGCCGATCGGCGACCGCGTCCAGGTAGTCGACCAGGTCCCGCTTGATCGCACCGGACCCGTCGAAGAGCGCCTGATCGAGGTTGGTCAGCGCCACGCCGTCCCGGGTCTCGTCCGCCCGACTCATCCGCTCACCATCCCGCCGCCGCGACACGCGGTCAACCGGAACGCGCCGATGGCGTCCACGCCGTCAGCTCGACAGGGCGCGGCTGCAGCGTGGGCGGAGTCGCGCCGATCCGTCCCCGCTCTCAGCTCGACAGGGCGCGGCTGGAGCGTGGCGGAGCCGCGCCGATCCGTCCACGCCGTCAGCTCGACAGGCGCACTGGGGCGTGGACGGTCGGCTCGACTCACTCGCCGTGACGCGGCACCCGGCTCCGCCACCGGCAGGTGACGCTCGGCACTGCCGCCTCCGCACGGCAGTCGACCCGGCGCACCCGCTCGGCCCGGCGCAACCCCTCGGCCCAGCTCATCCGCTCAGCCCAACTCACCCGCTCAGCCCAACTCACCCGCTCGGCCCAGCGCACCCGGGAAGCCCAGCTCATCGGCTCAGCCCAGCCGTTCGCCGGCGGCGATCGCGGCGAGCAGGCGGGCGGTGTGCGCACGGGTCGCCGCGTACACGCCGGAGCCGTAGCTGACCCGGGCGACGCCGAGCGTGGCGAGGTCGGCGAGCGTCGGGGCCGCCGGGCGGGCCAGGACGTTCACCGGGCCGGACACCTCTGCCACGAAGGTACGCAGGTCGGCGGCGTCGGCGAGCACGATCGGATAGACGCAGTCCGCACCGGCCGCCACGTAGCGGCGGGCCCGGCGGATGGCTTCGGCGAGTCGCCGTTCCGGGTCGCCGACCTGCTGGAGGAAGACGTCCACCCGGGCGTTGAGCACCACCGGTACGCCGGCCGCGTCGGCCGCCGCCCGGACCTCGGCCAGCAGGTCGGCCTGCTTCTCGGTGTCCACCATCGCGCCGCCGCCGGGTTCGGAGTCCTCCAGGTTGAGCCCGACCGCTCCGGCGTCGAGCAGGCGCTCGACCAGCTCTGCCGGAGGCAGGCCGTACCCCCGCTCCAGGTCGGCGGTGACCGGCACGGTGACCGCACGGGCGATCCTGGCCACCGCCGCGAACATCTCGGCCGGTGGGGTGCGCTCGCCGTCGGCATAGCCGAGCGACTCCGCGACGGCGGCGCTGCCGGTGGCGACGGCGGGGAAGCCGGCGTCGGCCACGGCCCGGGCCGAGCCGGCGTCCCAGGTGTTGGGCAGGACGAGTGGGTCACCGGGGCGGTGCAGCGCGCGCAGCGCATTCGCCCGATCGATCACAGTAAAGGTCATACCGCGATTCTGGGCATCGGACGGACGGGGCCCGAGAGCCAATCGAACCCGGGTGGTTGTGGCGAAGACCACTGATCTGACCGATCGGTCAGCCTCTGACCGATCGGTCAGGCATGCTGGCTGCCATGGCACGCCCGACCCAGCAGACCCACGACGAGATCCTGGCCGCCGCCACCCGGCGGTTCGCCGCCACCGGCTACCGGGGCACCTCGTTGCAGGACATCGCGCGTGAGGTCGGCTGCTCCAAGGCGGCGGTGCTCTATCACTTCGCCAACAAGGAGGCGATCCTCACCGAGCTGATGGCGCCCGCGATCGAGGTGTTGCAGGCGCTGGACGACCGGATCGCGGCGCAGGACGACCCGGCCCGCGCCCAGCAGGTCGCCACCGAGGGCTTCGTCGACCTGGCGGTCCGGTTCCGTGGCGAGATCGCCCTGCTCCGCGGCGAGTTCCCGGAACTGCTGCAACAACCCGACTTCGCGCACATCCACGAGATCTCCGAGCGGCTCATCGCCGCCCTGGCCGGACGCTCGTCCCGGGACTCTGCCCGGATCTGCGCACTGGTGCTGCTCGCCGGCATCGCCGAGACCTGCGGACAGTTCGCCGAGGTGTCCGACGAGGACCTGCGCGCCGCCCTGCTCGCCCTGCTGCGACGGGCGTTGGAGCCCGTTCACTGACCCGTTCCACATTCACTGACCGAGGGAAAGGACCTCATGGCGACCCTGCTCTACCGGCTTGGCCGGGGTTCGATGCGCCGACGGCGGCTCGTGGCCGCGATCTGGCTCGTCGTACTCGTCGGGCTCGGCCTGGCCGCAGCGACCCTGCGCGGCCCGACGGCCAGCAACTTCACCATGCCCGGGACCGAGTCGCAGCGCGCTCTCGACCTGCTCGCCGAGCAGTTCCCGGCGGCGTCCGGCGCGACCGGCACGATCGCCGTCAAGGCGCCCGCCGAGGGACAACTCGGCACACCCGAAGGCCAGGCGGTGGTCCAGTCGATCACCCAGGAGGCCACGGCGGTCCCCGGCGTACTCGCCGCCGTCGACCCGTTCCAGGTCGGCGCCGTGTCACCGGACGGTCGGTATGCCCTGATCCAGGTGCAGTTCGGCGGTGGCTCCGACGCGATCACCGAAGAGCAGCGGGAGGCGTACGAGGAAATCGGCACCCAGGCCGAAGCCCAGGGCTGGCAGGTCGCCCCCGGCGGTGAGGTGCTCAACGCCGAGCCCGAGGTGGGCTCGACCGAGGCGATCGGTGTCGCGGTCGCCCTGATCGTCCTGGTGATCACCTTCGGTTCGCTGGTGGCGGCCGGGATGACCATGCTCAACGCGCTGATCGGTGTCGGCGTCGGCATGGCCGGCCTGTTCGCGCTCAGCAGCGTGGTCGAGCTGACCAGCACCGCGCCGATCCTCGCGCTGATGCTCGGCCTCGCCGTGGGCATCGACTACTCGCTCTTCATCACCTCCCGCTACCGGCAGAACCTGCTCGAAGGGCTGCCTGCGGACGAGGCGATCGGTCGAGCGGTGGGCACCGCCGGATCGGCGGTGGTCTTCGCCGGAGCCACCGTGGTCATCGCCCTCGCCGGGCTGTCGGTGGTGAACATCCCGTTCCTGACCGTGATGGGTCTGGCCGCAGCCGGCACGGTGACCGTGGCGGTGCTGGTGGCGATCACCCTGCAACCGGCCCTGCTCGGCTTCGCCGGCCGCCGGGTGTTGCCCCGCAAGCTGCGTACGGCCGCACCGCAGGCCGCCGACGGCGACCAGGGCAAGCCGGAGACGGCCGAGAGCGGCGTCGGCCCCGACGCGGCCACCATCACCGGCGAGGACCGGTCGACGTTCGGGTTCCGCTGGGCGGCGTTCCTCACCCGCTTCCGGATCCCGGTGATCCTGGCCGGAGTGATCGGTCTCGGCCTGCTCGCGCTGCCCGCCCCGGACATGCGTCTGGCCCTGCCCGACGCCGGCACCGCGCCGGCCGGCTCGGCTCCCCGGGTCGCCAACGACCTGATCACCGAGGGCTTCGGGCCGGGCTTCACCGGCCGACTCGCGGTGGTCGTGGCCGGCGACGACGCGCAGGCCACCGCCGCCGCCGTGCCGCAGGTGGCCAACCTGGTGCAGAACACCGAGAACGTGCTGGCGGTGGCCCCGCCGCAGCTCAGCCCGGACGGCCGGACCGCGCTGCTCGGCGTGATCCCGCAGACCGGCCCGACCGACCCGGCCACCGAGACGATGGTGCACGACATCCGTACGGCGGTCGACGGCGTCCAGGGCGCCGACGTGCTGCTGACCGGCGTGACCGCCATCGGCATCGACATCTCGGAGAAGCTCTCCGACGCGATGCCGGTCTACCTGGGCCTGGTGGTCGGCCTGTCGATCCTGCTGCTGATGCTGGTGTTCCGGTCGGTGCTGGTGCCGATCAAGGCGGCGCTGGGCTTCCTGCTCACCGTGGCGGCCACCTTCGGTCTTACGGTCGCGGTGTTCCAGCAGGGGCACCTGGCGGACCTGTTCGGCCTGGACACCCCGGGCCCGCTGATCAGCTTCCTGCCGATCCTGCTGATCGGCATCCTGTTCGGCCTGGCCATGGACTACGAGGTCTTCCTGGTCTCCCGGATGCGGGAGGACTTCGTCCACGGCGACACCGCCCAGCAGGCCACCATCAACGGGATGGGGCACGGTGCCCGGGTGGTCACCGCCGCCGCGCTCATCATGACCTCGGTCTTCGGCGGCTTCGTCTTCCTCGACGACCCGGTCATCAAGTCGATGGGCTTCGCGCTGGCGGTCGGTGTCGCCATCGACGCCTTCGTGGTCCGGATGACCATCGTCCCGGCGGTGATGTCGCTGCTCGGCAAGGCGGCCTGGTGGCTGCCGCGCTGGCTGGACCGGTTCCTGCCCAACGTCGACATCGAGGGCGAGAAGCTACGCGCCAAGCTCGACGACAAGGTGCACGCCGGCACCTGACGGGTTGTGTAAGGAAGGGTCCCCTGCTAACGCCTCGTGCATAGCAGGGGACCCCTCCTAACATCAGCACCCCGCCCACACCGAACGCACGCACCGCACCGCAAGCGCGCGCACCGCACCGCACCGCACCGCAGCGCACCGCAGCGCGCGTTCAGACGCCTGCTGGATAGGTTTCCATCTCGCCCGGTGTGGTCAGCGCGGGCAGCGGGTGCAGGGCGGTGGTCTCGTCGCACCACACGAAGGCGTCGTACCGCTCCCCGAGCCGGGTCGGCACGTAGTTGCCCCACGACTCGAACGACGGGTCGTAGACCACGCCGACCGCCCGGTGGTCGAGTGTGTCGGTGACCCAGCCCGGCTGGTCCGGGCCGCCGAAGACCAGCACCGCCCGGTCCGGCATCAGCTCGTGCAGCCGGTGCTCCACCGAACCGGGGCGGGCCGGCGGCACCACCATCGCCTCGGCCGGAGAGCCCCAGCGCGGTGCTGCCGTCACCGTGCCGCGATAGCTGCCGAAGCCGATCAGGGCCACCCCGTCCGGCCCGTAGCGGTCCCGGGCGAGCTGGCCGATGTTGAGCATCCCGTCGGCGGCCATGTCGGTGGCCCGCGCGTCACCGACGTGCGTGTTGTGCGCCCAGACCACGCCCCGGGCGCCCGGCCCGTAACGGTCCAGCAACCGGTCCAGGGTGTCGGCCATGTGGCCGTCGCGGATGTTCCACGATCCCGGCCCACCGGCCACCATCTCCCGGTAGTACCGCTCCGCGCCGGCCACCACCTCCGCGTTCTGCCAGGCCGAGAAGGCGCCCGGTCCGGCCGTGGCGGCGTGTTCGCGGGTACGCGCCAGCAGCCGTACCACCTCCTCCTCGCAGCGGGCGGAGACGAAACGGCTGGCCAGGCCGTACTCCTCGACCTGCTTGCCGTACGGCTCGAAGCACCGGTACGCGTCCTGGGCGGCCTCCAGCGACGCCGGGTCCTCCTCGCCGAGGTAGTCGAAGATCGCCTGCATCGACTCCCAGAGGCTGTACACGTCCAGACCGTGGAACCCGGCCCGGGATGCCTCGGGTCGTTCCAGGTTCCACGCTCGCAGCCAGCGGCAGAACCGGGCCACCTCGGCGTTGGACCACATCCAGGTCGGCCAGCGCTCGAAACGCTCCAGCGCGGTCTGCGGCTCCATCGCACCACCCGCCGCAGCGGTCACCGAACGGTTCACCCGGTCGCAGTCCGGCCAGTCACCCTCCACCGCGACGAAACTGAACCCGCACTCGGCGATCAACCGCCGGGTGAGCTGTTCCCGGATGCGGTAGTAGTCGTGGGTACCGTGCGTCGCCTCGCCGATCATCACCACCCGGACGTCCCGGACTCGCTCCAGCAACGGGTCGAGGTCGCTCGGCGCGCCGAGCCGCTGTACCAGCATGCCTGCGGCTACCCGGCACCCCCGGGAGCAAACCGGGGGTGTGCCGGGCACCTCGGGCGGGTAGATCGGACACCATGACCGACAGCGGTGCCTTCCTGCCGGACCAGATCGCGGGGCTGGACTTTCCGGTCTCCCGCGAGGACCTGATCCGCTGGTGCCAGGAGAACGGCGCCAGCACCGAGCAGTTGGAGGCGGTCCGGGCGCTGCCGGTGGAGCACTTCGGTTCCCCGGCCGAGCTCGGTGAGGCGCTGCGCGCGGCGACCTGAGCCGAGGTCAGCGCGCGTGCAGGAGCCGGTGCAGGGCCAACCACTGCTCCGGCCAGACGTGCCCGACCGGGGTGTCCGGCGCGAGCCGCCCGGCGCGCAGCGCCGCGGCCAGGCGGGCCCGCGGGTACTGCCGGGCCAGCGAGGCCGCGACCGAGCCGCCGGCACCGCCGAAGCCCAGCTCCACCATCCGCCGGTACGCGGGCAGCGTCTGCGGGGCCAGCAACGGACGCGCCCGACGGTCCACCCGCAGGATCCCCGCGTCGACCCGGGGCACCGGACGGAACGCGGTACGCGGCACCCGTCCGGCCAGCCGCCACTCGAACTCCGGCCAGGTCAGCACCGTCAGTCGGGTCCACCTGCCGTAGTCACCGGCGCGACGACGGGCGTACTCCCACTGGGTCATCAGGGTCGCCGAGCGCAGCGTCGGCGCGGCCAGGCACCAGCGCACCACGGCCGCCGTCAGCGACCACGGGATGTTGCCGACCACGGCGAACTCCTCCCGAGGCGGTGTCACGGTGAGGAAGTCGACCTGGCGGTGCGTGACGGTGGGCAGCGCGGCGCAGACCCGGGCCAGTTCCGCGCCCGCGTCCGGATCCACCTCGTACGCCACGACGCGCCCACACCGCGCGGCCAGTGGCCGGGTCAGTTGTCCCCGTCCGGCGCCCACCTCGAACACCAGGCCGTCGGGATCGGGGCGGGCGGCGTCCACCATCCGCCGGAGGGCGGCCGGATCGGCCAGGAAGTTCTGGGACAGTACGCGACGGGACCGGTCACGTGCGGTGGTACGGGTACGGCGGGGCGCCACGATGTCGTCCTGTCTGTCGCCGTCGGGGCGACGGGTACGGACAGGCAGCCGTCAGCGGGGCCTGTCCGAGTGGTCGGGACTCGGACGGCCCTGGGCATGGCGCGAGGGGACACCGCACGGTGCGGCGGTGCCGAAGGACGTACGCGGAGACGTCAGTCGCGGGTCGCGCCGGCCAGGGCCGGACGCGGGGCCCGCAGCCGGGCCGACGCCAGGCACCAGCACGCGGCCGGCATGCCGGCCGCGATCATCGAGGCATAGGTGACCACGTCGGCGACCCTAACCACCGCGCCCTGACCCGGCCATCGAATTACCGGCACGTGCGCGTCCGGCCTGGCCGGACGCGGGTCAGGCGGGTAGGTCCACGGTGGCGGAGCGGGTCCGGGCGGTCTCGGCGGCGGCCAGTACGGCGACGACCTCGCGGCCGAAGCGGACGTCGCAGCGATGGTCCCGGCTGCCGCCGTCCACTTCGGCCAGCAGTTGGTCGATCGCCACGCCGAAGGCGGTCGCCGAGGAACCGTCCGGGTTCGGCAGCCGCTCGACGCCGTTCTCGCCATAGAGGGTGAACTCCGCCGCGACCGCCTCTGGTGGGGCGTCCAGCGTCAGCGACACCGTGCTGGTAGCCCCGCCGTCGTGCGTGAGCAGCAGGTGCACCAGGTCACCGGGGCCGTCCACGGCCGTCACCCGGTGCACCCGGCCCAGCACCGGCAGCAGGACGGACAGCGCGTGCGGGCCGATGTCCCAGAGCGCGCCGCGCTCGCGCCGCCAGGGCGACTGGGCGTACGGGCTGCTGGGCTGGAAGATCGACGCGAACCGGACCACGCTTGCGGTGTGCCAGCCACCGGCCGCCGCGACGGCCGTGATGAAACCGGCGACCTCCGGCTGGTACCGGCCGGTGAAGAAGACCACCGAGGCCACGCCGGAGGCGGTGGCGGCCTCGACCACCCGGTCGGCGTCGGCGACGGTCAACGCCAGCGGCTTGTCCAGCAGCAGGTGACGGCCGGCGGTGGCGGCCCGGGCAGCGATGTCGGCCTGCACGTCCGGGGGCAGCGCCACGGCCACCGCCTCGCACGCCTCGATCAGCGCCTCGACCTCGGTGAAGGCCGGTACGCCGTACCGGGTGGCCAGCGCGGCGGCGCGATCCGGGTTGCGTCCCCAGACGCCGACCAGTTCCGCCCTCGGGTGCGCGTCCAGCGCCGCCGCGTGCGTCTGTGCCGCCCAGTGGCCGGTGCCGAACAACCCGAACCGCATAACCGGTACCTCCGCCGTCTCGCCTGGCTGCTGCTGACCCGCAGCGGGGTCCACGCTAGTCCCCCGGCGGGTCCGGCCCGCCGCCCCGCCGTCTGTACTACGGGGATTAGTAGAGTGGGCCGGTGATCGGAACGAGCACCGGACGGACCCGGTGACCGCCGCGCCCGCCGCCGGGTCCCCGGTCGACGGCGTCCCGGCGACCGTCGCCATCGTGCTGTCGCTGCTGGTCGCCGTGTGGGCGCTGGTGGCCACGCTGCGCCACCGGGCGCCGGACCGGGTACAGATGATCGGCCTGGCCGTGCTGGAGCTGGCGTTGCTCGGGCTGGCGGTGCTGGCCGGGGTGGCCCTCGCCGGTGGCGAGCAGCCCGGCGAGCCGGGGGCGTTCTTCGGCTACCTGGTGACGCTGGTCTGCCTGCCGCCGCTTGCTGCGGTGCTGGCCCGGATGGAGCCGACCCGCTGGGGTTCGGCGATCGTCTGCGCGGTCTGCCTGGTGACGCCGGTGGTCGTGGTACGGCTCCAGCAGACCTGGGAGGTGCTCGGTGGCTGAGGCGCGGACCGCCGGGACGACCCGGACCAATGCCGGCCCCGGCCGCCTGCTGATCGCGGTGTACCTGCTCTTCGCGATCGCCGCCACCAGCCGCGCCGGCCTCCAGATCATCACCCGGTTCGACGAGGCGCCGCTGGCGTACCTGCTCTCGGCGCTGGCCGCCCTGGTCTACATCGTGGCGGCGGTGGGGCTGGCCCGAGCCGGGCACGCGGGCCGCAGCGTTGCCCTGGCCTGCTGCCTCGTCGAGCTGGTCGGTGTGGTCGGGGTGGGCGCGTTCAGCCTGGCCCGCCCCGACCTGTTCCCAGACGAGACGGTCTGGTCCGGCTTCGGCAGCGGGTACGGCTACATCCCGCTGGTGCTGCCCGTCCTCGGCCTGGCCTGGCTCTGGTTCACCCGCCCCCGGGTGTAAGGAAGGGCCCCCTACTAACGCCTCGTGTATAGGAAGGGTCCCCTGCTAACACCCACCACCCACCACCAACAGGAACGGGTCAGTCGCGCGGACCACCGGCGACGTAGATCACCTGCCCGGAGACGAAGGACGCCCCCTCGCTGGCCAGGAACGAGATGGTGTGCGCCACGTCCTCGGGCCGCCCGACCCGGCGTACCGGGATCTCCCCCTCGGCGTGCTTCTGCATCGCCTCGAAGTCGATCTTCATCCGGGCGGCGGTCGCGGCGGTCATGTCGGTGACGATGAAGCCCGGCGCCACCGCGTTGACGGTCACCCCGAACGGCCCCAGCTCGATGGCGAGGGTCTTGGTGAACCCCTGCATCCCGGCCTTCGCCGCCGCGTAGTTGGCCTGCCCCCGGTTACCGAGCGCGGACGTGCTGGAGAGGTTGACGATCCGACCCCACTTGGCCTCGACCATGTGCTTCTGCGCCGCCTGGCTGACCAGGAAGGCACCCCGCAGGTGTACGCCCATGACCGTGTCCCAGTCGGCGTCGGTCATCTTGAACAGCAGGTTGTCCCGCAGCACCCCGGCGTTGTTGACCAGCACGGTCGGCGCGCCCAGCTCGGTGGCGACCCGCTCGACGGCGGCCTCCACCTGCGCCCGGTCCGACACGTCCGCGCCGACGCCGAGCGCCCGGCCACCGGCCGACGTGATCGCCTCCACCGTCTCGGCGGTCGCCGACTCCTCGATGTCGACCACCGCGACGGCCAGCCCGTCGGCGGCCAACCGCCTGGCGGTGGCCGCGCCGATCCCGCGCGCCGCCCCGGTCACGATCGCGACCCGCTGCCCCTCCGACATGCCTACCTCCCGGTAACCTCGCTCGACGGCAGGAGCCTAACCCACCTCCCGCCCGCCTCAGTCCCGCCGGAGTCCCGCCGGAGTCCCGCCGGAGTCCCCGACCGGCCTGCGACGGCCGGGGACTTCGGCGCAGAAGCTAGAAGGACCAGGATCGACAGAGCCGGATCCACCGGTACCCGTGGCCGGCGATCTTGAGCTTGTCCAACTTGCCCACGTCGTCGTAGTTGCGGTCGGCGAGCACGTCGATCGGCAGCTCCGCCTCCGACTCCAGCATGCTCAGGTCGACCTCGGCGTCGTCGGTGCCCAGGTTGTGCAGGAAGACCATCGTGCCGGTCGGCCCGTCGGCCCGGTGCGCCAACACCCCCGGAGGCATCGGTACGTCGATGTGGGTGGTCGAGCCGAAGCCGATCTCCGGGGCCTCGCGCAGCGTACGGATCATCCGCTCGAACCAGCCGAGCAACGAGTTGCGGTCCCGTCGTTGCAGGGTGACGTTGACCTTCTCGTACCCGAACTCACCCTTGTCGATGACCGGGCGCACCAGCTTCTCCGACTCCGCCCGGGAGAAGCCGGCATTGGGCTCGTAGGACCATTGCATGGGGGTACGGATCGCCTCCCGTCCCGGCAGCGACAGGTCCTCCCCCATGCCGATCTCCTCGCCGTAGCGCAGCACCGGCGTGCCGCGCAGCGAGAACTGGAGCGAGTACGCCAACTCGATGCGCCGCCGGTCGTTGCCCAGCATCGGCGCCAGCCGACGACGGATGCCCCGGTCGTAGAGCCGCATGTTCTCGTCCGGGCCGAACTGCGCGTACACCTGGTTGCGTTGTTCGGCGGTCAGCCGGGACAGGTCGATCTCGTCGTGGTTGCGCAGGAAGGTGGCCCACTGGCCGCCCTCCGGCAGGGCCGGGGTGTCCCGCAGCGCCTCGATCACCGGCTCCGGGTCCTGCCGGGCCAGGGCCAGCATCAGCCGCCCGTTCAGCATGAAGTCGAAGAGCATGTGCACCCGGTTGGCCGAACCGCCGCTGTCGCCGAAGAACGCGGGCAGTTGGTCCGGCTCGACGTTCGCCTCGGCGAGCAGCACCGCGTCGCCCCGACGCCACTGCACGTGCTGGCGCAGCTCGGTGAGGAACTCGAAGTCCAGCTCTGGGTTCGGGTCGCCGGGCTCGGTGCGCTCGATGATGAACGGCACCGCGTCCATCCGGAACCCGGCCACCCCGAGCTGGAGCCAGAACGACATGATCTTCTTGATCTCGGCGCGTACCTGGGGATTCCTGGTGTTGAGGTCCGGCTGGAACTTGTAGAAGCGGTGGTAGTACCAGGACTTCGCGGTCCGGTCGTAGGTCCAGGTCTCGTGCTGCTCGCCGGGGAAGACCATGCCCTGGTGCCGGTCCGAGGGCTCCTCGTCGGACCAGATGTACCAGTCGCGGTACGGCGAGTCCGGCGACGACCGGGCGGAGACGAACCACGGGTGCTGGTCCGAGGTGTGGTTCACCACCAGGTCGATGATCACGCGGATGCCTCGGTTGCCGGCCTGGTGCAGCAGCTCGGCGAAGTCGCCGAGGGTGCCGAAGCGGGGGTCGACGTTGTAGAAGTCGGTCACGTCGTACCCGTCGTCACCGTTGGGCGACGGGTGGATGGGGTGCAGCCAGAGGCAGGTCACGCCCAGCCGGGCCAGGTAGTCCAGCCGGCCGATCAGACCCCGGATGTCACCGACCCCGTCGGCGTCGGAGTCCGCGTACGTGTCGATGTCGAGGCAGTACACGACCGCCTCCGAGTACCACCTGTCAGACATGCCCGGGAACCTTCTCCGTACCGCCCGCCCGGCAAACCCGCCCACGTCGCGGCGCGGCCCCGCCGGGGGCGACTGCTCGGTACCGTGCCGTCATGCGGAACATCGAGTGGTCCAGCGGGACCTGGCACGGGCAGCCGGCACGGACGGCCGTGGAGCCGGCCGGCGTCCTGAGCGTCGAACCGGGGGCGAGCAGCGACCTGTGGCGGCACACCAGCTACGGGTTCGTGCACGACGACGCTCCGGCCCTGCTCACGCCCTTCCCGGTGGGCAGCGCGATGGAGGTGGACTTCCCGCTCGACTACACCGAACAGTTCGACCAGGCCGGCGTACTCGTGTGGGTGGACGACCGCACCTGGGTCAAAGCCGGAGTGGAGGTCAGCGACGGCCACCCGCAGGTCGGCGCGGTGGTCACCCGGGACTTCTCCGACTGGTCGGTCGCCCCGGTGCCCGAGTGGGCCGGCCACGAGGTGACGGTACGCGTCAGCCGCACCGGCGACGCGCTGACCGTACGCGCCCGGGTGGCCGGCGAGCAGTGGCGGCTGGTCCGGCTCGCACCGCTCGCGCCCGACGCCGACGCCTCCGCCGGACCGTACTGCTGCTCCCCCAGCCGGGGCGGGCTGACCGTCCGGTTCACCGACTGGCGACTCGGCCCGGCCGACGCCGCCCTGCACCCCGAGGAGTAACAGCGGCCCCGGGCGGGTAGGAGCCTTCCTTTACGGAACCTCGCGGAGGCACCGCATGGCACTCGCCCAGGATGTCGACCCGAGCCAACTCGGTGGACTCACCGGCTGGGTGGCCGGCGTGATCGAGGCGGGCGGAGCGGTGGGCGTGGCCCTGCTGGTCGCCCTGGAGAGCATCATCCCGCCGATCCCCAGCGAGATCGTCTTGGCGATGGCCGGGTACCTGGCGGGCGAGGGCCGCTTCAACGTGGTCGTCGTGACCGTCGCGGCCACCGCCGGCTCACTGCTCGGCGCGCTGGTGCTCTACTGGCTCGGCGCCGCGCTCGGCGAAGACCGGATCAAACGCTGGCTCGACCGCCTGCCGCTGGTGGACCTGGAGGACCTGGAGAAGGCCGATCGCTGGTTCGAGCGGTACGGCCGGTGGGCGGTCTTCTTCGGTCGGATGGCACCGGTGGTCCGCAGCCTCGTGTCGATACCGGCCGGTGCCAACCGGATGCCGCTGGCCGAGTTCGTCACGCTGACCACGCTGGGCAGCGGCATCTGGAACGGGCTGTTCATCGGGCTCGGCTATGCGCTCGGCTCGCAGTGGCACGAGATCGACCGCTACAGCTCCTGGTTCGACTACGGCATCATCGCCGTCTTCATCCTCATGATCGTCTCCTGGGCGATCAAGAAGAAGCGCCGCCGCACCCGGACCCGCCCCCGCACCCCCGCCTCCCGCTGACCCCCGCGCCGGGGCGCCCCGCCCTCGCCCCCCGGCCTTCGGTCGTCGCCCGCCCCCGCCCCCGCCCCCGGCCCAGCCCCAGCCCCGCCCCCGGCCCGGCCCCAGCCCCGGCGATCATGGACTTGTGGCGCTCGCTTTGACCCTTTATACAGCCTTTTGCGGGGGCCATGACTCCATGATCGCCGGGGCCCGGGCGGGAACCCAGGGCAGGCGACCAGGGATGGCGTGGCTCGGCGCTTGGCCCAGGGCAGGGACGAGGGCAGGTTGAGGCGGGGCGGACGGGGGCGGGCGAGGGCCGGGGGCGGTCAGGTGGGGGTCAGGGGAGGGTGCGGAGGTGGGGGGCGACGGTGCGGGCGAAGGAGTTGTTGTGGGTGACGTCCCAGTTGATCGACCAGGTCATCGCGCCCCGCAGGCCCGGATAGGTACGCGGCGGGCGGAAGCTGCCGCAGTTGGTGCCCCGGGTGAGGCAGTCCATCGCGGCGTTGACCACGCTGGGCGCGACGATGCCGCCACCGGCCGCCCCGGGACCGGCCGGCAGGCCGAGACCGACCTGGTCGGGCCGTAGTCCCGCCTCCAACTGGATGCAGGCCAGCGCGACGATGAAGTTGACCGTGCCCTGGGCGTACGCGGCGTTGTTGTCGCAGCCGAGCATCGCCCCGGAGTTGTAGAACTGGGTGTTCACCACGGTCAGGATGTCCTTGATGTCCAGCGCCAGCTTGAAGTAGCTGGTGGTGGGGTTCTGCATGTCGATGGTCTGCGGTGCCATCGCGATGATCAGTCGACTGCCCACCTTCGCCCGCAGGGAGCGCAGCGCCTGCCCCATGTAGGTCGGGTTCAGGCCGTTCTCCAGGTCGACGTCGACGCCGTCGAAGCCGTAGCGCTGGATCAGCGCGTACACACTGTCGGCGAAGGCCACCGCGGACGCCGCGTCGTTCACCGCGACCCGGCCGGTCTCGCCGCCGACCGAGATGATCACCTTCTTGCCCCGGCTCTGGAGGGTGCGCACGTCGGCGGAGAAGTCGGCGTCGGTGTAGCCGCCGAGCGAGGCGGACAGGCCCGGGTCGATGGCGAAGGAGACCGCGCCGGGGGTGGTGGTGGCGTCGGCGAAGGCGACCGCGACCAGGTCGTACTCGGTGGGCACGTCCCGCAGCCGCAGCTCCACGGCCGGGTTGTCGAAGTTGTGCCAGTACCCGGTGAGGATGTGCTTCGGCAGGCCGGTGACCGGCGGCGGGCTGGTCGGCGGCGGGGTCGTCGGAGGTGGCGTGGTCGGCGGCGGCGTCGTCGGGGGCGGGGTGGTCGGCGGCGGGGTGGTCGGGGTGGTGCCGCCGGCGCAGGCCGCGCCGTTGAGCCGGCAGTTCGTGGGTACGCCGGAACCGTTGCCGAGGAAGCCGAAGGAGACCGACGCGCCGGGGGCGATGGCGCCGTTCCAGGAGCGGTTGGTGAACGTGTGGCGCTGGCCGCTGGAGGTCAGCAGCGCGTCCCAGTAGCTGCCGAGCGTGGTGCCGTTGGGCAGGTCGAAGGCGAGGCTCCAGCCGTTGACCGTGCTGCTGCTGCCGTTGGTGATGGTGTACTTCGCCTCCCAACCGGAGCCCCAGTCGGACGTCTTGGCGAAGCTGGCGGTGACTCCGGCGGCGTACGCGGCGGGCGCCAGCCAGACCGCACCGAGCGCGGCGGCCAGTGCGCCGACCACTGTGAGCACCAGGGTTCTGGACCGTTTCATGTGAGCCTCCAGACCGGACGGAAATCCATGGGCATCGACCTGGCGCCCATTATTAAGACTGTTAACTATTTCTGTCCAGACCCCACGGGCACGGATGCGCACCTCACCGGCACGGATGCAAGGAGGGGTCCCCTGCTATGCACGAGGCGTTAGCAGGGGACCCCTCCTTACATCGACACCCTTACGCGAGCACCGCGCTCAGCGGCGGAACTGGAACCAGTTGACGTTGACGAAGTCGTTCGGCTGGCCGCTGCTGAACGTCAGGTAGACGGTCTGCCGACCGGTCACCGGGGAGACGTTGCCGGGCACCGAGCGCCAGCTCTGCCACCCGCCGGTGTTGGCGAGGGCGAAGCTACCGATCGGCGTACTCGTCGGGCTGCCGATCCGTACCTCGACCAGGCCGCTCACCCCGGCCGCCGCACCGGAGGCGACCCGGGCCACGAAGTCGCGCGGCGCGGTGGAGCCGAAGTCGACGTTGTCGAAGCGGACCCAGTCACCGTTGCGCAGCGCGGCGATGTTCTGTCCGCCCTCGGAGCACGCCTCGACGATCACGCCGTTCTGCGCGTTGAACGACTCGGCCTGGATGGTGCCGTACGCGTCCCGCACCCCGGTCGGCGGCGGAGTGGTCGGCGGCGGGGTGGTGGGTGGGGTGCTGCCACCACGGCTGTAGACGGCCACGTAGTCGACGAGCATTCCACGCCCCGGCACGGTGGCCGAGGTCGGCGTGGTGCTGCCGGCCACCCCGTTCGGGAAGGCCCCGCCCATGGCCACGTTGAGCAGCAGGAAGTAGCCCGCGTGGCTGGTCATCTGCGACCAGTACGGCTCGCCGACCCGGGACTGGCTGACGCTGTGGTAGAGCTGCCCGTCGACATACCAGCGCAGTTGCTGGGGGCTGGTCGAGGCGTCCCACTCGAAGCGGTAGGTGTGGAAGGCCGACTGGCAGGTGCTGCCGGGGCAGGCGCGGGAGCCGCCGATGCCGTTGAACTCGTCGCACGGGCCGCCGGGCGCCACGCCGCAGTGCAGCACGCCCCAGACCGTGTTGAGCCCGTTGACGTTCTCCATCACGTCGAACTCGCCGATGCCGGGCCAGTTCTGGTAGTTGCCCCGGTACGGCGAGCCGAGCGCCCAGAACGCGGGCCAGTAGCCGGAGGCGGCGGCGCCGGTGACGTTGGGCATCTGGATCCGGCCCTCGATGGCCAGGATGCCGCCGCTCGGGGCCTTGAAGTTGCTGCGGACCGTCTCGATGCGGGCCGAGGTCCAGCGGCCGGAGCTGTCGCGCAGCGGCGTGATCCGCAGGTTGCCGGCGCCGTCGTGGCTGACGTTCGAGGTGCTGTTGGTGTACGTCTGGATCTCGCCGGTGCCCCAGTTGGGCGGCCCGCCCGGGTAGCTGGTGCCGGTGTCGATGATCCAGTTGCTGGACGACGGGAGGGTGCCGGCGGCGCCGGTGAAGTCGTCGCTCCACACCAGGCTCCACCCGGACGGGGGCGTCGGCACGGCGGCGTCGGCGGTCGCGGCGAGCCCCGCGACGCCGGTGACGGTGGCGGTGATCAGGGCCAACGCGAGCCGCAGCCGGCGTCGCGCGGGCAGGGCGGCGGGCGCCGCCGGGGCAGGTGTCATGGACGTGCCTCTCTGCGGGACGGAGGTGTGAGAGCGCTCTCTCAGGAGTTGTACGTCCCACCCGGACAGTTGTCAATGTCGATCGACCGCGCGTCAGGCCGCACGCATGTCGCGGCGGGCCGCCCGGATGTTAGGAAGGGTCCCCTGCTCTACACGAGGCGTTAGCAGGGGACCCTTCCTTACACCGAGCAGGGCGGGTTTCCGTGGGCCACCACGGGGGGTAATTGCCGGCCGACGGCGCGGACGTACCGCCCCGACAGGAGCGGACGGTGGTGGTGATGGTCAGGCAGGTGGCGACGGCGCCGACCCGGCAGGTCGAGGAGACCGACCTGCTCACGGTGGGAGTCGAGGAGGAGTTCCTGCTGGTCGACCCGGACGGCGGCGCAGCGGTACCCGCCGTCGAGGCGGTGCTGGAACAGGTCCCGGCGGAACTCCACGGTCAGGTGGAACGCGAGTTCCAGACCAGCCAGATCGAGATCGGCAGCCCGCCCGGGCTGGAGCTCTCCTCGATCCGGCACTCCCTGGCCCTGCTGCGCGCCTCGCTCGCCGACGCCGCCGACCGGGCCGGTGCGCAACTGCTCGCCATCGGCACCGGGCCGATCGACGGGCCGGTGCCGCCGGTGGTGGACAAGCCCCGCTTCGACCGGATGATCGAGCGCTACCGGCTGCTGGTGCCGGGGCCGGGCAACAACGGCATGCACGTGCACGTCGGGGTGCCGGACCCGGACACCGGGGTGCAGGTGCTCAACCACGTCCGGCCGTGGCTGCCGATCCTGCACGCGGTCACCACCAACTCGCCGTTCTCCCGGGGCGAGGACACCGGGTACGCGAGCTGGCGCTCGATCGAGTGGGAACGCTGGCCGTCGGTGGCGCCGACGCCGTTCCTGACCTCCCACCACCACTACCGACGACTGATCGACCAGCTGATCGGCAGCGGGGTGATGCTCGACGAGGGGATGCTCTACTGGTACGCCCGGCTGTCGGCCAAGTACCCGACGGTCGAGCTGCGCATCGGCGACGTCTGCCCGACGGTGGACGACGCGGTCCTGGTCGCCGGCCTGGTCCGCGCGCTGGTGGCAACCGCGCTGGACGACATCGCCGCCGGACGGCCGCCGCTGCCCGCCGACCACCACCTGCTGGTCGGCGCGCACTGGCGGGCCGCGCACGACGGCCTGGAGGGCGAGGCGGTGGACCTGGCCACCGGTGAGCTGCGCCCGGCGTGGGACCTGCTCAACCAGCTCGTCGGGCGGCTCGGCCCGGCGCTGGACCGGCACGGCGACCTCGCCGAGGTGACCGAGCTGCTGGACCGGCTGCGGGAACACGGCACCGGCGCGGCGCGGCAGCGTGCGGTGTTCGCGCGTACCGGTCGGTTGGAGGATGTGGTGGCGGACGTGGCGCGACAGACCCGGGGCGAGATCCCCGGGTGAGGAGGAGGATGGCCGTGGCGGAACGGTTGATCGTCGTCGGCGGGGACGCCGCCGGCATGGCGGCTGCCGCCCAGGCGCGGCGCCGCCGCGGCCCGGACGACCTGGAGATCATCGCGTTCGAGCGGGGGCACTACACCTCGTACTCGGCGTGCGGCATCCCGTACTGGATCAGTGGTCTGGTCGGCGACGCGCAGCAGCTCGTGGCCCGGGATCCGGCGACCCACCGGGAGAAGTACGACATCGACGTCCGGCTCCGGCACGAGGTCACCGAGATCGACCTGGACCGCCGCGAGGTGGTCGCCCGCGATCTGGAGGGCGGCGGCGAGATCCGGGAGGGCTTCGACACCCTGATGTACGCCACCGGCGCGGTGCCGACCAAGCCGGACTGGGCGCGTACCGATGCGCTCGGGGTCTTCGGGGTGCAGACGCTCGACGACGGCGCGGCCCTGCGCAAGTGGCTGGAGTCCGACCCGAAGCCGCAGCGCGCGGTGGTGGTCGGCGGCGGCTACATCGGTGTGGAGATGGCCGAGGCGCTGGTCCGGCGCGGGCTGTCGGTGACCCTGGTCGAGCGGGACGAGCAGCCGATGTCGACCGTGGACCCGGACATGGCCACGCTGGTCACCGAGGCGATGCGGGGTCTGGGCGTGGACATCCGCACCGGCGTACGCGTCGACGCGCTCACCGTCCGCGACGGCCGGGTCAGCGAGGTGGTCACCGACGACGGCGCGATCCCGACCGACGTGGTGGTGCTCGGCCTCGGCGTACGCCCCAACACCGCGCTCGCCGAGGCGGCCGGTATGCCGCTCGGGCCGACCGGCGGGATCCGGGTGGACCGGCGGATGCGGGTGGCCGAGGTGCCCGGGGTGTGGGCCGCCGGGGACTGTGTGGAGACCCTGCACCGGGTCAGCGGCATGCCGGTGCACGTGCCGCTCGGCACGCACGCCAACAAGCAGGGCCGGGTGGCCGGGATCAACATCGGCGGCGGGTACGCCACCTTCGCCGGGGTGATCGGCACGGCCGTGGCCAAGGTCTGCGACCTGGAGGTGGGGCGGACCGGGCTGCGGGAGCGCGACGCGTTGGCGGCCGGCTTCGAGTTCGTCACGGTGATCGCCGAGTCGACCAACCGGGCCGGCTACTACCCGGGTGCTCGGCCGATGACGGTCAAGCTGATCGCCGAACGTCCGAGCGGGCGGCTGCTCGGTGCCCAGATCGTCGGCTGGACCGAGGCGGCGAAGCGGATCGACACGTTGGCCGTGGCGCTGTGGAATCGGATGACGGTGGACGACATGACCGCGCTCGACCTCGGCTACGCCCCGCCGTACGCCCCGGTCTGGGACCCGGTGCTGGTCGCCGCCCGCAAGGCGGTCGACGCGCTCGACCCGCGCTGAGGTCTGCTCGGGTCGCTGTCGGTGGTGCGGGTTAGCGTGTGCGCGCCGCCCCAGACAGGGACGGTGCCGACCCCTCGGAGGACCCGCATGTCGCAGGAGACGACCTACCTCGAACTGTCCGAAACGGACGGTGCAGCACACAAGTTCTACGAGGTGGTGGTCGACGACACCACGCTGACCGTGCGCTACGGCCGGATCGGCGACCAGGGGCAGGTCAAGACCTCCGGCTATCCGGACAACGCGCGGGCGCGGGCCGCTGCCGCGAAGAAGATCGGCGAGAAGGTCCGCAAGGGGTACGCCCCGGCGGTGCCGGGCGTCCGTCAGAAGCGCGCGGTGTCCCGGCGGCAGATCGTCAGCACCCGCTCGACCGCCCGCACTGCACCGGTGCTGTGGCGCTACGACTCCGGCGCTCCCGCGTTCGGCATCTTCATCGACGGTCGCACCTGCACGGTCGGCAACGAGCGAGGCGTCATCACCACGCTCGACCACGACGCCCGGGTGCTGGACCAGGTCCGCCTGCCCGACGGGGTGAAGTGCATCGTCGCCGACGACGCCTGGATCTACGCCGGCTGCGACGACGGCAACGTCTACGACCTCTCCGGCAAGATCCCCCGGGTGGCGTACACGATCGCGCCCGACATCGACATCTACTGGCTGGACATCCACGACGGCGTGCTGGGTGTCTCCGACGCCGACGGCGGGATCGCCGCCGTCGACCACGAGGACGAGTTCCTCTGGCGTCGGGGCGGGCGTGGCTCGTCGGCCTGGATGGTGCGCTGCGACAGCGACGCGGTCTACCACGGCGACTCGACCGGGGTCAGCGGCTACGACTGGCGTACCGGGCAGGAGCTGTGGCACACCCGCACCGGTTCGGTGCTGTTCGGCTGGCAGGAGCGCGACGCGGTGTTCGCCGGCACCGCGACCCGCGAGGTGGTCCGCATCGGCAAGGACGGCCGGTACGCCCGCACCTACCGCGCCGACGCGCCGGTCTTCTCCTGTGCCACCGCCTCCGATGGCCGGTACGTCTTCGCCGGTGACAGCCAGTCCTCGATCTACTGCTTCGCCGAGGACGGCACCCGGTTGTGGAAGCTCGGCACCGGCTGCGGCTCGGCGTACTCCATGCAGTACCACGACCAGCGGCTCTACGTGGTGACCACCAGCGGCCACCTGGCCTGCATCGACGCGAGCGAGCCGGCGATCCGGGCGGCCGAGGCGGGCAGCGTGCCGGACGTGGTCGACGTGAAGGCACCGGCCCGGATGCCCGAGCCGGCCGCGGTCACGCAGGTCGAGGTGGTCGCCGACTCCGGCGACGGGGTGATCGTCGAGTGCGTCGAGCAGGGCGGTCGGCTGCGGGTGCACGTGCTCTCCGCCGGCTACCACCGGAACTGGTCGGTGCAGTTCCCCAAGGGCATCCGCCAGCCCGGCGCCCGCTACCTGGTCACCGAGGTCCGCGAGTCCGGCCGGGGCGGCTTCTACCGCGCCTACGGCGATATCCGCCGCCTGCGGTGACGCACCCGGTGCGGATCCCCGACGAGTTGACCTGGTTGCGCGCCATGCCGGGTGGCGCGCAGTGGTTGGCCGGGCTGCCCGACCTGCTGGCCGCCTGCGCCCGGCACTGGTCGCTGCGGGTCGGGCCGCCCTTCGGGTCCGGCACCACCTCGCTGGTGGTGCCGGCCGATCGGGCCGACGGCACCCGTGCCGTGCTCAAGTTGCAGTTCCCCGACTCGGAGAGCGAACACGAGGCGGCGGCGCTGCACCACTGGAACGGCGACGGCGCCGCCCGGCTGCTCGCCCACGACCTCGACCGGCGGGCGTTGCTGATCGAGCGCTGCGACCCCGGTACGCCGTTGCGCGTACTCCCGCTTGACGATGCGCTGGACGCGGTGGTGGCGCTGCTCCCCCGCCTCTGGCAGCCGGCCGACGGGCCGTTCCTGTCGCTGGCCGAGGCGGTGGCGGGCTGGACGGTCGCGCTACCGGCCGCCTGGGAACGGGCCGGGCGACCGTACGAGCGGCGGTTGGTGGACCTCGCCCTCGACCTGCTCTCCGGGCTGGCCGGTAGTCAGGGCGAACAGGTGCTGGTCAACCAGGACCTGCACGCCGCCAACGTGCTCCGGGCCACCCGCGAGCCGTGGCTGGCGATCGACCCGAAACCGCTCGTCGGTGAGCGGGAGTTCTCGGCGGTGCCGATGGTGCGCGGCACCGAGCTGGGCCACTCCCCCGCAGCGGTACGCCGCCGGCTCGACCGGCTCAGCGCCGAGCTGGGACTGGACCGGGACCGGGTACGCGACTGGACGATCGGCCACACGATGGCCTGGAGCATCGCCGGTGACACGGTCTTCGCCGACCACGTCGAGATCGTTAGCTGGCTCCTCGACCAGCCATGACCAACAGTTTGCAGACATTCGCTACACGTTTGCGCAAGTCAATCAACTGTCGAGTTGTCGAATCGCTACAGTCAGATCAGTCCGAGACAAGCTCCATTTGACACCAAGCACACTCGACGTCTCTGGCCATCACGGGGAACGGGGTCTCTGTGTCCGGCACTGCGCAGATCAACGATGCCGCTGTCGAGCCGAGGAACAGATCCTGGTGGGATCTGCCCACCAGGATCGCCTGCCTTGTCGGAGCCGCCGGGCTGATCTATCGGGCGGCGCTGATCGCGCTCGGCGTGCCTCCCACCAACAGCGACGAGGCCACGATGGGGCTGGCGGCGCTGCACATCTCGCGTGGTGAGGACTTTCCCGTCTTCTTCTACGGTCAGTCCTACATGGGCACGATCGAGGCGTACCTGGCCGCCCCGATGTTCTGGTTGTTCGGCCCGTCGACGGTGGCGCTGCGGCTACCGATGCTGCTCTGCTACCTGGTGTTCGTCGTCGGCATGTTCGCCCTGTCCCGGCTGATCGTCGGCCCTTGGCCCGCAGTGGTGACGATCGCCGTCCTGGCGCTGGGATCCGATCGGGTGATCAAGAACCAGCTCATCGCCGCAGGCGGCTATCCGGAGATCAGTCCGGGGGCGGTGTGGCTGATTCTGCTGGCAGCCCTCCTCGGCGTGGGTGTGCTGCGTCCCCGTCGATGGATACTCACCCTCTGGGGGGCGGTAGCCGGGCTGCTCTTCTGGACTCACTGGCTGATCCTGCCGTATCTCGCGGCCGCTGCCGCCGTCCTCTTCCTCGCACTGCGTCGATCTCGCGGACAGGGACGCGGACGGCCCGCCTGGGTGCTGCTTGGCTTCATCGTCGGAGCGGCCCCGTTGTTGTGGCACGACCTCACGTCGCCGCTGGCCGAGAGCTCTCTGGCCGTCTTCCTCGGGCAGAGCGATCCGGGTGACGCGGCCTCCGTCGCGGCGAGAATGAGCGGGGGCGTCCTGTTTGGCATCCCGATGGGTGTCGGGGTCTGCTCACCCGGTCGGTGCGAACCCTGGCAGGTCGCCTGGGCCATCCCCTACCTCGCCCTGCTCGCTGCCGCCGGTGTCCTCGCCGTCCGTGGGATCCGGCGCTCCGACAGCGACCAGTTCCGCAACGTGGTACGCCTCGCCCTGGTCCTCGCCGCCGTCGTCAGCATCGTCGCGTACGCGCGTAGTTCCGCCGCCGCAGCGACCCCGGTGGAGAGCGCTCGCTACCTGTCACCGCTGCTCATCTCGACTCCCGTCGTGCTCTGGCCCCTCTGGCGACTCACGGCGCGGCTCGTGGCCGCCGACGATTCCCGGTGGCGACGTCGCCGTCGATGGGCGGCAGTGGTGCCGTCCGCCGCTCTGCTGAGCACGATGGCGGTGGCGACATTCGGGCTGATGCTGCACGTGCCGACGGTCCGGGCCGTCGAGGCCCGCCGCGATCTGCTCGCGGCCCACCTCGTGCAGACGGGCGTCTCGGAGGTGTACGCCGACTACTGGACGTGCAACCGGCTCACCTTCGCGACTCGGGAGAGGGTTCGTTGCGCCGTACTCAACGATGATCTCACTCCCGGGCTCGACCGGTACCTGCCGAATCGCCAGGCCGTGGCCTCAGCGGACCGTCCCGCGTATGTCGCACCGACGCACCACGCCCTGGACGACCGGCTACGCGCATGGCTCGCCGGGGCAGGGCTGAGCCATCAGGTCACGACGGTCGGGGACCACCACGTCTACCTGCCGGATCAGCCACACACGCGGCCGACGTCCCCCTGAGTCGAGATGGTGCGGTGGCTCCTCGACCGTTCAGGACGGCCGCGCGGACGTAGCTCCGGGGCCGTCCCGGAAAGTTTCTCGGCGAGGTCGTGAACGCGCAGCGGTCCAGATCCGTCGCCACAGGTGTCGCCACGCCGAAAGGGATGGCCTACCTGTGACTCGCGACCTCATCCTCAAGAAACTCAAGCTGGAGCGGATGCCGCGCCGGTTCGTGGCGTTCGTCCTGGCCGCGCTCGCGGTCCTCTCCGCCGTCGCCGCCGTCGGTTTCGGCGTCGCCTCTGCCCGCGATGACGTGCTTGTCGGCGACGCGGTCACCGACAAGCAGATGACCGTGCTCATCGCTGCCGCCGGGTCCTGCCCGACGCTGACTCCGGCAAGACTCGCCGGACAACTGATGGCCGAATCGGGCCTGAACGACCGGGCGGCGCGGACCGTCTCCGGCGGTCAGGGCATCGCCGGCCTCGAAGACGACAAGTGGCAGGCGTGGAAGCCGTGGCCGGACGCCCGACGCAGCGATGTGTCGGCGAACATCCTGGCGCTCGCCCACCAGATGTGCGACCTCACCGGCCATCTCCGGCTGGCGGGTGCCGCCGGTGACCAGTGGCGGCTCGCGGTGGCCGCCTTCCACGTCGGGCTGAACTCCGTCGCCCAGGTGCGCGGGGTGCCCGACGCGGCCACGACCTACGTCGACCGGGTCAGCGCCTACGCCGGGTACTACGGCAAGCTGCGGCAGTTCGGCGGTCCGGGTGAGACGGCCCAGACGGCACCGGCCGCCGAGGCGAAGGGGGTTCCCGCCGAGTACGTGCAGCACATCGTCCGGGCGGGTTCGCTCTGCCAGGAGGTGACCCCACCACTGGTCGCCGCCCACATCATGGCGCAGTCCGGGTTCGACGCGAACCGGCTCGGTGCGACCGGTCAACGCGGCGTCGCGCAGTTCCGGTCCGACATGTGGCAGTCGTACGGGCCGAAGGGTCGTTCGGTGTGGGAGCCGGAGGTCGCCGTCCCCACCATGGGCTACGCCCTGTGCAGCCTGGTCCGCGAGCTGTCCGGCCTGAAGGGGGACCCGCTTCAGTTGGCGCTCGCCGCGTACCGCAACGGCACCACGGCGGTGCGGCAGAACGGTGGCACCATCGACCGGCAGACCGAGACGTTCCTGCGGTCGGTGAAGACCTTCACCGACGTCTACGCGCTCGACAGCCGGCTGACGGCGAACCTGCCGAGCAGCCCCTCCCCCTCACCCACCCCGTCGTCGTCCGGGTCCCCGAGCCCGAGCCCGAGTCCGAGTCCGGACGCCAGCCCCTCCGGCAGCCCAAGCCCGAGCAGCCCCAGTACTGCGGGGGCGAACGCGGGCGCACCACCGCCGCCGGCCGCCGACCCGAAGCCGACGCGCCCGTCCGGCGCGGTGCAGATCCTCCACGTACAGACGAAGCGGTGCGTCAGTGCCGGCGGCGGTGACGGCATGCAGCTCAAGCTGCGTACCTGCACCGAGGACCCGGCGCAGTGGTGGACCTTCCGCAGCGACGGCACCATCCGTGCCCGTGGCTTGTGCATGGACATCGCCTGGGGTGGTTCCGAGGACAACACGGTGGTGCAGGCGACCACCTGTAGCGGCAACCCCGCCCAGCACTGGCAGATGAACTCCAAGGGCCGCATCGTCAGCAAGCTGAACGGCAAGGTCCTCGACACGATCATGGCGGACCCGGAGAAGCCGCTCATCATCTTCACCGACAAGGGCTACGCCGACCAGAACTGGCGCAAGCAGTAACAGCGCCCCGGATCGACGGGCGCGAGCACCGTCGCCGGATGTTAGGAAGGGTCCCCTGCTATACGCGAGGCGTTAGCAGGGGACCCTTCCTTCGCTCTGGCACGTCGAGCACCAGTACAGGTTTCGGGCGCCGAGGGTGCCCCGACTGACGGCGGTGCCGCAGACGTGGCAGGGCTGGGCGGCGCGGCGATAGACGTACACCTCGCCGCCGTGCCGGTCGACGCGGGCCGGTCGGCCCATCGCCTCGGGCAGGTGCGCGGCGCGGACGGTGTCGATGCGGCCGACGGCGACGGCGAGCGTCATCAGCTCGACCAGGTCGGCCCAGATGGCGCCCCAGGCGGGACGGGTCAGCTCCCGGCCGGGCAGCCTCGGCGGTAGCCCGGCGCGGAACAGCACCTCCATCACGAAGATCAGGCCGGTGCCGGCCACCACCGACTGGTCCAGCAGCAGCGAGGCCAGCGGCGTCGAGCTACGCCGGATCCGGTCGTACGCACGCTCCGGGTCGGCGTCGGCCCGCAGCGGGTCGGGGCCGAGGCGGGCCCGCAGCGCCGCCACCTCGGGCGGCGTGAGCAGCTCACACGCGGTGGGCCCGCGCAGGTCGAGCCAGTGCCGGTCGCTGGCCAGCCGCAGCCGGATCTGACCCACCGGCTCCGGCGGCTCACCGTCACCGTCGGTCACCTTGCCATAGAGCCCGAGGTGTACGTGCAGGGTCCGCTCACCGGCGTAGTGGTGCAGCAGGTGCTTGCCGTACGCCTCGGTGGCCTCCAGCACACTGCCGGAGATCAGCGCGGCACCCTCGGCGAACCGGCCCTGAGGGCTGGCGGCGAGCACCTTGTCCCCGGCGAACAGCTCGGCGTGCCGGGCCGCCAGGCGATGGATCGTATGTCCCTCTGGCACGACACCAAGCGTAGTCAGCCCGCCGTCGCGGTCAGTGTGAGCGGTGCCGCACCTGCCGCACGAAGGCCGTCCAGGCGTACGGCGTGACGGTGAGCACCGGGCCGCACGGGTCCTTGCTGTCCCGGACGGCCACCACGCCGGGCAGGTTGTCGGCCACCTCGACGCAGTTTCCTCCGCTCCCGCCGCTGCGGGTGCTCTTGCGCCAGACGGCCCCGGCCAGATCAGTCATGATGCTCCTCGATGATCATGTTGATCATTTTCTCTGATTCTGCCTCATCGGAGGCGAGGGACTCCAGGTCGTTCCAGACGTGTGCGAAGGCGGCCACCTCGGCCGGCCGGTCGAGATAGAGCGCACCGGTGATGTTCTCCAGATAGACGGTGGTCGGCTCGGTCGAGGCCCGGCCGAGCCCCTGCGGGAAGCCCAGCACGACGAAGGTGCCGGTCTCGCTGGCCAGCGGTGGGCCGGCGGCCAGCGGCAGGACCCGGAGCGAGACGTTCGGCAGCGCGGCCACGTCGAGCAGGTGGCGGAGTTGCTCGACCATCGCCCGCCGATCGGGGATGGTGCGGCGCAGCACCGCCTCGCTGAGCACCACCTTGAGGGTGGGCGCGACGGGCAGCCGACGAACCAGGATGCTCTGCCGTTGCAGGCGCACCGCCACCAGCTTCTCCCGCTCCTCCGGGGTCATCGTCGGGTTCTTGCGGCGGAAGAGTTCGCTTGCATACGCACGGGTTTGCAGCAGCCCGGGAATCAACTCCGCGTCGTATTGCTGCAACAGGGTGGCGGACGATTCCAGGCCGACGTAGAGCGAGAACCAGGACGGCACCACATCGCCATAGGAGTGCCACCACCCCTTGGCCCGGGTCTCCTTCGCGAGCCCGGCGACGATCGCCGCCATCTCCTCCGGCACCCGATAGAGATCGCACATCGCGCGGGCGTCCACCAGCCGGACCGGCACCAGACCCTTCTCGATCCGCCAGATCTTCTGTCGTGAACAGTCCAGCGCCCCCGCCGCCTCGTCGAGGGTGACCAGGGCGTTCTCCCGAAGCTCGGTGAAGAGGCGTCCGAGCTGCCGCCGGGGCACGGTGGACCCGCTTGTTTCATCCAGCATGCAACATCACCGCTTTCCCTCCTGCAACACGTGATGTTTCCGGACGCACGCAATCGTGTTTCCGGGCGCCCGCGATTCATTTCCATTCGTCGCGCGCAATTACCGAAAGACATTAGGGCGGTGCGGAACGTTGTGCAAGATGGGCGGCAGAGGAATCGTGGTTGGTGTCCGGCGCTGGATGAAATGCCGTCATGAATTGACGTGAAAATGGCAACGAAGCAGTTCTTGCCGACGATCATCGCCGCGCGGAGAGGACCACGATGCGCGTAGCCTCCACGACCACGACCGGCACGGTCGCGTACTCCCCGGATGGTCAACGGTGACCCGCCACGGGCCGGTGCTGCCCACCTGGATCTGCGCCGGATGCGACCGGCCCTGGCCCTGCGCCCGCCGCCGCATCGAACTGCGCGCCGAGTACGACCAGGCGCCGGTCTCGCTGCGGCTCTACCTGAGTTCCTGCCTGGTGGCCGCCAGCCAGGACATGGCCTGGGCGACCGCCGGCACCCTGCACCACCGCTTCCTGGGCTGGCTGTGACCCGCCACCTCCCCGCCGACCGGGGGCACGATGGCCAGCTTCGGGCCGGTGACCTGTTGCGGGTGACCCGTCGGGCCAGCGTGCAGTTCCACCGGTCGATCATGTTCCGGGTGATCCGTGAGCTGGACTGGACCACCTACGACGGGTGGGTCTGGCTGGACGGATACCAGCTCGACATCCAGGGCAACGCGCTCACCCGCCGATCGATTTTCGTCCAGCGCGCCGGCCTCACCCTGGTCCGCGCCGCAACCCGGCCAACCCCCGCCCGCACCGCACCGGCCCCGACCCGAGGCGTACGCCGACAGCCGCCCGCACCTGCTACTCATTGGTAGGGAGTACTCAGAAAACTCTGGTTCAATTGCGCCTCGGGCCGCCGGTAGGGCGGGCACCATCGGTGCGATGAGGACGGTGGGGCATGGCGGAACGAATGCGCTGCGCAGTGGTGATCGGCAACAGTGACGGGATCGGGCTGGCGTTCACCCGACGACTGCTCGCCGACGGCTGGCGGGTCGCCGGAGTGTCCCGCCGCGACAACGGCATCGGTGTCCCCACGTACGCCCACCACACCGTCGACGTGACCGCGCCGGACTATCCGGAGGTGCTGGCCAAGGCGATCGACGAGCTGGACGGAGTCGACCTCTGCGTGTACGCCGCCGGCATCGGTGAGCCCGTCGACCTGGCCGACCTGGACGCGCAGACCCGCACCCTGGAGGTCAACCTGATCGGGGCGGCCCGCACGGTCGCCACGGTCGTGCCGAGGATGGTGGCCGCCGGAGACGGGCACATCATCGGGCTGTCCAGCATGGCCGACCGGATGGTCTCCGGCGACGCACCCGGGTACGCCGGGTCGAAGGCGGGGCTGTCGTCGTACCTGATGGGACTCTCGGCGGCGCTGCGCGGTCAGGGCGTGAGCGTGACCACCGTGCGGTTCGGGTTCGTCGACACCAAGATGGCGAAGGGACCGGTCCGGCCGCTGATGATGACGGTGGACCGCGCGGTGGACGTCCTCGTCCGGTGCGTCCGCAGCCGGCCCGTCCTGGTCTCCCGTCCCCGGCGGGCGGCCCTGCTCACCACCCTCCTGGCACCCCTCACCCGCCCCCGCCGCTGACCCTCGCTACCGGGCCCTCGCTGCCGGGCCCTCGCTGCCGGGCCCTCGCTACCGGGTTGGATCCTGCACCGCCGCTGCCGGATCCGCCACCGCCGCTGAGCCTTCTTCCCGCTCGTTGCTGAGCCGGATCCGCCACCGCCGCTGCCGAATCGTTGCTCGCCGTTGCGCCGAGCTGTGGAAGATCCAGTCGGCTCGATGCCGCACGGGTGTCGGGAAAGTGCGGGCTGGGTATCTCGGTGGCGTTGACGCGTGGCGGGCGAAGGACGGGGTCGGCGCCGGCCACGCATGACCTGGAGGTGAACCCATGAGATTTCCTTCGCTGTCCCGCCGGGAGGAGCCCGCACCGCCCCCGGCTTCCGGCGACGAGGCCGACCGCAGCGGCACGGTAGCCACCGAGGCCCGTCCCGCCGCTGACGGACGCACCGACGACGGCACCACCTACCGGGGCGCGGCGGCTTCCACCGACACGACCACCAACCCGGACCGCACCGCCGCCGAACGCGACGCCGACGGCGGCCGCATCACCGCCGAGCGGGCCGCCGGCCGATACCGCGCCGCCGCCGAGCGCGCCACCGACCGGCTCCGCGCCGCCACCGGACGCTCCACCGACCGGGACCGCACGGCCGCCACCGCCCGTGCGACCGACCGAGACCGCACGCCTTCCGCGCGGGCCGCCGACCGGGACAACGCCGCCGGTGCGGCCACCACCACCGAAGCCGGTACCGGTCGGACGACCGACGCTCCCGCCGCCGAGCGGGCCGCCGTGGCGCGCGCCGTCACCGCCCGTTCCGGCGTCGACGGCTCCCGCCGCGCCCGCAGCACCGCCCCGGTCACGGCCTCCGCCCCGGTCACCGACACCGACCCGGACGTGCGTACCGATCGGACCCCGGCCACCACCGACCGGGACACCACGACCAACCACGACACTGTGCGCGACCGCGACACTGTGCGCGACCGCGACACTGTGCGCGACCGCGACACTGTGCGCGACCGCGACACTGTGCGCGACCGCGACAGTGTGGGCAGCCGGGACACGACGGCCGACCGGGACACCGTTCCCGCTCCCGACGCACCGCCCGCACCCGCCGGTCCGCGCCCCCGAGCCAGCCTGCTGGCCACCCTGGGCCTGGTCGTCGGCGTCGGCGGCATCCTCTTCGTTCTTACCGGAACCCTCGCCGGGTACGGCATCGCGGTCGGCGCGATCGGCGCGGTCCTCGCCGTGCTGGGCCTGATCGCCACCCGGCGGCGGCACATCGCGGGCAAGGCCGACGCGCTGTTCGGCATCGCCATCGGCCTCGGCGCGGTGGTCCTCGGCATCCTGGCGATGACCGGCCAGTACGACTGGCCGAGCACCGACGGTGACACCGTGGCCCGATTCCGTGAGTGGCTTGACTCACAGTTTGTCGACCGTATCTAGGGGGCACATTTCGGCCCGCCGGTGGTTCACCGGCGCCCGGCCGGCGAGTTACCGGCCGTAGCCCGACCAGTTCTGGTGGTTCACCAGCCGGGCGCACACACCCTCGTCAGGGGCGGCGATTCGCCGCCCCTGACGCGTGTCCGGGGCACCTCGCGCAGTCCTCTCCTGCCAGGGACGATGCGGCGGTGTGAGGAAGGCCGTGGGGCCACGCAGCGGCGTATGGACGACCCTCGTGGGCCGAGAAGCGGCAACTGGGGCCTTGCCTGCGGAGTGGGCGGGGCGTGCGGCGGCCAGGTCGCGTGACCGCGTCCTCCGAACACACCCCGGGCAGGACCTGCCTGGCAATCTTGGACACTTCCCGTTAGCTGCTAACGGAAACTGTCCAAGATCTGCGCTGAGCTGAGCTGAGCTGAGCTGAGCTGAGCTGAGCTGAGCTGAGCTGAGCTGAGCTGACGGGACGGTAGGCGTTGTGAGGTTTGCTGGGTCGCCGGTCGCTCGGACGGATGCCACTCCGGCCGATTCCACCCGACCAACCGCGCCCAAGCCGCCAGCACCCCGACCGCCAGCACCCCGACCGCCGACGCCCCGACCGCCGACGCCTCGACCGCCGACGCCCGAACGCCGACGCCCGAACGCCGACGCGCCCGAACGGCAGAGCCCCGACTTGACAGCGCCGGGGGCCGACAGCGGCGACAACGCCGACGATGCCCGACACCGCAAGCATCCAGGACACCGACAGCACCCCGGACACCGCGAGCACCGATAGTGCCCAGGGAGCCGGGCAGCGTCCGGGGGCGGCTGCCGCAAACCGACGCCACCGCTACGGAAGTCACCGGCCGCGCGGCGAGACGACCACTCACGGTGAGCGAGGCGAAGGACTCTCGCACAAGGCCGTCGACATGTGGACGCAACGATCCACCACTAGCAAGACCTGAGACGCAACGATCAGCCGCACTGCGCAAGGCTTGGCGGTGGATTATGCGGCTGGCGGGCGCATAACGTTGAGCAACGGCGCCAGCCCGTGGGCCGACGGTGGCCAGGGCGCGCCCGAGCCTGGGAGCAGGACAATGACGATGGACGCCACCAGCCAGCGCTTCCTGATGTGCCGGCCGACGTACTTCGCCGTCGACTATGCGATCAACCCGTGGATGGACCCGACCGCCCCGGTCGACACCGACCGCGCGGTGCGGCAGTGGGAGCGGCTGCGGCAGGTGTACCGCGACCTGGGTCACGTCGTCGAGGAGATCGACCCGCTGCCGGGCCTGCCCGACATGGTCTTCGCTGCCAACGGCGGCACCGTGATCGGTGACCGGGCGATGGCCGTGCAGTTCCGCGACCCGCAGCGCGCCGACGAGGCGCCCGCGTACCGGTCCTGGTTCGAGGCCGCCGGGTTCGACGTGTACGACCCGAAGCACGTCAACGAGGGCGAGGGTGACGTACTGCTCGCCGGGGACGTACTGCTCGCCGGCACCGGCTTCCGGACCGCGCACGCCTCGCACGCGCAGTTGCAGGAGGTGTTCGGCTACCCGGTGGTCACCATGCAGCTCGTCGACCCGCGCTTCTATCACCTGGACACCGCGCTCACCGTGCTCGACGAGCGGACCGTGGCGTACCTGCCGGAGGCGTTCTCCCCCGGCAGCCAGGCGGTGCTACGCCGGCTGTTCCCGGACGCGGTGCACGCCAGCATGGCCGACGCCGAGGTGCTCGGCCTGAACGCGGTCAGCGACGGTCGGCACGTGGTGCTGCCGGAGCAGGCCACCGGCCTGGCCGCGACGTTGCGGGACCGGGGCTACCAGACCATCGGTGTCGATCTGTCCGAGCTGCGTAAGGCCGGCGGTGGCCCGAAGTGCTGCACGTTGCGACTCGGAAAGGCAAGCCAGTGATCGAGGACATGCTGCGGACTCCGGCCGCGGTGCGGGACGCCGAGCGTCACACCGCGCACAACTACCACCCGCTGCCGGTGGTGATCTCCTCTGCCGAGGGTGCCTGGGTCACCGACGTGGACGGTCGGCGGTATCTCGACTGTCTCGCCGGCTACTCGGCGCTGAACTTCGGCCACCGGCACCCGACGCTGATCGCCGCCGCGCACGCCCAGCTCGACCGGTTGACGCTGACCAGCCGGGCTTTCGTGCACGACCAGTTCGCCGACTTCTGCCGGGAACTCGCGGCGCTGTGCGGCAAGGAACTCGTGCTGCCGATGAACACCGGCGCCGAGGCGGTGGAGACCGGCATCAAGGTCGCCCGCAAGTGGGGCTACCAGGTCAAGGGCGTACCGGACGGGCAGGCCACCATCGTGGTCGCGGACGGCAACTTCCACGGCCGGACCACCACCATCGTCAGCTTCTCCACCGACGAGGACGCGCGGGCCGACTTCGGGCCGTACACGCCGGGCTTCCGGATCGTCCCCTACGGCGACCTGGCCGCGCTGGCCGAGGCGGTCGACGAGCACACCGTGGCGGTGCTGCTGGAGCCGATCCAGGGCGAGCAGGGTGTGGTGGTGCCACCGGAGGGCTACCTGGCCGGCGTCCGGCGGCTCTGCGACGAGCGCAGCATGCTGTTCATCGCCGACGAGATCCAGTCCGGCCTCGGCCGCACCGGGGCCACCTTCGCCTGCGAGCAGGAGGGCGTGGTGCCGGACATGTACCTGCTGGGCAAGGCGCTCGGCGGCGGCATCGTGCCGGTCTCCGCGGTGGCCGCCGACGCGGCCGTGCTCGGGGTGCTCAAGCCCGGCCAGCACGGCTCCACGTTCGGCGGCAATCCGCTGGCCTGCGCGGTGGCCACCGAGGTGGTCCGGCTGCTCGCCACCGGGGAGTTCCAGCGGCGCTCGGCCGAGCTGGGCGAGCGGCTGCACGCCGGGCTGCGGGCACTGATCGGCAAGGGCCTGGTCGCGGTACGCGGCCGGGGGCTGTGGGTCGGGCTGGACATCGATCCGGCGCTGATGAGCGGCCGACAGGCGTGCGAGCGGCTGATGGAGCGCGGCGTGCTGGCCAAGGACACCCACGGCTCGACCATCCGCCTCGCCCCGCCGCTGGTGATCACCGAAGAGGAGATCGACCACGCGGTGGCCCAGTTGGCGGCCGTACTGGCCGGCTGACCACCCGCGCGCGGACGCCGACCGCCTCCTCGGCACGCGCACCAGCAACCGACGGCCCGCTCGCGCGGTGGCGGGTCGGGAGCAGAGGGCGGGCGTCGGGACCACGGTCCCGACGCCCGCCGTCGTCTGCGTCAGCGGGGCAGGCGCATCGCCATGGTCGGCGCCTCGGACATCACCGAGTCGGGGTTGTACGGCGCACCCGACGGCAACTCGCTCGGCCGACCGATCTGCACTCCCGGGTACAGCTCGACCATGTCCCCGTTCCCGAGGACGCGGGACTGCTGCGGCGCCAGCGGCAGGCGGTCCGACTCGGCCATCGAGCCGCCCGGCCGGATGCCGGAGCCGTTGGTGCTCACGTCGGTCGCCACCACGTCGCCGCCGCGCAGCTCCAATCGCAGGTGGCTGCGGCTGATCCAGCGGCGGGCCTCGTCGTTGAGCCACTGGCCCAGCATGATCGCGTTGGCGCCCTCCGGAGCGCGGCCGATCGCGACCGGCTGCTCCTCGGTGAGCACGAAGCGACGCCGGATCAGGCCGCCGACGCGTACCGCGAGGACCTCGCTGCGTGGCCGAGGGCCGTCGTCGCGCAGCCGCGTGCCGTGCCGGGGACAGGTGGGTACGCCTCCGCGCAGCGACGGTGGCGGCTGCCCGGTCGGCGCGCGGTCGATCCGGGCCAGGTCGGCGAAGGCACCCCCGCCGCCGGCACCGCCGAAGAGGGTGCAGCCCGACTCGGAGCAGCGCCACTGCCGGGCGAGCAACTGGACACCGGCCGGTGACGGCGGCCCGGTGAGCGGGGTGTGGCCGCCACCGACGTGGGCGATGAAGACCGGCCCACCGGCACCGGGCACCGGGGCGAGCGCCCGGCCCGGCTGATCGACCAGCCAGGGGTACCGCCCGCGCAGGCCGTCGAACCGGACCCGGCTGAGCACCGGCAGGCCGAGCAGGTCGGCCACCTCCAGCATCCGGTCGCCCGGATTGTCCAACACCTCGACCAGGCCGTCGTCGGCCCAGCGGCGGACCACCATCCGCTCGTTGGAGGTCAGGTCGGCGTCGGAGAGCACCCCCCGGTGCACCACCGCGTAGACCGGGACGGTGTCCTCCTCCAGGCTGCGGGCCAGCGCGTCGATGACCATGCCGAGGCGCAGCGTGCTGGCCGGTCGGCCGCCGTCCAGGTCCTGGTAGCGGATGACCTCGGCGAGGTCGATCACCGCGCGGACGAGTTGCGGGTCGGTGCAGACCCGTCCCTCGATCGCGTCCAGGACCTTGCTGATCTCGAACCTCATCGGGCCGCCCCCACGATCTCGTCGATCCGCCGGGCCAGCTCGACGTCGCGCAGGGTGACGCCGCCGGCCGAATGGGTGACACAGCGGAACGTCAGCGTCCGCCACCGGATGTCGATGTCCGGGTGATGATCCAGCTCCTCCGCCACCACGGCGACCCGGTCGACGACCGTGACGGCGGCCGGGAAGCTGGCCAGCTCCACCGTGCGGGTGATCCCGGCGGGGTCTCCCGACCAGTCCGCCAGCCCACCCAGCTCGTTTCGCACCGCCTCGGCGGTGAGCACGTCAGCCATGGCAAGGACCCTACCCGGGCCGTCGGACGGCGGCGCGACCAGCGGCTGCGCCATCGGTCACCCCATCCGGCCCATGGCGTCGCGGAGGCGACCCAGGTCACGGCGGCGGCGTTCGTAGGTGGCGGCGAGGCCGATCAGCGCCAACCCGGCGACGGCCAGGAAGACCCACCGGGGCAGCAGGTCCCAGCTCCGTCCCAGCTCGTGCAGGGCGAGCCGGGCGAGCGTCAACCCACCGAGCACCACCGGCGCCTGCCAGCGACGGACCGCCCCGACCAGCGTGACGACCAGCGCGGCGACACCGAGCAGCAGACGGCGCCACGGCTGGTCGTCGGCGTTGACCAGCAGTGCGGCCAGGCTGGGCAGCAGCAGGGCGACCAGGCCCGGGCCGAGGGCGAGCCAGCTCCGCAACCCCGGCCGGGTACGCATCGCCACCGCACCGAACACGAGCGCCAGCACCGCCGCCGGCACCGTGTACGCCTCCACCACCGTCACCTCGCCGGAGCGCAACAGCAGCCAGACGGCGAACAGTTCGCTGCCACCGGCCACCGCGGCGAAGACCCACCGTCGTCCGGTCGACTCGCCCCGGCGCAGCAGCCGCACACCGACTGCAATGCCCCAGAGCACGCAGATCGTCGCGGCGTGCCGGCCGGCGCCGACGGTGAGCAGCACCGCGACCAGCGCCACTGCCTGCGCGGTGACGTCCAGCACCGATCGGACCGCCGACAGGGCGGCGGCCAGCGCGAGGACCAGCACCGCGACACCGAGCACCGCGAACCCCGCCACCCGCAGCGGCAGCCCGGCGGCCAGCGGGGCGGTGATCGCGAGGCTGGTCGCCGCCGCGACCGCGACCAGCCAGCCGACCAGGCGCACCGCGACCGCCCGGGCGGCCATCCCGACCACCGTCGCCGCCACCACCAGCAGGCCGAGACCGGCCAACGTGCCGGCCCGGACGGCCTGGAGGTTGAGCAGACCGGCGCCGGTCAGCACCAGACCGACGGGCAGACCGGCACCGAGGAACGCGCCGGACCGGCCGCGCAGCGCGGTGACCAGCAACAGGGCCACGCCGCCCAGCAGCGCCGTCGCCGGCACCAGCGGCCAGGGCGCGGCGGCGGCCACCAGCAGCACCTGCCCGGCGGCGGCCACGAACGGCAGCAGCACCGCCACCAGCCGACTCCGACCGGCACGGTCCGCCGGCCAGGTGGCCAGCGCCGCCGCCAGGGCCAGCACGGTCAGCGCCACACCGACCGGCAACGCGCCCGGGGCGGTCACCGTCGACGGCACGCCGGACCACGGGACGGGCGGCGGACCGTACGGGGTGACCAGCGCGGCCACCGTCACCGGGAGCGCCGCCAGCACCGCCACCACGGCCAGTCCCACCCCGGCCACCACCGCCGGAACCGGCGGGCGGGACCGGACCACGGAGACCGCGAGCAGCAGCGCCGCGACCGCCGCGTACACCGTCAGCCGCTCGTCGGCCGGGACCGTCAGCGGCGCGAGGCCGGTCAGCACGGCCGCCACGGCGAGACCGGCCGAGGCGTACGGGTGCAGGTCCGGCCAGAGTCGACGGACCAGGAGTAGCACGACCACCGGCAGCACGAGGGCGGCCAGGGCCGCCCGCGCCTGCCACCACGGCGACGCGCCGGCACCGATCAGCGCGATCGCCGCGCCGGCCGGCACCACCAGCACCGCCAGGGAGGCACCGACGCCGCCGACGACGCGCTGCACCGCACCGCCGCGCCGGCCCAGGACGGCCGCACCGACGCCGACGACCAGGATCACCGCGCAGGCCGCGCCCGCTCCGGCCGGTGCGGCGAGCCCCACCAGCAGACCGTGCCCGAGCAACGCGACACCGGTCAGAGCGGCGGCGGCCGACACCGCACCCCGCATCGCCGGACGGACCACTGCGGCGAGCACCAGCGCAGCCCCCACCGGCAGGTCGAGCAGGACCAGCGCCGGCCACGGCGCGGCCCAGGCGAGTGGTACGGCCAGCGCGGCCAGGCCGACGCCGACCGCCGCGACCGCCGGACGGACCGCCCGAGGCACCAGCCACCCCACCGCGACCGCGACCAGCGCGACCGCCACGGCGACCTGCCAGCCCAGGTCGAAGGTCGGTCCGGACGCAGCCCCCCGCCACGCCGGCACCGACCTGCCCACCGCGATCGCGGCCAGCACCAGGGTCGTCAGCGTGACCAGCAACCCCACCCCGGCGACCACCAGCATCGTGCCCGCCCGGGGACCGGGCCGCCAGGACACCGGCAGCAGCCGCACCGCACCGACCAGCGCCACCGCGACCAGACCCGCCGCCAGCAGCCACACCGGCGGTTGCACCTCGGCGGTGGGCCGGAGCAGCGCGGCGGCCAGTGCCGGCACCAGGAACGCGCCGGCCAGCGCCCGCGCGGTCGGCCCGCCGACCAGCAGCGCCGCCCCGAGCAGGGTGAGCGCCACCAGCAGCATCGGCCCGCCGGCCAGCACCGTGCTGCCGCCCGCCTCGCCGACCAGCAGCGACGCCAGGGCACACCCGGCGGCGAGCAGCAGCGCCACGGCGTACCCGATCCAGGCCGCCATCTCACCGGCGAACCGCAGCCCCGGAGTCGTCGTGGCCCCCTCGCCCGCGACGACCCTCCGACGCCGCAGTGCGACGATCACGGCCAGGTCAATCAGTGCCACCCCGACGCAGGCCACCGCCCACCCGGCCGGTCCCGGCCGGGCCTCGGCGGCCAGCAGCGGCACCACCGGCTGCGCGGTGAGCAGCGCCGCGAACCACGGCACGGTCAGCCGGCTGGCCAGGGCGTACCCGGCGGCCACCCCGGTCGCGACCAGCGCGACCAGTCCCGCGTACCGGCTGCTCGGCCAGCCGGAGACACCGAACAGGTCCACCGTCCAGGCGGCGTACCCGTCGAGCACCACCAGCAGCAGGCCGACGGCGGCGAACGTCTCGGCGGTGCTGTACAGCCGACGCCAGCGGGCGACGAACGGCACGGTGAGCATCAGCGCGGTGATCGCCAGCAGGATCAACGCCCGGCCGGGTACCCCGACCGACGCCCAGGCGACGGCGGTGAACACCGTCGCCGCGGTGCCGAGCAGCAGGCCACCGAGGATGAAGAGCAGGTTCTGCACCGTCTTGGTGGAGGTCTCCGCCCCGCCCGGCCCGGTGGCGTTCGCGGCCGGCAGCGCCGGAACCGGCGTCCACCCGGCCCCGGGCACCTGTCCACCGGGCACCTGTCCACCGGGCACCTGTCCCGGCGGGATCGGGCCGCCGGGGACCGCGCCACCAGGAATCGGGCCGCCGGGGATCGGAGCCCGGGGTGCGATCCACGGAGCCGACGCGGTCGGGGCCGCCGCAGCGACCGGTACGCTCGGCCGACCCGCCACCGGACCCGCCGGGAACTCGGCGCGTACGGCGGCGGCCAGCTCGGCCCGACGACGACGGACCGCCGACAGCCGACCGGTCAACCCCTCGAACGCCTGACGGGCCCGTTGCACCTCGCCGCCGAGCACGACGATCTCCCGGTCGAGCCGGATCACCTCGGCGGCGGCGGCGTGCGGCGGGCGACCGCAACCGGTGCAGCCGGAGCTGAGAGTCGCCGGTGCGCCGCAGGCCGGGCAGGGGTAGCCGTTGTCCACGAGGTCATCCTTTACGGGCGACCCCCACCGGCACCAGAGTGCGCGTACTCAGGCTCGGGTGTGCTCGAACACCCAGGTCGCGTACGCCGGGTCGCCGCAGTCCACCCGGCTGACCAGGATCTCCGGCACCTCGTACGGATGGCTGGTGCGGATCTGCTCCACCAGCGCGTCGACCCGGTCCGGCGCGGTCTTGAACTGCACCGACCACTCGGTGCTCGTCTCCACCCCGGAACGCCACCAGTAGGTGCTCTCCACCTGGCCGCCCACCTGGGCACAGGCCGCCAGTCGACCGGCCACTGCGGCGGCGGCCAGCAGATCGGCGACCGACCGCGCGTCCACCACCGTCGTCACCACGCTGATCTGGTCCATCCCGGAACCCTACGCGGCGTCGTCGCGATTGGCCGCGATCCACTCGTCTATCCGACTCCACCAGTCGTACAGCCAGTCGATGCGTTCCTGCCGGCCGGCCGGGATCTCCTCCGGCGGCACCGACCAGAACCGCATCACCAGCCGCTTGTCCATCGGCAGCTCGCGCCACACGTCGGCGACGGTGAGCATCCGGTCCAGCCCGGTGTGCGCCACGAAGATCACTCCGGCGTCCGGGGCCGCGTCCAGCGCCGCCAGCAGTCCGCCGGGCTGCGGGGCGAGCACGTGCCGCATCGCCTCGGCCTTGGCCGCCATCCGCTCGTGGCCACGGTCCCGCAGCCGGGCGATGGCGCGCAGTCGCCGCTTCGGGGTGAAGTTGCCGCCCTCGGGGAAGATCACGAAGGCGTCGTCGTCGTCCAGGTCGACGGCGAGGTGTCCGATCTGCTCGGTGAGCGAGCCCCGGCCCTCGCGCCCGGGCGCGATGAACCGGCTCGGCAGCCGGTTGAGCAGCACGTCGATCGCCGGGTCCCACTGAAGGGTGTCCTTGAGCACGATGCGCGGCTCCCGCTGGAACCAGTTCACCAGCGCGTGGATCAGGATGAACGAGTCACCCGGACCGGCGTGCCGGCAGACCACCAGCTCGGGGCGGCCGGGCAGCGCGGTGTCCGGGTCGGTGCCGACCACGTCGATGGTCAGTCGCAGCGTCCAGTTCGCCTGCCAGAACAGCACCCGCAGGAACCAGCCCGCCAGCACGTAGTGGGCGCGCTGGAAGGCCGGTGAGCCGACCCGCCAGCCGAAACCGGAGGCCACCCAGAGCCCGAAGAGGCAGAGCAGCGCCGCCGCGTCCCAGACGAGGTAGCAGAAGCCGATCCAGAGCACCCGCAGCGGACGCAGCCGCCCCGGCACGAAGGGGGACACGGCCAGAGCCAGCAGGGCCCACACCGGCACGGTGGTCACCAGCAGGAACACCAGCAACACCACGCCCGGCGCCAGCAGCAGGCGGCGGACCCACCGGTGCGGTAGCGGCATCAACGCTCCAGATTCGCCAGGTAGTGCCGGGAGGCCGAGTAGGCGCGGCTGATCCGCCGCCCCACCGCCGCCATGTCCCGGTACGCCCACGGGGTGTCGTCGCGCGGTTCCAGTCCACCGGTCGGCAGCACGTGCACCTCCACCCCGTCGGGCAGGGCGGCCATCTCCCGGGCGAACCGGTGCCGACGGGCGATCTCGAAGGCCACCTGGGCGATCTCCCAGGGCCGCCGGGGCGGTGCCAGCGCCCGTTCGATCCGTCCCACCTGGAGGACGAAGATGCGGCCCGCGCCGGCCACCACCGCCTCGCCGATCGGGATCGAGTTGACGATGCCCCCGTCGACGTAGTGCTGGTCGCCGATCCGGGCCGGCGGCAGCAGCCCCGGCACCGACGCGGAGGCGAGGACGGCGGGCACCACCGCCCCGCTGACGAACCAGTGCTCGGCGGCCCGCTCGATGTTGGCGGCGCAGCAGCGGAACGGGATCTGGAGGTCGGCGAAGGTGGTCTCCGCACCCAGCTCGCTCTCCAGCAGCTTGCGCAGTGGCCGGGGCGAGTGCAGGTGGGTACGCGCCGCGAAGCGCCGCAGTTGCCGGGCCACCGAGTCGCCGTACACCTCGCTGGCCTCGGGGGACGCCCAGAGGCGTACCAGTCGGTCGGTCACCGCCTCGGTCGGGTCGGCGGCCACGAGCGCGCCGTTGACCGCCCCGATGGAGGTGCCGAGGACCATGTCCGGGCGGATCCCGGCGCGGAACAGGGCACGCAGCATGCCCACCTCGACCGCGCCGAGGACGCCACCGCCCCCGAGCACGAACGCCACCGGTCCCCGAGCCATGCCGTTCATCCTGGCACGTCCGTGCCGTACCCCGTTCACCCCGGCACAGCCGGCACCCCTGCGTACGCACCGTGTCGGATCCGGTACGGGCAGCCCGGTGGACCGTTGACAGGGCGGCAACATTCGCGCAACCTGATACCGCTCCCACCTATGAGGGCAGGTGCGATCCGTGAAGCCAGCACTGCAGCCCGGCCGGTTGCTGGCCACCCGTTACCGGCTGATCGACCAGATCGGTGCCGGTGGCATGTCGGTGATCTGGCGGGCCCACGACGAGGTGCTCGACCGGATGGTCGCGCTCAAGGTGCTCGCCCCGTCGCTGGCGGCCGACGCCCGGTTCCGCGACATGGTGCGCGAGGAGGCCCGGGCCGCCGCCGCGCTGGTGCACCCGCACGTGACGTCGGTGCACGACTACGGCGAGACCGTGTCGCCGGACGGCTCCATCACGTCGTTCGTGGTGATGGAGCTGCTCACCGGCGAGGAACTGGAGTTCCGGCTCACCGAGGGGCCGCTGCCGTGGCCCGAGGCGGTGGAGATCGGCGCGCAGGTCGCCGACGCGCTCGCCGCCGCGCACCGGCTCGGCATCGTGCACCGGGACGTCACCACCGCCAACGTGATGATGACGCACGTCGGCGCCAAGGTGCTGGACTTCGGCATCGCCACCCGCATCGGCGCCCCCGACGACGACGAGGACGGCGCCACCTTCGGTACCCCGGCCTACGTGGCCCCGGAACGGCTGGACGGCGCGCCGACCCAACCCGCCACCGACGTCTACTCGCTCGGAGTGCTGCTCCACGAGATGCTGACCGGTCGGGTGCCGTACCCGGCGGACACCTGGGACGAGCTCAGCCTCGCGCTGGCCGACGGGGCACCGCCCACCCTGGACGGTGTGCCGGGGCTACCCCCGATGGTGGCCCAGGTCTGCCTGCGCTGTCTGTCCCGCGAACCGGCCGACCGGCCCACCGCCCGCCAGGTGGCCACCGTGCTGCGCGACCAGATGCTCCCGGCCGACCCACAGGCCACCACCATGCTCGCCCCCACCGTCACGCTTCCCGCGCTGACCCAGGCCCGGGCCACCGCCGCCGTCGGTCCGGCCCACCACACCATCGCCGGGCCGGTCGTTCCCGGCACCGGCGGAGCGGCCGGGGCCCCGACGACGGCCACGGCGGCCGGCGAACACGCACCGAGCGGACCCCGGCCGGGAACGCGATCCCCCGGCGACGACGCCCCGACCGCCCCTCGACGACGGCTGCTGCGACCGGCGGTCCTGGTGCCGGCAGCGATCCTGGTGCTCGGAGCGGCGCTGCTGGTCCCGGCGCTGCTGCCGGAGGGCGACGAGCCGCCCGCCGCGCTGCCCACCCCACAGCCGAGCGCGTCGGCCGGGCCGACCGGGCCCGACGACACCCCCAGCGAGCAACCACCCGTGGCACCGCCGATCACCTCGGCCGCACCGCCCCCGACCAGCGCCGCGCCCACCCGACCGAGCCGGCCGGACACCCTGGTCGAGGCCGCGAACCGGCTCGACCGGGTGATCGGCGCCGGTCTCGCCGACGGCGGCATCCGCGACGACGTCGCCCTCGACCTGCGCAACGAGCTACGCAACCTCACCCGGGCCGTGGCCGAGGGCAACGGCGAACTGGGGCCCGAGGTGGCCCGGCTCCGCGAGAAGGTGGCCACCCGGCTCCGCGAGGAGGGACTGAGCCCGGCGTACGCACGGCAACTCGACGCGGCGATCACCGCGCTCGGTGCCGCGCAGGTCTAGAGCGTGCGGGTCCAGGCCGTGCGGGTTTAGGCCGGGGTGACCCGAGCCGGTTCGCGGATCGCGGTACGCGGCGTGGCCGCCGCCAGGAACCGGCGGTACACCTCCTCGTAGCCGGCTGCCATCCGCTCCACCGAGAAGGTCCCGGCCACGTGCGCCACGCAGTCCGCCGGGTCCAGCCGAGGTGCCTCGCGCAGCGCCGCCGGCAACTCCTCCGGACGCTCGCAGATCAACCCGGTCACCCCGGGCCGGACCAGCTCCGGCACCGCGCCCCGGCGCAACGCCACCACCGGCGTACCGGTGGCCATCGCCTCCAGCATCACGATGCCGAAGGGCTCCTCCCACTGGATCGGCATGATCAGGCAGGACGCCTCGACCAGCAGCCGCAACGCGGCCTCCCGATCGGCGTCGCGCACCACCGTGACGTCCGGGCCGAGCAGCGGCCGGACCACCTCGTCGAAGTAGCGCTGCTCGGCCGGCTCGCTGCACTTACCGGCCAGCACCAGCGGCAGGCCGGCCTCCCGGCAGGCGCGGATGGCCAGGTCCGGCCCCTTGTCCGGGCTGAACCGGGCGAGCCACAGCACCGGCCCGTCACCGGGTGCGCTCTTACGCGGGAACCCGCCGACCTCCATCGCGTTGTGCACCGTGCCGACCCAGGGCAGTCGCGGGTTCAGCCGCCGCTGGGCGTGCGAGATGGCGACCAGGCCGACGCCCTGGTCGGTGTCGCTGAGCACGGTGCCGTACTCGCCCACCGGGTTGCCGTGCACGGTCGCCACGGTGGGCACCGCGCGGCGACCGGCGACCAGCGGACCGATCGTGGTGTGGTCGTGCACGACGTCGAAATCGGCCGCGCTGACCAGATGGTTCACCCGGGCCAGGTGGGCCAGTTCGGGCAGCGACTCGCCGAGCCGGTCGTACTGCAACTCGTCGAGGGTCGCGAGGAAGTCGCCCGCGGTGCCGCTCTCCGCGCCCGCGCCCATCAGGGTCACCGCATGTCCCCGGTCGACCAGAGCGTCCACCAGGCCCGCCACCACCTGCTCCAACCCGCCGTACCCGGGCGGAGGCACGGACAGCCAGGGTGGCACCACCATCGCGATCCGTAGTCGGCGTTCCCAGGGAACCTTGTCGGCCACGAGCCCTCCCCGTCCGTCTCCGCTGGCCCCTGTCCCCGGTACGGCGGGCGGGGATCGAAGCGGTTTCCCGGTGCCGCCGCCGGCAAACGGGACACCACATCGCGGCTCAGCCGCCCACGAGCAGTTCGTCGCGTACCACCGACACGCCCTCGGTCGACCAGGCCATCCGTTCCGCCTGGTCGCGTTCCCACCAGGACCGCACCACCCCGGTCAGGGTCACCGTGTCGCCGCTGACCTGCACGGTCACGCGTTCCGTGCCGATACCGCGCAGCAGGGCACGTTGCACGTCGCGGCGTACCCGGTCGGCGTCGGGCGGGGCGGCGGGCCGCACCTCGACCAGGTTGGTCAGCCCGCGTACGCCCCGCAGCCGGCGCAGCTCCCGCTCGGCGGTACGCCGTTGCCACCCGAACTCCACCTCGCCGCGCAGCATCAGCCAACCGGCGGCGACGGTGACGTCCAGCCGTTCGGCCGGCACGAAGCTGTTCCACTCCAACGCCCGGGCGGCCGCGATCGCCAGTTCGCCGTCGGTGATCCCGTCCGGCCCGGCGGGGTGCACCTCGATCTCGTCGGCGACGGCACGTACGCCGCGTACCCGTCGGGCCGCGCCGACCGCCGCCCACCTGTGGGCCGCGCTGTCCACCGCACCGGTCAGCGTCACCACCCCGTCGTGCACGGTCACCCCGAGGTCGGTCCCGCGGACCCGTGGGTCCCAGTCGAGTTCGTCGAGTACGTCCCGTTGGACCCGGTCGTCGGTCCGGGCCGTCGCTGCCGTGGTCATGGCTCCCCCCGTCCGCCTGACCTGCTCTCGCATCGCCGAGGTTGCCCGCGCACCGGGTGAGTGCGGGTCACCCGATGCGGGTGAACCGTCCCGAGCGGGAAAAGAGGGGCGGCGGGTGGCGCGGCCAACCCCCTTGGCCGCGCCACCCGCCGCCCCGGAGGGAGGAAGCAGGTCCTTGCGTCAGGACGCCTCGGCGAGCGTGACAGTCACCGTCGCCTCGGTGCCGTTTCGTACGTAGGCCACCTCGACCTGGTCACCGACCTTGCCGGCCTGCACGGCCCCGACCAGGTCGGTGGAGTCGTTGATCGGCTTGTCGCCGAAGCGGATGATCACGTCGCCCTGTTGCAGACCGGCCCGCTCGGCGGCACCGCCCGGAAGCAGGGACCCGACCATCGCACCGCCGCCGGGCGCGGCGTTCACGCTCACCCCGAGCGACGGGTGACTGATCTTCTCGCCGCGTCGCAGCTTGTCCGTGACGTCCTTGGCCTTGTTGCTGGGGATCGCGAAGCCCACGCCGATGTTGCCGGAACTGCCCTGCCCGGCGGTGGCGATGGCGGTGTTGATGCCGATCACCTCGCCCCGAGTGTTGACCAGCGCACCGCCGGAGTTACCGGGGTTGATCGGCGCGTCGGTCTGCAACAGCCCGGAGATCGAGCTGGCCGACTGGCCGGGCTGGCCGCTGCCCGCCTGGATGGTGCGGTCCCGGGCGCTGAGGATGCCGGCCGTCACCGAGCCCTGGAGGCCGAGCGGGCTGCCCAGCGCGAGCACCGTGTCGCCGACCTGCATGGCGTCGCTGTCGCCGAACTTGGCGGCCTGGAGGTCGTTGACCCCGCCCGCCTTTAGCACCGCCAGGTCGGTCTTCGGGTCGGTGCCGACGATCTCGGCCCGCGCGGTGGTGCCGTTGGCGAAGATCACCCGGACGTTGTCGCCGCCGTTGGCGATGACGTGGTTGTTGGTCAGGACGAAGCCGTCGGCGCTGAGCACCACGCCGGAGCCCTCGCCGCTGCCGGTACTGATCGAGACCACGCTGTCCTGCACGGACGCGGCGATACGCGGCAGGTCGGCGCCGTCGATCACCGGCGCGGCGGAGAAGGTACGGGTCACGCCTCCGTCACCGTTGAGTGCCAGCGCGAGCGTCCCGCCGGCCACCCCGCTGCCGAGCATCAACGCGAACACCGCCACACCGGCACCGATGAACTTGGCGACCCGGCCCGGCTTGGACGCCTGCGGCGGAGTCGGTCCCCACGGCGCGGGCTGCCCCGGGTAACCGCCGGACGTTCCCGGCTGACCGGGGTAGCCCGGATGCCCGGAGGTGCCGCTCTGGGTGCCGCCGCTCCAGCTCGACTGGTTCGGGTACCACGACGCGCCGGAGTATCCGGCACCGGACTGGCCGTAGCCGGGCTGACTGCCGTACCCGGACTGGCCGGGCTGGCCGCCGTAGCCCGACTGGCCGGACTGGCTGCCGTATGCGGACTGCCCGCCGTATCCGGACTGGCCGCCGTAACCGGACTGCGCGGCGTATCCGGCGCCGTAGCCGGGTTGGGCGGAGACCGGCTGGCCGGGCTGGTGCGGTTGCCCGCTCGACGGCGACCAGGTGGGTCGACCGGAGGCCGGCGGAGCCGATCCGGCGGTGGGCAGGCCGGTCATCGTGGGCTCGTTCTCCTGCCCACCGGTGCCCGGCGCGTCGACCGCCCGGACCGGGACGGTCGGCGCCTCGGCGGTCCGGTCGGCGCCGCCGCCGGACGCCGGGAGGGAGGGGGAGTCGGTCCGCGCGTACTCGGCGCGGGACAGCTCGGGATTCGACGGCTCGGCGTCGGTCGGTGCCGGCCGGCGCGGGTCGGACTCGTACTCGCTCATGCCTCTACCTTTACCCATCGCACTGCGATCCGCCTTAGCCGGGCCTGAGCGTTCGCTGAAAATCATTCGTCATCGATGTCCGTGGCGGGGGCCAGCGGCAGCCGGACCCGGAAGGTGGCGCCCCCGCCCGGCGTGTCGGTCACCTCCACGCTGCCCTGGTGCACCGACACCAGGGCCGCGACGATGGCCAGCCCGAGACCGGTGCCGGTGTACGTTCCGGTCCGCCGGGTCCGCGAGGCGTCCGCTCGATAGAAGCGTTCGAAGACCCGTTCCGCCTGCTCGCCGGTGAGCCCCGGCCCGGTGTCGGCGACCTCGATCACCGCCAGGTCGCCCGGCTCGGCACGCAGCCGCAGCGTCACCGACGCCTCCGGCGGGGTGTGCCGCACCGCGTTCGTCATCAGGTTGCCGATCACCTGCCGCAGCCGGGCGTCGTCGCCGCGCACCACGAGCGGCCCGGAACCCGGCTCGATCTCCAGCTCGATCCGTCGGTCCGGTGCGGTCGCCCGGGCCGCCTCCAACGCGTCCGTGGCCAGCACCGGCAGCTCGACCGGGGCGAGCGACAACGGCCGCTCCTGGTCCAGCCGGGCCAGCAGCAGCAGGTCCTCCACCAGCAGGCCCATCCGGGACGCCTCGTCCTCGATCCGGCGCAGCAGGTCGGAGGTCTGCTCGGGAGCGCGGGCCGCACCCTGCCGGTACAGCTCGGCGAAGCCCCGGATCGTGGTCAGCGGGGTCCGCAGCTCGTGCGAGGCGTCCGCGACGAACTGCCGCATTCGCTCCTCCGACCGGCGGGACCGCGCCTCGGAGGCACGGGCCGCCTCCGCCGCCTCCCGCGCGGCGGACTCGGCGGAACGGGCCGCGAACTCGGACGCCGCACGGGCGGTGAAGGCCATCTCGATCTGGCTGAGCATCGCGTTCAGCGCGCGGGACAACCGACCCAGCTCCGAGGTGGGACAGGGTTGCCCGTACTCGGGGTCGGGCACCCGGCGGCTGAGGTCGCCACCGGCGATCGCGGCGGCGGTACGTTCGATCTCCACCAACGGTTTGAGGCTGGTCCGGACGATGGCCGCGCCGATCGAGGCGAGCAGGATCAGCACCGCTCCACCGACCAGCAGGTCGATCAGGATCAGCCGCTTGACCGCCATCTCGACGTCGGTGAGGTGCTGCCCGATCACCGCCCACTGCCCGTTCGGCAGCTCGGTGTAGAGCATCCGCCAGCGCACCTCGCTGCCCCGGGCACGGGTGGTGAACGGCTCTCCGGCCAGCCGCTCGAACCCGGCGGCGTCGTTGGGCCAGGCCGGTACGTCGGCGGAGTCGAACCGCCGGGTGTCGAACCCCACCCCCTCCACGAGGCCGGTGTTGCGGTTGGTGAAGACCACCAGGTAGTCGGTCGGGATGCCGACCGTGCCCTGCTGCGCGATGACGGCGGTCTCGATGGTGAGGGCGGCACCTCGCAGCTCGGCGTCCACCTGGTCCACCAGATAGCTGCGGAGGAAGATCGTGGTCAGCGAGGCGATCACCAGCAGCGCGGCGGCGACCAACGCGAGTACGGCCGCGACGAGCTTGACCCGCAGCGATACCGAGCGGAGTCGGGTCTTGCCTTGCTGTACCGGGTTCACGCCGCCGGCTTGCGGAGCACGTACCCGACCCCCCGCAGGGTGTGGATGAGCCGGGGCTCGGTGGTGTCGACCTTGCGCCGAAGGTAGGAGATGTAGGACTCGACGATGTTGTCGTCGCCCCGGAAGTCGTAGTTCCAGACGTGGTCGAGGATCTGCGCCTTGGACAGCACCCGGTTGGCGTTGAGCATCAGGTAGCGCAGCAGCTTGAACTCGGTCGGCGAGAGCTGGACCCGCTGACCGGCCCTGTACACCTCGTGGGTCTCCTCGTCCAGCTCCAGGTCGGCGAAGGTGAGGCGGGCGGGCGCCTGCTCGCCGGTGCTGGTGCGGCGCAGCACCGCCCGGATCCGGGCGGTCAGCTCCTCCAGGCTGAACGGCTTGGTGACGTAGTCGTCGCCGCCGAGGGTCAGTCCCCGGATCTTGTCGTCGGTGGCGTCCCGGGCGGTGAGGAAGACCACCGGCGTACGGGTGCCGCCCTCGCGCATCATCCGGATCACCTCGAAGCCGTCTAGGTCCGGCAGCATCACGTCGAGCACCACGAGGTCGGGCCGGTGATCCCGGGCCGCGCTGAGCGCCGCGCTGCCGCTGGTGGCGGTGGCCACGTCGAAACCCGCGAACCGCAGGCTCGCGGAGAGCAGTTCGAGGATGTTGGGATCGTCCTCGACGACGAGTAGTCGGGCCTCGGTCTGGGTAGCCGCCATGCCGCCCATCATCCGTGCAGTCGCTGCGCCCATGCTGGGCGGTCACTGAAAAAACCCTGTGAGCAGGCGGCTCAGGCGGCCAGCGGCAACTCGGGTCCGGGCGTACCGGTGGGCGGGGGTCCGACCACGAGCTGCGGTGGCGTCCGGACCGGCCGCACCGGCACCGGCGCGGCGGGCGGCGCAGCCGCCGACGACGGTACGAGATGCACCGCCGATTCGGCGACCCGCGCGAGCGCCCGACGGTCGGCGGTCGGGGTCGGGTAGAGCGGCGCGGCGATCTCCACGGTGACGGTCAGCTCCCGCAGGGCGAGCACCCGGCACATCGACCGCAGCAGGCTCTCCTCGCCGAGGAAGGCCGGTGCCGTGGTGGGCGTACCGGTGGCACCGAGCCGGTAGCCGATCCGCAGCGGCACCACGGGTGCCCCGGCGTCGATGGCGGCCTGGAACATCGCCGGCCGGAAGCCGGTGCGGGGGCGACATTCGGCACCCGTACCGCACCAGGTGGTGCCCTCCGGGAAGACCGCGACGGAGCGGCCCGCCCGCAGCGTCGCCGCCACCCGGTCCACGGTGGCCGGTAGGCGGCGCGGGCGGGTGCGGTCCACGAAGACCGTGCCCGCCGCGCGGGCCAGCAGGCCCACCAGCGGCCACCGGGCGACCTCACGCTTGGCCACCAGCCGGGCCGGCGCGACCGCCAGCAGCGCCGGGACGTCCCACCAGGAGACGTGGTTGGCGACCAGCAGGACCCGCCGCCGGGGCAGCCGCCCACGCACCCGCAGGCGTACCCCGCAGGCCCGGGCCGTGGCCCGCGCCCAGACGCGGGTCAACGCCGACCACTCGCGGGCGGGCAGCAGCGGCAGCAGCACGGCCACCCCGACACCGAGCCCGAGCATGCCGAGCAGGGCAACGGCCCGGAGCAACCGTCGGGCCACCGGGACGGTGGGAGTCTCGTCGGCGCGGGGCAGGCAGTCCGGGCCGCAGGCGGAACCGGGCCGCCACAGCGGGTGGGCGAGCGCGGTCACGGTCGACCGCCGAGGAAGTGCCGCAGGTAGCGGGGGTTCATGCGGTTCAGGTCGAGCAGCACGTAGTAGTCGGCCACCCCGAAGTCCGGGTCGTACGCCGGCTCACCGCAGACCCAGGCGCCGAGCCGCAGGTATCCGCGCAGCAGCGGCGGGATCAGCCCGGCCGTGCCCTCCACCGGCGTGCGCGGCACGCCCGGCTCGGCGAACCAGGGCCGCAGCGGGCGGACCCGCAGCGGCGGCGGCGCCAGGTGGCGGGACTGGACCTGGGCCCACACCGCGGCGGCGGCCAGGCCACCGTCGGCCACCGGCACCGAGGCACAGCCGCCGAGCCAGCGCAGGCCGCGCAGGTGCAGGTAGCGGGCGATGCCCGCCCACATCAGGTTGATCACCGCGCCGGTGCGGTGGTCCGGGTGTACGCAGGACCGACCCGCCTCGACCAGGTGCCCGTCCAGCGGGTCGAGCGGGGCCAGGTCGAACTCCCCCGCCGCGTAGCGACGGTCCGTCCGGCCCGGCGGCAGGAGGCGGTACGTGCCGACCACCGCCCCGGTGTGCTCCTGGCGCACCAGCAGGTGGTCGCAGTACGGGTCGAGGGCGTCGGTGTCCAGGCCGGGTGTGTCCGGCGCGACGGTCGCGCCCAGCTCACCGGCGAACACCTCGTGACGCAGGCGTTGCGCGGCCTCGACCTGGCGGGGTCCGTCGGCGATCGAGAGGGTGTAGCCGCTGGTCGTCAGAGGTACGTCCGCGGCGGGCAGAACAGCCATGCCCTCTGTGTAGCGCCCGATGGGTTGCCGGCTCCGGTGGCGACCGGTGTCGATCCGGTGAACGCCGGTGGGCGACCGGTGGCCGACCCGCCGCCCGGTCCGGCCCGGGAATCGTGCGAGGCTGCGGGGTGTGTGCCCGGCGACGGGGCCGGGCGCGGCGGGAGGAGTCCGATGATCATCGAGGCGCGCTACAACGGGCCGCCCGGCTCCGGCAACGGCGGGTGGAGTGCCGGCGTCTTCGCCTCGGCGTACGGCGGGTCCGGTCCGGTGGAGGTGACTCTGCGTCGACCGCCGCCGCTGGACACACCGCTGACGTCGACCGAGGGCCGGGTGCACGACCCGGCCGGCGAGGTGGTCGCGCAGGTCCGTCCCGCCGAGCCGTTCGACGTCGTGGCGTCGGCGGTGGACCCGGCCACCGCCCGGTCCGCCTCGACGGCGTACCCGGGTCTGGTCGACCACCCGTTCCCCGGCTGTTTCGTCTGCGGCCCGGAGCGCGCCGACGGCCTGCGGATCTTCCCCGGGCCGCTGCCGGGCGGCCGGACGGCCGCGCCGTGGCGGGTGCCGGAGCAGGTGGGCGTGGCCACGGTCTGGGCCGCGCTGGACTGCCCGGGCGGATGGACGGTGCTCGGCGCGGACCGGCCGTATCTGCTCGGGCGGATCGCCGCGCGGGTCGAGGCACTGCCCGAGCCGGGCACCGAGTGCGTGGTGACCGGTGTGGTGATCGTCACCGAAGGACGCAAGGCGCTGGTGCACACCGGCCTGTACACCGCAGACGGTGATCTGCTGGCCCATGCCCGGGCCACCTGGATCGCGGTGTAGGACGACCGTCGATCGGGTCGTACCTGGGGATGAGGCAGCTCATGCCTGGGACGGAGCACGATCTCCGGAACGCGCCCGATTGATTTGCTTGACCACTACCGTCACGCTGTGCAACGGCGCACCCCGGCGCCACGGGAGGAGAATGATGTCCGACGGGCAGTCACGCCCCACCAACGACGCGCAGATCGTGGTCTCCGGTCTGACCAAGCAGTACCGCAACATGCTGGCGGTCAACAATCTGTCGTTCACGATCGAGCCGGGCCGGGTCACCGGCTTCCTCGGTCCGAACGGCGCTGGCAAGACCACCACGCTGCGGATGCTGCTGAACCTGGTCACCCCGAGCGCCGGCACCGCCACCATCGGTGGCCGCCGGTACCCGGACCTGGTCGACCCGCTGCGGCACGTCGGCGCGGTGCTGGAGGCGTCCAGCGCGCACAAGGGGCGTACCGGAATCAACCACCTGCGAGTGATCTGCGCGGCGGCCGGGTTGCCCCGGCAGCGGGCCGACGAGGCGCTCGCCATGGTCGGCCTGACCCCGGCGGCGAAGCGCAAGTTCAAGGGTTACTCACTGGGTATGAAGCAGCGCCTCGGCATCGCCGCGGCGATGGTCGGCGACCCCCGGGTGCTCATCCTCGACGAGCCGGCCAACGGTCTGGACCCAGAGGGCATCCGGTGGATGCGCGGGTTCCTCAAGGGCCTGGCCGCCGAGGGCCGCACCGTGCTGGTCTCCAGTCACCTGCTGTCGGAGATGCAATTGCTCGCCGACGACGTGGTGATCATCGCGGCCGGACAGCTCGTCCGGCAGGGACCGGTCGAGCAGGTGATCGGGTCGATGGAACAGGGGGCCCGGGTCCGGGTCCGCACCCCGCAGGCGGACGCGCTGACCGCGGCGCTGGCCGGTGGACCGGCGACCGTGCAGGTCGACGAACAGGGCGCGCTGCTGATCGGCGGGGTGGACGCCCCGACGGTGGGCCGGGCGGCGCTGACCGCCGGGGTCGAGCTGCACGAGCTGAGCACCGAACGCCCCGACCTGGAACGCGTGTTCCTGGAGCTGACGGCCGGAAAGGCGGGCATCCGATGAGCAACCTGGTCCGCGCCGAACTGCTCAAGATCCGCACCACCAGCACCTGGTGGTGGCTGGCGCTCGCGGCGTTCCTGTCGATCGCCATGGCCTTCCCGTTCAACGCCTGGCTGGCCAACGAGACGCTCAGCGGTGGCGGGGAGGAGTTCGGTTACACCGGCGACGCCGCCTCCGCGCCGGCCCAGGCGGCGAACATCTACACCTCGGGTCAGTACCTCGGCCTGATGTTCGTGATGCTGATCGGCATCCTGATGGTCACCAACGAGTTCTTCCACCAGACCGCGACCACCACCTTCCTGGCCACCCCGCGGCGGACCGCGGTGATCGTCAGCAAGCTCATCGCGGCCAGCCTGCTGGGCTTCGCGTTCTGGTTGGTGACCACGGTGATCGACCTCGCTGCCGGAGCGGTGTTCCTGAGCCTCAACGACCACGGCACGATGCTCGGCGAGTGGGAGGTCCAACGGGCCCTGCTGCTCAACCTGATGGCGTACGCCATCTGGACCGTGCTGGGCGTGGGCATCGGCACTCTGATCACCAACCAGCTCGGCGCGGTGATCACCGCCTCGGTGCTTTACCTAATTGGTACACAAGTTGTCGGTCTGCTGTTCCTCCTGCTGTCGAACCTGTTGGACAGCATGGCCGTGATCAAGTGGCAGGTGATCTGGCCTGCGGCGGCCTCCCAAATCATGATCACCCCAGGTGAGAACGAGATGCTGCCCTCCTGGTGGGTCGGCGCGGTGGTGCTGATCGGCTACGCCGTGGCGAGCTGCGTGGTCGGCATCCTGATTACTCGGCGTCGCGACATCTCCTGATCTCGCAGGCACCGCAGCGACCGGGCCGGGCCCGGTCCGATCGGCGACGAGCCGGTCGGACCGGGCCTGTGTCATAGCAGCTAGCAGGGCGACACGCTGGGCTTACGGAACTTCTGGCATCTTCTGTGAATCGGACCACGGGACGGAGGTGGAAATGCCTCGGCGATCAGTACGGCGTAGCCTTGGATCCGTCCTGTGTGCGCTCGTCCTGGCGCGGACGGACACCGCGTGACACACCAAACCCGCGTGAAAGAGGCGATTACCGGCCGTGTCGACCCAGCAGACTTCGCAGGAGAACCCACTGGCGGGTTTCGGCCCGAACGAGTGGATCGTCGAGGAGATGTACCAGCGCTACCTCGCTGATCCCAGCAGCGTCGACCCGGCCTGGCACGACTTCTTCGCCGACTACCGGCCCGGTGCGGGCAAGGCCCGCTCCGCCGACGGTGACGGCCAGGCCACCACCACCGAATCCGCCCCGAAGACCCCGGCCAAGGCCGAGCCGAGCGCCAAGGCCGCCCCCGCGACCAAGGCCGAGCCGGCTCCGGCCAAGTCCACGGCTCCGGCGAAGGCCAAGCCGGCCGCCAAGTCCGAACCGGCCAAGGCGACCGCGACGAAGTCCGCCCCGCCGAAGTCCGCCCCGACCGCCACCGGGCCGCAGACCACGCCGCTGCGCGGCGTCGCCGCCCGGATCGTGCAGAACATGGACGCCTCGCTGGCCGTGCCGACCGCGACCAGCGTGCGCGCGGTGCCGGCCAAGCTGCTGGTGGACAACCGCATCGTGATCAACAACCACCTCGCCCGGGGGCGTGGTGGCAAGGTCAGCTTCACTCACCTGGTCGGCTACGCGCTGGTCAGGGCGATGGTCGCGCACCCGGAGATGAACAACTCCTTCGCCGAGGTCGACGGCAAGCCGGCGATGGTCCGCCCCGAGCACGTCAACCTGGGCATCGCCATCGACCTGGCCAAGCCCGACGGCAGCCGGACCCTGGTGGTGCCGTCCATCAAGGGCTGCGAGCAGATGGACTTCCGGCAGTTCTGGCAGGCGTACGAGGACGTCGTCCGGCGTGCCCGCCGCAACGAACTGACCATGGACGACTACTCCGGCACCACCATCTCGCTGACCAACCCCGGCGGCATCGGCACCGTGCACTCGATGCCGCGTCTGATGCAGGGCCAGAGCGCGATCATCGGCGTCGGCGCGATGGAGTACCCGGCGCCGTACCAGGGCATGAGCGAAGCCACCCTGGCCGAGCTGGCGGTCAGCAAGGTCATCACGCTGACCAGCACCTACGACCACCGGATCATCCAGGGCGCGCAGTCCGGCGAGTTCCTCAAGGTCATGCACGAGCTGCTGCTCGGCGAGCACGGCTACTACGACCAGATCTTCACCTCGCTGCGCATCCCGTACGAGCCGGTGCGCTGGATGCGCGACGTCGCGGTCGACAGCGAAGGGCAGATCAACAAGACCGCGCGGGTGCACGAGCTGATCCACTCCTACCGGGTCCGGGGCCACCTGATGGCCGACACCGACCCGCTGGAGTTCAAGATCCGCAAGCACCCCGACCTGGACGTCCTCCAGCACGGGCTGACCCTGTGGGACCTGGACCGCACCTTCCCGGTGAACGGCTTCAACGGTCGGCAGCGGATGCGGCTGCGGGAGATCCTCGGGGTGCTGCGCGACTCGTACTGCCGCCGGGTCGGCATCGAGTACATGCACATCCAGGACCCGGCCGAGCGCCGCTGGATCCAGGAGCGGGTCGAGCGCAAGTACGAGAAGCCGCCGGCCGACGAGCAGAAGCACGTGCTGAACCGGCTCAACGCCGCCGAGGCGTTCGAGACGTTCCTGCAGACCAAGTACGTCGGCCAAAAGCGCTTCTCGCTGGAGGGCGGCGAGTCGCTGATCCCGCTGCTCGGCGAGGTGCTGGAGGCGTCCGCCGAGAACGACCTGGACGAGGTCGTGATCGGCATGGCCCACCGGGGCCGCCTCAACGTGCTGGCCAACATCGTCGGCAAGCCGTACGAGAAGATCTTCTCGGAGTTCGAGGGGCACCTCGACCCGCGCTCCACCCAGGGTTCCGGTGACGTGAAATACCACCTGGGCCAGAACGGCAAGTTCACCACCCCGGACGGCGACCACTCGGTCAAGGTCTCGGTGGTGGCGAACCCGTCGCACCTGGAGGCGGTCGACCCGGTGCTGGAGGGCATCGTCCGCGCCAAGCAGGACCGCATCGACCTCAAGCTGGAGGGCTACACCGTGCTGCCGCTGGCGGTGCACGGCGACGCCGCCTTCGCCGGTCAGGGTGTGGTGGCCGAGACGCTCAACCTCTCCCAGCTGCGCGGCTACCGCACCGGCGGGACGGTGCACGTGGTGGTCAACAACCAGGTCGGTTTCACCACCGCCCCGGAGTACTCCCGGTCCAGCCTGTACAGCACCGACGTGGCCCGGATGATCCAGGCACCGATCTTCCACGTGAACGGGGACGACCCCGAGGCCGTGGTCCGGGTCGCCCGGCTGGCCTTCGAGTACCGCCAGACGTTCAACAAGGACGTCGTGATCGACCTGGTCTGCTACCGGCGGCGCGGGCACAACGAGGGCGACGACCCCTCGATGTCCAACCCCCAGATGTACAAGATCATCGACTCGAAGCGCTCGGTCCGCAAGCTCTACACCGAGGAGCTGATCGGGCGGGGTGACATCACCGTGGAGGACGCCGAGGAGCTGCTGCGCGACTACCAGGCGCAGTTGGAGCGGGTCTTCAAGGCCACCCGCGACGCGGCCAGCAGCCCGCGTCAGGTCAGCCGCCCGGCCCGGCAGGACGAGCCGGAGCCGGAGGTGGAGACCGCCACCGACGCGTCGGTGGTCAAGGCCATCGGCGAGGCGCACGTCAACCTGCCGGACGGCTTCACCCCGCACAAGCGGATCCAGCAGTTGCTCGACCGGCGGTCGCGGATGTCCGTCGAGGGCAACATCGACTGGGGCTTCGGCGAGATCATCGCCTTCGGGGCACTGCTGCACGACGGGGTCACCGTCCGGCTCGCGGGACAGGACTCCCGACGCGGCACCTTCGTGCAGCGGCACGCCTCGATCGTGGACGCCGAGACCGGTGACGACTACCTGCCGTTGCAGTCGCTGACCGGCGACGGCGAGCGGTCCCGCCTCTTCGTGCACGACTCGCTGCTCTCCGAGTACGCCGCGATGGGCTTCGAGTACGGCTACTCGGTGGAGAACCTGAACGCGCTGGTCTGCTGGGAGGCCCAGTTCGGCGACTTCGTCAACGGCGCCCAGTCGGTGATCGACGAGTTCATCTCCTCCGGCGAGGTGAAGTGGGGCCAGCGCTCCGCGGTCACCCTGCTGCTGCCGCACGGCCACGAGGGACAGGGCCCGGACCACACCTCCGGCCGTCCCGAGCGGTTCCTCCAGCTCTGCGCCGAGGACAACATGCGGGTGGCCATCCCGACCACCCCGGCGAACTACTTCCACCTGCTGCGTCGCCAGGCGCTCTCGCCGAAGCGCAAGCCGCTGGTGGTGTTCACGCCGAAGTCCCTGCTGCGGCACAAGCTCTGTGTCTCCTCGGTCGAGGACTTCACCTCCGGCACCTTCGCACCGGTCCTGGCCGACCAGGCGGCACCCGCCGCCGATCAGGTCAAGCGGGTGCTGCTCTGCTCGGGCAAGGTCTACTACGACCTGTTCCAGGCCCGGCAGGAGCGCGGCGTCACCGACACCGCGCTGATCCGGCTGGAGCAGCTCTACCCGATACCGGTGGAGGAGATCCGCGCCGCACTCGCCCAGTACCCGAACGCGGAGGACTTCGCCTGGGTGCAGGAGGAGCCGGCCAACCAGGGCTCCTGGTCGTTCGTCGCGCTCAACCTGCTGGAGCACCTCGACGGGGTCCGCCTGCGTCGCATCTCCCGCCCGGCCGCCGCCGCCCCGGCCGTCGGCTCGGCGAAGATGCACGAGGTGGAGCAGAACGCGCTCATCGAGGCGGCGCTGCCCCGCCCCTGACCGCACCGACCGCGAACACCGGGGCGGGCCATCGGAGACGGTGGCCCGCCCCGGTGAGCATGTCCGAGGAGACCTGATGTACTTCACCGACCGTGGCATCGAGGAGTTGGTCCAGCGCCGGGGGGACGAGGACGTCACCCTGGAGTGGCTCGGCGAGCGGCTGCGGGACTTCGTCGACCTCAATCCCGAGTTCGAGACCCCGATCGAGCGCTTCGCCACCTGGCTCGCCCGGCTCGACGACCCCGACGACGAGTAGTCGCCGGAACCGCCACCGACCCGCCACGCGGCCGGATCGCCCCGACAGCGGGCATCCGCGCCGACGAAAGCCCTGGTAGGCCAGGTCCGGACCGGCCGGGATGGCGGGTATGGTGGCGGCCATGCTTCGCAGCTCCCGCCGCCCTGCCCTGGTGGTGGGGATCGCGCTGACCGTTCTGCTGACCGGGTGCGGCGACGAGGCACCCGAGCGTCCGCCGACGGAGACCGTCAGCGCCGACCGCTCGTCACCGCCGCTGCCGCCGGTCTTCTACGTCGACCCGCGTGGCGCGGCGTCCTGGCAGGTCACCGAGTGGGCGCAGGAGGGCCGGGACGAGGACGCCGCCACGCTGCGCCGGATCAGCACCCGCCCGACCGCCCGGTGGCTGGTCGGCGACTCCGCCACGGTCACCGCGGAGGTGTCGGAGTTCCTCGCCGGTGCCAGCCGCTCCGGCCAGACGCCGGTGCTGGTCACCCACAACCTCCCGCAGCGCGACTGCGGGCGGCAGGGTCAGGGCGGTGCCGAGTCGGCCGGGGCGTACCAGGACTGGATCCGGCGGGTGGCCGCCGGTGTGCAGGGACGTCCGGTCACGATCGTGGTGGAACCGGGCGCGGTGCCGGACGCCGTGGACCGCTGCGTCGACGACGTCGACGAGCGGCTGGACCTGCTGCGGGACGCGGTGACGGTGCTGGGCAGCACCGGCAGCGCCAGGATCTATCTGGACGCCGGGCATCCCGGCTGGATCACCGACCGCGCCCGGCTGGCGGCGGCGCTGCGCCGTGCCGGTGTCACCGAGGCCGACGGCTTCGCGCTCAACGTGGCCAACTTCGTCGGCACGCCGCAGAACGTGACCTACGGCCACGAGATCTCCGACGCCCTCGGCGGCACCACCACGTTCGTCATCGACACCAGCCGCAACGGCCGGGGTGCGTACCCGGGCGAGACCGTGCGCTCCGCGCCGAGCTGGTGCAACCCGCCGGGCCGGGCGCTCGGCGCGGACCCCACCACCGACACCGGCCTGGACCGGGTCGACGCCCTGCTCTGGGTCAAGTACCCGGGCGAGTCCGACGGTGCCTGCCGCCCGGGCGAGCCGGAGAGCGGCGTCTGGTGGCCCGAGTACGCGCTCGGCCTCGCCCGACGCGCCGACTGACACACCCGCCGCCGCTCCCCACACGCCCGCTCGCCGGGCCTGGTGGGCAGCGGCAGGGCGCAGGTCAGGGGCGTCCACCGGGCTGGGCGGGCGGCGGCGGGCCGCAGGTCAGCGGCGTACCCGCTGGGCGGTGGGGGCGGCCGGAGCGGGCACCGGCGAGGGCGTACCCGCCGGGCCGCCGGGAGGTGCCAGTCCGGTCCGCTTGAGCTTCTGCCAGCCCAGCCGGCCGCCGGTCAACGCGGTGACCACCGACTGGAGCAGCACCAGGTACATCAGTTGGCGATAGACGAACTGCTGCAACGGCAGCACCCAGAGAACGCCGAGCTTCTCCTTGTCGAGGCGGAACGCCACGATCGCGGTCAGGAACTGCAACCCCAGCATGGCGGCCCAGGCCAGCGCCGTCTCGGTGCGGTTCAGGAAGATCAGGCCGTAGATCGCGAGCAGGTCGATCACCGGGGCGGTCAACGGGAGCAGCACCCCGAACAGCGTCAGGAAGGCCAGGCAGCGGCGGCTGAACCGGCCGGACGCGCCCTTGTCGAGCACCGAGCGGCGGTGCTTCCACATCGCCTGCATGGTGCCGTAGCTCCACCGGTAGCGCTGCTTCCACAACTGCCCGAAGCTGGCCGGCGCCTCGGTCCAGGCGCGGGCGCTCTCCTCGTACACCACCTTCCAGCCGGCGCGGCCCAGAGCCATGGTGATGTCGGTGTCCTCGGCCAGCGTCTCGTCGGTCATCCCACCGGCGTACTCCAGCGCCTCGCGACGGAACGCGCCGATCGCGCCGGGGATGGTCGGCATGCAGCGCAGCGTCTCGTAGAGCCGGCGGTCGAGGTTGAAGCCGATCACGTACTCGATGTGCTGCCACTTGGCGATCATGCTGCGCCGGTTGCCGACCTTGACGTTCCCGGCCACCGCACCCACCTGCGGGTCGCCGAACGGCTGGACCAGGCGACGGACCGCGTCGGGCTCGAAGACGGTGTCCCCGTCGACCATCACGATCAGGTCGTGTCGGGCCAGGGCCACGCCGGTGTTCAGCGCGCTCGGCTTCCCGCCGTTGGGCTTGCGGACCACCCGTACGTTCGGCAGGCCGAGCCCGGCGGCGATGTCGGCGGTGCCGTCGGTCGACCCGTCGTCGACCACCACCACCTCGATGCCGCCGGGATGGTCGCCGGTGGCGAGCGAGCGGACCGCCTCGGCGATGCCCTCCTTCTCGTTGTACGCGGGCACGATCACCGACACCGGTTCGGTGACCGGCGGCCCCCAGGCGAAGCCCTTGCGGCGTCGTTTGCGCGCGTGCCGCCGCGCCAGCACGAACAGCAGCACGGTCCGCCCGATGGTGAGCGTCCCGACCAGCACGAAGAGCACGCCGAAGAGGACGAAGGTGCCGTCGGCGGCGCGCACCGCCATGATCAGCATCTGCCCGCGCCAGCGCTCGCTGAACGTCGCCTCGGTCGGCCCGGCCGCGGTCCCGGTGGCACCGGCCTCGGCCAGCGCCCGGTTCAACCCCTCACTGATCGTGGTGAAGGTGTATCCCCGGTCCTTCATCATCGGGATGTACCGGTCCAGCGCCTCGACGGTCTGCGAGCGGTCGCCGCCGGAGTCGTGCCAGAGCGTGACCGCGCCGGAGTAGCCCTCCGGTACGGTCCGCTCGATCATCCCCTCCGGGCCCTGCCGCTCCCAGTCCCGGCTGTCCAGGTCGTTGACCACGCTGAGGTAGCCGAGCTCACCGGCCTGTTGCAGCAGCGGCCAGTCCTGGTCGACGAAGGCGTCCGCCCGCGACGAGTACGGGAACCGCAGCAGGTTGGACCTCTGGCCGGTGGCCCCGGCGATGACGAGCTGGGTCTGGGTGTACTCCATCCGCCGCTGCCACCCCGGGATCTGGGTGAGGTGCGGGTGGGTGAAGGTGTGCACGCCCAGTTCGTGCCCCTTCTCGGCCAGCTCACGGACCAGGTCGGGGCTGCGGACCACCTGGTTGCCGAGGACGAAGAAGGTGCCCGGGACCTGGTGCTTCTCCAGCACCTCCAGCACGGCCGGGGTCCAGACCGGGTCGGGGCCGTCGTCGAAGGTCAACGCGATGGTCCGCGCCGGCAGCCGGTACGACTGCGGCCGGTCGGCGGTGGTGTTGACGATCGGGCCGCCTTCGAGGATCTCGTCGGGGACGTCGTCCTGGCCGCTGCCGAAGGTGTTCTCCGCCCGGTAGTCCGGGATGAACGAGCCGTTGGCGTACGCCTGGACGAAGAGGATGCCGCCGAGCAGCACGAAGACCATGGCGTACACGGTCCAGCTCGGACGGGGGATGAACCGTCGGGCGCGGGCGGTCGGACCCGGCCGGGCGTGCTGTCGGGGTCGTTCGGAGGTACGGGTGGGGGGCGTGTGTGCCGGTCGGCGGGGCGGGTACGGGTGGCTCATCAGGGAGCGGTCGCCTCATTCGTGTCGTTCGGTTCCGGCGACGGCGTTGTCGTGGGCGTCGGGCTGCTCGGCGGAGGGGTGCTGGACGGCGGGGTGCTCCGGGACGGGCTGGCCGCCGGCGTCCCGCTGGGACGGGGGCTGGTCGGCGCCGTCGTCGTGCGGGACGGGCTGGGGGTGGGGGTGGGACTGCTGGAGGTCGCGCCGGTGCCGGGCGTGGCGGAGGGAGGCACCGGGAGCTGCGGCGTGACCTGGGTGGGCGACGGTGTCGGTGAGGTCGACCGGCTGGGCGAGGGGGCCGGGGAGACGGGCGGCGCCTCCCAGGTCTCGGCGGGCTCGACGAACGGGATGATCGTGTCGGGACGGACCGGTCCGCCGGCGAAGCTGATGCCGACCATCATGGTGTACGCCACCCCGGCCAGGCCGAGGGCGTACGCGGTCCGCCGTAACCATCGGCGGCGACGGCCACTCGGATCGACGAAGACGGGGGATGGTTCCGGGGCGACAGGAATGAGCTGTGTTGGTCCCTCCACCTGCGCGAGTCTAAACGTGAAAACCTCTCACATTCTCGCCCAAGTGTCCCATCTGACATGCGAAAACGGGCCGAACCACCCCTAGGTGGTTGTCCGAAGGCAACCAATCGGACCGAGTAGGTTTGGCCGCATGGCTCGCAGCGTCTACCTCACCAGCGTGGGATCCGGCGGCGGCAAATCCGCCATCGCGTTGGGTCTCGCCGAGCTGCTCTCCCGGCAGGTCGAACGGATCGGCGTGTTCCGGCCGCTGGTGCCGTCGACCAGGCCCGACCACATCCTCGCCCTGCTCAGCGAGCGCTATCGCGTGCAGGTTAACCCGTCCGACCTGGCCGGAGCCACATATGCCGAGGCCACGGCGCTGGTATCAGACGGACGGCGGGAAGAATTGATCTCCAGGGTGGTGCAGCGCTACCGAGCGGTCGAGCGGCAGTGCCCGGCCGTCGTAGTGGTGGGTAGCGACTTCGCCGACTCCGGCGACGGGACCACGCCACGGGAACTCGCCTTCAACGCCCGGCTGGCGACCGAGTTCGGCAGCGTGGTGGTGCCGGTCGTGGACGGGCAGGGCCAGTCACCGGAGGCGATCGCGGCGGCGGCCCGGGGCGCGTACCACGACCTGGTGGACCTCGGCGCGACGGTGCTCGCGGTCATCGCCAACCGGGTGCCCGAGCCGATGGACCTGCCCGACCTGCCGGTGCCGGCGTACGCCATCCCGGAGGTGCCGACCGTGTCGGCGCCGACGGTGGCCGAGGTGGCCGCCGCACTCGGCGCGACACTGCTCACCGGCGACGAGGCGGCGCTCGGTCGCGACGTGCTCGACTACGTGGTCGGCGCGGCCCACGTACCGACGCTCGTGGAACACCTGACCGACGGCTGCCTGGTGATCACGCCGGGCGACCGGGACGACCTGCTGGTGGCCGCCGGTGCCGCGCACGTCTCCGGCCAGGTCTCGATCTCCGGGCTGGTGCTCACCCTCGGCGAACAACCCGACCCGCGCGCCCTGCGCCTCTTCGACGGGCTGAACACCGGCCTGGCGGTGCTCAGTGTCACCAGCGACAGCTACGACACGGTCGCCGCGTCCAGCCGGATCGAGGGACGGCCCAGCGTGGCCAACACCCGGAAGGTGGAGGCCGCCCTCGGTGCCTTCGAGGCCAACGTGGACACCGACGAACTGGCCCGCCGGCTCGCGGTCACCCGCTCGGAGCGGGTCACCCCGCTGATGTTCGAGTACGACCTGATCGACCGGGCCCGCGCCCAGCGCCGCCACCTGGTGCTGCCCGAGGGCACCGACGAACGGATCCTGCGGGCCACCGAGATCCTGCTGCACCGGGGCGTGGCCGACCTCACCCTGCTCGGTCGACCCGACGACGTGGCCCGGCGGACCCGGGAACTGGGCGTCGACATCACCGGGGCCACGATCGTCGACCCGGCGACCAGTCAGTGGCGGGACGAGTTCGCCGAGGCGTACGCGAAGCTGCGCGCCCACCGGGGCGTCACCGTCGAGCTGGCGTACGACGTGGTGGCCCAGCCGAACTACTTCGGCACCATGATGGTGTGGGCCGGTCACGCCGACGGCATGGTCTCCGGCGCCACCCACACCACCGCCGCCACCATCCGCCCTGCCTTCGAGATCGTCAAGAACCTGCCGGACGTCTCCGTCGCCTCCAGCGTCTTCTTCATGCTGCTCGCCGACCGGGTGCTGGTGTACGGCGACTGCGCGGTCAACCGCGACCCGGACGCCGCCCAGCTCGCCGACATCGCGATCTCCTCGGCCGACACCGCGGCCCGGTTCGGCATCGAGCCCCGGGTGGCGATGCTGTCGTACTCGACCGGCAGTTCCGGCGCCGGTGCCGACGTGGAGAAGGTCGCGGCGGCCACCGCGCTGGTCCGCGAACGCCGGCCCGACCTGGCCGTGGAGGGTCCGATCCAGTACGACGCGGCGATCGACCCGGCGGTGGCGGCGACGAAGCTGCCCGACAGTACGGTCGCCGGCCGCGCGACGGTCTTCATCTTCCCGGACCTGAACACCGGCAACAACACGTACAAGGCGGTGCAGCGCTCGGCCGGGGCGGTGGCCGTCGGGCCGGTCATGCAGGGCCTGCGCCGGCCGGTCAACGACCTGTCCCGAGGGGCCACCGTGCCGGACATCGTCAACACCGTGGCGATCACCGCCATCCAGGCCGCCGCCCTCACCGACGCTCCCCCACCCGGAGGTGCCTGATGACCGACAAGGTGCTGGTGCTGAACTGCGGGTCGTCCTCGGTCAAGTACCGGCTGTACGACGGTGACCGGGTGCTCGACAAGGGCACCGTCGAGCGGGTCGGTGAGGCCGGTGGCGACGCGCCCGACCATGCCGGGGCGGTCCGGCGGATCCTGGCCGGGCTGGACCTGACCGGGCTCACCGCGGTCGGGCACCGGGTGGTGCACGGCGGCCGGCGGTTCACCGCGCCGACGCTGGTGGACGACGCGGTGCTGGCCGCCATCACCGACCTGGTGCCGCTGGCACCGCTGCACAACCCGGCCAACCTCGCCGGCATCGCCGAGGCGCGCGCCGTCCTGCCCGAGGTGCCGCAGGTCGCCGTCTTCGACACCGCGTTCCACCACACGCTGCCCGACTCCGCCGCCACGTACGCGATCGACCGGGACGTCGCGCAGCGGTACGGCATCCGGCGGTACGGCTTCCACGGCACCTCGCACTCGTACGTCTCCCGGCGTACCGCCGAGTTGCTGGACCGCCCGTACGCGGAGGTCAACACGATCACCCTGCACCTGGGCAACGGCGCCAGCGCGTGCGCGGTCGCGCAGGGACGCAGCGTGGCCACCTCGATGGGAATGTCCCCGCTGGAGGGGCTGGTGATGGGCACCCGCAGCGGCGACCTGGACCCGACCGTGGTGTTCCACCTGCGCCGCGAGGGCGGACTGGGCGTGGACGAGATCGACGACCTGCTCAACCACCGCAGCGGGCTGCTCGGGCTATCCGGCGTCAACGACATGCGGGAGGTGCTGTCCCGGCGGGCGGCCGGGGACGAGGCGGCGACGCTCGCCTTCGACGTCTACTGCCGGCGGATCACCGGCTACGTGGGGGCGTACTACGCGTTGCTCGGCCGGGTCGACGCGGTCACCTTCACCGCCGGTGTCGGCGAGCACGCGGCACCGGTACGCGCGGCGGCGCTGGCCGGGCTGGAACGGCTCGGCATCACCGTCGACCCGGAGCGCAACGTGGGCAGCGGTGACCGGTTCATCTCACCGGACGGCGCGGAGGTCGCGGTCTGCGTGGTCGGCACGGACGAGGAGCGCGAGATCGCCCGGGCGGCACGCGCGGTGGTTTCGGCCACCGCCTGATCGGTCGGCGGCCGGGGGGCAAACCGATCAGGCGAAGGCGAGCCAGCTCGCGAGCGCGACCAGCACCACGGCGACCACGGCGGCACCGATGATCAGGCCGTTACGGGAGGCCGTCTCGGCGGGGGCGTCCGGGGTGCCGGCGAAGGCGCGGAACGCCTCGGTGTTGCCGCTCGGATCGGTGTAGTTCTCAGTCATGCCGTGACCTTAGCGAAAGCGGTCCAGTCGGACGGTCCGTGCGCGCCGTCCGAACGGGTGGCGTACGGCACCGGTCAACCGGACCCGGACGGGTGACCCGGGGTCCTACCGTGATGTCGTGGGAATCGCACGGGGGTTCACCGCACTGGTGTCGGCGCTGCTGATGGCGCTGTCGGCCGGTTGCGCGACGAGCGGCGAGCAGTCCGGCCAGGCACTCGGCGGCCGGCAGGCGCCGGAGGTGCCGTACGCGGTGGGTGTGCGCACCCTCACCGTCGACCCGGCCTCGGAACGTCCACTGCCGGTCACACTCTGGTATCCGACGCAGGGCAGCCGGGTCGCCGAGGGGCGGTTCCCGGTGGTGATCTACAGCCACGGTCTGGCCAGCCTGCCCGAGTTGCACTCCGGACTGACCGCCCGATGGGCCGCCGCCGGATTCGTGGTGGCCGCCCCGACGTACCCGCACACCCGGCGCGGCGCGAAGCGGTTCTCCCGGGCCGACGTCCGTCACCAGCCGGCCGACGGGTGGCGGGTGATCCGGCACCTGGTCCGGCTCGACGGCCGCTCCGGCGACCCGCTCGCCGGTCACCTCGACGTGCAGCGCGTGGCGGCGGCCGGACACTCGGCGGGCGGCTTCACCACCGCCGGCATGTTCACCGCCGGGCACCCGGCCCGGCTGCGGGCCGGCATCGTGATCGCCGGAGGCGGGATGGCGGGCAGTTTCGCCGGCCCGAGCGCCCCGATCCTCTTCGTGCACGGCACCGCCGACGCGGTGGTGCCGCTCAGTGTGGGCCGGGCCGCGTACGGCCGTACCCCCGGGCCGGCTTCCTTCCTCAGCCTGCTCGGGCAGGGCCACGGCGAGTACCTCGTCCCCGGCCGGCCCGGTTTCGCCCAGGTCCTCGGCGCCACCACCGACTTCCTGCGCCTGACGCTCTACGGCGACCAGGAGGCCGGACGGCGGCTGCCCGGCCGGGCGCTGCTGGCCGGCGTCACCAGTTTCGAGACCCGACCGGCGGGCTGACCTGCCCGTCCGTGCCGACTGCGCACGCTCGGTGCGGACCCGGGCGCAGGATGTGCGGCGCCGGACGGGCCGTTCGGCGGGCGAGGCAGAATCGGAGTCATGTCGCGCCGCGCCCTCTCACTCCTGCTCGCCAGCACGCTGACCACCGGCATGCTGGTCGGCTGCTCCACCGACCGTGACCCGGACGAGCGGGCCGAGGCGCCCGCCCCCTCGGCGACCGCCTCCGCACCGGCCGGGGTCACGTCGGCACCGGCCATCCCCGCCGGCAGCGCGCCGGAGCAGACCTTCGCCGTCGGCGTACGACAGCTCAAGCTCAACCGCGACGGCAACCGGCCGCTGCCGGTGACCGTCTGGTATCCGGCGGCCGGGCGGGCCGGCGGGAAGCCGCAGTCGTCGGCGGACGCCGCCGAGGGGCGGTTCCCGGTGGTCATGTTCAGCCACGGCCTCGGCGGTCGACCCGCCGACTACCAGGCGCTGCTCACCCGGTGGGCGGCCGCCGGTTTCGTGGTGGCCGCGCCGACGTTCCCGAACACCTCGAAGGCCGGTGGCGACAACAACGTGCTCGACGTGCTCAACCAGCCCGCCGACGTCTCGTACGCGCTGACCGAGGTGCTCGCGCTCGACGCCCGCGACGGCGACGTGCTGCGGGGTCGGCTGGCCACCGACCGGGTGGCCGCCGCCGGGCACTCGGCGGGCGGGGTGACCACCATCGGGCTGTTCACCGCCGGCCGGGACGAGCGGCTGGCCGCCGGGATCGTCTTCGCCGGCACCGCGCTCGGCGTGGGCACCGCCTTCGCCGGTGCCGCCGCGCCGCAACTGTTCGTGCACGGCGAGGCCGACGAGGTGGTGCAGTACACCGCCGGCAAGGCGGTCTACGACCTGGTGCCCTGGCCGAAGGCGATGCTCAGCCTGCCCGAGGGCGACCACGGCCGGAAGCTGCTGAGAGACGACACGTCGCTGGGCGTGGTGGCGAACACCACCGCCGAGTTCCTGCGCTGGACGCTCTACGGCGACGCCGAGGCCAAGGAGCGCATCCCCACCGCCGCCGCCCGCGACGACATCGCCACCCTCGACAACAACCTGTAACACCCCAGGTTTGGTGTAAGGAAGGGTCCCCTGCTAACGCCTCGCGTATAGCAGGGGACCCTTCTTAACGCCGTGCGCCCCAACGCCGTGCGCCCCAACGCCGTGCGCCCCAACGCCGTGCGCCCCAACGCCGTGCGCCCCAACGCCGTGCGCCCCAACGCCGTGCGCCCCAACCGCCGTGCGTCAGCTCGTGTGGTCGATGACGACCTTGCCGAACGCCTGTCCGGAGTGCAGGCGGGCGAACGCCTCCTCGACCCGACTGAACGGCACCACGCTGTCCACCACCGGACGCACCTTCCGCTCGGCGCAGAACGCCAGCAGGTCGGCCAGGTCGGCCGGGGTACCCATCGAGGTGCCCAGGATCTCCAACTGCATCGCGAAGACCCGGCGCAGGTTGACCGCCGGCTCGTGCCCGGCGGTCGCCCCGGAGACCACGATCCGCGCGCCGGGCGCGGCCGACTTCAGCGAGTGGTCGAAGGTGGCCGCGCCGACCGTCTCGATCACCACGTCGACCCGCTCGGGCAGCCGGGCACCCGTCTCCAGCGCGGTCGCCCCCAGCCCGGCGACCCGCTCCCGCTTGGCGGCGTCGCGGCTGGTCGCGTACACCCGCTTGCCCATCGCGGTGGCCAGCACGACGGCGGCGGTGGCCACCCCTCCCCCGGCCCCCTGGACCAGCACCGCCTCGGCCTCGTCGATGCGGCCCTTGGCGGTCAGCATCCGCCACGCGGTCAGCCAGGCCGTCGGCAGGCACGCCGCGTTCGCCGCCGACAGGCCCGCCGGCAGCGGAAGCAGATTCCACCGGGGTACGGCCACCCGCTCGGCCAGCGTGCCGGGGAAGTGCTCGGAGAGGATGGAGATCCCGCGCGGGTCACCCGGAGTGGGCACCACCGGATAGACGACCACCTCGTTGCCCTCCGGGTCGACGCCGACGGCGTCGCAGCCCAGGATCATCGGCAACTGCTCGGCGCGCAGTCCGACGCCGCGCAGTGACCAGATGTCGTGGTGGTTGAGCGAACTGGCCGTGACGCGCAGGGTCACCCAGTCGTCGTCGGGCAGGCTCGGCTCGGGCTGCTCACCCACGGTGAGCGCGGCGAGCGGATCGGCGTCGTCGAAACGGGAGGCGAAGGCGGCACGCATGATCCGCACCGTAACAAGCTGAGCGGCCGTTAAGAAGGGTCCCTTCCTCGACACGAGGCGTTAGGAGGGGACCCTTCCTTTCACGTCAGGCGCAGGCGACACCGTCGCGGCGGGCGGCTTCGGCGACCGCTTCGGCCACCGCCGGGGCGACCCGGGGGTCGAGCGGCGAGGGCACGATCGCGTCGGGCGTGAGCGCCTCGGCCACCACGGCGGCGATGGCGTCGGCGGCGGCCACCTTCATCGACTCGGTGACCCGGGTGGCCCGGGCCTGGAGCGCACCCCGGAACACACCCGGGAAGGCCAGCACGTTGTTGATCTGGTTGGGGTAGTCGCTGCGGCCGGTGGCGACCACCGCGACGTGCCGTGCGGCGACGTCCGGGTGCACCTCGGGGGTGGGGTTGGCCAGCGCGAACACGATCCCGCCGGACGCCATCCCGGCCACTGCCGCCTCCGGGATCTGCCCGCCGGAGACGCCGATCAGCACGTCGGCGTCTCGCAGCGCCTCGGTGATGTCGCCCTGCCGGCCGTCGGCGTTGGTCAGCTCGGCCAGCTCGACCTTGGTGCCGGTGAGGCCGTCGCGCTGACGGGAGACGATGCCCCGGGAGTCGCAGACCACCACCCGCTGCGGGTCCACTCCCCCGGCCACCAGCATCTTGGTCACCGCCACGCCGGCCGCACCCGCACCGCTGACCGCCACCCGCAGGTCGCCGAGCTTGCGGTTGAGCAGGGTCGCGGCGTTGCGCAGCGCGGCCAGCACCACGATCGCGGTGCCGTGCTGGTCGTCGTGGAAGACCGGGATGTCCAGCGCCTCGTCGAGGCGGCGTTCCACCTCGAAGCAGCGCGGCGCGCTGATGTCCTCCAGGTTGATCCCACCGAACGACGGCGCGAGCGCCTTGACCGTCGCCACGATCTCGTCGACGTCCTGCGTGTCCAGGCAGACCGGCACCGCGTCGACGCCGCCGAACTGCTTGAACAGCACGGCCTTGCCCTCCATCACCGGCAGCGCGGCGCGCGGGCCGATGTTGCCCAGTCCGAGTACGGCCGAACCGTCGGTGACGACCGCGACGGTGTTCGACGCCCAGGTGTACTCGTACGTCAGCGACGGGTCGGCGGCGATCGCCTCGCACACCCGGGCCACACCCGGCGTGTACGCGAGGGAGAGGTCTTCGCGGCTGGTCAGCGGAACGGTCGAGAGGACGGCCATCTTGCCGCCCCGGTGCAGTTGGAAGACGGGATCAGCGGGGTCCACGGTGGACGAAGGCATGGTGACTCCAGTGTCGTTTCAGCAGCTGGGCCGGCCGGTCGGGGCGCACGGTGAGGCAAGCGAGCGGCGGCACGAAGTGCGGGGGTCACCCAGGCACTTTCCGAGCATAGTCACGCCACGGGGAGCCAGAGGTGAGCAGGGTCATAACGGCTGCGGCGGCAATCGGCCGGGGCGGGGCCAGTAGCGGAGCACCACCCGACCGAGGACGTCGGCCACCCCGTACGCCCGGGAGTCGTCGGTGACCAACTCGTTGTCACCGTACAGCCACCAACCGCCGTCGGCGGGTCGGACGGCGCGTTTGACCACGAGCAGATCGGGACGGCTGCGGAAGACCGCGACCACCACGTCCCCGGGTCGGGTGGCACGGCCACCCGGCCGGACCAGCACCGCGTCGCCGTGCCGCAGGGTCGGCGCCATCGACGGACCGGTCACGAGTACGGCCGAGAGCGGTCGCCGGAGGTGTGGCACCGGCATGTGGTTTCACCTCCTGCGGCCTCGGGGACCACGTCCAGGAGTAATGTCGTCATGGATCATCGCAAACTTCCCATGGAGGATCCCGATGCGACTTCCACGCATCCTTGCGCCCCGGGTGACCGCGAGCGCGCACTGCGACCTGCCCTGCGGCGTCTACGACCCCGCGCAGGCTCGGATCGAGGCCGAGTCGGTGAAAATGATCTGCGAGAAGTACCAGGCCAACACCGACCCCGAGTTCCGCACCCGCGCCATCCTGATCAAGGAGCAGCGGGCCGAGCTGGTCAAGCACCACCTGTGGGTGCTGTGGACCGACTACTTCAAGCCGCCGCACTTCGAGAAGTACCCGCACCTGCACCAGTTGTTCAACGAGGCCACCAAGCTGGCCGGCGCGGCGGGCGCCAAGGGCGCCACCGACCCGTCCAAGGCCGACGAGCTGCTGCAGAAGATCGACGAGATCTCGAAGATCTTCTGGGAGACCAAGCAGGCGTGACGTGGCCCGTCCACGCCTGTCGTCGGCGGCCGGCCCTGCCCCCTTCGGGGCGGGCCGGTCGCCGACGCGTTTCCGGCCGGGCACCCGGTCCGTACCGGGCCGCCCGGCTCGCCGTCCGCCGCGCTGACGGCCCTCCGCCGCCCCGCCGCCTGAGCGGGTAGAGTCCCCGACCGGGGGGATGAGTCGTGACTCAACTGACCGGACAACCGACCACCGACGACGACGTGGTGCACCTCACCGTGCCCGCCGACGGCGGCTACCTGAGCGTGCTGCGCACCGCCACCGCCGGTCTCGCGGCGCGTCTCCAGTTCGCCCTCGACGAGATCGAGGACCTGCGCATCGCCGTCGACGAGGCGTGCGCCATGCTGCTCGCCATCGCGCCCCGGGGCGCGGAGTTGGACTGCCGCTTCGCGGTCACCGAGGACGCGCTGACCGTCGAGGTGACGGTGCCGACGGTGCCCGGCGCGCGGCTCCCGGCGGAGTCGTCGTTCGCCTGGAAGGTGCTCACCGCGCTGACCACCTCGGCCTCGGCGGGGGCCGCCGACGGCCGGGCCACCATCTCGCTGCTCACCCGCCGCGCCTCCGGCTGGTGAGCGGAGCTCACTCGAAGCCGAGGGCCCGGGTGGTGGGCGGGCTCACCAGCAACCAGGTGACGCCGAGCCCGAGCGCGATCAGCGGTACGCCGAGCCAGCCCAGCCCGCCCTGGATCATGAACCAGCCGATCGGCAGCAGCATGAGTTGCAGCACGATGGCCGGCGCCCGGGCACCGGCCCGGCGGCGCAGCAGCGCACTGCCCAGCGCCCAGAGCGCGATCGCCGCGCCGATGGCGAACGCCGTCACCAGCAGTGCCGACACCAGGTCGGTGGTGGTGGCGGTGAAGTCGGCGACGACCAACCAGGCCGCGATCAGCCCGACGGCGACCGCCTGACCCCGCAGCAGGAAGACCGCCCACCGGAGGGTCACCGGAGTCGGGTCGGAGTCGATTGCCACGCGGTCACGATACCCGTGGCGGGTCGGGGTACAGTGCCGCCCATGCGGGCCGTCCTGCTGGTCAATCCGAAGGCCACCACCACCAGCGAGCGTGCGCGGGATGTGCTCGTCCGCGCGCTGCGCAGCGAGGTGGATCTCTCCGTGCGCTACACCCGGCGCCGTGGTCATGCCACCGCGTTGGCCCGGGAGGCCGCGGTCGAGGGCGTCGACGTGGTGGTCACGCTCGGTGGTGACGGCACGGTCAACGAGGTGGTCAACGGCCTGATGACGGCGACCAGCGCCGGCGGTGCGGCACCGACCGCCGAGCGGTTGCCCGCGCTGGCCACCGTGCCGGGCGGCTCGACGAACGTCTTCGCGCGGGCGCTGGGCCTGCCAAAGGAGTGGCCCGAGGCGGCCAGCATGCTTCTGGAGGGGCTGCGACTGGGCCGGCACCGGACCGTCGGCCTCGGCCGGGCCGACGACCGCTACTTCACCTTCTGCGCCGGCTTCGGGCTCGACGCGGCGGTCATCCACCGGGTCGAGGAGGCTCGTCGCCGTGGCCGGGTCTCCTCGCCGGGGCTTTACTTCCGGGCCTTCACCGCGCAGTTCCTGTTCGGTGCCGAGCGGCGCAACCCGGCTATCCGGTTGGAGCAGCCGGGCGAGACCACGGAGGGCGATCTGGCGACCGCGATCGTCCAGAACACCGCCCCGTGGACGTTCGTCGGCGACCGGGAGGCCAACCCGAACCCGGAGGCATCCTTCGATCTAGGCCTCGACGTGATGGCCCTTCGCCAGCTAGGCGTCGCCAGCACGACACGGACAGTGAGGCAATTCCTGTCCGCCACGCCGGATCCACACGGTCGCCAAGTTCTTCGTCGGCACGATGTTGCCGAGTTCACGCTGGTCGCGAGCCGTCCGCAGGCGTTCCAGCTCGACGGCGACTACCTTGGTGAGCGAGAAAAAGTTGGATTCGCCTCCGTTCCGGCCGCACTCAGAGTAATCTGTTAGGCCTCCGGCACCCCCGGGCGGAGAAGTCGGCGCGCCCCCGACACGCGACGACTGCGACACCCGGGACTCGTGCCGGAAATGTCGGCAATGTGCGCGGGACTGTACTATATTGATCCTCGACTGTGGTACGCCGGGTAACCAGCACCCTCTGGAACCCGGACAAATGGGTTGTGGGCTTGCTCACCGCCCGGAGTTTTTCCGAGCGTCACCCTTGACATCGCCAGAGTTCGTGAAAGTATTCACAAGCGAACTTGAGTTACCGGGACATTGCCTGGATATGCTCGGCAGGTTGAGCTGTTCCAGCAGGTCCCCCGGGCCAACAGCCTGCTCACGCACTGCCGAATTGGCGAACGCGAAACGTCACCATCGGCAATGCGGATGCATATAGGAAAAGCACGAACAAGCAACATCTGCCACCCATCCAGAATGAGGAGTGTTGCCGCCATGGACTGGCGTCACCATGCTGTCTGCCGCGACGAGGACCCGGAGCTGTTCTTCCCGATCGGGACGTCCGGTCCGGCTCTCCTGCAGGTCGAGCAGGCCAAGGCCGTCTGCAGGCGCTGCTCCGTGACCGACCAGTGCCTGCAGTGGGCGCTGGAGTCCGGTCAGGACGCTGGCGTCTGGGGCGGGATGAGCGAGGAGGAGCGCCGCGCTGTCAAGCGTCGCGGTGGCCTCCGGGTGCTGCGCGCTCACTCCGCCTGACCACAACCGCACCGAAGCGACACGCCCCGGCCGGGCTCAGCCCGCCGGGGCGTTCTGCTGCCCACACGCACCAGATGTAAGGAAGGGACCCTTCCTATACACCAGGCGTTAGTAGGGGACCCCTCCTTACACCAAGCCGCTCAGCGCGTCGAGGGCGCCTGAACGTCCGCCCGGTCCAGCACCAGCCCCACCAGCTCCGGCGCGTCGGTCAGCGGCGCCGCCACCGCGACCGCGCCGGCCTCCCGCGCCGCCGCCGCCACCGCGTCGTGGAACAACCCGGGCGCCAGGAAGTACGCGGCCACGGCGACCCGCCGCGCGCCGCGCGTACGCAACCGGGCCACCGCCGCACCGACGGCCGGTGGTGCCGCCGAGGCGTACGAGACCCGGGCCGGGGTGCCGAGGGTCACACCGAGCGCGTTGGCCACCCGGCCGACCGAGGCACGGGCGGACGAGTCCCGGGTACCCGCCGCCGCCAGCACCACTGCGTCGAACTCTCCCGGTTCCGCCTCGTCCAGTCGCCGTACCAGCCCGGCCAGCAGCGAACGGTCCACGTGGTGGCCGACCGGACCGAGCACGTCGGTGACCGTCACCGCGATCGACGGGCCGGATTCCTGGGCGGCCGCCACCGCTGCCGGGATGTCCACCCGCCGGTGGTACGCGGCGGTCAGCAACAGCGGCACCAGGACCGCCCGGGAGTGCCCGGCGGCGGCCAGCCCGCGCAGCGCCTCGGTCGGACCGGGCTCGGTGTGGTCCAGCCAGCTCGCCAGCACCGGTGTGCCGGGCCGGGCGGCCGACACCGCCCGCGCCAGCGCCCGGGTGGCCTCGGCGGCCCGGGGATCGCGACTGCCGTGGGCGACCAGGAGCAGCGGGTCCCGCCCCGACCCGGGTGGGCCGGGGCGGGTCGGGCCGCCGTCGGTGTCCGCCGCCTCGGTCAGAGGTGCAGTCCGCACTCGGTCTTCTCGAACATGGCCCAGCGGCCGGCGCGCGGGTCCTCCCCCGTCGAGGTCCGGCGGGTGCACGGCCAGCAGCCGATCGAGCCGTAGCCGCGCCGGAACAGCTCGTTGACCGGCACCTTCCAGCGCGCGATGTACGCGTCGACGTCCGCCTGGCTCCAGGCCGCGATCGGGTTGACCTTCACCCGGCCCCGACGCGGGTCGAACGCCACCACCGGCGTGTTGGCCCGGGTCGGCGACTCGTCGCGGCGCAGTCCGGCGGCCCACGCCTCGTAGCCGGCCAGCGCCCGCTCCAGCGGCTCTACCTTGCGCAACCGGCAGCACTCGTCCGGTGACCGGTTGAACAGCCGTGGCCCGTACTCGCCGTCCTGCTGACCGACGGTGAGCCGGGGCCGGATCGACCGGACGTTCACCGGCAGGGTGCGGGCGACCTCGTCGCGGACGGCGAGGGTCTCCGGGAAGTGCAGGCCGGTGTCGAGGAAGACCACGTCCACCCCGGGTGCCACCCGGGAGACGAGATGGGCGAGCACCGCGTCCGCCATCGAACTGGTCACGCAGAACCGGTCGCCGAACGTCTCCGCGGCCCACCGGGCGATCTCCAGCGCGGGCGCGCCCTCCAGCTCCCGGCCCGCCCGGTCGGCCAGTTCCCGCAACTGCTCGGGGCTGCGTCGGGTCGGGTCGACCGGCGCGGCGACCGGGGCGGGTGCGGTGTCGACAAGTCCCAGTCCGGCGGCGGAGATCAGCGCGCTCATCGCCGCACCGCCTGGGGAAGCAGGCCGGTGAAGCGGACCGTGAACACCCGGGCGCAGCCGTGGCACTCCCAGGCGCCGTGCCCGGTCTCGCTCGGCCGCAGGTCCTCCTCACCGCAGTACGGGCAGTACAACGGCGCGGCACGGGTCTCGCTGCTCATCGCGTCACCTCGCTCATCGCAGTAGTTCCTCGTCGGCCCTGACGACCCAGTTGGCGAACGTCTCGTTCTCGGTCCGCCCGTCCAGGTAGCGCCGGGCGAGCCGTTCGACGTACTCGGGAAGCTCGTCGGCGGTGGTCTTGAGACCGCGCAGCTTGCGCCCGAACCCGGCGGTCTGGCCCTCGGCCATGCCCAGCCCGCCGCCGAGGTGCACCTGGTAGCCCTCGACCTGCTGGCCGTCCGGCCCGGTCACCAGTTGTCCCTTGAGCCCGATGTCGGCGACCTGGGTGCGGGCGCAGGCGTTCGGGCAGCCGTTGATGTGGATGGAGATGTCCGTGTCGAAGTCACGCAGCCGCTGCTCCAGGCGGGCCACCAGTTCCTCGCCGCGCGCCTTGGTCTCGACGATGGCGAGCTTGCAGTATTCGATGCCGGTGCAGGCCATGGTGCCGCGCCGCCAGCTCGACGGGTTGGCCTCCAGGCCGATCCCGCGCAGCGCGGTGACCAGCGAGTCGGTCCGCTCCGGCGGGACGTCGAGGACCAGCAGTTTCTGGTACGGGGTGAGGCTGATCCGGCCGCTGCCGTGCGCCTCGACGACGTCGGCGAGCTGGGCGAGCTGGGTGCCGGAGACCCGCCCGACCACCGGGGTCGCGCCGACGTAGTTGCGACCGTCCCGCTGGGCGTGCACGCCGATGTGGTCGACCGGCCGCTCCGGCAGCTCCGGGGCCGGGCCGTCGAGCAGCGTCCGGCCGAGGTACTCCTTCTCCAGCACCTCGCGGAACTTGGTCACCCCCCAGTCGGCCACCAGGAACTTCAACCGGGCGCGGTGGCGCAGTCGGCGGTACCCGTAGTCACGGAAGATGCCGACCACACCGACCCAGACGTCCGGCACCTCGTTGAGCGGCACCCAGACGCCGAGCCGCTGGGCGAGCATCGGGTTGGTGGAGAGCCCGCCGCCGACCCAGAGGTCGAAGCCGGGGCCGTGCTCGGGGTGGTCGACGCCGAGAAACGCGATGTCGTTGGCCTGGTACGGGGTGTCCACCAGCCAGGAGATCGACGACTTGAACTTACGGGGCAGGTTGGAGTACGCCGGGTCGCCGACGTACCGCCGGACGATCTCGTCGATCGCCGGGGTGGCGTCGATCCGCTCGTTCGCGGCCACGCCCGCCACCGGGCTGCCCAGCACGATGCGGGGGCAGTCACCGCACGCCTCGGTGGTCTGCAGGCCGACGGCCTCCAGCCGACGCCAGATCTCGGGCATGTCCTCGACCCGGATCCAGTGGTACTGGATGTTCTGCCGGTCGGTGATGTCGGCGGTGTCGCGGGCGAACTCCCGGGAGATCTCCGCGATGGTGCGCAACTGGGCCAGGTCGAGCTGGCCGCCGTCCACCCGCACCCGGAGCATGAAGTACTCGTCCTCCAGCTCGTGCGGCTCCAGCACGGCGGTCCGTCCGCCGTCGATGCCGGCCTTGCGCTGGGTGTAGAGGCCCCACCAGCGGAACCGACCACGCAGGTCCGCCGGGTCGATCGAGGCGAAGCCCCCGTGTGCGTAGATGTTCTCGATCCGTTCCCGCACGTTGAGCGGGTTGTCGTCCTTCTTGCTGCGCTCGTTGGGGTTGAGCGGCTCGCGGTATCCGAGCGCCCACTGGCCCTCGCCGCGGGGGCGGCGGGGAGCCCGCGCGGGGCGCGCCGTGGGGTCCCCGGGTCGGGCCGGAATCTCGCTGACCGCCATCGCGGCGTCCTCCGTTGTCTGCTGTGCCTCGGTGGGGTACGCGGACGCGATCGGCTCCCGGAAAGGGGCCGTGGACGGCGATGTCAGGAACGGCCGGCGCGCCAGGGTGCCCGAGGCAGGGTGGTCGGGCGTCGTCAGTGGGCCGGACAGATGGCGCTGCGTACGCGGCCGTAATCGACGTGGCGGCGAGCCACGAAGCGGCGCACGACGGCGGCAGTCATGAACGTCATGTTGCCACACCGGGTATGGGCCGGCCAATGACTGCGTGCCGCATCCCACATCACGGGCGGTCGCTGCCGCCACTCGGAGCGCGATCATGTGGCAGGCTCGCAATGTGGGTGATTTGTCCGGTAGGTCGGTACCGGTCGCCGGAACCGGCGTCCGGCTCAGCGGCCTACGCCTGCGCGCGCTGCCGGTGTGGCTGCTCCCGGCGGGCCTGACGCTGCTGGTGACGCTGGCCGGGCTGGACTCCGCCCAGCCGTGGCGGGACGAGTTGGCCACCTGGAGCGCCGCCACCCGGCCGGCCACCGACCTGCTCCGGCTGACCGGCACCATCGACGCCGCCGCCGCGCCCTACTACCTGCTCGTGCACGCCTGGACCGCGGTGGCCGGCGACTCGGTGGCCGCACTGCGCCTGCCGTCCGCACTGGCCATGGCCGCCGCCGCCGGCCTGACCGCCGCGCTCGGTCGGCGACTCTGGGACGCCCGCGTCGGCACCCTCGCCGGACTGCTGTTCGCGATCCTGCCCAGCACCTCCCGCTACGGTCAGGAGGCCCGCCCGTACGCGCTGGCCACCGCCCTCGCCGTGCTGAGCACCCTGCTGCTCGTCGACGCGCTGCACCGGCCCGGTCCACGTCGCTGGGCCGGGTACGCCGTGACCACCGCCGCCCTCGGGCTCACCCACCTGGTCGCGCTCACCCTGCTCGCCGCGCACGCCGTCGCCGTGCTCACCGCCGCACCCCGCACCGCTACACCAGGCACCACCGCACCGCCCGACGCCCCGGAGCCCCCGGACCGGCCACCCACCCCGGGCACCGCAGCACCGGAGCCCCCGGACCGGCCATCGGCCCCGGGCACCACAGCGCAGGGCACCACAGCGCAGGGCACCACAGCGCAGGGCACCACAGCGCAGGGCACCACAGCGCAGGGCACCACAGCGCCAGGCACCGCAGGGCAGGGCACGGCCGACCCGGCGTCACCGGACCGGCCTCCGGCCCCGGACCCCAGCCCCGCGACCAGAGGCGGCATCGGGGCCGGCGAGGGGCGGCGGCGGTTCCGGCGACGGGTGCTGTGGGGGTGGGTGGCCGCGTTGGTGCCGGTGTTCGCGGCGGTCACCCCGTTGGCGCTGCGGGCCCGGGGACAGCGGGCCCGGCAACTGGACTGGGTGGACGCCGCCCGACCCGGCGACCTCGCGGCGCTGCCCGGCGGGGTGGTGCAGAGCGGGGTGGTCGGCGGCCTCCTGGTCGGGCTCGCCGCCCTCGGTACGGTCCGGGCCGGTCGGCGGGCGCTGCTGCCGGCCAGTTGCGTGCTGCTTCCCGTGCTGCTGCTCTTCGTCGCCGGGTCCGTGGTCCCGCTCTGGGTACCCCGCTACCTGGTCTTCGTGGTGCCGTTCGGCTGCCTGCTGGCCGGTGCGGCACTGCGTACCGTCCGGGCACCCGGTGCGCTCGCCGTGGTGGCCCTGGCCGGGCTGCTCGGCCTGCCGGACCAGGCCGCCCTGCGGCGTACCCACGAGTGGCCGCGCAGCGCCACGGTCGACTACGCGGGCGCGGCCCGGATCGTGGCCGACGACCTGCGCCCCGACGACGCGGTCGTCTACTCGCCCCGGGAGAGCTGGCTCTTCCTCGACCTGGGGCTGCGCTACCACCTCGGCGAGCAGACGCCCCGGGACGTGCTGGCGGTGGCGGACCCGCAGCGCCGGGGCGACCTGTGGGCCGCCGAGTGCGACCGGCCGACGGAGTGCCTGGCCGGGGTGGACCGGGTCTGGCTGGTGGTCGCCGGCCGGCCCGCCGACCCCCTGGCCGCCGTTCCCGGTGCCAAGGGCGACGCGCTGCGGACCGGCTACACCGTCACCCGGGTCTGGCCCCGCCCCGGCCTCACCGTCGCCTTGCTCACCGCCGACGGCCGCTGACCCGCCCGTCGCGCGCGGCACCGAGGGCGGCCGGCGACACTCCCGGTCGGCCCCCGGGCACGGTCACGCCCAGGGCACCGTCACGCCCAGGGCACGGTCAGTCGCCGGGACACGGTCACACCCCGGGGCACCGTCAGGCGCCGGGACACGGTCAGGCGCCGGGACACGGTCAGGCGCCGGGGCACGGTCAGGCGCCGGGGCACGGTCAGGCGCCGGGGCGTTCCGGGGCGGTGCGGGCCAGCGGGACGATCAGGACCGCCTCGGTGCCGCCCTCGGCCCCGGGCCGCAGTTCGATGCTGCCCCGCAGCTCCCCGGTGACCAGCGCCCGGACGATTTGCAGGCCGAGCTTGCTCCCGCCGGACGCGTCGAAATCGTCCGGCAGCCCCCGACCGTTGTCGGCGACCGTGACGTGCAGCATCTTGCGGGCCCGGTGCGCCGACACCACCACCTCGGGCGCGTCGACGCTGGGCTGGCCCGGCGGCTCCGGCTCGACTCCGTCCTCGTTCTCGGCCTCACCGGCCGATGGGAAGCCGTGCTCGACGGCGTTGAGCAGCAGCTCGTTGAGCACCATCACCATCGAGGTGGCGATCTCGGCCGGCAGGACCCCGAAGCTGCCCGTACGCCGCATCCCGACGCTCACCTCGGTCGCCGCCACCTCGGTCGCCGCGCTGGCCACCCGGTCGACGATCCCGTCGAACTCGACCGCCTCGTCACTGGACATGGAGAGCGTCTCGTGCACCAACGCGATCGAGGCGACCCGGCGTACCGACTCCTCCAGGGCGACCCGCGCCTCCGGTATGCCGACCCGGCGGGCCTGGAGGCGCAGCAGCGCCGCGACGGTCTGCAGGTTGTTCTTCACCCGGTGGTGGATCTCCCGGATGGTGGCGTCCTTGGTGATCAGGGCGCGGTCCCGGCGGCGTACCTCGGTGATGTCCCGGACCAGGACCAGCGCGCCGATCGGCACACCGGCGGGCATCAGCGGCAGGGCCCGGGTGAGCATCGTCGCGCCGCGCGCGTCGATCTCGCGCCGGGGCGGCGCCTCGCCGCGCAGCGCGGCGAGGATGCCGTTACCGGCCTCGGTCCCCTCCAGCGGGTCGTTGGCCAGCCGGCGGTGCAGCGCCGCGAGATCCTCGCCCACCAGGTGGGAGGCGTAGCCCAACCGGCGGTACGCCGACTGCGCGTTCGGGCTGGCGTAGGTGACCTTGCCACCGGCGTCCAGCCGGACCAGGCCGTCGCCGACCCGGGGCGCCGAGGTGGTCTCGCCGGGGTGCCGGGGCGGCGGGAACGTGCCGTCGGCGATCATCTGCGCCAGGTCGTCGGCAGTGGTCAGGTAGTTCAATTCGAGCTGGCTGGGGGTCCGGGCGGTGGACAGGTTGGTGTCCCGGCCCACCACGGCGATCACCTCGTCGGACTCCCCGTCGGCGGCCCGTAGCCGGACCGGGATCGCCTCGTGTCGGGCGGGCACGTCGCCGTACCAGACCGGGTCGCCCTCCCGCCAGATCCGACCCTGCCCGTAGGCGACCTCCAGGTGCGCCACCTCCGGGCCGCCGACGATGCGTCCCACCTGGTCGTCCTGGTATGCGGTGGGCGCGGTGGTCGGGCGGACCTGGGCCACGCAGAGGAAGCTCCCCTCGCCGTCCACCGGGACCCAGAGCAGCAGGTCGGCGAAGGACAGGTCGGACAGCAACTGCCAGTCACCGGCGATGCGGTGCAGGTGGTCGATGTCGGCCGGACGCAGACGGGTGTGCTCCTCGGCGAGATCACGCAGCGTTGACACGCCGACCAGCGTGCCACGCCGAGGGTCACATCGTCGCGGTGACCTTCTTCAGGCCCCGTGGCGCGTCCGGGTCCTCGCCCCGGGTCAGCGCGAGCGCCAGCGCCAACCGTTGCAGCGGCAGGATGTCCAGCAGCGGGGCGTAGCGCTCGTCGACCTCGGGGACGCCGAGCCGGGTGGCCCCCTCGACCTCGGCGGAGCCGACCACGACCACGTCGGCGCGACGCTCGCCGAGCCGGGGCAGCACCTCGCGCATCGCCTGACCGCCCGGCCCGGAGCCGACCACGGCCAGCACCGGCACGTCCGGGTCGGTCATGGCGAGCGGGCCGTGCAGCAGGTCGGCGCCGGAGAAGGACAGCGCCGGCAGGTACGACGTCTCCATCAGCTTGAGCGCGGCCTCCCGGGCGGTCGGGTACGCGTACCCCCGGCCGGTGGTGACCAGTTGACCGGCGAAGCGGTAGCGGGGCGCGAGCTGGGTCGCGGTCGGGTCGGCGAGGGTGCGGGCGGCCAGCTCCGGCAGCGCGGCCAGGGCCCGACGCTCGTCGTCCGGCAGCGTGCCGTCGCCGGACCGGATCCCCTCGACCAGCAGGAGCAGGGCGAGCAGCTCCGCGGTGTACGTCTTGGTGGCCGCCACCGCCCGCTCGTGCCCGGCGGCGATGTCGACGGAGAGTTCGGCGGTCCGGGCCAGCGGTGAGTCCGGCGCGTTGGTGACCGCGAGGGTGAGGGCGCCGGAGTCCCGGGCGACCCGGAGCACCTCGGCCAGGTCGGGCGAGCCGCCGCTCTGGCTGACGCCGACGACCAGGGCGTCGGAGAGGTCCGGCCGGGCGCCGAAGAGGGTGACGGCGCTCGGCGAGGCCAGCCCGGCCGGCAGGCCGAGACGGATCTCGGCGAGGTACGCCCCGTACAGCGCGGCGTGGTCGGAGGTGCCGCGCGCGGTGAACACCACGTGCCGTGGGCGGCGCTCGGCGATGGCGGCGGCGACCCGGGCGATCGGTGCGGCGTACTCGGCGGAGAGCAGTCGCTCGTAACCGGCCGGCTGCTCGTCGATGTCGGCGGCCATGCCACTTCCTGGGCGCGTCACACGAACTCCTCCCCTGCGCGGTCGCCGCGCGTTTGATGCTCAGTCTTGCAGGTTTCTTCACGTATCAGCAACCTAACGCGCAGCACTGCGCAGTGGATCACCAAAACTGGGTGGCGTCCCCTACGCTGACCCGACCTCACCGCGCAACCCGTACCTACCACCGAGAGGACCACGTGGCCGAGGGAACCGACGATCGGGCGTTGCCGGCGACCGAGGAACTGGCCCTGGCCCGGCGGGCCCTGGACTCCGGCGACCTGGCACACGCCGCTGACCATGTCGCGGCCGCGCTGGCCCGGGCGCCGACGCTGCCCGAGGTCCACGAGACCCTGGCCCGGCTGGCCGCGGCCGGCGGCGACGACGCGGTGGACCTCTTCCCTCTGCAACACCACACCTTCATCGGCGCGGTCGTCGCGCGGGCACACCTGCTCGCCGCCGCCGGCCGCCCCGCCGAAGGGCTCGACCTGCTGGTCGCCGCCACCGCGCACGCGCCGGGCGCGGACTGGGCCGGCGTGCCCTGGGTCACCTCGCCCGAACTGGCGCAACGCCTCGGCCCGGACCAGGCGGCCCGGGTGCTGATGCAGGTCTGCGCCGCCGCGCCCGACCCGGTGCCCGCGTCCGACCGAGCGGCGCTGGCGGCCTATCTGACGCTGGCCCGCAACGCGGTCACCGTCCACCCCGAACACGGGCTGCTGCTCGGCACGGCCTCCGCGCTGGCCCGGCGGGTCGGCGAGGTGCCGCTCGCGGTCCGCTGGGCCGCCCGGGGCGTACGCGCCGCGCCGTCCAAGATCGGTGAGGTCTGGCTCGGGTACGCGTTGCGCAGCGCCGGGCGTACCCGGGAGGCGCTCGCCGCGCTGCGCCGTGCCGTCGACCACGATCCCGACGACCTCGCCGTGTACGCCGACATCGCCGGCACGCTGGCCGACCACGGCCGGCTGGACGAGGCGCTGGTCTGGATCGAGCGCGCGTTGGTCCGCAACCCGTCCTTCGACTGCGCGGTGCACACAGCCCACCGGCTGCGGTTCCAGCGCGACGGCGACGTACGCCACCTGGTCGCGCTGGCCGACTTCGTCCGCGACCATCCGGACGACTCGCACGAGCACGGTGACCTCGCCGAGTGCTGCCGGGGCCGACCCTGGTTGGGACAGGTGACACCGGTCGGCTCCCGTCCGCCTGTCCAGGAGGCGGACGAGACACCGTCCCCGCCGTCGGCGGACGCGGCCCGGCGACTGCAACACCTCGCCCACCCCGCCTGGCCGCACCCACCGGCCGCGTACGACACGGCGGTCGGGCTGGCCACGCTCGACCTGCCGGATCTGCTCGGCCTGCTGGCCCACCCGCCCCAGGCCCCGCCGACCGCGTTGGGCCGGGTGCTCGCCGGGCAGGACCCCGCGCTCTGGGTGCGCTGTGTGCAGGTGTGGGCCTGCCTCGGCCTGCTGCACCACCGCACCGACGAGCCGTGGGCCGCCTCGACGCGTCGGCGGGCGCTCACCGAGTTGGCCGACACCGAGGAGGTCGCCGAGGCCGCCCTGTTCGCGCTGGTCACCGCCGCCTGGGTGGACCCGTCGGTCCGGCCCGACGTGGCCGGGCTGGTCGCCGCCCGACTGGCCACGGTGGCCGAGGCGACCCGGAAGGGCCCGGTGCCGATGGCCGCCTCCCTGGCCCACCTGGCGTTGGCCACCCCGGATCTCGACCCCGACAGCATCACCCTGGCGCGTTCCCTGGCCGGCGCACCCGGCGGCGGGCACCGCTCTCCGCTCCGCGTCCTGCTGAGCCGGCTGCTGCGCCCGTTCCGTCCCCGCCTGGCCGGCCCACCCTGATCCGCGCACCTCGCGCTCACGGCTGTTCAGCGCATATCGCGCTCACGCATGTAAGGAGGGGTCCCCTGCTATGCACGAGGCGTTAGCAGGGGACCCCTCCTTACATCCGATCCTTACGCCGGGTTGCGGGCGAGAGCGGTCTCGGCCTGCTCCTCGGGAGTGCCGGTCGGTTCGTTGCTGGTGCGCAGCGGGATCTCCCGGATGAACCAGGCCAGCACCGGCACCAGTACGGCGAAGAGCACCGCCCACAGGAAGACGTGCGAGATCGCGTCGGCCAGCCCACCGAGCACCGCCTCGCGGGCCTGTGCCGGCAGGTCCCGGAGCTGGTCGATGTTCATTGCCGCCCCGGCCTCGCCACCGCCGCTGAAGGCACCACCGGCGGCGGTGCCGGCGAGCCGGTTGGCGAAGATCGCGCCGAACAGCGAGATGCCGAACGAGCCGCCGATGGAACGGAAGAAGGTGGCCGCGCCGCTGGCCGCGCCGAGGTCCTTCTGCTCCACGCTGTTCTGCGCGATCAGCATCGACGTCTGCATGAGGAAGCCCATGCCGACGCCGAGCACGATCATGTAGAGCGACGACTGGAGCTTGCTGGTGTGCACGTCCAGCAGGCTCAGCAGGGCGAGCCCGACGGCCATCACCGCGCCGCCGACGATCGGATAGATCCGGTAGCGACCGGTCCGGGTGATGGCCCGGCCGACGACCAGCGAGACCACCAGCATGCCGAACATCAACGGCAGCAGGAGCAGGCCCGAGTTGGTGGCCGAGGCGCCCTGCACGGTCTGCTGATAGAGCGGCAGGAAGTTCATCGCGCCGAACATCGCGAAGCCGAGCAGGAAGCCGATCGTGGAGATCAGGGCGAAGTTCCGGTTGGCGAACAGGCCCAGCGGCAGGATCGGCTCGGGGGCCCGCCGCTCGACGAACCCGAAGGCCACCAGCGCGGCGAGCGCCAGGGCGGCGAGGCCGAGGATCTGCGGGGAGCGCCAGGCGTACTCGTTGCCGCCCCACGTGGTGATCAGCACGATCGCGGTGATGCCGACCGACAGCAGCGCGGCGCCGAGCCAGTCGATCCGGTGCTCGGTGCGGTACCGGGGCAGGCGCAGGGTGGCGATCAGCAGCACCAGCGCCACCCCGCCGAGCGGCAGGTTGACGTAAAACGCCCAGCGCCAGGAGAGGTGGTCGGTGATGAAGCCGCCGACCAGTGGGCCGGCCACCATGGCGATGGCCATGATCCCGGCGATCATGCCCTGGTACCGGCCGCGCTCGCGGGGCGGAACCAGGTCACCGATGATCGCCATCACACCGACCATCAGGCCACCGGCGCCGAGGCCCTGCACCGCGCGGAAGGCGATGAGCTGGACCATCCCGTCGTCGGGCCCGCCGAACATCGCCGAGCCGGACATGCCGCAGAGCGCGGAGCCGACCAGAAAGAGCACCACGGCGGTGAGGAAGACGTTCTTGCGGCCGTACAGGTCGCCGAGCTTGCCCCAGATCGGGGTGGAGACGGTGGTGCCCAGCACGTACGCGGTGACCACCCAGGTGAAGTGGTTGAGCCCACCGAACTCGCCGACGATGCGGGGCAGCGCGGTGCTGACGATCATGTTGTCGAGCATCGCCAGCATCATGGCGATCATCAGCCCGAACAGGACGAGTCGAATGTTGGGTCGCACGGCGGCCTGTTGCTGTGAGGCCATCGGTAAGCTCTCCCCCCGAGACGTGACGCACTTACTTGCCGACCGGCTAGCTACCTTACTAGCCGGACGGTAAGTTGGACAGCAGATGACGGTCAACTGGATTAGGTGGTGTAGGTGAGCCAGAGCACAGGCGGCACCCGGGAGCGGATCAAGGCCGTCGCGCTGGAACTCTTCACCGAGCAGGGCTACGAGGCGACCTCACTGCGTGAGGTCGCCGAACGACTCGGCGTGACCAAGGCCGCCCTCTACTACCACTTCAAGAGCAAGGACGAGATCGTCACCAGCGTGGTCGAGGACCGGCTGGGCCGGATGGACACGCTGATCTCGTGGGCCGAGGCCCAACCGGACACGCTGGCCACCCGTCAGGCGCTGATCGAGCGGTACGCCGACGCGATGTTCGGCGGCGAACAGCCCTCGGTGATGCGCTTCTTCGAGCAGAACCAGACGGCCCTGAAGAACCTCTCCGCCGGCCGGGACATGCGGGAGCGGATGTTCCGGCTGGCCTCCGTGCTCTGCCGGGGCGACGACAGCGCCGGTGCCCAGCTCCGCGCCGTGCTGGCCCTGTTCGCGGTGCACAGCAGTTGGTTCGCCGTACGCATGCCGGAGATCACCGACGCCGACCGCAAGCGGGTGGCCTTGGAGGTCGCCTACGAACTGCTCGCCGCGATCGCCGCGCAGTCGGGTTCCTCTGCCGAACCCCTCCCCGCCGCAGACTGATCGACCGCGCACCGAAGATCACTACACTGAGCCGATGCCCCTCGCCGCCCTGGCCCTCGTCGTGCTGCTCGCCCTCCTCGCGGCCTTTCAGATCACGCTCGCGCTCGGTGCGCCGCTCGGCCGGTTCGCCTGGGGCGGCCAGCACGAGGTGCTGCCCCGCCCGCTCCGGCTCGGCAGCGCGGCGTCGGTCGTCGTGTACGCGGTCATCGCCGTGATCGCCCTCGATCGCGCGGGGCTGATCGACGTGCTCGCCGGATCGGTCGCGCGCATCGCGATGTGGTTCGTGGTCGGGTACGCGGCGCTGTCCATCGCGCCGAACGCGCTCTCCAGGAGCCGCTCGGAGCGGGCCGTGATGGTGCCGGTCTCGATCGCACTCACCGCACTCGGCCTACTCGTCGCGATCGGCTGAGCCGGACCCGGTGTCACCGCCGCGCGGCGGTGCCGCAGTGAGAGCCAGGCGCAGGGCGAGCAGGTCGACGCCGGGCAACGGCGACCAGTCCTGCTCCGGTACGCGGACGAAGCCCCGCCGCTGATAGAGCCGGTGGGCGGGCTCGGCGTGGCCGGCGCGTACGCAGATGGCCAACGCGGTGCAGCCCCGCTCGGTCGCCTCCGCCACGCACGCCTCGACCAGGGCGGCACCGACACCCCGACCCTGGGTGGCCGGATCGACCGCCAGCATCCGGAACTCCGCCTCGTCCGGCCGGCACATCTCGGCGTACCTGCTGCCGGGCAGCACAAAGGTGACCGTGCCGAGCACCTGGCCGGTGGCGGAGTCGACGGCGACCAGGATCCGGCCGTGCGCCGCCCGACCGCTGACGTCGGCCAGCACCTCGGCGTAGCCGTGCTCGCCCTTGAGCTGGCCGTCGGCCTCGTACGCCGCGACGGTCAGCCGGGCCACCGCGGCGAAGTCGGCCGGCGCGGCCGGTCGGACCAGGACGCCGGTCAACCGATCACCGCGATCAGGTCACCGTCCTGCACCACGTCGCCCTCGTTGACCGCGAGCTGCTGGACGACGCCGTCGGACTCGGCGATCACCGGGATCTCCATCTTCATCGACTCCAGGATCACCAGGGTGTCCCCCTCGGACACGGTGTCCCCGGTCGACGCGACGACCTTCCAGACGTTCGCCACCATCTCGGCGCGGATCTCCTCGGCCATCTCCCGGCCCCTTCTCTCGCGACTGCCTGCGCCACATCCAATCACGTGACGGTCGTCCCCGGGCGGCGAGCAGCAGCCCCGGCCGGGATGCTTCGACGCCGACCGCACTAGCATCAACGGGTCGGACCCTGACTCCGGGAGGGCCGGTAGCGTGCCCCGGGGTCGAGGTCGCGCGCAGGCGATCATCACGAGGAGGTCAGTATGGCGAAGAAGGCCCGCAAGAAGAAGGCCCGGAAGAAGAGCGCCGCCAACCACGGCAAGCGCCCCAACTCCTGACGACGACGCTCCGGTCCCGCCGGACCGGACAGCGAGACGCCGGTGGCCCGCAGGGGCCACCGGCGTCGTCGTCTCCGGCGCGTCGACCGAGTCAGTCGGCCAGTTCGCGGGACTCGGTGCTCTCGAAGACCACGATCTCGCTGAGGCGTACCCGCAGTCGCTCACGCAGTTCGTCCGGCGCGGACTCGTTGCCACAGCACCGGGCCACCAGCGCCTTCACCTCCTGCTCGATGCCGTACTCCCGCAGGCAGGGCCCGCATTCGTCGAGGTGGTGACGGATCCGGGAACGCCGTTCCTGGGCGCACTCCAGATCGAGATAGAGGTAGACCTCGGCGAGGACCTCGCGGCAGTCCGTCTCGTGCGGGTCTCCACAGCTCACGTCACACCTCCCGGCCGGTGGCAGCGGAACTCCGGGCCGACGACGGCGCGGCGGAGAAGCCGCGCTCCGCGGCGTAGCCCTCGAGCAGCTTGCGCAGATTACGACGACCGCGGTGCAACCGTGACATCACGGTGCCGATCGGCGTACCCATGATGTCGGCGACCTCCTTGTAGGAGAACCCCTCGACGTCGGTCAGGTACACCGCCAGCCGGAACTCCTCCGGCAACTGCTGGAGGGCCTCCTTGACGTCGCTGTCGGGCAGCCGGTCGAGCGCCTCGGTCTCGGCGGAGCGCAACCCGCTTGAGGTGTGCGACTCGGCCTCGGCGAGCTGCCAATCGGTGATCTCGTCGGTGGGCGCCTGCACCGGCTGCCGCTGCCGCTTCCGGTAGGAGTTGATGTAGGTGTTGGTCAGGATCCGATACAACCAGGCCTTCAGGTTCGTACCCTGTTCGAACTGGTGGAAGGCCGCGTACGCCTTCAGATAGGTCTCCTGGACCAGGTCCTCGGCATCCGCCGGGTTACGCGTCATTCGCAGGCCGGCCGCGTACAGCTGATCGACGAATGGCATCGCGTCCCGCTCGAACCGGGCCCTGCGCTCGTCCGTCTTCTCGGTGGTCAACCGCACATCCCCTCGGGTCGGATGCTTCCCCGCCGAGGATACGCGCACGGACCTGCCGGGAGATTCGGTTCCGACGGGTGTGCCCGTCGCCACCTCGGCCGGTGACACCGTCGCCGGCCAGTCCGGGCCCGCCAGCAACTGCCGTAGCTGCCGCGCGTCCCGCTCGTCGCGTTCCCGGTTCCGGATCTCGGTCGGCACCGGTCACCCCCTCGCACAGTGGTCATCCGAGGGGTTCAACACCCACCGCAGGCCAGGGCATTCCGGATCCGACTCCCGATCCTGGTCCCGGCCGCGCGGATCACACGGCTGGGACCAGGAAGGGCCTGGGAGCCCGGTGCCACCGCCCGGAACGGGCGGGCGACACCATCGGATGCAACGACCCGGCGCGGCCACCGGAAACGGCGCGGACCCGGCAGGCGCCGTCGACTGCCGCCTCGGAGTCGACCGGACGGCAGGCGATCAGGACCGCACCCAGCCGTGCTCGCGCAGCCAGTCGATCACCAGCGCCGCCGTCCCGGGTGGGTCGCCACGCAGGTCGTGACGCTGGCCCGGCCGGATCACCACGCGGACGTCCGGCCCCGGCTCGGGCACCCCGAACGGGTCCCGGTCGCCGTTGACCACCAGCGTCGGCACCCCGGTGGTCAACTCGGCGGCCCGGCTGCGCTCCGGGCGGCCGGGCGGATGCAGCGGGAAGGCGAGCGCGACCACCCCGGCGGCGCCCACGCCACGCGCCGTCCGGCAGGCCACCCGCGCGCCGCTGGAGCGACCCCCCACCACCACCGGTACGCCCGGATGGCGCTCGCGGAGCACGGTCGACACGGCAGTCCACGCCGTGTCGAGGTGTCCGGCCGGGGCCGGGGCACGCCGACCGGCCACCCGGTAGGGCTGCGTCACCCGGGCCACGACCAGCCCGGCGGCCACCGCCGCGTCGCGCAGCGCGAGCAGGTCCGGCGCGTCGACTCCGCCGCCCGCCCCGTGCCCGAGCAGCAGCAGCGCGCCGGCCGGCCCGGTCGGCTGGTCGGTGTCCACCCGCGCCGGGCCGTGTGGGGTCTCGATGAGGTCGTCGTGCGGCACGGCTCCATTCTGCGGGCCGCCGACTGCACGCCGACGGCCAGGCCGACGGCGGCACGCATTGCCGTCCACGCCGCCGACTGCACGCGGCCGTGGAGATGTCGCGTCGACCGCAGTCGCAGTGCTGCGTGAAATGGCGCGATCGCCGGCACCGGGGCGGGACGACCACGTCGACGACGTACCGTCCGGCCCCGGACCGGCTTCTCCGATCAGCTCAGCGGCACCAGGGTGAGCAGCCGGTCGCGGACCGGCGGACCCGCCTCGCTGGCGGCGTCCGGGTCCGGTTGGACCTCGTCACGCCAGGCCACCAGCATCGCCCGCCGCTCGCGGGGCGTGGTGCCGCCCCACACGCCGTGGCAGTCGCCCACCTCCAGCGCCCAGGCCAGACAGGAGCCCTGCACGTCACAGCTGTTGCAGAGCGCCACCGCCGCGTCGGCCGGCTCGTTCGGCGCCGGAAAGAACGTCTCCGGATCGACGCTCTGACATGTCCCCCTGGTGCGCCAGGCTTCGTCCTGTCGCCGCTCACGCAGCGCTTTCAACAGTCGTGGATCACGCCGTGCGGCGGCCACCTCGTGCGGACGGGGCATACGCGCCCGTGTCATCCACCCACCTCCCCCGTGGGGCCAGCAATATCGATGAGCATCGTTCACCCGACGTGAACGACACCCACCACCGGCGCTGTGTTCTATCGCATTTACCGGCACGGGGACAAGGGTCTGCCGGGAAGTTGCCAGAAAGAGCCCGGCACCTTTCACCCGCAACTGCGGCAAATCACTCCCGACAATATGGGGGTGCAATCAGAACAGGGTCGCCTCTTCCGGCCCGGTCGGGGCCGACAGCGGCACCCGGGCGGTCAACCGGGGGCCGTCGTTGCGCACGTCGCCGACCGCCGGGCCCACCGGGCGTACCTCCAGCCCGGCCAGCCACTCGGGTGACGGCGGGACGAGCAGCTCGGTCGGCTCGCCGCCCCCGCCCAGCCAGGTCGCCCAGCGCTCGGGCGGCAGCAGCAACGGCATCCGGTCGTGCACCTCGGCCAGCTCACCCAGGGCGTCGGTGGTCACCACGCTGCAGGTCAGCAGCGGGTCGTCGGGCCCGCCCCAGACCGACCAGATGCCGGCGAAGGCGAGCACCGACCCGTCGCGTGGGGTCAGGTAGAACGCCTGCTTCGTGCCGTCCGACCGACGGACCCACTCATACCAGCCGTCGGCCGGGACCAGGGCCCGGCGGCGGGCGAAGGACGGCGCGTACGCCCGGCTGGTGGCGACCGTCTCGGCGCGAGCGTTGATCATGCGCGCGGCGCCTGCGGGCGACCGGGACCACGGCGGCACCAACCCCCAGCGGGCCAGACAGAGCACCCGGTGCCCCTCGGAGGTGACCCGCACCAACGGCACCGGATCGGTCGGCGCCACGTTGTAGTCGACCACCAGGTCGCCACCGGTCTCGTCGGCGGACTCGAACAGCCCGCTCAGGTCACCGGAGCTCCGGGTCGTGGCGTACCTCCCGCACATGCCAGACACGCTAGCGCGCCACCGGCCCGCCCGGCTGTCCCGTTCACCGGGAGTGGGTAACGGCGAGGTCCGCCGACGCCCCGCACACGGCAGAATGGCACCGTGGGGAACCTGACCGCGACCCGGCCGCTACAGCCGTGGACCGCCCCGACGGCCAGCGATCCGGTGTCGGCGTCGCTGCGCCTGCCCGGGTCCAAGTCGATGACCAACCGTGCCCTGGTGCTCAGCGCGCTGGCCACCGGCCCCTCGACCCTGGCCGCGCCGCTGCGCGCCCGGGACACCGAGTTGATGGCCGGCGGGCTGCGGGCGATGGGCGCGCACGTGTCGATCGCCGACGACGAGCGCTGGCTGGTCCGGCCGCATCCGCTGGCCGGTCCGGCCCACGTCGACGTCGGCCTGGCCGGCACGATCATGCGGTTCGTACCGCCGGTCGCCGGGCTGGCCGACGGCCGGGTCACCTTCGACGGCGACCCGCACGCCCGCACCCGGCCGTTGGGTCCGCTGATCGAGGCGCTGCGCTCGCTCGGCGTCCGGATCGACACCACCGGTCCGGGCAGCCTGCCACTGGCGGTCCTCGGCACCGGCCGGGTGACCGGCGGCGAGGTGGTGATCGACGCCTCCGCCTCCAGCCAACTCGTGTCCGGCCTGCTGCTGGCGGGCCCGCGCTTCGACCGGGGCCTGGTGGTACGCCACGTCGGCCCGCCGGTGCCCTCCGCGCCCCACCTGCGGATGACCGTGCAGATGCTGCGTTCGGCCGGGGCGGCGGTGGACGACAGCACGCCGGACGTCTGGGTGGTCGAGCCGGGCCCGCTGACCGGGCGCGGCTGGCAGATCGAGCCCGACCTCTCCGGTGCGGTGCCGTTCTTCGCCGCCGCGATGGTGACCGGCGGCGAGGTGACGCTGCAGGGCTGGCCCGGCAGCAGCGTGCAGCCGGTGGACCGGCTCCGCTCGCTGTTGCAGCTGATGGGTGCGGAGGTCGCGCTCACCACCGAGGGGCTCACCGTACGCGGCACCGGGACGGTCCACGGACTGCGCGCCGACCTCTCGGACGTCAGCGAGCTGACCCCGGCCCTGACCGCGCTGGCGATGCTGGCCGACTCCCCGTCGGTGTTCACCGGTGTCGAGCACATCCGGGGGCACGAGACCGACCGGCTGGCGGCGCTCGCCCGGGAGTTCGCCGCGCTGGGCGCCGACGTCACCGAGGCGTCCGACGGGTTGGAGATCCGTCCCCGACCGCTGCGGGGCGGGGTGTTCCACACCTACGACGACCACCGGATGGCGCACGCCGCGGCGATCACCGGCCTGGCCGTCCCCGGCGTCGAGTTGAACGATGTGGCGTGCACCTCGAAGACCATGCCCGAGTTTCCGGCACTATGGTCGGCGATGGTGACCGGCAAGAGCTGACCGACGACGGAGGAGCGGACCTGGCGACCAGGCGACGCGAGTACGACGAGGACGACGTCCGGGTCCGGCCCGGCAAGTCCTCGCGTCCGCGTACCCGCACCCGGCCCCGGCACGCCGACGCCCAGGACGGTTTCGTCATCGCGGTGGACCGGGGCCGCTACACCTGCGTGCTGACCGGAGCCGGGCCCGACGACCCCACCGTCACCGCGATGCGCGCCCGCGAGCTGGGGCGCAAGTCGGTGGTGGTCGGCGATCGGGTCGCCCTGGTCGGCGACGTCTCCGGCGCGGACGGTGCGCTGGCCCGCATCGTCCGGATCGCGCCCCGCCACTCCGTGCTGCGGCGGACCGCCGAGGACGACGCCAGCACCGCCGAGGGGCGGCTGGAACGGGTGGTCGTCGCCAACGCCGACCAGCTCGTGATCGTCAGCGCGCTGGCCGACCCGCCGCCACGTACCGGGTTCATCGACCGCTGCCTGGTGGCCGCGTACGACGCGGACATCGAGCCGCTGCTCTGCCTGACCAAGGCCGATCTGGCCGGCCCCGAGGCGGTGCTCGACTACTACACCGAGCTGGAACTGCCGTACGTGCTGATCCGGCCGGACTCGTCGCTGGACGCCCTGCGCGGCCTGCTCGCCGGTCGGGTGTCGGTGCTCGTCGGGCACTCCGGGGTGGGCAAGTCGACGCTGGTCAACCGGCTGGTCCCGGAGGCCGACCGGGCGGTCGGCGTGGTCAGCGCGATCGGCCGGGGGCGGCACACCTCGACCAGCGCGGTGGCGTTGCGGCTGCCCGCCCTGCCGGACGCGTCGGACGACCCGGGCTGGATCGTGGACACGCCGGGCGTCCGCAGCTTCGGGCTGGCGCACGTCTCGGCCGAGAGCCTGCTGCACGGCTTCCCCGACCTGGTCGAGGCCACCGTCGACTGCCCAGCCAACTGTCCGCACACCGCCGACGAGGCCGACTGCGCGCTGGACGCCTGGGTGGCGCAGGGGCGGGCGGATCCACGCCGGCTGGCCTCGTACCGCCGGTTACTGGCCTCCCGGGCCGGTGACCTGGAGCCGCGCGGTGAGGCCGAGCCGCGCGGCCACCCCTGAGCCGCGCCGAGGCCACCCCGGCCCGGCGGGAAGGCCCGGGGTCGGCGTCGCTACCGTGTCCGGCATGACCGGGTACGCCGACGACCTCGCTCTCGCCCACCGGCTCGCCGACGCCGCCGACGCCATCTCGGTGGCCCGGTTCCGCGCGCTCGACCTGCGGGTGGAGGCGAAGCCCGACCTCACCCCCGTCTCCGACGCGGACACCGCCGTGGAGCGCGCGATCCGTGCCCTGCTGACCGAGCACCGGCCGGACGACGGGCTGCTCGGCGAGGAGTACGGCGCGTCGCCGGCCGCCGGCACCCGGCAGTGGGTGGTGGACCCGATCGACGGCACCAAGAACTTCGTCCGGGGAGTGCCCGTCTGGGCCACCCTGATCGCGTTGCTGGAGGACGGCCGACCGGTCGCCGGGCTGGTCTCCGCACCTGCCCTGGGCCGCCGCTGGTGGGCGGCGACCGGCATCGGCGCGTACGCGGGTCCGGACGCCGCCTCGGGCGAGCCGATCCGGGTCTCCGCCGTGACGGCGCTGGCCGACGCGAGCTTCTGCTACTCCTCCCTCAGCGGCTGGGAGGAGGCCGGTCGGCTGGAGCCGATGCTCCAACTGATGCGCGACACCTGGCGCAGTCGCGCCTACGGCGACTTCTACGGTTACATGCTGCTGGCCGAGGGCGCACTGGACGTCATGGTCGAACCCGAGCTGTCGCTCTGGGACGTGGCCGCATTGGTACCCATCGTGACCGAGGCGGGGGGTGTCTTCACCGATCTGGCCGGTCGACCGGCCCCCGCCGGAGGCGAAAACAGCGCGGTGGCCAGCAACGGAGCACTGCACGCAGACATCCTCGGCAGGCTCGGTCGGCCCGCCGCGCACTGACGTCGGGTTACCTCTATCCTCGCCAGGTGGCTACCTCGGGTTGGTGTTTTCTCGCGGCGATGATCGTCGCGTACGGCGTTGCCAACCTGTTGCAGTCGGTCGCCGCGGCCCGCACCACAGTGCAGCACACCTTCGATCCCGGTCTGCTGCTGCGCCTGGCCGGACACCGCGCCTACCTGGTCGGCCTGGTCTGCCAGGTGGGTGGCTTCGTGCTCGCCTTCCTGGCCCGCCGGGACCTGCCGTTGTTCCTGGTGCAGGCCAGCGTGGCGGCCGGGCTCGGGGTCACCGCGATCCTCGGTGTGCTGGTGCTGAAGTGGCGGCTGCCGGTCGCCGAGGTGGTGCTGCTGCTCCTGCTCTTCGCCGGGATCACCGCGCTGGTGCTCTCCGCCCGGCCGGCACAGTCCAAGCCGCTCGGCACCGCCGGCATGATCGCCCTGCTGGTGACGCTCGGCGTGATCGCGGTGCTGGGCTTCTTCGCGGTCCGGCTGCGCGGTGCCCCCGGCTCGGTGGCGCTCGGCTCGCTGGCCGGGCTGGCCTTCTCCGCCGCCGCGGTCGCCGCCCGCCCGCTCGCCTCCGCACCGACCTGGGACGCGTTCCTCGCCGACCCGCTGCTCTATCTGCTGGTCGGTCACTCCGTGGTCGGGCAGTTGCTGCTCGGCCTGGCCATGCAGCGCGGCTCCACCACGGCCGCGGTGGCCGCGATGGACGCCGCCGGGGCGGTCCCCGCCGCGATCATCGGGCTGCTGCTGCTCAACGACAAGATCTGGCCCGGCCGGGAGTGGCTGGCCGGAGTCGGATTCCTGGTCACCCTCGCCTCGGTCATCGGCCTGACCCGGTACGCCGAGCCCCAGCACCACCACGCCGTCGCCCAGGAGACCTCGCGGGCGGTCGTCGCCGGCAAGCCACTGATCGGGCCGCAGCCCACCGGGTCCCGTCTGGGCGGCACGGAGGGCCCACTGCCGCAGCCGGCCGCCCAGCTCTCCCAGGCCGCCTCCGGGCCGCCTCAGGCCGCCTCGACGGGCTTACGCCGGCCGACCACCCGCTCGTAGAGCCGTTCCAGTGCGGAGGCTGTTCGCTCCCACGTGTAGCTGCACCGGACCCGGTCCACCGCCGCGTGCCCGTACGCGAACCGGCCCGCGTTGTCGGTGAGCAGCCGGCGCAGCGTCATCCCCAGCGTCCGGACGTCGCCCGGCGGCACCAGCTTGCCGGTCACCTCGTCCACCACCGCGTCGGCGATGCCGCCCATGGCGTAGCCGACCACCGGCACCCCGCAGGCCATCGCCTCCAGCGACACCCGCCCGGCCGAGGAGTAGTGCGGTGTGCAGGCGACCACGTCGGCCGAGCGGTACCAGGTGGCCATCTGCTCGTGCGGCACGGCGCCCACCAGGTGCACCTGGTCCCCCACCCCGATCCGCTCGGCCAGTTCACGCAGCCGACGGGCCTCGGTGTGCCGGGCCAGCCCCTCGGCCGGCGGGCCACCGGCGATCACCAGTTCCGCGTCGCCCACCAGGCGCATCGCGCGGATCAGGTCGTCCTGCCCGTGGCCCCGGGAGAGCCCGCCGACGGAGAGGATCCGGGGACGCTGGTCCCGGGGGGCCGCCTCGCCGTCGGGGTGGAACCGGTCGATGTCCACTCCGGTCGGCACCATCGCCACCGAGCTGCGTTGCAGACCCATCCGGGTCAGCTCGTCCACCTCGTCGTTGCACTGGGCGACCGCCATGTCCACCGCCCGGGTCAGCGCCCGTTCCAGCGGGATGCGGGTGCCCGGCCCGTCGTACTGCGAACCGAGGTGGCGGAGCTGCTCCATGCCGAGGGAGTGGAACGTCTGCACCACCGGGATGTCGGTCTCCCGGACCGCCTGCGCGGCGGCCAGTCCGCCGACCCAGTAGTGGCCGTGCACCACCTCCGGCGTCCAGTCGCCGGACCACCGGTCGGCCAGCCACTGGCCGAACGCCGGCACGTACGGCACCAGCTCGGCGGTGGGGATCGGGGTGATCGGGCCGACCGGGGCGCGCTCCACCCGGTAGCCGTCGACGAGGTCGCTCTCGACCGCCTCCGGATCGTCCCGTCGGGTGTAGACCCGAACGTCGTGCCCTCTCCCCGCCAGTTCGGCGGCGACCCGTGCGATGTGCTGGTAGGTGCCGACGACGGTTCCGTCGCCGGACGGCGGCGAAGCGGCGTGGGCGCAGACGAGGCCGACGCGCATGGGTCACCTCCATGCGGATGGGGCGGTGGTCTCCGGTCAGAGCGTCCCATTAACCGGGCTCCGACGAGCCGAAACATGGCAGATCCGGCGTTGTCCGGCGCGCATGACCCGGACACCAGGGGGTACCGATGAGGAATGCCCCTCGCCCGAAAGCTCGCCGAACCGCCACGGCACCGGCCACGGGCCACGGGCCGCCCTTGATCACGCTCGATCCCGGATCGAGTGGTGCCGGCGTGCACGGGAAGCCACTCGATCCTGCTTCGAGCGCGACCGTGACGCCGTTCGCGGCACCCCGCCACCACCCGCGTCGATCATGGAGTTGAGCACTCACCTGAGGCGTCAGGAGTGCGGTCGCCGCCGTGGCCCGGCAGCGGCGGCTGCCCGAACGGCGCGGACGGGACCGGTTACGGCCGGAGGGCAACGGGTAGTGGTCAGTCATGCGCGACGACGAGTACCCGACTCCCCTGTCCGACCCTGAGGCCGACGGCCTGCCGGACACCGCCGACGACGACTCGACGGCCGGTGACGACGTGCTGACCGGCCGGGAAGCGGACGGCCCGGCGCCGGCCCAGTTGCCCGGCGACCGGACCCCGGTGGCGGTGGACGAGTTCGGCACCACCGCCGAGGAGCAGCTCGACGGCGAGTCGCTGGACTACAAGCTCGGCCGGGAGCAGTTCGAGCTGCCGGTCGACGACCCGCTGGCCGGCCCGGTCGACCCGGACATCGCGGCCGAGGCGGACAGTCGGGAGCAGGCGGCGCAGGCGCAGCTCGACGCCGACGTGATCGACCCGGGCCCGACCTCCGACCCGAACTCCCCGGTGTCGCTCTACGACCACGACCGGCTGGGCACCGTCGCCGACGCCACGGTGGGCCGACTGGTCGAACCGGACGAGGGTACGCACACCGACCAGGAGACCGACTCCATCGCGTACGACGCGGGAGCGGCCGGTGGCGGGGCCAGCGCGGAGGAGTTGGCCGTGCACGAGACCCGGCCGCCGCACTCCGTCTGAGCGCCTACCCTCGCTTAGAGCGACCGGCAATAGGACTGGCGGGGCTGCGGCGAGCCCTGGCACATCGGCTGGCGGCGTTGTCGTCGTCGGCCATGCAACACCGGCATGACCTCCTCCTCCGCCTTGCCATCCTCGGCCAGGACCCGCCTCGCCTCCACCGCCCTGTTGCCGGTCGCTCTTACTCGTCGAGGCCGCGCTCGATCGCGTACCGGGTCAGTTCGACCCGGTTGTGCAGTTGCAGCTTGCCGAGCGTGTTCTGCACGTGGTTCTGCACCGTCCGGTGCGACAGTCCGAGCCGCTCGGCGATCTGCTTGTAGGACATCCCCTTGGCCACCAGCCGCAGCACCTCGGTCTCCCGGTCGGTGAGCCGGGGTGCGGCGTCCTGCGTACCGGCCGGGGCCTGCTCCCGGACGGCGGCCAGCCGGCGGTACTCGCCGAGCACCAGCCCGGCCAGGCCGGGCGTGAAGACCGGCTCACCGGCGGCGGTCCGCCGGACCGCGTCCAGGAACTCCGCCAGCCCGGCGGACTTCAACAGGTAGCCGGTGGCACCGGCCTTCACCGCGTCCAGCACCCCCTGCTGCTCGCCGCTGGCCGAGAGCATCAGCACCCGCACCTCGGGTCGTTCCGCCCGTAGTCCCCGGATCACCTGTACCCCGGAGATGTCCGGCAGTTGCAGGTCGAGCACCACCAGGTCGGGGCGGGCCGCGGCGACCACCCGGACCGCCTGACGGCCCTCGCCACAACTCGCGACCACCTCGTGGCCAGCCTCGGTGAGGTCGCGGGCCACCCCTTCCCGCCACATCGGGTGGTCGTCGACCACCATCACGCGTAGGCCGTTCACAATCCCCTCCTCGGCACGGTGAGCTCGACCTCGGTGCCGGCGCCCGGGGTGGAGCTGATCCGGGCGGTCCCGCCGAGGTCGGCGAGGCGTCCCTGGATCGCGTGGGTGACGCCGAGCCGGCCCTGGGCGGCGGCCTCGGCGAGTCGTTCCGGGGTGAAGCCGGGCCCCTCGTCCCGGATCGACACGGTCACCGCCGTCCCCTCGTCCTCGACCAGCACCCAGGCGCGTCCGTCGCCGTGTCGGGCGACGTTGTCCAGCGCGGCCCCGATCGCGGCGGCCAGTTCGCGGGCCACCTGTGGTGGCAGCGGCACCGGGGTGGCCGGCGCGGACAGCGACACGCTGCCCGAGGCGTACCGGCCGAGCAGGGCGCACAGGTCCACCGGCGAGTCCACGTCGTCGCCGGACAACGGGCCGGTACCGGAGATCAGCATGCGCAGCGCCGCCTCCTGCTCACCGGCGAGCCGGGCCAGTTCACCGGCCTCGCCGTCGAGCCGCTCGCCGCGTCGCTGCACCAGGGCGAGCACCTGGAGCACCGAGTCGTGGATGTCGCGGGCCAGCCGTTCCCGTTCGCGGTTGGCGGCCTCGATCTCGACCGCCCGCTGCAACCGCTCTCCGGCGGTCACGGTGAGCCGGGCGACGTGCCCGACCACCACGCCGGCGAGCAGCATCAGGATCGCGCCGTTGATCGCGGTCGGGGTGGCCATCCCCCGGGTGGCCACGTCGGTGGCACCGACGACCAGCGCGGCCAGCGCCCCGCGCCGCCGCCCGCCGCAGACCGCCCAGGCCAGCACCGGACCGCTCAGCCAGGCCACCGCCATGGTCGGTAGTCCGGCGTCCAGCGCGTCGCGGCCCATCACCCACGGGGTGGCCAGCAGGATCGCCACCACGACGCCGAGATCGGCCAGGAGCAGCGGCCAGCCGCGCCGGGACGGAGTCGCGTAGCCGATCGCGGTGACGGCGGTCCAGACCGCCATCACCAGCACCAGCATCCCGGCGAGCAACGGGTGGGCGTAGCGGTCCGCGTCGCGCAGCACGACCACGCAGACGTACGCCAGCGAGGCCACCCGGAAGACCGCGACGGCCCGCCAGAGGGGGAGTTCGAAACCACCGGGGGCGGACACGCCCGTCACCATGCCACAGCCCGTTCGGGGAGTCCTCGGCGATGCGGCGCACCGAACCCTGACGTACGGTGGTAAAAGCCGCGTAAAGCTCTGCGATCTCCTCTCGGGACGGGGCCATGACGAACGCAGAACCCCGCACACCGCGTACGGTGGTGCCCATCGAACACACCCTCCTGATCGCCGACGCCTTCGACCAGGCACAGGTGACCGAGCTGCGGCACTCGGTCACCTCCTGCGTGCGCGCCGCAGGGCTGCGCGACGACCGCCTGGACGACTTCGTGCTCGCGGTCAACGAGCTGATCACCAACGCGGTCCGGCACGGCGGAGGCCAGGGCTGGCTACGCCTCTGGACGCAGTCGGACCTGGTGATATGCGAGGTCTCCGACCACGGTCAGGGCATCAGCGTGCAACGCCTCGACGACCGCAGCAGACCGGCGCCGGAGACCGCCGGCGGCTGGGGACTCTGGCTGGCCCGCGAGCTGACCGACGCGATGGACGTGGAGACCGGCCCGGCGGGCACCACGGTCCGCATCACCTCCGCGACCGTGGCCACCGAGCAGCACGTCGGCCGGCACCGCAGCGAGTGACGGCCGACGCCCGGGGTCACTCCCAGCGGTTGCCGGTGATCTTCTCGTAGACGTCCACGTAACGGGCCCGGGTGGCCTCGACCACCTGGTCCGGCACCTCGGGCGCCGGTTCGCGCTTGTCCCAGCCGCTGCCCGCCGCCCAGTCCCGCACGTACTGCTTGTCGTAGGAGAACTGCGTACGGCCCGGCTGGTACGACTCGGCCGGCCAGAAGCGGGACGAGTCCGGGGTGAGCACCTCGTCGGCGAGGACCAGGGTGCCGTCCGACGCCCAGCCCAGCTCGATCTTGGTGTCGGCGACCAGGATGCCGCGCTCGGCGGCCAGCTCGGCGCCCCGGCAGTACACGTCGATGGTCAGCTTCCGCAGCCGCTCGGCGGTCTCCGCACCGACCTCGTCGACCACCTCGGCGAAGGTCATCGGCTCGTCGTGCTCCCCCATCGGCGCCTTGGTCGACGGAGTGAAGATCGGCTCGGGCAGGATGGACGCCTCACCCAGGCCACGCGGCAGCGCGACGCCGGACACCGCGCCCGTGCTCTGGTATTCCTTCAGGCCGCCGCCGGTGAGGAACCCACGGGCGACGCACTCCACCGGGACCATCCGCAGCCGGCGGCACCGGATCGCCCGCCCGGCGAACTCCGCCGGCACGTCGGTGGCGGAGATGACGTGGTGCGGCACCAGGTCGGCGAGCTGCTCGAACCACCACAGCGACAACGCGGTGAGCAGCTTGCCCTTGTCCGGGATCGGGGTCGGCAGCACCACGTCGTAGACGGAGACGCGGTCCGAGGCGACCAGGATCAGGTCGTCGCCGTCCGCGTAGACGTCCCTCACTTTGCCCGAGTGCAGAAGTTCCACGCGAACAAGTAGACCACGCGCCGGAAGCACCACAGTTGCGGGACCGCAGCGCTTCCGAAGCGCTGCGGCACCCGGTCAGCGCCGCCGGTTACGGGTGAGTCGGACCAGCAGCAGGACGACCACGGCCACCACCGCCAGGCAGCAGAGCAGGCCCAGGAAACCGAAGAAGCCACCACCCCGCCCGCGTCGCCGGGCGGCCTCCACGACCAGTTCCCCGGTGCCGGTCGAGGCCCACGCGGCCACCGGCACGAACACCGCCAGCACGACCGTTCCCAGGAGCGTGCCGAGCCGCCCCCACCACTTGCCGAAGGAAGACATGGCCCCATCCTCGCCGAGGCCCGCAACCCCTGGCCGGCGAACGGCGCTGCGAGCCGGGCCACCGGACGGCGGACGGCGGACGGCGGGCCACCGGCCGACTCGCCAGCGGAACGACGAAGGCCCCGGATATCCGGGGCCTTCGTCGTGCAGTAGCGGGGACAGGATTTGAACCTGCGACCTCTGGGTTATGAGCCCAGCGAGCTACCGAGCTGCTCCACCCCGCGTCGGTATGTGACAACCCTACCCCATCCGTCACGAGCCCCACCGACCACCCCACCGGTACCCGAACAAGGTGTTCCCGGCAGCCGCCGGGAGGGGGCACCGCACTCCGGACAACGAGAAAGGCCCCGGATATCCGGGGCCTTTCTCGTGCAGTAGCGGGGACAGGATTTGAACCTGCGACCTCTGGGTTATGAGCCCAGCGAGCTACCGAGCTGCTCCACCCCGCGTCGGTAGATCCACCGTAGCGCACCACCCCGTCCCGCCGCAAAACGACCCACAGAACGGCCGTGGCGCTGCCGGGGCGGGGCCGGGGCTGGGCCGGGGCTGGGCCGGGAAACGGACCGGGCCCGTGGCGGCGACGGGAGGTCGCCGGCCACGGGCCCGGTCGGATGCGGTTCGTCAGCCGGTCGGTGACGGGCTGCCGGTCGGTGCCGGACCGTTCGCGCCGGCTGCCTGCTGGGCCTGCTGGAACGCGGTCAGCGCCTCGTCCAGCGTCTTGAGCGCCCGGCCGTACCGCTCGAAGTCACCGGACGCCTGGGCGTCGCGCACCTCGGTGATCGCCGCGCGCACCCGGTCGGCGGCGACACCCAGATCGCCGGTGAGCGGCGGTGCCTCGGTCGGAGTGGGCGTGGGCGTCGGCTCCTCGCCACCCGGTGGCGGCTCCTCACCCGCGGGCGGCTCCTCCGTGGCCGGCGGCGGGTTGCCTTCCGCCGCCCGCTTGCCCTGCTCCACGAGCTGCTTGATGCCGTCGGCCGGGTTGTCGGCCAGCACCACGAACGAACCACCGTCGCCGTACGAGAGCAGCACCTTCTGCAACAGCGGGTACGCGTCGGTCTGGTTGCTCTTCACGTAGACCGGCTCGACGTAGAGCATGCCGTTGCCGAACGGCAGTGAGAGCAGGTTGCCGTACTGCACCTGGGCCTGGTTCGAGGAGAGCAGGTTCAGCTGCTGCCGGATGTTGGCGTTGTTGGTCATCTGCTGGTGCACCTGCACCGGGCCGGAGACCCGGGTCTGGTCGGGCAGCTCCAGCACCTGCAACCTGGGCCGCCCGTCCTGGTACGACGCCGAGATCAACGCGGCCAGGTTCTGCCGGCCGTTCGGGGTGACCGCGCTGGTGAGCTGGAAGGTCGGCTCCTCCTGCCCGGGCATCTGCGTGTAGAGGTAGTACGGCGGCTGCTTGACCCCGCTGTCCGGCGCGTCCGGCACGTTCGGCACCTGCCAGAAGTCCTGGCCGGAGTAGAAGTCGCCGGGGTTGGTGACGTGGAAGCGGGTCAGCAGGTTGCGCTGCACCTTGAACAGGTCGGCCGGGTAGCGGAAGTGGTCTGCCAGCGACTGCGGGATCTCCTCGCGCGGCTTGATCAGGTCACCGCCGAAGGCCTTGTTCCAGGCCTTGAGCACCGGGTCGTTCTCGTCGAACTCGTAGAGCGTGACCGTGCCGTCGTACGCGTCCACGGTCGCCTTGACCGAGTTGCGGATGTAGTTGACGTTCTCCCGGGCCAACTGGATGGTGCCCCGGCCGGTCAGCTCGTCGGTGGTCTCCTGCTGGAGGTTGACCCGCTCGGCGTACGGGTAGGTGGCCGAGGTGGTGTAGCCGTCCACGATCCACTGCACCCGGCCGTCCACCACGGCGGGGTACGGGTCGCCGTCGAGCGTCAGGAACGGCGCGACCTTCTCCACCCGGTCCCGGGGGTTACGCACGTAGAGCAGCTTGGAGTTGTCGTTGACCGCCTCGGAGAGCAGGAAGTTCGGCTCCTGCTCCTTGATCGCGTAGAGCAGCCGCCGGGAGAACGACCCGACGTCGACGCCGCCCTCGCCAGTGTAGGTGTAGTACGACTCGCGGGCCTCGCCGCTCTCGCCCGCTGGCCGGTCGAACTCCGCCGGGTTGGCGTCCTCGCTCGGCTTGCCGACGATGGCGTAGTCACCGTCCTGCATCCGCTCGCCGTAGTAGATCCGGGGCTGGCTGGCCGGGATCAGGTCGGTCGGCGAGGAGCAGGACTCCTGCGACCGCTCGCCGAGGAAGCCCGAGACGAAGAACGGCTGGCCACCGCAGACGACCCGGTTGGCGGGGGCGGCCACCACGCCGTACCCGTGGGTGTAGACGGTGTGGCGGTTGATCCAGTTGCTCTGCTGGGCGGTCAGCTCGCCGTAGTTGATCTCACGTACGCCGACCACGTAGTCCTGGGTCCGGCCGTCGACCGTGTACCGGTCGATGTCGAGCTTGGGGCCGAAGTCGTAGAAACCACGGACCTGCTGGAGCTGGGTGTAGGTCTCGCTGACCAGCTGCGGGTCGAGCAGTCGGGCGTTCGGCACCACTGCGGTGTCGGTGGCCAGGCTCTCCGTCGGGGTCAGGTTGCTGGCCGAGTACGCCGAGTTCTCGGCGATGTCCAGCCCGTACGAGGCACGGGTGGCGTCGATGCTCCGCTGGATGTACGGCGCCTCCTTGTCCCGGGCGCTCGGCTTGACCTCGAAGGTCTGCACCGCCCAGGGGTAGATGCCGCCGATCGCCACCGCCGAGACGCCGAGCAGCGCCAGCGAGATGCCCGGCCAGACCAGGTTCCGCATCCAGGCGTTGGAGAACACGATGATCGCGATCGCCACCACCACGGAGATGTAAGCGAGGATCTCCTTGGCCGGCAGCAACGCGTTGATGTCGGCGTACCCGGCGCCGTAGACGCCCACGCCGTCGTTGTACTCCAGCAGCATCGACCGTCGGTCCAGCACGTACGCAACGGCCTTGAGCAGCACGAAGACCGCGACCAGCGAGCTCAGGTGGGCTCGCGCCGCACCGCTCATCCGGTCGCCGACGCCCTGCAGGCGTACCCCGCCGAAGAGGTAGTGCACGGCCAGCGATCCGATCAGCGCCAGCACCACCGCGGTGAAGCCCAGCCCGAGCAGGAACCGCCAGAACGGCAACTGGAAGACGTAGAAGCCGACGTCCACGCCGAACTCCGGGTCCTGCACGCCGAAGTCACCGCCGTGCAGGAAGAGCAGCCACTGGTTCCAGCGGCTCTGCGCGGACAGGCCGGCGAAGAGACCCACCACCACGGCTGCGGCGGCGATCCAGAGCCCGAGCCGCGGGCCGAGCAGCATCCGGTAGCGCTCCAGCGTCGCCTGCTCCGGCGAGTGCGGACGCATCCGGGGCCGCAACCGCTGCGCCAGCCAGAGGTTGCCGCCGACGATCAGGCCCATCGCGACGGCGGCGGCCAGGAACAGCAGCAACCGGGTGACGATCACGCCACGGAAGACGGAGGTGTAGTCGACCTCGGAGAACCACAGCCAGTCGGTCCAGGCCTGCACCCCCCAGCCGAGCAGGGTGAACAGGACGAACACCCCGATCAGCACCCCGATTGTGACGCGTCCGCGTCGGCTCATCCTCGGCAGAGGGCTGCTGCTACGCATGACCACTGTTGGCTCCGCACGCTCGTTATGATCGGCTCCGACCAGGCACCCAGAGTACGGGGTGTTCCTGAATGCGTTGTGGCAAGGTCGCGCCGCGCAGCCGGCACCCGGTCCGTGCGCGACCGCACCGACCACCAGTCGTCGCAGGTCAGCGTGTGGTTCCGGCGGAACGCCGGGTCGGTCCGGCGGTCAGCAGAGCGTCGGCTCGCCCCCGGAACGCAGCGTCTCCAGCGCGGTGAGCGCCTCGTCGAGCGAACCCACCCGGACCAGCGGCAGGTCCGGCTGGCTGTTGGACACCGCCTCGGCACAGTTGGCCGCCGGCACCAGGAACACGGTGGCGTTGGCCTGCTTCGCGCCGACCAGCTTCTGCGGAATGCCGCCGATCGGCCCGACCTGGCCGGAGTCGTCGATGGTGCCGGTGCCCGCGATGACCCGGCCGCCGGTCAGGTCCTCCGGGGTCAGCTTGTCGATGATCCCCAGGGCGAACATCAGCCCGGCGCTGGGCCCACCGATGTCCTGGAGGTCGAAGGAGAGCGTGAACGGGTGCGGCTGCTGCTGCTCGATCTCGACCCCGATGCGCGGGCGGCCGTCCAACTCCTCGGTGGTGACGGTGTCGACACGCGCGGCGCCGTCGCGGGTGTAGCCGATGCGCAGGGCGGTGCCCGCCGGCTTTGCCCGGACCAGCTCGGTCAGTCGGCCGGCCAGCGGCACCGGCTCCCCGTCGACCGAGGTCACCACGTCACCGGGACGCAGCACCCCGGCGGCCGGACCGTCGTCGGCGACGGTCTTGACCACGACCTGCACCTCGTACCCCAACTCCCGCAACGCGGCGGTCTCCGCGCTGGTCTGCGAGACCTGGAAGTCCTCGGCGTTGCGCTGCTCGACCTCCTCGCGGGTCTCGCCGGGCGGGTAGACCAGCTCGCGCGGCACCACCGCCTGGTCGTCGGAGAGCCAGCCCTGGATGGCCGAGCGCAACTTCACGGTGGGCTGCACACCCACCGTGGTCAGCCGCAGTTGACCTGCGGAGGTGGAGGTCTCACCGCCGGTGACCTGGATCACCTCCTTGCCGTCCTCCTGCCCGAGCGTGTCCACCGTCGGACCGGGACCGAGCACGACATAGGGGACGGGTGCGCCGAGCACCCCGATGCTGAGCAGTGCGGTGAGCAGAGCACCGAGGAGGACGGTCACGCCACGTCGTCTCATGCGGCAGAGCGTACCGAGCCGGTTCCCGGGCGCCGGGCGGCACGACGGGACTTCGCCCTCAGCGCAACCGCGGTGACGGCGACCTGGGGCGCGGCGCGCGTACCGTAGAGCTCGTGCCTGATATTCCGTTCGGTTTCGCGCTCCCGGGTGGGCAGCCGCCCGACCCCAACGACCCCGCGCAGATGCAGCAGTTCATGTCGCAGTTGCAGCACCTGCTCTCCGCGCCGGGCAGCGGGCCGGTCAACTGGGACCTGGCCCGTCAGGTGGCGGCCAGTCAGCTCGCGGCGGCGGGCGACCCGGCGGTCTCGCCGTACGAGCGCAACGCGGTCGAGGAAGCGCTGCGCATCGCCGACCTCTGGCTGGAGCCGGCCTCGGCGCTGCCTTCCGGCATCAAGACCACGGTGGCCTGGAACCGCAACGAGTGGATCTTCAAGACGCTGGACGTCTGGCGCAAGCTCTGCGACCCGGTGGCCAGCCGGATGGTCGGCGCGATGGGCGACCTGGTGCCGCCGGAGGCGCGCGCCCAGCTCGGCCCGATGCAGTCGATGGTGGCCACCCTCGGCGGTGCCCTCTTCGGCGGTCAGCTCGGCCAGGCGCTCGGGTCGCTGGCCGCGGAGGTGCTCTCCGTCGGTGACATCGGCCTGCCGCTCGGCCCGGCCGGGACCGCCGCGCTGATCCCGGCCAACATCCGGGGCTACGGCGAGGGTCTGGAGCTGCCCGAGGACGAGGTACGCCTCTACGTCGCCCTACGCGAGGCGGCCCACCAGCGCCTCTTCGAGCACGTGCCGTGGCTGCGCGGGCACGTGCTCACCGCCGTCGAGACGTACGCGGCCGGGATCCGGGTCAACCGGGAGGCGATCGAGGAGGCGATGGGCCGGGTCGACCCGACCGACCCTGAGTCGATGCAGGCGATCGCCCTGGAGGGCATCTTCACGCCGGAGGACAGCCCGGCGCAGAAGGCGTCGCTGGCCCGCCTGGAAACCGCTCTCGCCCTGGTCGAGGGCTGGGTCTGCCACGTGGTGGACGGTGCCGCCGACGGCCGGCTGCCGAACGTGGTCGCGCTCGGCGAGGCGTTCCGTCGCCGTCGGGCAGCCGGTGGACCCGCCGAGCAGACGTTCGCCGCCCTGGTCGGGCTGGAGCTGCGTCCCCGTCGGCTGCGCGAGGCCGCCGCGCTCTGGGCGGCGCTCACCGAGCACCGGGGCATCGCCGGGCGGGACGCCCTCTGGGGCCACCCCGACCTGCTGCCCTCCGACGACGACTTCGCCGACCCGGTGGCCTTCGCCATGGCCGACGTGGACCTGATGTCCGAGCTGGAGAAGTTCGACTTCACCGCCCCGGGCGGCCCGGAGGAGAAGATCCCGGGCGAGGTCGAGGGCAAGGGCCCGGAGCGCCCCGACGGCACCGAGGGCGACGACCGCCGCTCCTGATCCCGCCGCACCCGCCGGTCCGGCGTCAGCCGGACCGGTCGGCGCCGGAGAGCAGGGCGCGGGTGTGTTCCCAGCCGTCCAGCGCGAGGTCGAGCCGGGCCAGGTCGGCCGGGCCGCGTAGCCGGTGCCAGGACGGGGTGACCGCGAGGTCGCCCGGCTCGGGTGCCGCCGCGCGTACGGCCGCGGGCACGGCGCTGTCCAGGTCCAGCGCCGGCAGCCAGGAGGGTACGGGCAGCCGGACCGCCGCACCGAGCAGTCCCGGCACACCGCCCTCGACCGGGGCGAGCGCCACCGGCCGGCTGGTCAACGGGCGCAGGAGCTTACCGACGGTGAGTCCGGGCAGGTCAGGGGCGTCCCCGGCGACCACCGCCGCCTGCTCGTAGCCGTCGCCGGAGGCGGTGAGGGCGGCGAAGACGGCGTTGGGAGTCGGCTCGGGCACCTCGTACACGGTCGTGCCGGGCCAGATCACCTCGTCGGCCAGCCAGCGGTCCGCCGGGGTGGCCGCCACCGCCGTGTCGACCTCGTTGAGCATGGCGAGCAGGTCCACCACGTCCTCGGCGAGCGCGCGACGCCAGTCCGCCGGGTCGATACCGGGCGGCGTCCAGGCGACCGGGGCGAGCAGCGCCACCACCACACGTCGGGCCATCCTCCGACCCTACCGCCGGGGTGGACGGCGACTCAGGGCGTGCCGCCCACCGCCGCGACACCCTCCAGGTAGCCCCGGGCGCGTTCGGTCTTCGGGTACCGGCCGACCAACGCCCAGAACTGCGCGTTGTGGCTGGCCACGATGAGGTGGACGAGTTCGTGCAGCAGCACGTAGTCGATCACCCAATCCGGCATCTCCTGGAGTCGGTGGGAGAGCCGGATCGAGCGGTCCGCAGGGGTGCAGGAGCCCCATCGGCCGTTCTGGTTGCTGACCCACCGGACGCTGGCCGGCACCGCCTGGTCGCCGTACTCGGTCAGGTACAGCTTGATCAGCCGGCCGGCCCGCTCCAGCAGCTCGGTGTCGGAGCGGGTCAGACGCCCCTCACGGGCGGCGAGCCGGGCGAGCATCCGGTCGACCCACTCGCTCTCCTCGGCCCGGGAGAACTGGTCGGGGATGAGGACGACGACCCGCTCACCGTCGCGGTAGGCGGACACCGTACGTCGCCGACGCTGGCTGCGCCGTACCTCGACGACAGGCTTCCGCGCCCCCGCCATCAGTGGACCGCGCAGCCTCGGTTTGCTGTCACGTTGGCAAGCTAATGCGTTGTGACCAGGGGTCCGCAAGGGTCAACCCCCCGACACGCGCCCGGAAAATGGGGATTGGTCGCCAGGAGTCCCGAAAAATTTCTTGCCGGAGCATCGTGACGCGTCACGATCACCCTTCGTGATGGCCGGTGAGGTGTCACAGCACCGCCGCGCACCACGGTAAGTGATCATCGCTGGACCCCCACCGGCGGGGGTCCCGATCTCCGGCCGCACGGCCCTACCAGCGGATTTAGCGACCTCCGGTCGGCGTGTCCCCGCCAAAAGGACTGATCTGGCCCAATTCGGCGTGCACACTCTCGACGTCGCCTTGCTCACAGTGGCAACGCGCAGCTGACATGGAACCGCCCGCACCTGGGTAGGGTCCGCCAACCGGTGGTCATGTGGATGACCACGGAGAAGACCCGGTGTCGGACGTCGTAGGCGCCCGCCGCCGGGAGAACCGCCGGACCGGCAACGACCCGGCGGACGAGACGAGGAGGCACACCGTGGCCGACCAGGCCCAGACCTACAACGGTTACTGCGTCAAGTGCAAGGAGAAGCGGGATTTCGAAGGCCGCGTCGAGGTCTCGAAGACCGGTATGAACATGGCCAAGGGCAAGTGTCCGGTGTGTGGCACAACAGTGAACCGCATCCTGGGCAAGGCGAAGGTCTGACGTACGCGTCCGCGCGAGGGGGTGGCCGGCGGCCACCCCCTCGCGGTGTTCCCGCTCACTGTCGGGCCACCGACAGGGTTACCGACGAGTTGTGGAAAACTCGCCAAATCCTGTGGACAGCCCTGGATCTGCGGGTGGCCACCTGTGGACAACGATCGACGGACAGCAGGGAATCGGTCACTGTTCGTACCCATGCCGCCGATCACGGAGCACCCGCCGTCGCCCCGCCCCACCCTGCTGCCCGGCCTCAGCCGACTCTGGCGTGACCGGCACACCCTCCAGCTCGGGCTGGCACCGGAGCGTGCCGTTCTGGTCGAATTCGCCGACCCCGGGGCGGTCCGGCTCCTCGACCTGCTCGACGGCACGCGCAGCGAGCGGCAGGTGCTGACCGGCACGGGCGGCCGTCCGGAGCACGCCCGTGCCCTGCTCGACGCACTGCGCGAGGCCGGGCTGGTGGTGCCGGCGCACACGCTGGTGCCCCGGGATCTCGCCGAGCCCCGCCGGAGCCGGCTCGCCGCGGAGGCCGGTGCGCTGGCCCTGGCCGCCGCCCGGCTGCCCGGCACCCCCGCCCAGGTGCTCCGACGTCGCCTGGCCGCCCGGGTGGCGGTCACCGGTCCCGGGCCGCTCGGCGCCGCCGTCACCCTGGCCCTGGCCCAGGCCGGTGTCGGGCACGTCCAGCCCGACCTCACCGGCCCGGTGCGCCCCGTCGACCTGGTCGCCAGCGGTATCGCCGCCGGTGACCTCGGGCGTCCGCTCGACGCGGCCGTCCGGGCGACCGTGACGCGCGCCGCACCCGGCACCTCCACCGAACCACTGCGCCGGACCCGTCCCGACCTGGTGATCCAGCTCGGCCTCGACCGACCGGCCGCCCTGGTGGCCGCCGGTCACGCCCAGCGCCGGCAGCCGCACCTGCTGGTCGACGTCCGGGAGGGCGTACCGGTCATCGGGCCACTGGTCCGGCCGCCGACCGGCCCCTGCCTGCGCTGCCTCGACCTGCACCGCGCCGACCGGGACCCGCACTGGCCGACGATCGCCGCCCAGATCGCCCACACGCCCGCCACCCCGACGTGTGCCACCGGCACGGTCCTGGCGGCCACCGCCTACACGGTCGGCGAGGCGCTGGCGCAGCTCGACGGCGGCACGCCGGAGACGCTCGGCGGGGCGGTGGAGATCGGCCCGGCGGGCGTCACCCGCCGCCGGCACTGGCCGCCACACCCCCGCTGCCGGTGCGGTGCGTACACCGAAGATGAACGCCAGCCCGGGCGCAGAGCAGCAGCGGGCCCGTCGAGTCGGTAACAATGACCTCGTGACCGACATCCCGCGCCGGGCCGTGTCCCGCACCGCCAAGCTCGCCGCACTGCCGCTCGGCTTCGCCGGGCGGACCGTCCTCGGCATGGGAAAACGTGTCACCGGCCTCGCCTCCGACGTGATCTCCGCCGAGATCCAGCAACGCACCGCCGAACAGCTCTTCAGCGTCCTCGGCCAGCTCAAGGGCGGGGCGATGAAGTTCGGGCAGGCGTTGTCGGTCTTCGAGGCGGCCCTGCCCGAGGAGGTCGCCGCGCCGTACCGGCAGGCCCTGACCAAGCTTCAGGAGGCCGCGCCGCCGCTGCCCGCCGCCAGCGTGCACAAGGTCCTCGCCGAGCAGTTGGGTCCGGCCTGGCGGGAGCGCTTCGTCACCTTCGACGACTCCCCCGCCGCCGCGGCCAGCATCGGGCAGGTGCACCGGGCCGTGTGGCGGATGCCGGACGGCACCGGCCGGGACGCGGCCGTCAAGATCCAGTATCCGGGCGCCGGTGACGCCCTGCTCGCCGACCTCAAGCAGCTCTCCCGGCTGAGCGCCATGTTCCGGGCCATCCAGCCCGGGCTGGACGTCAAGCCGCTCCTCGCCGAGCTGCGGGAACGCATCACCGAGGAGTTGGACTACGAGCTGGAGGCGGAGTCGCAGCGCGCCTTCGCCGCGGCCTACGCCGACGATCCCGAGATCTACGTCCCGACGGTCTTCTCCGCCTCGCCCCGGGTGCTGGTCACCGAGTGGGTGGAGGGCACACCGCTGTCGGACATCATCCGGGAGGGCAGCGAGGAGCACCGTGACCGGGCCGGCCTGCTGATGGCCACGCTGCACCTGTCCGCACCGGCGCGGGCCGGGCTGCTGCACGCCGACCCGCACCCGGGCAACTTCCGGCTGCTGGCGGACGGCCGGCTCGGGGTGATCGACTTCGGCGCGGTGGCCCGGATGCCGGAGGGTACGCCGGAACCGATCGGCCGCATCGCCGCCCTGGCCCTGCGCGGCGACGCCGACGGGGTGGAGGCCGGCCTGCGCTCGGAGGGCTTCGTCAGCACCGACGACCCGATCGACGCCCGCGCGCTGCTGGAGTTCCTGCGGCCGATGCTGGAACCGATCGCCGCCGAGGAGTTCCGGTTCTCCCGGGCCTGGCTGCGTGCCGAGGCGACCCGGCTGGCCAACCCGCGCTCGCCCGCGTACCAATTCAGCCGGCACCTCAACCTGCCGCCGTCGTACCTGCTCATCCACCGGGTGACGCTCGGCTCCATCGGGGTGCTGTGCCAGTTGGAGGCCAAGGCGCCCTACCGGGGCATCCTGGAACGCTGGCTGCCCGGTTTCGCCCCGGTCGGCTGAGCACCGCCCCACCACACGACGACGGCGGGCGGGGACCTCTGGTCCCCGCCCGCCGTTTCCCGTGTCGGTCCTACAGAACGCCCAACTCGCGGGCCGACCGGGCACGGCCGGTCATGGCGACGGTACGGGCGGATCGGGTTGCCTCAGTGCTCGTGGTGGTGCGGCCGGCCTGAGGCCGCAACATTCGCACCTTCGACAACGCTTCGTGGAGTAGGTACATGTCGGTGGTTCCGTTCGGCAGATGCAGCATCGTGGTCAGCTCTCTCTCGGCCGGCACGCGGCCGGCGGGGTTGGTCCGGTTCGGGAACATGTCAGGCAGCCAGCCGGACCGCGTTGCGCGACGGGGCGAGCCCGTCGGCAGCCAGTCGCGCCTCGGCCTCGACCCGCAGGGCGGCGTCACGGGCGATGTCCTCCTTGCGCGGGCGACCACGGGGCCGCTTGCGCGGGACGACCGCGCCACGCTCGAAGATCTCGCCGCCCCAGACGCCCCAGGGCTCGGCCCGCTCGACCGCACCGGCCAGGCACTCGACGCGCAGCGGGCAGTCCCCGCAGAGCGACTTGGCCAGTTCCAGCTCGGTGGGCGAGTCGGAGAACCACAGGTCGGGGTCGAACTTCCGGCAGGGCAGGTTCGCCTCCATCTCGACGCTCAGGTCGAGCGGGGCCAACGCCAGACTCATCGCCCGGTCACCTCTCTCTCACACTTCGATCTCGTGGATCGCTGTTCCGACGTACTTCGGCGGTGCAAAAAAACTGAGGCCGCGGATCCCGGTGTGCGGGTTCCGCGGCCTCGAGGTGAGCCGGTGGTCTGATGGTCAGACCGGTCTACCTCGAGGTGGAACACCGCGGACGTCCATCCGCTTGCTGGCGCCATCGACGCCCTTGCCCGTGAAGCCAGTGGTCCCCTGGATCCCGTTCGGCTTCGGTGCGAGGATCAGCTCGGCCTGAACCTCGACCCGGTGCGCCTGCGGGGCCCACGGTCGCGTGGCGACGACGGTCGCCCGAACTTCCGTCACCGGAACGACGGAGATCAGGGCAGCCGACAGCGGAGCGACGGCAACGGGCAGCGCCGTCGGACGCTGGTTGACGTAACTCTCCATCGGTGCCACCTCCTTGCCTTCACTCGACGATCGACTCGGAACAGATGCCCCGTGAGCAGCCCGAACAGGGCCCCCTCGCGAGGTGTGCCCTGAGGCTATGACGGTCGGTGGGGCGAGGGCAAACGAATTAACGGTCAGATTCAGAAAGTTTTCTGAGGGCAGATCTCATCGACCGCCGCACCCCCGACCAGCGCCAGCACGGCCTCCCCGTACAGGCCGAGTTTGCGCGGGCCGATGCCGGCGATCGCGACCAGTTCCTCGGGCCGGGCCGGGCGCCGCTCGGCGAGCGCGACGAGCGTCGCGTCGGTGAAGACCACGTAGGCCGGCACCCGCTGGGCCCCGGCCACCCGGGAGCGCCACTCGCTCAGCCGCTCGTGCAGCTCGTCGTCGATGTCGGACGGGCAGGTGGCGCAGCGGCCCAGCTTGCGGTCCGGCCCGGCGAACAGGGTGGTGCCGCAGATCCGGCAGGAGACGATCCGGGTGGCAGCCCGCCGCTGGGCACCGCGCGCCGGGCCGCCCGAGGTCGCCCGTTCCGTCCCGCCCGGGGCCAGTTGGGGCAGGAACCGGCACGGCCGCCGGGCCCGCCCGCCCGGGGAACGTGCCGAGGCGTACGACAGCCAGAGCCACTGGCGGGCCCGGGTGATGCCGACGTACAGCAGCCGGCGCTCCTCCTCGACCTGCTCGGTGGTGCGCGCGTACGTGGTGGGCAGGGTGCCCTCGGCCAGCCCGACCAGGAAGACGGCGTCCCACTCCAGGCCCTTCGCGGAGTGCAGCGAGGCCAGGGTCACCCCCTCCACCGTGGGTACGTGCTGCTGGGCCGCCCGCCGGGCCAGTTCGTCGGCGAAGTCGGCGAGGGTGACCGGGCGCTCGACCGTGGCGGCCACCCCGAGCGGCATCAGGTCGGGGGTGGCCGCGTACTCCTCGGCGAGCTGGACCAGCGCGGCCAGCGCCTCCCACCGCTCGCGGGCGGCCCCACCGGGCGGGGGCGCGTCGGGTGCCCACCCGACGGCGGCGAGCGCCTCGACCACCGCCACCGGCAGCGGCGTCTCGCCGGGGATCGACCGGGTGGCCGCGCGCAGCGCCACCATCGCCTGCCGCACCTCGGCCCGCTCGAAGAACCGCTCGGCCCCCTGGACGAGGTACGGCACGCCCGCCTCGGCCAGCGCCTTCTCGTACGCCTCGGACTGCGCGTTGGTGCGGAACAGCACGGCGATCTCGCGCGCCGGGGTGCCGGCGTCGACAAGCGCACGGCAGCGGGCGGCGACCGCGGCGGCCTCGGCCGGCTCGTCGGTGAAGATCCGCCGCTCCGGCTCCGGGCCGGGCGGACGCTGGCCCACCAGTTCCAGGCGCAGCCGCGCCTCGGTGCCCCGGGCCTGCGAGATGACCGCGTTGGCGAGCCCGACCACCTGCGGGGTGGACCGGTAGTCACGGACCAGCCGGACCACCGTGGCGCCCCGGTGGCGACGCGGGAAGTCGACCAGGTACGACGACGTCGCCCCGGTGAACGAGTAGATCGTCTGGCTGGCGTCGCCGACCACGGTCACGTCGTCCCGGCCGCCGAGCCAGGCGTCCAGCAGCCGCTGCTGCAACGGGTTGACGTCCTGGTACTCGTCGACGACGAGGTGCCGGTACTGGTTGCGTACCTGCTCGGCGACGTCCGGGTGCTCCTCGATCCCCCAGACCGCGGCGCGGAGCACGTCCTCGAAGTCGATCACACCACCGCTGCGCTTGAGCTTCTCGTACGCCGCGAACACCTCGGCGACCTTGGTCGGCTCGTGCGGCGTCTCGCGCAGCGCCTTCGCCGCCGCCACCACGTACTCCCCCGGCTCGACCAGCGACGACTTGGCCCACTCGATCTCACCGGCGAGGTCCCGGGCGGCGGTCCGGTCGGTCCGCAGGCCGGCCCGGGCCGCAGCGAGGGTGACCAGGCGCACCTTGCTGTCCAGCAGCTCGGGCATGGCCCGCCCGCCGAGCAGCCGGGGCGCGAAGTAGCGCACCTGGCGCAGTGCGGCGGCGTGGAAGGTCCGGGCCTGCACGCCGGCCACCCCGAGCGCGGCGAGCCGGTGGCGCAGCTCGGCGGCAGCGCGGGCGGTGAAGGTGACGGCGAGCACGTGCCGGGCGGAGATCTCCCCGGTCAACGCCCGGTGCGCGATCCGCGAGGTGACCGCCCGGGTCTTGCCGGTGCCCGCCCCGGCGAGTACGCAGACCGGACCAGCCGAGGCGGTCACGGCCGAGCGTTGTTCCGGGTCGAGCCCGGTCAGCACGCGTTCGGACGCGGAGTTAACCACCACAGCGGGGAATTGTCGCAGCTCGCTCGGATGTTGCAGCGGTTAGCCTGTGCTGATCTGCGCGAGCAGGCGCGCATGACGTTGGAGGATCTCACCATGCTGACCATGTACTCCACTCCCTGGTGCGGCTACTGCCACCGGCTGAAGTCGCAGCTCGACCGGGAGGGGATCGAATACCAGGTGGTCGACATCGAGCAGGATCCGGCGGCGGCGGAGTTCGTGATGGGGGTCAACGGCGGCAACCAGACCGTGCCCACCCTGCGTTTCGCCGACGACAGCGCGCTGACGAACCCGTCGATCAACCAGGTCAAGCAGCACCTGGCGAGCATCACCGTCTGACCACGGACGTACCTGCGGCGGCCGGTCCCGATCGGGACCGGCCGCCGCGTCGTGGTCAGCGGCCGCCCCGGCCGCTCAGCGTCCCGACGGGCGCCGGGTCCCGGTCCTCGGCGGCCGGGCGCGGCGCCGGCACCCGGGTACGCGCCGCCGGTCCGGCCGGCGGGCTCAGCCGGCGCCCGGCCCAGAGGTAGCCACCGGCCAGCAGGGTGGCCAGGCCGATCGACACGAAGACCGCCCGGTAGTCGAGCACCCCGACGATCAGCGCGCCCACGCCGACGGAGATCGCCTGCGGGCACCGGATCACCGCCTCCGAGGCCGCCGCGACCCGGCCGATCAGCTCGGGCGGGGTCCGCCGCTGGATCAGCGTGTGCAGGCCGACCAGGGTCAGCGGCAGGGAGACCCCGGCCAGCAGCACCGCAGTGAAGCCGAGCCACAGGTTCGGGTACGCCAGCGCCAGTGCCGCCGGGCCGAAGAACGCCACTCCGGCGGCGAGGGTGCCCAGCTCACCGAGTCGACGTAGGACGGCCGCCGAGCACAACCCGCCGACCAGTCCACCGATGCCCTGCACGGTGACCAGTACGCCGACGAACGCGGCGTCCCGTCCGAGCCCCGAGTCCACGTACGCGAAGATCAGCGACTCGGTGAAGCCCATCACCAGCGAGCCGAGGCCGTAGCCGAGCACCGCCCGCCGCAACGCCGGCTCGCCGGCGAGGTGCCGCAGTCCGGCGACCAGTTCGGCGGAGAGCCGCCGTACCCGGGTGGTGCCGTCGGCCGGGCGGTCCGCGAGCCGATCGGTCGGCCGGGCGGGCGACTCGGCCACCCGGAGCATGCCGACCACGGCGGCGGCGACCAGGAATCCGGCCATCCCGACCGCGGCCAGCACCCAGCCGCCGCGCACCGCGTACAGGCCGGCGCCGGCCAGCGGACCGACCAGCCGCAGACCCTGCCGCACGGTCTGCAACGCGCCGTTGGCCTCACCGAGCAGGTCGGACGGGACCAGCTCCTGGATCAGCCGACTGAGCACCGCGCCGACGGTGAGGTTCGACAGGCCGTAGAGCGCGGCCACCGCATAGATGATCCACATGTCGTCCGCGTCCCGCACCGCGAACAGCGGGGTGAGCAGCAACGCCATGGCGACGTTGGTGACCACGAAGAAGGGCTTCCGGGGATACCGGTCGACGAACCAGCCGACCAGCGGCGCGAGGGTCCTCGGCGCGAGGATGACGAAGATGGTGGCACCGGCGAGGCCGTCCGATCCGGTGAGGTCCTTCACCCAGATGGCGAGTGCCAGCAGCAGGATCGACTCTGCGGTCATGCTGGCCAGCAGTCCGCCGAACAGCAGGCGGAAGTCCGGGCGACTCAGGACGGTTCGCATTGATCCCTCCGGGGGTGGCGCGACTCGGGCGCGGTCGGGAACCCGTCCGGGGCGGGGACGCAGATGACGGCGGTCTCGTTCCGGTGTGTCGGGTGTCCGTATTTCTCATGACACGCCCCCGCCGGTACCTCCGGCGCCGGTCGCGACGTCCATACTGGCCGTGGGGGGCGAATTTCATACAGTTACCGTCGCGTCTGCGGCGGTCGACGGAAAAGAGGACACCGTGCCTCCTGCCGCACCCAGTCCGATCCTGCGTCGGCAGCGGCTCGGCCGCGAACTGCGCCAGTTGCGCGAGGCCGCCGGGCTTACCGGTGACCAGGTCATCGAGCGTGTCGGCTGGGCCTCCGCGTCGAAGCTGTCCCGACTGGAGAACGGCCGCAGCCGGCCCGACCCGCAGGACGTCCGGGACCTACTCGACCTGTACGACGCCGACGAGGCACGGCGGGCGGAGCTGCTCGGCATCACCGACGAGGCCGGCGACATGCGCGGCTGGCTCAAGAACTATCCGGCGATGACACAGCAGCAACGCGGCTTCGCCGAGCTGGAGGCGGGCTGCGCCGAGATCTCCGAGTACAACCCGGTGCTGGTGCCGGGGTTGTTGCAGACCCCGGGGTACGCCCGGGTCCGGCTCTCCTCGGCATACCAGGTCGGCCGGGAGGCCGGCGATCCGGAGGCCGAGGAGGAGACCGAGACGCAGGTCAAGGCCCGGCAGGCCCGGCAGCGGCTGCTCACCCGGGAACACGACGCGCCCCAGTACACGGCGGTGTTGGAGGAGGCGGCGCTCGGGCACCGGGCCGGGCCGCCCGAGGTGCTCCGGGAGCAGTTGGAGCAGCTCTGCGAGCTGGCCATGCTGCCCAACGTCACGCTGCACGTCCTGCCCAGGGAGACGCCGATCGGGCAGTGGTACCTCCCACCGACCGCGTTCTCGGTCTATCGGTTCGCCGATCCACTCGATCCGGAGACGCTCGCCATCGAAGGTGGCTTCACCGACGTCATGTCGACCGATGCAATCACCCTAAATCACTATAAAGTGGTGTTCGAGTGGCTACGTACGGCGGCACTTTCCGCAGCGGATACCCACTCCTGGCTGGTCAAGTCGTCGGAACGGCTGACCAGTCCGGGAGCATCGTCCATTGTGGCCAATGGATCGGCAACGGCGCCGGCCCAGCGCCGTGGTTCCTCCGGGAGCCTGACGGAGCGGTGACCGAGGAGGGGACCGCGCTCGGCACGTGCGTCCCCACTCGATCCATCGGTTCACGTCAGGAGCTCAACCATGAACGACATTCGCACCACGCCGTCCGTCCTCGCCCAGCTCGCGCACGCCCCCTGGCGTACCAGCACGCGCAGCCAGACCTCCAACTGCGTGGAGGTCGCACCACTTAGCACCGGCCCCGCCGCAATGGCGCTGCGCGACAGCAAGGACCCGGGTGGCCCGGTCCTGCTGTTCAACCGGGCCGGATGGCTGGGCTTCATCTCCGGCGCCAAGAACGGGCAGTTCGACCTGAACTAGTTCGGGCACGTCTCGCGGGGCCGTCGGCACACCACCGACGGCCCCGTCGTCGTCCACCCCGACCATCCGCTGCCATCCGCCCCGACCACCCCGATGAGCAGGCATCGGATGATCGGACGGGGCTGAAATCAATCGCCGTGTTTCACTTGCTGAGATGCGGACCGGGCGTACGATGGCCGGGTAGTGACGTGGAACTTCCACGGTTCCACGCATCGCGGCACATCGGAGACCCACATGCGGTTCCTGATCGTTCGCACCGACATTCGCGCCGCTGCCGACACCGACATCACGGCCGCCTGGGCCGGCGGTCACCGGCTGCGGGACGAGACCACCCGGCCCGAGCCGCGTCGCCAGGTCGTGCACGCCGAGGACCGCGACGCAGCCCTGCACCTCGCCCGGGCCATCGCCACCGTCGGCGCCGTACGCTCCGGCCGGCAGCGGGTCAAGGTGCTGCCGCTGGACGACCCGAGGCGCTGGCGGGCCCGCCCGGGTCCGCCCGACACCTGACCTCCCCACGTCCGTCGTGGTCGACCGGCTCCCCCGCCGTGTTCCTCACCCAGCCGACCACGACGGCCCGTGTCCCCGGCCCGTGGCCGCCGCGGCAACGACGGCCACGGGTCGGGGGCGCATCCGCGCACGCCAGCGCCGCACCCGGCGCACCCGCCGCCGTGCTCGGCGTGGAGGTAAGGAAGGGTCCCCTGCTATACACCAGGCGTTAGCAGGGGACCCTTCCTTACATCTCAGCAGTGGCCGTCGAACCAGCGGTGGATCAGGAACAGCGCGATCGACGACGGTGGGGGCAACAGCAGACGGTCGCCTCCGGCGTCCACCTCCCGGCCGGCGAGCGCGGCACCGATCTCCTGCCGGGTAAACCAGCGGGCCTGCGCGATCTCGGCCGGATCGGGCCGGACCGGGTGCTCCGGGTCGGCGGTGGCCAGGAAACCGAGCATCAGCGAGCCCGGGAACGGCCACGCCTGGCTGCCCGCGTACGTGATCTCGCGGACCGGCACGCCGACCTCCTCGCGTACCTCCCGCAGCACGGTGGCCTCGGCCGACTCGCCCGGCTCGACGTACCCGGCCAGACAGGAGAACCGGCGCTGCCCCTTCGGGCTGGGCCAGGCGGCGTTGTTGCCCAGCAGGCAGCGCCCGTCGAGACCGTCGACACCGTCGTGCACCAGCACGATCATGGCCGGGTCGGTACGCGGCCACACCCGCTCACCGGAGCCGTCCACCCGGGACCACCCCGCCTCGTCGGTGCGGGTCGGTGCGCCGGTGACCGGGTGATAGAGGTGCCGCAGGTGCCAGTTGGTCAGCGCCAGCGCCGTGGTGAACAGCCCGGCGTCCCGGTCGCTGAGCAGATGTCCGACACCCCGCAGGTGAGCCGACCGGGTGTCCGGGCGCACGGTCAGCGCGGTGTGCACGCAGAAGACCGGCACCCCGTCCGGTTCCACCCCGAGGAACACCGCGTCGGCGGCCAGCGTCGAGGGCAGGTCGTCCGCTGCCACCAGGACCAGTTCCGGCACCTGGGTGTCGGTCCGCACCAGCGCCCGGCCGCCGGCCTCCACGTCGAGCACCAGCACCCGCGCGCCGGACCAGGCCGCCGCCAACCACTGCGGATCGGTACGCCGATGCGCCGCCCGGTCCAGCGTCGAGCGGGCCAGCGGCGGGGCCGCCTCCCCCTGTAGTACCCAGTCGACCGGCTGTCCCCAGCCGTCCGACGGCAACGCCGTGCCGGTGGGCCCGCTCACGGTGTCGCCGGTGTGGTGTGGACCGGGGTCAGCGTGGACAGCGAGGGCTCGATGCGTTCGGCGTCACCGAGCACGACGGTGACCGCGCGGGACGGGGCGAGGTAGCGGGCCGCCGCCTCGGTGACGTCGTCGACGCTCGCCTTCGCCAGCCGGGCCGCGTGCTCGGAGAGGAAGTCCAGCCGCAACCCGCTCCCGGCGTACGCGCTGACGAACGACGCCAGGCCCGCCTGGGTGGCGATGCCGAGCTGGAGCGTGCCGAGGGCGTACTGGCGGGCCTGGTCCAACTCCTCCTGGCTGGGTGGCACGGTGGCCAGCCGGCCCAGCTCGTACGTGGTCTCCAGCAGCGCCGGTGCGGTCACCTCGGTGGCCACCTCGGCGGCGGCCAGCAGCACCGAACCGCCGACCGAGTGCTCGACCATCGAGTGCGGACCGTACGTGTAGCCCTTGTCCTCACGGATGTTCTCCACCCAGCGCGAGGAGAAGTAGCCGCCGAAGATCAGGTTGGCCAGTTGCAACGCGGCGTGGTCCGGATGGGTACGCGGCACCGCCGGCAACGCCATCCGCATCGACGACTGCACCGAACCGGGCCGGTCGACCAGCAGCAGCGGGCCGGGTTCCAGCGGCGGGACCGGCGGCACCTCGGCCGCGTGCTCGCCGCCCTGCCAGCCGGCGAGCGCCTTCTCGGCGGCGTCCAACGCCCGCTCTGGGCGTACGTCGCCGACCAGCACCAGCACCGCGCCGGCGGGTCGGACCCGCTGGGCGTGCAGCGTCCGCAGGGCGGCCGGACGGACCGCGCGGACCTGCTCGGGCTCCGGGGTCTGGACCGCGTACGGGTGCCGGCCGAAGATCCGCCGCAGCAGCGCGGTCCGGGCCAGATGGGCGGGCTGGCTCCGGGCCACCTGGATGCCGTCCACCAGCCGGTCCCGCTCGACGCCGACCCACTCGGCCGGGTAGTTGGCACCGGTGACCACGTCGGCGAGGATCTCCAGCATCCGGTCCAGCCCGGTGGCCAGCGCGGTGCCGGAGAGCATCAACCGGTCCGGGTCGAGCCCGGCGGAGAGCCCGCCGCCGATCCGCTGGAGTTCGGCGGCGATCTGCACGCTGCTCATCGTCTCGGTGCCGGAGAGCAGGGTCTGCGCCAGCAGGTGGCCCCGGGCGAGGTGGGCACGGACGAACGGCATCCAGAGACGCAGTTCCACCAGCGGCACCGCCGGACGGCGTACCACGATCACGGTGAGCCCGTTGTCGAGCGTGCGTTCGGCCTGCCGGGGCAGCTTGAGTCGACGGGTCGGGCCGAGCGGCGGCAGCGTTCGCGTGGGCGTGCTCACTGGTCATCCTTCGTTCGCGACTGCGGGGCTCGCAGGCCCGGCTCACTCCTCGCGCTCACTGGTCATCCTTCGTTCGCGACTGCGGGGCTCGCAGGCCCGGCTCACTCCTCGCGCTCACTGGCGGCCACCTTTCGCAATCACCTCGACGGACGCGCGGCGCTCCGGCCGCAGGGTGGCCGCGGCGGCGCGGACCTGCTCGTCGGTGACCTCACCGACCAGCCGGGGCAGCTCGCCGAGCAGGCCGGGCTCGCCGCGCTGCTGCTCCAACACCGCCATTCGCAGCGCGCGGGACAGCACCGCGTCGGTGTCGCGCAGCAGGTGAGTGGCCATCCGGGCCTGGGTACGGGCCAGCTCGCCCTCGGTGAGGCCGTCCGTGGCGACCCGGTCCAGCTCCTCGTCGACGGTGCGCAGCACCTTGTCGACGTCGCCGCCGGGCGGCAGGTGGGACTGGATCAGCAGGGCGGTCGGGTCGCGGACGTCGAACGGGTCGCCCATGAAGCCCAGGTAGCCGCCGATGCTGGTGACCGTGCGGTCGCGGTGCACCAGCCGCTCGACCAGCCGGGAGGCGTCGCCGTCGGTGAGCACCTCGGCCAGCACCACGAACGGCAGGTAGTCGGCGAAGTCCCCGATCGGGTCGGGCACCCGCCAGCCGGAGGCCACCGCCGGCAGCGGGGCCAGCTTGTCCTCGTACGCGGTGCGCCTCTCGGCGGTCGGCTCCGGCTCGGCGAAGTCCGGCCGGTCCGGCGCCGGACGGGCCGGTACGTCGCCGAAGTGCCGTTCGATCAGCTCGACGGCCTCGGCGGTGTCGATGTCGCCGCTGACCGCGAGCACGGCGTTGCCGCTGGCGTAGTAGCGCCGGAAGAAGTCGGCCGCGTCGGCGACGGTGGCGGACTCCAGGTCGTCGAAGGAGCCGTACCCGTCGTGCGCGTTCGGGAAGGTGTCGAACATGACCGGCGGCAGGGTCAACCAGGGGAACCCGCCGTACGGCCGGTTGAGCACGTTGACCCGGATCTCCTCCTTGACCACGTCCACCTGGTTACGCAGGTTCTCCTCGGTCAGCCGAGGGCCGCGCATCCGGTCGGCCTCCAGGAACAGCGCCCGTTCCAGGGCGTTGCTCGGCAGGGTCTCGTAGTAGTCGGTGTAGTCCAGGTGGGTGGAGCCGTTGAAGGTGCCACCGGCCCCCTGGACGTGCCGGAAGTGGGCGAGCTTCTCCAGGTTCTCCGAGCCCTGGAACATCAGGTGCTCGAAGAGGTGCGCGAAGCCGGTCCGTCCCTCGGGCTCGGACCGTATGCCCACGTCGTAGACCACCGCCACGCCGATCACCGGTGCACTGCGGTCGGGGGTCAGGACCACCCGCAGGCCGTTGTCGAGGGTGAACCGCTCGACGGGGTACTTCGCGGCTGGGATTCTCGCTCTGCGCGTCGGCACGGATCCGACCCTAACGCCTCCGCCGAGCCGGGGAGGCGGGTAAGGGCGGCAGGTGTTAGCCGGGGACCCCTGCTATACCCGAGGCGTTAGGAAGGGGCCCTTCCTTTCATCCGCCGGCTCAACCGGCGGTGCTGCCCGGCCGCGCGGTGGCGGCCGGCCCGTGCAGGTCCACCAGGCCGGACGGGGCCGCCCCGCCCGGCGTGACGGGCCAGGGAGCGAACGCCACGGCCGTGGCCAGCAGCAGCCCGGCGGCCGCCACCGCGACCACCAGGAGTAGTTCCCGCACCGCCGCCGAACCCACCATGGTCGTTCCTCCCCGAGCTGAGCCGATCCCCCCGGCTCATCCCCCCGCACCCAGCGTTCCCCAGCCGGGAGGTGGTGACAGTCGTCCACCCGACGGTAGGACGGCTGATTACCGACTCAGGGTTCCGCCAAACCGGCCGTCCGAAATGCGGACGGCCGGGCCGCCTCCGGTCCCAATGGGTGGCGGAGGCGGCCCGGCCGTCGCGGGCGAACCCGGCAGATCAGACCGGGCGGATGTTCTCCGCCTGCGGGCCCTTCTGGCCCTGGACGACCTCGAACTCCACGCGCTGGTTCTCGTCCAGGCTGCGGTAGCCGGAGGTCTGGATGGCCGAGAAGTGGGCGAAGACGTCGGCGCCGCCGCCGTCCGGGGTGATGAAGCCGAAGCCCTTGTCAGCGTTGAACCACTTGACGGTGCCAATAGCCATGCTTGTTTCGTCTCCTTGACGGAACGTCGAACCCGCACCTGTTACGGGGTCGAAAGAGTGGAGAGCTCCGGGCGGTTCCCGGAACTTCTGTCGCTGCTGGTCGCCCCGCCCGGAGAGGTCCGGACATAACAAAGAGCGCCTGGGGCCACAATCCGCCAGGCGCAAACAGAGCTGGAACCAAAACTGCAACGCGGGCACAGTACCACGGATTCAGGCCCGCGCTACCCGTCCAGCCCGATTTCCGGCAGCGACGTGATCAGGGCGGTCAGGCCGTCGACGTCGAGCAGGTCCGCCGGACGGACGGTCACCCCGTCCCGCACGTAGTGGAACGCCGCGCCGACTCGGTCGACCGGGACACCGGCCAGCTCGGCCCAGGCCAACCGGTAGACCGCCAACTGCACCGAGGCCACCTCGGCCGCCGCGCCCGAAGGCTGGGCACCGGTCTTCCAGTCGACCACGTCGAACCGGTCGCCGGGACGGCGGAACACGGCATCCATCCGGCCGCGGACCACCACGCCGCCGATCACCGTCGCGAACGGCACCTCCACCTCGACCGGCGTACGGTCCGCCCACTCGCTGCCCAGGAACCGCCGTTGCAGCTCCGCCAGCGCCTCGTCCGGCGCCGCGTCGGCGTCCGCCGCACCCGGCAACTCGTCGGTGTCGAGCAGCCGGTCCGCGCCGAAGCGCTGCTCCAGCCAGGCGTGGAAGGCGGTGCCCCGGCGGGCGTACGGGTTCGGCTCGGTCGGCAACGGCCGGCGCAGCGACCGGGCCAGTGCCGCCGGGTCCCGACGCAACGCGACCAGTTGGGTGACCGACAGGTGCTCGGGCAGCGTCACCTCGATCGGTCCGGACAGCCGGCTCAGCTCCGCCCGCTCGGCGAGCAGCAGATCGGCCTCCCGCCGCCACCGGGCCACGTCCTGATCCGGGGCCTCGTCCTCCGGGGCGGCCGGTGCGTCGTCGGTCAGGTGACGCCGGACCAGCGACGCCGCCTCGGTCAACGTGGAGCGGCGTACGCCCAGCGGGTCGGCCGGCCACTCGGCCCGGATCACCACCTCGGTGGTCGGGTTCACCGCGTCCGGCGACGGTTCGGGCGCCCACTCGTCCACCAGGTGACCGGCCCCGGCGTCCAGGCAGGCGTCGTGCACCTCGCGCAGCAGCCCGGACGGGCCGCGCGGACGTTTGGTGCCCTCACCCCACCAGTGGCCGGAACAGAGCAGCAGGCGACGCGGGCGGGTCACCGCGACGTACGCCAACCGGCGTTCCTCCCGCTCGTCGTGCGCCCGCCAGGCGTCGGTGAAGTCCTCCACCGCCCGGGCCACGCCCCGCTGGTCGTCCAGATCGGCCAGGTCCAGGTCGGGCAGCCCGTCCGCGTCGCCGCGCAACGGGAACGGCAGCACCCCCAGCCCGCCCAGCCAGTGGTCGGAGTTGCGGACCGGCCCCGGCCACACCCCACGGCTCAGCCCGGCCACCGAGACGACGTCCCACTCCAGCCCCTTGGCCGCGTGCGCGGTGAGGATCTGCACCGCCCCCTCGACCACCTCCACCTCGCCCGGTGCCAGGCCGCGTTCCTCGTCCTCGGCGGCGGCCAGGTAGGCCAGGAAACCGGCGAGCGTGGCGCCCGGCGTCTCCCCGCTGAACCGCGCGGCCACGTCACCCAACGCGTCCAGGTGACTGCGCGCCAGGCCGGCGTCACCGGCACCCTCGCCGCCGGCCCGTACCGCCACCTCCACGTCCAGGCCGGTGGTCCGCTCCACGTCCGCGATCAGCTCCGGCAGCGACTGGTCCAGCCGATACCGCAGCAGACCCAACTCCCGGGCGTACGCGCGCAGCCGCAGATAGCCCTCGGCCGAGTACGCCTGCGCCGGGCCGAGGTCGGCCAGCGCCTCGATCAGCGTCGCCTCGTCCAGGCGGTCCGGCATGATCTCGGCCGTACCGTCGTCGGCGAGTTGGCGACGGGCCGCCGCGATGGCCTTGGCCCGGCGGTGCAGCGCGACCAGATCCCGTGGCCCGATCCGCCACCGGGCACCGGTCAGCAGGCGCAACAACGCGGCACCGTCGGTCGGGTCGGCGAGCACCCGCAGCGTGCACACCACGTCGCGGATCTCCGGGGTGTCCAGCAGTCCGCCCAGCCCCACCACCTCGACCGGCAGGCCACGTTCCCGCAGCGCCGCCGCGATCACCGGGATCTGGCTGCGCAGCCGGACCAGCACCGCCGTGGTCGGGCGTCGGGTCACCGGAATCTGCTCGGGCAGCACCCCCGGCATCCGTGCCGCACCCCGCCAGGCGGCCAGCACGCTGTCGGCGATCCAGTCGGCCTCGTCGGCGTACGTCGCCAGCAACGCGCAGTGCACGGTGCCGGCGGCGGCGCCGCGCGCGCTGCGGTGCGGGATCGGGTCGCGGACGCTGAGCGCCGCGTGCAGCTCCGGCACCTGGGCACCGGCCGCCCGCAACGGGGTGGAGAGCGCGTTCGCCACCGCGAGGATCTCCGGCCGGTTCCGCCAACTGGTGGTCAGCCCGAGCGCCCGGGCGGGTTCCCCGTCGGTGCGGGCGAACTCGGTCGGGAAGCGGTCCAGGGTGCCGGCGCTGGCCCCGCGCCAGCCGTAGATGGACTGGCAGGGGTCGCCCACGGCGGTCACCGGATGCCCACCGCCGAACAACGCGCCGAGCAGCACCACCTGGGCGTGACTGGTGTCCTGGTATTCGTCGAGCAGCACCACCCGGTAGCGGCCGCGCTCGATCTCGCCGACGCCGGGATGGTCCCGGGCCACCCGGGCGGCCCGGGCGAGCTGGTCGGCGAAGTCCATCGCCTCGAAGTCGTCCTTGCGCCGGGCGTACGCGCGCACCAGCGGCAGCAGCTTCAACCGGGTCTGCTGGAGCGCGAGCGCCTTGCGCACGTCGGCGTAGACCCGTCCGGGACGGGACTGCACGTCGGCGAAGAACCGGCCGGTCCACGCGGCGAGGGCGTCCGGGTCGACGAGGTGCTCGTCCAGCTCGCCGGAGAGCGCCAGCACCGCGTCGGTGACCGTGCTGGGCATCCGGTCCACCTCGGACATGTCCCCGTCGTAGTTGCGCACGATCAGGTCCACGAGCTGCCAGCGGGACGCCTCGGTGAGCAGCCGGGTGGAGGGCTCGTACCCGGCCCGCAGGCCGTGCTCGGTGACGATCCGTCCGGCGTACGAGTGGTAGGTGGAAATCGTGGGCTCGCCCGCGAACGGGTCGTCGAGCGGGTCCCGTCCGCGCCGCCCCAGCCGGCGCACCAACTGGTCGAGCCGGGTACGCACCCGATGTGCCAGCTCACCGGCGGCCTTGCGGGTGAAGGTGAGACCGAGCACCTGCTCGGGCCGGACGTACGAGTTGGCCACCAGCCAGACCACCCGCGCGGCCATCGTCTCGGTCTTGCCCGAACCGGCGCCGGCGACCACCAGCAGCGGCTCCACCGGGGCTGCGATGATCGCCGCCTGTTCCCGGGTCGGTGCCGGAAGCTTGAGCAGCTTGGCCAGCTCCAGCGGCGTGTACCGGGGACCGACGGCCGCCGCCCGGGGCGCCGGTGCCGCGGGATTGAACAGCGCGGGCTGGGTCATGCGGCCCTCTTCGGAGCTGACACGCTCACTCCTGGTGCTCCGGTCGCCGGACGGTCGGTGGCTCGACCACCTGACGTCCCTGCCCGGAGACCGGGCAACTGGTCCGTACCGGGCAGACCCGGCACTTCGAGTTGGCGACCGCGGCGAAGGTGGCGGCGGCCATCGTATCGGCGGTCCGCCGGACCAGCGCGGTCGCCCAGCCGGCCTCGGGCCCGTCGGTCGAGGCGGCTTGGGCCTGCTCCCGGGCGTCCCGCGCGCCGGTACCGAGCTGCACCAGCGCCGCACCGCCGGGCTCGTCGCCGTACTCGGCGAACGCCCCCGCCTCCACCGCCGCCTGGTACGCGCCGAGCTGCGGATGCTCGGCCAGGTCCCGCTCGGTCACGGCGGTGGACTTGCCGGTCTTGAGGTCCACCACCACCAGCCGGCCGTCCGCGTCAACCTCCAGCCGGTCCACCCGCCCGACCAGCTCGATCGGCCGGTGCGGGTCGTCCAGGCGTACCGCGAACTCGTGCTCGATCGCGAGCAACCGGCGCGGATTGGCGGCCAGCCAGCGCAGCAGCTTGTCCACCATCGCCTCGGCGCGGGTCCGCTCCGGCCCGACCATCCACCGCGCGGCCAGCTCGATCGCGTCGAACCGGGCGGCCACGTAGTCCAGCAGCGCACCCCGGTCCGCGCTGGCGTCCTCGGCGAGCATCGCCGCCGCGTGCACCAGGTTGCCGACGCCCTGCGCGGCGCTGGCCGGTGGGCTTCCGCCGTGCCGTTCCAGCAGCCAGCGCAGGCTGCACCGCAGCGCGCTCTCCATCGCCGACGGGGTCACCCGGACCGGATCCCCCTCGTCCACCAGGGGCCGGTCGTCGGAGAGCGGTCGCAGCCCCCACCAGTCGTCCGGGTGTGCGCCCGCGACCCCGGCGGCGGCCAGTCGGGCCAGTTCGGCCGCCGCCGCCCGCCGCCGGGCGGTCGACGCCGCCGGGTCGGCCACCGCGGTACGCAGCTCCGCCACCAGCGCGGGCAGGGTCAACGCCCGGGGCGGACGGCTCAACGGCAGCGCCCGCGACCCGGCCCGGTCGCCCCGGTCCTGGGCGTCGTCCCCGTCCCGGCCCTGCGCTTCGTCCCTGCCCTGCGTTTCGTCCCGGCCCTGCGCTTCGTCCCGGCCCTGCGTTTCATTCTGGCCCTGCGCATCGTCCTGGTCGTCGATCTGCGTCGCTCCGCGCGGCGCTCCGGGCACCGAGGGTTCAGGCGGAGCGGGCGGCGGTGGCCCACCGGGGGTCGGGGCGGGCCCGTCCCCGGACGGGTCGATCGGCCCGAGCTCGTAGAGGAACCGGCTGGGCTGCTCCTCGTGGTCGTCGCCGCCGACGGCCGCCGACGCCACCGCGCTGACCAGCAGTCGCCGTCGGGCCCGGGTCACCGCGACGTGGAACAGCCGGCGTTCCTCGTCGAGCAGCGCGGAAGTCTGCCCGACCAGGGTGGCGACCTCACCGGCACCGTCCGCCCGACCGGTCATCACGTCGACCAGCCGTTCCGAGCCGAGCAGACTGCCGCGCAGCCGCAGGTCAGGCCAGACGCCCTCCTGCACCCCGACGACGGCGACCAGATCCCACTCCAGGCCCTTGGCGGCGTGCGCGGTGAGCAGCCGTACCGCGTCGCCCCGGTCGGCGGAGGAGGCGAGCGTGTCGGCGGGCAGCTCCTGGCCCAGCACGTGGTCGAGGAAGACCTCGGTACGCGCGCCCGGCAGCCGGTCGGTGAACCGGGCGGCGGCGTCGAAGAGCACCAGCACCGCGTCCAGGTCCCGGTCAGCCGCCTCGGCCCGGCGCCGCCGGGCTAGGTCCCCCTCGCCGGCCACGGCCGGGCCCCGGGCCAGCGCGGCGGACCACAGCTCGGCCAGCCCGCTGGCCTGCCAGACCGCCCAGAGCACGTCCTCGACGCCGGCGCCCGGCCGACCGGCCGTCTCGCGGGCCACCGCCAGCAGCCCGGCCACCGTCTGCGCCGGCTCGGCCCAGCGCCGCTCCACCCCGGCCAGCTCGGCCGGGTCGCGCAGCGCCTCGACGATCAGCTCACCGGAGGGCCGCCGGTCACCGCCGGCCAGGGCGAGCGCCCGGAGGCCCTGCCGCAGCCGACGCTCCGCCAGCGGGTCGGCACCGCCGAGCGGCGAGTGCAGCAGCGCGACGGCGGCCTCCTCGTCCAGCCGCTCCGGCTCCAACGCGCAGCGCAACAGCAGCAGCAGCGGCGCCACCGCCGGTTGCAGGTGCAACGGCAGGTCCTCGCCGTGCACCACGGTCGGTACGCCGGCCGCGTGCAACGCCCGACGCAGCCCAGGCAGTTGCCGACCGGTGGAGCGGACCAGCACCGCCATCCGGGCCCAGGGGACGCCGCCGAGCAGGTGCGCCTCCCGCAGCGCATGCGCCAGCCAGGCCGCCTCGCTGGTGGCCGAACGGAAGGTGCGGACCTCGACGCTGCCCGGTGGCGCGTCGGGCAACGGATGCAGCCGGCGGTGCGCCGCCGGACCACGCAACCGCCGGCCGAGCCGGGACGCGGCGGCGAGCAGCCGCTCCCCCGCGCGGTAGCTGGTGCTGAGCAGCACCTGTGCGGCCGGCGCGCCGGAGGCGGTGCGGAAGCGGTGCGGGAACGTCGTCACGCCGCCCGGGTCGGCGCCCCGGAAGGCGTACGTGGAGGAGTCGGGATCGGCGAAGGCGACCAGCGGCGTGCCACCCCCGGCGACCGTGTCCAAGAGGTCGAGCTGGGCGGGATCGGTGTCGGCCAACTCGTCGACGTAGACGTACGCCAGGCGACGTCGCTCGGACGCCAGCACCTCGGCGTCGTCGCGCAGCAGACCGGTGGCCGCCCGGACCAGCTCCGCCGGGTCGTACGCGACCGAGCCCCGGTTGGCGACGTCCCGCAGCGCCAGCACCGCCACGTACTCGCGCAGGAAGCGGGCGGCGGCCGGCCAGTCGGCGCGGCCCAGCCGCTCGCCGAGCCGGGCCAGCTCGACCGGGCCGACGCCCCGCTCCGCCGCCCGCATCAGCAGGTCACGGAGCTGGGCGGCGAACGCCCGGGTACGCAGTGCCGGGCGCAACTCCTCCGGCCAGCCGACCGGTTCGTCGCCGGGCTCCTCACCGACCACGTCCAGCAGCTCGCGGATGATCAGATCCTGTTCCGGCCCGGTGAGCAGCCGCGGCGACGGCTCACCCCGCTCGGCGGCGGCCCGCCGCAGCAACCCGAACGCGTACGCCGGGAACGTACGCACCAGCGGCTCGCGCACCACCCGCCGGCCGTTCGCGGCGATCCGCGCCTCGATCCGGTGCCGCAGGTCGACGGCGCCCCGGCGACTGAAGGTGAGCACCAGGATCCGCTCCGGATCCACCCCCTCCTCGACCCGGGCGGCCACCGCCTCGACGAGGGTGCGGGTCTTCCCGGTGCCCGGTCCACCGAGGACGAGCATCGGCCCGTCGGTGTGCGCCACGACCTCGGCCTGCCGAGGATCTGCCGACGTCTGCTCCGCGCCGGGTGCGTGGGCAGGTGCAGGTGCGGACGGCTCGCCGGCCAGGTCCGGAGAATGCCCGGTGACCGGGTCGTCCTCCTGGGTCGGCCCGCCGGACCGACGCACCAACCGGTACGCCTGCATCCCGCCATCCCATCACGGCCCTGCGACACTGCCCGACGCGCCACACCCGCCGTCAGGTGAGGGCTGCCTCGATGACGTCGAGGGCGGTGGGGACGGTGTCGGCGACCTGCACGAGATCGAAGCCGGCGGGCTTGAGGAAGTTCTGGTCGGTGACCGCGCGCAGCCAGTCCATCAACGGGGTGTAGAAGCCGTCGGTGTCCACCATCACCATCGGCTTGCGGTGCAGGGCCAGGGTGGCGGTGGTCCAGACCTCGAAGAGTTCGTCGAGGGTGCCCAAACCACCGGGCAGGGTGAGGAACGCGTCCGACTTCTCGACCATGAGGACCTTGCGGCTCGCCATCGAGTCGGTGATCACCAGTTCGTCGGAGGCGACATCGGCCACCTCCAGGTCGACCAGCACCTGCGGGATGATCCCGACGGTCCGGCCGCCGGCCGCGCGGGCCCCCTCGACCAGGGCGCCCATCATGCCCACGCGACCACCGCCGCTGACCAGCGTGTGCCCTCGTCGGGCGAGTTCCGCGCCGGTGGCCTCGGCTAGGTCGAGCCACCGTTGGTCGAGGGTGCGGGACGAGGCGCAGAACACGCAGATCGCGGCCACCTCAGCGCTCCGCCTGCTCGGCCTGCTCCGCCGACTCGGCCGCCGCCTGCTGGTCCGCCGCGGTACGGGCCACCGCGTCCGCGCGTACCGCCTCCTGCTCGGTGTTGAGCGCGGCCTCGGCCTCCACGATGTGCCGGACCGCCGCGGCGACGTCGTCGGTGACGCAGATCAACTCCAGGTCGACCGGTCCGATCTTGCCCTCGGCGGCCATCGTGTCGCGCAGCCAGTCGAGCAGCCCCTGCCAGTACTCGGTGCCCATCAGCACCACCGGGAACCGGGTCACCTTGCCGGTCTGCACCAGGGTGAGCGCCTCGAACAGCTCGTCCATGGTGCCGAAGCCGCCGGGCAGCACGACGAACGCCTGGGCGTACTTGACGAACATGGTCTTGCGGGCGAAGAAGTAGCGGAAGTCGATGGCCAGGTCGACCCACTCGTTGATGCCCTGCTCGAAGGGGAGTTCGATGCCGAGACCGACGGAGTGCCCACCGGCCTCGCTCGCGCCCCGGTTGGCCGCCTCCATCACACCGGGCCCACCCCCGGTGATCACCGCGTAGCCGGCGCGGGCCAGGGCCGCGCCGAGCGCCTCGGCGAGCTGGCACTCCGGGCTGTCCGGCTTGCTCCGGGCGCTACCGAAGACGCTGACCGCGGGCGGCAGGTCGGCGAGGGTGTCGAAGCCTTCGACGAATTCGGAGAGTATCCGTAGCGCCCGCCAAGCGTCCTTGGTCTTCCAGTCCGCGCGGGTCCGGGAGTCCAGCAGTCCCTGGTCCGCTGTGCTGGTGGTGATCGCCTGGCGGCGCAGTGTGACGGCGCCGCGGTGCCGCTCCCGTCCTGGTTCGCGGCGGTTGCTCTGAGTCATGGGAGCAACCGTAGTGGAGTTCGGCCAGGGTGCCCGGCAAACACTTCGTGATCTTGTGCAACCAATTCGCTTTCCCGTACGTCTTACTATTCACATACCGGGTATGCCCGGCGCGCAGGCTTCGGGGGAGGAGACAGCGTGATCAGTAGCAACGAACGGATCCGGATGAGGCGTCAGATGCAGCGGCGCATCCGCGACGTGGTGGCCGAGCGTCGCCGTACCCGCCTGCTCGAAGACCCGCCCGAGCCTCCTGCGGAGTCCGCTCCCGACGCGGCGCTCACCCGCGTCTAGAGCACGTCGCCGCCACACCCCGAGCCCTGTCCCCCGCGTGCCGGTCGCGCGGTCGGGCGGGGCGTCGCCGCACCGCCGCCCGCACGACCGGACGCGGGAGTCCGCCGGATCAGGCGGAGGCGAGCCAGCGGTGCAGGGTGGCGGCACCGTCACGGATCTTGCCGATCTCGACGTGCTCGTCCGGGTGGTGGGCGAGGTTGGGGTCACCCGGACCGAAGTTGAGCGCCGGGATCCCCATCGCCGCGAAGCGGGCCACGTCGGTCCACCCCAGCTTGCCGATCGGCGCGGCACCCACCGCCGCCAGGAACTCCTGAGCGGGCGGGGCCTCCAGACCGGGCAGCGCACCGGCCGCGCAGTCGGTCACCGTCACCTCGTACCCGGCGAGCACCTCGCGCAGGTGGGCCTCCGCCTCGGCCGGCGTACGGTCCGGCGCGAACCGGTAGTTGACCTCGATCTCGCACCGGTCCGGCACCACGTTGCCGGCCACCCCACCGTTGATCCGCACCGCGTTCATGCCCTCGCGGTAGTCACACCCGTCGATGGTCACCCGTCGCGCCTGGTACTCCGAAAGCCGCCGCAGCACCTCACCGGCACCGTGGATCGCGTTGACGCCGTGCCAGGCACGCGCGGAGTGAGCCCGTACGCCGGTGGTGACCACCCTCGCCCGCATGGTGCCCTGGCAGCCCGCCTCGACGATCCCGTACGTCGGTTCGAGCAGCAGGGCGAAGTCGGCCGTCAACCACTCCGGGTACGCCTCGGCCACCAGCCGCAGGCCGTTGTACCGGGACTCGATCTCCTCGGCCTCGTAGAAGAAGTACGTCACGTCGTAACGCGGCTCGGGCAGGGTGGCCGCGAGGTGCAGCGCGTAGGCCACCCCGGACTTCATGTCCGAGGTGCCGCAGCCGTACATCAGGTCGCCGCGCAGCGTGGACGGGAAGTTGTTGTTCAACGGCACGGTGTCCAAGTGACCGGCCAACACCACCCGGGACGCCCGCCCCAGGTCGGTACGCGCCATCACCGTGTTGCCGTGCCGGTAGGTGGCCAGGTGGGGCAGCTTCCGCAGCACCTCTTCGACGCAGTCGGCGATGGCCTTCTCGTTGAGCGAGACCGACTCGATGTCGACCAGGGCGCGGGTCAACGCCACCGGATCGGCGAGGACCTCGGGGGTAAGCGGGTTCTCCATGGTCCGCACGGTACCGTCACAACCGGCGACCGCGAGACGCGAGCCCGCGAGCCCTTCGCCGAAGCGCGAGGAGTGAGCTCGCCCACCCCGCAGTCGCGAGCAGCAGCCAGCGCAGCATGCGAGCGAGAGGTGAGTAAGTGACGTCCACAGAATCCGCGTGGGGCATCGGCCTGGCCACCGTGACCGCCGACGACCAGGTGCTCGACACCTGGTATCCGACCGGCAAGCTGGGCCTCGGCGAGCTGCCGCTGGTCCCCGGCGAGGACCAGGCCGACGTGCTGGACCTTCCGCCGGGCGCGATCGGCGACCGGGCCCTGCCGGGTCTGCGTACCGTCCAGGTGATCACCGTGATCGGCTCGCTGGACGACCCGATCAAGGACGCCAGTGACGCGTACCTGCGACTGCACCTGCTCTCCCACCGCCTGGTGCGGCCCAACGAGCTCAACCTCGACGGCGTCTTCGGCAAGCTGGCCAACGTGGCTTGGACCTCCGCCGGGCCGTGCCCGCCGGAGCGGGTCGACGAGCTGCGCGTCATCGAGCGGGCCGCCGGCCGGCACCTGGCCGTGTACGGGGTGGACAAGTTCCCCCGGATGACCGACTACGTGGTGCCCTCGGGCGTCCGGATCGCCGACGCCGACCGGGTACGCCTCGGCGCCCACCTCGCCTCCGGCACCACCGTGATGCACGAGGGCTTCGTCAACTTCAACGCCGGCACGCTCGGCACCTCCATGGTCGAGGGCCGGATCGTGCAGGGTGTGGTCGTCGGCGACGGCTCCGACATCGGCGGCGGCGCCTCCATCATGGGCACGCTGTCCGGCGGCGGCACCGACAAGGTACGCATCGGCGAGCGCAGCCTGATCGGGGCGAACGCGGGTGTCGGCATCTCGCTGGGCGACGACTGTGTGGTCGAGGCGGGGTGCTACATCACCGCCGCCTCGAAGCTCGCTCTGCCCGACGGCCGGGTGGTCAAGGCCCGCGAGCTGTCCGGGGTCGACGGGCTGCTGTTCTGGCGTAACTCGATCACCGGTGGGCTGGAGGCCCGGCCGCGTAAGGGTCAGGGCATCACCCTGAACGCCGCCCTGCACGCGAACGACTGAGGTCCTGCGTAGCGGTTTGTGTGTAAGGAGGGGTCCCCTACTAACGCCTCGTGCATAGCAGGGGACCCCTCCTTACATCTGTGCGGACCGGGTGGATCACTTCAGGCGGTAGGCCTGGATGATCCGCTGGGTCACCGTGTTGCCGTCGCTGTCCCGGGCGGCGGCCCGTAGCGACACGTGGCCGGTGCCCCTCGGGTGCTGCACGGTGGCCTGCCAGCCGCTGCCGGCCTTCTTCACCCGGGCCCGCTGCCAGGTCCGGCCACCGTCGTAGGAGACCTCGACGGTCAGCGAGGTGGTCCGCGCCGACGGGGCACCGGGCTGCCGTTGCACCTGGACCGGGATCACGAAGGACCGACCGGCCGGGGCGGTGTTCGTCGCGTCGAGCCGGGGCGTGAACCTGATCGCCGAGGCGGGCAGCGCCACCGGATCGTCGCCCCGGACGTGCCGGGACCGGAAGGTCCAGGTGGCGGCGACCTCCGTGCTCAGGTCGGTGAAGCTGCGCTTCACCGAGGTCTCCATCCGGTACGTCGCCGTCCCGGCCGGCACCTCGAATTCGCCCCAGCCGGACTCCGGGCTCTCGCCGACCAGCTTGCCGTTGCGGTAGAGAGCGGTACGCGAGGTGTCCGCCACCGAGGCCCCGGGGTGCCCTGCGGCGTCCCCGTGCAGCGGCACCGCCAGGCTGATCACGTCGCCCCGCCGGGTCAGTCCGTCACCCGGCCACTGCGGCGCCGGGAACGACGGCCCGTAGGGAGCGCCGAGCCAGGTGTCCTGGTACTTCTTGCCCGCCCGGTAGGCCGTCGGCTCCGACCACAGGAAGGCCACCCCGACCGGCCACCCGTCCTCGGACGGTACGCCGATGCTCAGATCGCCGGTCCAGCGGATGCCCTTGGTGTTGTAGTACTCGACCCGTTTGCCGGGGGCCGCGGTGGGCAGACCGAGCGCCCAGCCGCCCACGTTCTCGGCGAAGACCGGGTAGACGACCCGCTCGGCGACGGTGTCCGGGTATCCGCTGCGGAACTTCTGCGTGACGGTGGCCAGGTCACCGTTGCGGTAGTTCCGGATCAGCCCGGTCGGCATCCGACCCGGGACGCTCTCCGCCAGGGCGTAGAGGTAGGAGCTGCTCTCCGCCTCCACGTCGGCCCACTGGCTGCCCACCGTGCCGAGGAACCTCTTCGGCGAGACGGGTCGGCCGAGCTGTCCGGTACTGATGCCGGTGAAGTCGAAGGCGAGCAGACCGTAACTGGCGCCGCCGTCGTCCAGGAGGTAGTTCGCGCTGATGTCCACCAGGGCCGGCGTTGCCGACCGTTGCGGCACGGTCATCCGCACCGGCTTCGCCCGGCGGGCGTCGACGGTGACCGTGGTGTCCCTCGTGACGGCCAGCTCCGGCTGGACGAGGAACGCCGACTCCTCGGTCTCCATGTCGAACAGGTAGCTGTTCAGCCCGTACCGGCCCTTGGGCACACGGATCTGCGCGGTGCCGGACGGGTCGTACGCGAAGTAGTCGACGAAGTCGTCCAGGCCGAGCAGTGAGGTGCTGTAGTCCTCCGTCGCCGTACCGTCGGGACCGAGGTGCTGCACCGTCACGGTGTAGCTCTCCACCTCCTTGTGCACCGCCAGCGGGGTGAGGGCCACGGTGTCGCCGGCACGGGCCGCGATCCGGCCGGTGTAGTGACCGTCCGGGCCGTCGACGCTGGTGTCGGTCGTGACGGTGGCGGACGCCGTACCGCCGGCGGGCACCACGACGCTGCGCGTGCTCAGCGCGAACATGCCGGCCGGTGCCGGCGTCCCGTCGGGGCCGGTCACGTCGAGGACGAGCTCCAGGGTGAGCGCGGTGCTCCCGGTGTTGTGCCAGCTCACCTCGCGGGTGATCGGCTCGTCGTCGTCGTGCGGCCAGAGCGTACGGCCGAACGAGACGCTCGCCGGCTCACTGGTCACCTGCTGGGTGATCGCCCTGGCCACGTCGACCCGGCCGGCGCCCTGCTGGTAGGCGGTCAGCTCCGGATGCGGCGCGGCGGAGGACATCAGGGTGGCCTTGAGCTGGGCTGCCGTGGCGTCACCGCGCTGTTGGGCGAGCAACGCCGCCGCCCCGGCCACGTGCGGCGCGGACATCGAGGTGCCGGAGAGCGAGACGTACTGCTCGCCGACCGGATCGCCGAGCAGCGTGCCCTCTCCCCGGGCGGCGACGATGTCCACCCCCGGTGCGGTGATGTCCGGCTTCAGCGCGTCGTCGCCGACCCGCGGACCCTGGCTGGAGAAGAAGGCGAGTTCGTCGTCCCGGTCGACGGCGCCGACGGCGAGTGCCGCGTCCGCGCTGGCCGGTGAGCCCACCGAACCGGCCCGGCCGCTGTTGCCGGCCGAGATCACGAAGAGTGCACCGGTCTGCTCGGTCAGCGTGTCGACCGCCAGTTCCAGCGGGTCGACCTCCGGGCTGTCCGTCCCGCCCAGGCTCAGGTTGATCACGTCGGCCTGCTGGTCGACGGCGGCCCACTGCATCCCGGCCAGGATGGCGGAGTCGGGGCAGCCGTACTCCTCGCAGACCTTGCCGTCGAGCAGCGTCGCCTCCGGGGCGACCCCTCGGTTACGGCCGTCGGACGCGGCGCCGCTGCCGGCGATGATCGAGGCGACGTGGGTCCCGTGCCCGACGATGTCGCCGGGGTTCTCCTCCTCGGTGAAGTTCTCCGCCGCGCCGACCCGCCCGACCAGGTCGGGGTGTGCGGCGTCGACGCCGGTGTCCAGCACCGCCACCCGTACGCCCCGGCCGGTGTAGCCGGCCTGATGGGCGGCGGGCGCACCGATCTGCGGCACGCTGTGCTCCAGGGTCAGATGCCGCCGGCCGTCGAGCCAGAGCCGCTCGACACCCCCCGCCGCGTCGATCCGCGCACTGCCACCGGCCAGGGCGGCCCAGAGCTGGCCCGACTCCTGCTTGTCCAGGGTGGCCGCGACGCCGCCGATGGCGGCCAGGTCGCGGGTGACGGTCACTCCGTCGGGCGCCCCGGTACGCCGCGCCGCGCCCTCCGGGTAGGTCATCAGCAGTGGCAGGTCGGCGCGGTGACGGTCGTCGTACCCGGCGGCGATCAACCCGGTCACGTCGAAGAGACGCCGGTCGACCCGGCCCGACCGGATCAGCGGCAGGGCGTCCTGCGGCACCACCCAGAGGTGGTCCCGCTGGCGTTGGGTGAGGAAGCGGATCCCGGTGCGACCCTCGGCCGGGCGGACGCTCGCCGCACCGGAGGGGCTCACCGTGACGCGGTCACCGGTGATCAGGGTGACGGTGGTATGTCCGGCCGACGCCGGACGGGCGCCGGACGACGGGGTGGACCCCGGTGCGGCGGCTGGGGACGGACCGGCGGTGGCCGTGCCCGGTACGCCGAGCACGAGGCCCAGCACCAGCCCGATGGCGGTCAGTTTGCTTCTGCGAGGCAACCGAACCCTCCTTCTGGGTTGTCTTATCGATGTGGTTCACATCGATACCTGTCAGGATTGCATACCGAGTATGCATAAAGGAGTCAAGAAATCGACGAAGTCGATACCGTCGCGTCGTGGATGACGGCATGATCAGACAGGTGAGCTCCATGAAGGAACGCATGCTGGCCGGGGAGCCGTATCTCGCCGAGGGACCGGAGATCCTCGCCGACCTCCAGCGCGCCGCCCGACTGATGGAACGCGTCAACACCAGCCCCGCCGACGACTCCGACGCCCGCCTCGCCGCCCTGCGGGAGCTGCTCGGCGAACTCGGCGACGACACCTGGATCCGCCCGCCGTTCTACTGCGACTACGGCTACCACATCCGGATCGGGCCGCGCAGCTTCGTGAACTTCAACGCGGTCTTCCTCGACGTCGCGCCGATCACGATCGGCGCGGACGTGCAGGTCGGCCCGAACGTGCAACTGCTCACCCCGACGCATCCGGTGGACCCGGAGCAGCGCCGGGCGAAGTGGGAGGCGGCCAAGCCGATCACCATCGGCGACAACGTCTGGCTGGGCGGCGGGGCGATCGTCCTGGCCGGTGTCACCATCGGGGAGAACACGGTGGTCGGCGCCGGCGCCGTGGTGACCAAGGACCTGCCGGCCAACGTCGTCGCCGTCGGCAACCCGGCCCGCCCGGTACGCCACCTGGACCAGTAACCCCGCACGCTCGGTCACCGTCCGAACCGGATCGACCCCCACGAAACCACTTCCACCTGCGAAAACACCCTCGCGGTGGATGGCACCCCCTCCACGGTTCAGGCACTCTGGGTTACAGAGTCGTCACCGGGAGGCTTGTCATGAGCGGTCGGATTCTCGAACTACGCGTACACGGTGTGTCGAACACGCCGCCGGCCGAGACCCTGGGCGTGCCGACCGAGCCGGGCACCGAACCCACTTCGCCGCGACTGGTCGCCGGTGGACCGGTCACCGGCTTCTACCGCTCCCCCGGCACCTCGACCGGCGACCCGATCGTGGTCGAGGCGTACAGCTGGGGGCAGTTGACCTCGGGCGCGCGGACCGCCCGCGACGTGGAACGGGCGCTGTGGACGCTGCTGCTGCCCTTCACCCTGGCCAACGTGGCGCTGCACGCCCGGCCCGACATCCCGGCCGACCCGGCTACCGAGCGATTCGCCAGCCGGTCCGGGATCACCGCCTGGCTGATCCGGCTGTTCTGCCTGACGCTGACCGCCACGCCCGTGCTGGCGCTGACCGGCGTCGGCGTCGACCTGATCGGCTGGCAGTGCGTCGACGAGAGTTGTCTGAACCGGATCCCGGGGCCCTGGCAGTTCCTCGCCGACCCCTGGTGGCAGCGGGGCGGTCGGGCGCTCGCGGTCGGACTGCTCGTGCCGCTCGCCCTGATCGTGGTGCTCGGCCTGGTCGCTTGGCGGACCTACCAGTACGAGGCGGTGATGCCGGCCGATCCGACCGACCCGCCGGTCCGCCAGGTACCCGGTGAGGCCGACGCCGACCTGCCCGAGGGCCAGCCGGAACAGGAGCCGCCGTCGCCACCCGAGCCACCCCGTGGCCCGCTCGCCAACCCACTCGAAGATCCGACCTTCTGGTGGGGCGAGGGACAGCTCCGCCGCGCCGCGGTGCTGCACCTCTGCACCGGCACGGTGGTGGCCGCCGCCGTGCCGCTCGGCACCACCCTGGCACTGCATCCGCCGCACGGAGCCCGGGCCGCCATCGCCTGGCCCACCGTGGCGCTGATGGTCGCGGTCGTCGTGATCACGGTGGTGGCCATCGGCCGGCCGTTCCTCACCCGACGCGACGGGGCGAGCCCACTCGGCCCGTGGAGCGCCACCGTCGTCGCCCTCACCGGTCTCGGGCTGGTCGGCACCGTCCTGGTGCTGATGCTGCCGGACAGCGCGGGCGGCGCGGCGCAGTTGGCCACCCTCCGCCCACCCGCCGGCTGCGGCGACGTGTCCTCACTTCCCGGCTGCCAGGAGGACCGCTCCCTCCCCGGCTTCGACCGGGTCCTCGCCTGGCTCGGCACCGGCCAACTGCTGCTGCTCATCGCCATCGGCGCGACCGCCCGCTCCGGCCGGCGCGGTGGCGCCACACCGGCCGCCGCCACGGTGCTGATCGCCGTCGGCGCCGCCTGGTGCCACGGCTGGCTGCCGTTCCTGCCGCCGGCACCCCTCGCGGTGTGGCAGGTCGTCCCGGTACTGCTGCTCCTCGCCGCAGGCGGCCTGCTGCTGCCGCGTACCCGGCCGAGCAGCGTGACCCAGCCTCTCGGGCCGTACACCGACCTGGCCTGGCGTGGTCGCGGCCCGGCCGTCATCGCCGGGTTCGGGTGGCTGCTCTGCCTCGCGTACAGCACCGGCCTGCTCTACTGGGTCAGCGACCTGCTCAACCGTGACGCCACCGACAGCGGACGCCCCCCGGTGGTGCCGCCGGTCCCGGTGACCTGGTCCGGTCTGGTCTTCGGCATGGCACTGCTGCTGCTCGCCCTGGTCGCGATCCGTGCCCTCGTGCTGTTCCGCCGCCTGCGCCGACAGGAGTACGCCGAGCTGCGGGCACGCGGCGGCCTCTCCGCGCACGACCTGCGCCGCGCCCGGGACGTGAGCACCCACCAGGCCCTGCACCGTCTGGTCGGCGAACACGCGCTGCGCCTGATCGGCTGGTACGCGGGCACCGCGGGGACGCTGGCCGCGCTCGGCTGCGTGGCCGTCCTGTCCCCGGCCCGCCCGCACGACCTCAACTCGGGCACCACCGGGACCGTGGTCGGGGTCGTCGCCGACATCGGTGACCGGCTGCTCGGCTGGCTGCCACTGGCGATCGCCGCGATCGGCCTACTGGTCTACCGCAACGACACGGTCCGGCGGTCGGTCGGCGTGGTCTGGGACGTCGGCACGTTCTGGCCACGCGCCGCGCACCCGCTCGCCCCACCGAGCTACGCCGAACGGGCCGTGCCGGAACTACTCACCCGCGCCGCCGGGCTGCTCGCCCTGGCCGAACACGACCCCCGCCGGGTGGACGGCATCATCCTCTCCGGACACAGCCAGGGCACGGTCATCTGCACCGCCGTCATCCTCCAGATACCGCGTCGCTGGCGGCAACGGATCTGGTTCTTCTCCTACGGGTGCCAGCTCACCCGGCTCTACGGGCGGATCTTCCCGGCGTACTTCGGGCCGGACCGGCTGCCGGTGCTGACCCGGGCACTGACCCGCCCCCCGGCCGGGACCCGGTGGACGAACTTCTGGCGGGACACCGATCCGCTCGGCTGGCCGGTCGCCGCCGGGGAACGCGACATCGCGGTCGCCGACCCGGAGGCACTGCACCCGAGCGACGGCGAGGTGGCCGACCCGCCGATCCGCAGCCACAGCGGCTACCCGGAGGCGGCCGAGTTCCAGCGAGAACGGTCCCGGGTGGCCTGGATGCTGCGTCGGGCCGTACCGTCACCCCGGCGGGGGGTCGGCTAGCCGGACCACCAGGTCGGCCCGAGCGGCGGTCTCGGCCACCAGCGCCGCGTTGACCTCGTCACTGCCCAGCGCCCAGGCGCGCGCCTCCTCCGCCGACCGCCCGTACGCGACGTGCCGCGCGACGAGCCGACGCCGTCGCAGGTCGCCGTCGAGGTCCAGGAACCACGCCTCGTGCAGCAACGCCCGCATCTCGTCCCAGGGCCAGTCCGGCACGAGCAGGTAGTTGCCCTCGGTCACCACCAGCCGGACCTCCGGCGGCACCTCGATCGCACCCGCGATCGGTTCCTCCAGCTCACGGCGGAACTCCGGCGCCCAGACCGACGTCGGCTCCTTGCGCCGCAGGCGGCGCATCAGTGAGACGTACCCGTTGGCGTCGAACGTGTCGATCGACCCCTTGCGGGCGGCGCGGCCCAGCCGGTGCAGCTCGGCCTGGGCCAGGTGGAAACCGTCCATCGGCACCAGACGCGCGGCCGGGCCGACCGCCGCGACCACCTCGGCGGCGAGCGTGGACTTGCCCGCACCGGGTGCGCCGGTGATGCCGAGCAGTTGCCGGGGGCCCGCGTCGGCCAGGGCTCGGGCCCGCCGCAGCAGCTCGTCGACGGGCAGCACCCGGGCCTCGGTCATCAGGACAGGACCGGCCGGCTGATCGCAAACCGGGCCCGCACCGCCGCGTGCACCGACTGTGGTTGCGGGTCCAGCTCCAGTTCCGGCGGGGTGGTCGACTCGACCCCACCGGCGTCGAACGCCATCCGGGCCATCATCGGCTGTCCGCCGCCCTCGTCGGCGAGCTCGATCAGGTCGGTGACCTGGGCCTGGAGTGCCTCGGCGTACTCGCGGGCGCGCAGCAGGGCATCGGCGATCGCGGCATGCCGCGCCTCCCGGAAGGCCGGGCTGTCCGGGCGCAGCGACCACCAGGGCCCGGCGACCGCCACCTGGTCCTGGTCGGCCAGACGCAGCATCAGTTCGCCGAGCGCGGTGAAGTCGCTGACCGTCACCGTGGTCAGCACCGAGCCGTGCCAGGCCACCACCCGCTCGCCGGAGCGCCGCGTCTCGGGCCGCACCCGCAGGTCGCCGGTCTCCCGACGGTCGATCGTCGGGCCGTACGAGTCGAGCAGCACCCGGATCGCGGCGGCCCGCTCGGCCAGCCGGGTCAGCGTGGGCTCGCGCTCCCGGTCGCGCGCGAGCGCGGTCACCGTGAACCGGGCCTCCTCCGGAGCGACTTCCCGGTACGCCTCGCCCCGTACGGTCACCACCGGTCCGTCCACCATGCCCTCACCCTAGCGGCGGCTCCCGTACCGCGCCCACCGATGCGCGGCGCCACGGCTCAGCCGGACACGGGCGGCCGGACCGCCTCAGCCTGCCTGCGGGAGCTGGGCGGTGTACGAGACCACCTCGTCGGCGACCCGGCACCCGCTGAGGTGACCGCCCGCCGCACCCAGCCCGGTCAGCCAGGCGACCTCGTCGGCCGCCGCACCGTCGACCCGGAACGGGCGGACCGTCGGCTGGTAGGGCCGACCGGCGAGCGCGACGCGGGCCGCGCCCGCCTCGGCGTAGCGGGCGGTGAGCGTGTCGCCGTCCCCGGCCCGCAGCGCCTCGGTCAACTCGTCCAGGTAGGCGGTCACCTCGGTCAGGGCGGCCAGCACCTGGTCGCGGTTGCCGCGCAGCATGTTCGCGGTGCGCGGGGCCGGGGTGCCGGCGACCCGGGTGCCGTCCCGGAAGCTGCCGGCGGCCAGGGTGAGCACGGCGTCGCGCAGCGGCGAGCGCTGGGCGGCTCCGGCCAGGGCACCGGCGAGCAGGTGCGGCACGTGCGAGGAGAGCGCGACCACGGCGTCGTGCCGGTCCGCCGCCATCGGCACCACCCGGGCCCCGATCACCTCGGTGACCAGGGCGGCCAGCCGACGGAACGCGACCAGCCCGTCCGGCGCGGGACAGAGCACCCAGGCGGCGCCCGCGAACAGCTCAGGCCGGGCCGCGCCGAGGCCGGCCCGGTCGGTGCCGGCCATCGGATGACCGGGCACGAAGCGGTGGGTCAGACCCCGGGTCGCGGCGAAGGCAGCCAGCTCGGCCTTGGTGCTGCCCACGTCGGTGAGCAGGCAGCCCGGCTCGGTCGCCGCGGCCACCTCGACCAGGGTCGCCGGCAGGGTCGGCAGCGGCCCACCGAGGAACACCACGTCCCGGTCGGCCACCGCGTCGGCCAGCCGGTCGGCGGTGGGTACGCCGGCCAGCCGGGCCTGGCGGCGGGTCGCGTCGTCCGGGTCCCAGCCCGTCACGTCCACCCCGGCGGCGTGCAGCCGGAGCAGCACCGAACCGCCGATCAGGCCGGTGCCGACCACCGCCGCGCGCATCAGGGTCCGGCGAGGCGGGCGGCGACGGCGGCGACCCGCTCGTCGGACTCGGTCAGCGCCACCCGGACGTACTGCCCGGCGGTGGGCCCGTAGAAGACACCGGCGGCGACCAGGATGCCGCGCCGGGCCAACCAGTCGACCGTGTCCCAGCAGTCCTCGCCCCGGGTCAGCCAGAGGTAGAGCCCCGCCTCGGAGTGCGTGACGGTGAACCCGGCCCCGGTGAACGCGGCCCGCAGGGCCTCGCGGCGCGCCCGGTACCGCTCCCGCTGCGCGATGGCGTGCTCCTCGTCGTCCAGCGCGGCCACCATCGCCGCCTGCACCGGCTTGGGCACGATCATCCCCGCGTGCTTACGGATCTTGAGCAGCTCGGCCACCAGAGCCGGGTCACCGGCCACGAAACCCGCCCGGTATCCGGCGAGGTTGGACCGCTTGGAGAGCGAGTGCACGGCCAGCACCGAGTCGTACGAGCCGCCGCAGACCTCCGGCGAGAGCACCGAGACCGGCTCGGCCTCCCAACCCAGCGGCAGGTAGCACTCGTCACTGGCGACCACCGCGCCACGTTCCCGCGCCCAGTCCACCACCTTGCGCAGGTGGGCGGCGGGCAGGACCCGGCCGGTCGGGTTGCCCGGCGAGTTGACCCAGACCAGGCGTACCCGGGAGGTCGGACCGACCGCGGTCAGCGAGTCGGCGCGGACCGTGGTGGCCCCGGCCAGGCGGGCCCCGTCCTCGTAGGTGGGATAGGCCACCGACGGCACCACCACGACGTCACCCGGCCCCACCCCCAGCAGGGTCGGCAACCAGGCGACCAGCTCCTTCGACCCGATCGTGGGCAGCACCCCGAGCCCGTCGACGCCGGCCCCGCAGGACCGGGCCACCCAGGCCGTGATCGCCGCACGCAGGGCCGGGGTACCGGCGGTGAGCGGGTACCCCGGTGCGTCCGACGCGTCGGCCAGGGCACGCCGGATCACCTCGGGCACCGGATCGACCGGCGTACCCATGGAGAGGTTGATCAGGCCGTCCGGATGCGCCGCAGCCAGGGTCGCCGCGGCGTCCAGCGTGTCCCAGGTGAACTCGGGCAGCCGCGACGAGACCGGCGCGGGGGCGTTCAGTGCCCCTCGCCGCGCGGCGGCTGCGCGGCGACGAAGGTCGCGTCCTTCTCCACCTTGCCGATCTTGGAGGCGCCCCCGGGCGAGCCCAGGTCCTCGAAGAACTCGTAGTTGGCGCCGGTGTAGTCCTTCCACTGCTCGGGGACGTCGTCCTCGTAGAAGATCGCCTCGACCGGGCACACCGGCTCACAGGCACCACAGTCGACGCACTCGTCGGGGTGGATGTAGAGCATCCGGTTGCCCTCGTAAATGCAGTCGACCGGGCATTCCTCGATGCATGCCTTGTCGAGCACATCCACGCACGGCTCGGCGATGATGTAGGTCACCGGTCTTCTCCTCCGCAAGACTCGTCGCGATCACCCGCGACGGTTAGAGCCTAGTATCTCGCCGGGGAGGAGGTCGATCGTGCTCCGAGAGCAGGATGTGGGACACCGGATCGTGGTCCGGCGGATCGTGGGCTCACGCGCCGGTCGGCCGGTGTTCTCCGACGCCCTCGGCGAGCTGGTCGAGCTGACCGAGACCCACCTGGAGATGACCACCCGGCAGGGGCGGCTGCGCGTGCCGATCGCCGAGGTGCACCGCGCCAAGCGGGTGCCGCCGACCCGCCGGCCCACCGCCGACGCCGTGGTCGAGCTGGAACTCGCGGCCGACGAGGCGTGGCCGGCGCCCGTGCGCGGCCGGCTCGGCGACTGGCTGCTGCGCTCCGCCGACGGCTGGACCGGCCGGGCCAACTCCGCGCTGCCGGTCGGCGACCCGGACCGGCCGCTGCCGGCCGCGCTCGACGCGGTCGAACGCTGGTACGCCGAACGGGGCCGTCCGGCGATCGTCAACACGCCGCTGCCGCTGGCCGCACCGGTCGGCGCCGAACTCGACCTGCGCGGCTGGGAGAGTCGCCCGCTGGTGCTGGTGCAGACCGTGCCGCTGGCCGACCTCACCGCACCCGGCGGCCGGGTGGCCCGCGCCGCCACGGCCACCGCACCCGCCGTCGAGCTGACCGCCGCGCCGTCGGACGACTGGCTCACGGTGGCCGCCGGCCGCAAGGGCGGGCTGCCCGACGCCGCCCGGCACGTGCTCACCGCCGTCGGACAGGTCCGCTTCGCGCACGCGTACGACGGGGACAGGCTGGTCGGGGTCGGCCGGGGCACGGTCACCGGCGCGGGGCGCTGGCTGGGCCTGTCCCTGATCGAGGTGCTGCCCGAGGCCCGCCGCCGAGGGGTGGCCGTCGCCGTGATCGGCGCGCTCGCCGAGTGGGGCGGCACGGCCGGCGCCACCGACGTGTTCCTCCAGGTCGAGCAGCGCAACGCGGCCGCCGTGACGCTCTATCGCACGCTGGGCTTCACCACGCACCACACCTACCGGAGCCGGGTCGCGCCCTGAGCTGACGGCGCGACCCGGGCCGGACGTACCGGTCAGCGACGAACGCTGCGGCGCGGCTTGCCGGTGCCGCTCTCGGCGTACTCCTGGAGGCTCTGCGACCGGTGGTCGCGGCCCAGCGTGGTGAGCAGGAGGTAGCCCAGGATCGTGCCGACGGTGGTCGCGACGAGGTAGAGCACGACCTGCCAGAAGAAGGTGGCGCTGCCGTCGGCGAACGGGCTGCGGCCCACCAGCAGCGGTCCGACGAACATGGTCAGCGCGAGCGCGATGCCGATCGCACCGGCCACCTCGGCGCCCCACTGGGCCACCGGACGCGACCGGCCCCAGGAGTACGCGACCCCGGCCAGGATCAACCCGATCACCGCGAACATCCCGAGGGTCACCCGGTCGGCGGCGGCCTCGTCACCGTCGAAGCCGAACCGGATCACCAGTCGGGCGACCACGTTGACCGCGAACAACGCGATCGCAAGCACTCCGACCGCGCGCCACCGCTGCCCCATCGCACGCCTCCCGCCGTACCGCCCGCCCCGGTGGCGGGCCTCCTGGCAGGAATGTCTATCACCCGGGGCGGGGTGGCGTCAGTACCGGCTGGACGGCGGGTTCGGCGCGAGGATGGACCGGAACGCCATCACCGCGAAGGTCATCGACCCGGCCACCACCAGGGTGAGCCCCACCCAGTTGCCGACCAGCAGTACGTCGCCCTCGGTGGTCCGGTCAGCGGCGGCCACCATGATCACGACCCACGGCAGCGCCGGCAGCAGCACCGCCCACCGGGATCCCACCGTCTCCATGGCGAACCAGCTCAGCGCGATGTTCGCGAGCACGGCCACCAGCACCGCCGCCCCGACCAGGTATCCGCCGACCCGCAGCGGGGCGAGCAGCAGCTCCAGCACCGCCGTCACCGCGCCGGCGGCCAGGGCGACCAGCCCGCCCAGCGCCCGCAGGCCGATGTCGACCGGCCGCCGCCAGGCCCGTGCGGGCGGCGGCGACTGCTGTTCGGGCGGGGCGACCGACATCGCGGCGGGTACGGTCACCGGAGACCGGCCGTACCGACCGGTGTGCGATCGGGGTCTTCGGCGGTCTCCAGCCCGGCGAACAGGTCCGACTCCCAGCCGTACGGGCCGCTGCCCGGCCCCTTGGCCCCCACCGCGAGGGTGAAGTACTCCACGCCCATGAACTCGGCGCCGAAGTTGCCGGCGATCGAGTAGAGCCAGGAGGTGGCCGGGATCTGGGTGGCGTGCGCCCGCATCGCCGCCTCCTTCGCGGCGTGCTGCTCGGTCGCGTCGATCCGCGCCGCGATGTCCTTGTCCGGCGTGCAGAAGGGCAGGTCGGTGGCGTTTTCGATGCCGGCGAACGGGTTGTCCGACGACTCTTCGAAGTGCGTCATCCCGGCCTCCAGGACGCTCTGCGGCATCGCCGTCCAGTAGACCTTCGCCGGGGCGATCCCCTCGGCGGCGGCCAGCTCGACGGCCCGCATCGCCACCCGGTGCGCCTGGATGTGGTCGGGGTGGCCGTAGAAGCCGTTCTCGTCGTAGGTGATCACCACCTGCGGGCGTACCTCCCGGACCACCTCCAGCAGCTGGCCGGCGGCCTCGTCCAGGTCGGCCTGCCAGAAGGCGCGCGGGTGATCGTTGGTGGAAAGGCCCATCATGCCCGAGTCGCGGTAGCGCCCGGCGCCACCGAGGAAACGGTGGTCGGCCACGCCGAGCTCGGCGCAGGCGGCGGCCAGCTCGGCGATCCGGTACCCGCCGAGCTGGTCGGCCTCGGCGGCGGCGAGCCCGGCCAGCTCCGGCACGTGGATCTCACCCTCCTCGCCGAGTGTGCAGGTGACCAGGGTGACGTGGGCGCCGGTGGCGGCGTAGTGCGCCATGGTCGAACCGGTGCCGATGGACTCGTCGTCGGGGTGCGCGTGGACCAGCAACAGGCGGCGGTCGGGCAGCGTCGTCACGAGGGTCACTCTAACCGGCGGTTCTCCCCGATCAGTCCTGACGCGTCCGCTCGGGTCCGGCACATCACGCTCGGCCGCCGCATACGATCTGGCCTGTGGACTTTCCCGAGCTGGCCGCCCGCACCCGCCGGTTCAGCCACGGGGCGCCACGCGCCGTCTCCGTGGCCGACGACGGGGCCCGGGTGGTCTTCCTGCGTTCCGCGGGGCCGGAGGACCCGGCCGACGCGCTCTGGCAGCTCGACGTGGCGAGCGGCGAGGAACGGCTGGTCGCCGACCCGGCCACGCTGCTCGGCGAGGACGCCGACCCGGCCGCGCTGAGCCCCGGCGAACGGGCCCGACGGGAACGGCTGCGGCTCTGCGCCGCCGGCATCGGCGCGTACGCCCTGGACGCCGCCGGCCGGGTGGCAGTCTTCGCACTGGCCGGCCGCCTGTTCCGGGCCGACCTGGTGCACGGCGACGTGATCGAGGTCCCGGCCGCCGGCCCGGTCCTCGACCCCCGGCCGGACCCGAGCGGCCAACGCCTCGCGTACGTCACCGACGCCGCCGAGGGGGTTCGCCGGGGCGAACTGCGGGTCGTCGACGTCGACGGCACCGACACGATCCTGGCCGGCGAGGACTCCGGGGTGCTGTGGGGGCTGGCCGAGCACATCGCGGCGGAGGAGTTCGACCGGCACCGGGGCTACTGGTGGGCACCGGACGGCCGCTCGGTGCTGGCCGCCCGGGTCGACGAGTCCCGGCTGCCCCGCTGGCATCTGCACGACCCGGCGCAGCCGGCGAGCCCGCCGGTCAGCGTCGCGTACCCGGTGGCCGGCGGACCCAACGCGGAGGTCAGCCTGCACCTGCTCGACCTCGACGGCGGCTGGGTGGACGTGCACTGGGACCGGGAGACCTATCCGTACCTGACCGCGGTGCACTGGGCCGAGGGCGCTCCGCTGATCACCGTGCTGCGCCGCGCGCAGCAGCACGGCCTGGTTCTCGCCGTCGACCCGCGCACCGGTGAGACCCAGGTGCACGCCGAACTGGCCGACCCGCGCTGGGTCGAGCCGATCGCCGGTACGCCCGCACACCTGCCGGACGGGCGGGTGCTGGTCGGCGGCGAACTCGCCCACGACGGGTACGACGCACGGTGTCTCTTCGCCGACGGCACCCTGCTCACCCCGCCCTCGCTCTACGTCCGCCGGGTGGTGGGTCGGCTGGCCACCGGCACCGGACCGGCGGACCTGCTGGTCGAGGCGAGCGACGGCGAGCCGAGCGAGCAGCACCTGTTCCGGGTCCGCACCAGCATCGGCGGCGGGGTCGACGCCCGTCGGCTGACCAGCGACGCGGGCTGGCACCACGGCGCGGTCGGCGGGGACGTGCTGGTCGTCGGCGTCGCCTCGCTCGACCACGCGGGCGTGCGGTGGACGGTCCGCCAGGGCGACCGCGAGGTGGCCGTGCTCCGGTCGTTGGCGGCCACCCCCCGCTACTCCCCGCTGCCGCTGCTGGAACGGGTCACCGACCGGCGCCTGCCGTCGGCCGTGCTCTATCCGGACAACCACGTCACCGGCCGACGGCTGCCGGTGCTGCTCGACGTGTACGGCGGGCCGGGGCACCAGGAGGTGGTCGCCGCCCGCGCGGCCTGGCTGGAACGGCAGTGGTGGGCCGACGCCGGCTTCGCGGTGGTGGTGGTCGACAACCGGGGTACGCCCGGCATCGCGCCGTCGTTCGAGAAGGCCATCCACCGGCGGGTCGCCGACGTGATCCTGCTCGACCAGGTGGAGGCGTTGACTGCGCTCGCCGACAAGCACCCGGACCTGGACCTGTCCCGGGTCGGGGTGCGCGGCTGGTCGTTCGGCGGTTGGCTGGCCGGGTTGGCGGTGCTGCGTCACCCGGAGCTGTTCCGGTGCGGGATCGCCGGGGCGCCGGTGACCGACTGGGCCCTCTACGACACCGCGTACACCGAGCGTTATCTCGGCCTGCCCGACGACGGCCCGGACGTGTACGCCCACCACTCGCTGGTGGAGGCGGCCGCCGAGCCGCCCACCGACCCGGCGCAGGCCCGACCGCTGCTGCTGGTGCACGGCATGGTGGACGACAACGTGGTGGCCGCGCACACGCTGCGGTTCTCGGCCGCGCTGCTGGCCGCCGGGCGACCGCACTCGGTGCTGCCGCTGACCGGCGCGACGCACATGGCCGCCGGTGGACTCGCCGAACGCCTCCTGCGCCTGGAACTCGACTTCCTCCGCACGCACCTGTCGGTGTAAGGAGGGGTCCCCTGCTAACGCCTCGTGCATAGCAGGGGACCCCTCCTAACACGTCAGGGCTTGACGTGGGCAGTGACGAACGAGGGGTACCCGAACACGCTGGAGACGAAGACGCCGCCCACCTTCGAGCCGTGCACCAGGTACGCCACGTCGACGTAGAGCGGCACCACCGGCGCGTGCTCCCGCATGATCCGCTCGTCGAGCTTCGTCCACTCGGGCCCCTGCGCGGGCGGGGGCAGCGCGAGGATCCGGTCGAACTCGGCGTTGATCGCGGGATGGTGGAAGTACGACTGGTTGCTGTTGCCCGCCGCCCGGATGCTGCGGCCGTCGTAGAGCACCGGCAGGATCGACGCGCCACTGGGCCAGTCCGCCGCCCACGACCCCAGGTACAGGTCCCAGGGGTTGTCCCGCTTCTTGATCTCGTCGAGCTTGGCGTCGTCCGGGATGGTGCGGATGACGATCCGAAACCCGGCGCGTTCCAGGTTGCCCTTGAGCTGCGTCGCCACCTGCTGTTCCTGGGCGCTGTCGGCGACACCGAGGACCAGTTCCGGGCTCTGCCCGGCAAGCAGTTCCCGTGCCTTCTCCGGGTCACCGGTGGGTCCACCCGGATAGGCGTCGTACGGCCGGTGGCCGATGGTGGCCGGCGGCATCAACGTGGTGGCCGGCGACGCCACGTGCGCCCCGCCGAGCACCTTCACCACGCCCTCGCGGTCGACGGCGTAGTTGAGCGCCTGACGGACCCGCAGGTCGGTGACCCGCTGGTTGTTGATGACCAACTGGTTGGCGCTGGGCGTCGGGGACAACAGGGTCCGGGACCGCAGCGCGGCGTCACCGGCCACCCGGGACACCAGCGAGGGCGGCACGTAGTTCCAGGACAGCGCGCTGCGGTCGGCGCCGTTGTCGGCGATCACCCGGTTGGTCGCCGCGTCCGGGGACGGGCCGAAGGTCCAGACGAACCGGTCCGGGTACTGGTGGCGTACCGGGTCGGTGGCGGGGTCCCAGTGCGGGTTGCGCTCCATCACGATCTCGACGCCGGCTCGGAAGCGGGTCACCCTGTACGGCCCGGACGAGAACGGTGCGGCGCCGAGGTGGAGCCCGGTGTCCCGGTCCGGCGGCAGCGGGGCGCTGCTCGGCAACGACACCGCGTACGGCAGGTCGCAGCGGGCTCTGGCGAACTCGAACCGCAGCGTCCTCTCGTCCGGCGTGGTCAGGCCCGGCGGCAACGCGTACCGGCCGGGCTCGAAGCGCCACCTGGTGTCGTACTGCGGCGTGTCGGCCAGCCACTCCTGGAGGTAGGTGGGGCCGCCGGTGAGGGCCGGGTCGAACGAGCGGGCGATGCCGTACCCGATCTCCTTCGCGGTGATCGGTCGCCCGTCCTCGAACCTGACCCCGTCCTTGACGGTGAACTCCCACACCGTGCAGTCACCGTCGACGTCGCGGCCCGGCGTCTCGGCGAGGTCACCGACCAGCACGAGGTTGCCCTGGCCGTCGTCCTTCCAGGTGGTCAACGAACGCGCGAACAGGGGTGCGGCCATCAGGCCGGCGAACGAGTACGTCCGCTGCGGGTCCAGGTGGGAGATCGGGGTCTCCCGGATGACGGTGAAGGTCCCCCCGCGTTGCGCGTCCTCCACCGGCGGGGCGGGCCCCGTCGAGTCCGACGGATCCGTGGCGATGATCCCGGTGTGCTGCCGCCCGGTGTCCACCGACGGGCCGCCGCCGGTGTTCTCGGTGCACGCGCCCAGCGTCACCACCAGCGCGATCGCGCCGACCGCCGCGACCGCCGTACGTGCTCTCATCTGCTACCTCCTCGGTCGTGGATGGGGGCCGGCTCAGCCCAGCCGGACCCGCGGGTCGATGGCCGCATAGATCAGGTCCACCAGCACGTTCGCCAGCACCACGAAGACCGCCGAGATCAGCACCGTCGCCATGATCATCGGCAGGTCGCCGGCGCGGACCGCCTCGACCGCCGTCCGGCCGAGCCCGTGGATGCCGAAGGTCGTCTCGGTGATCACCGTGCCGCCGAGCGCCGCGCCCACGTCCAGGCCGGCGACGGTCACCACCGGGGTGATCGCCGCGCGGAACGCGTGCCGCCCGTACACCCGCGTCCGGCTCAGTCCCTTGGCCCGCGCGGTGCGGACGAAGTCCTCGCCCAACGTCTCCACCATCTGCGCGCGGAACAGCCGGGCATAGATCGCGGAGAACAGGAAGGCCAACGACACCCAGGCGAGCACCAGCCCACCGGCCCAGCGCACCGGATCGTCGAACGGCGACGTGTAGCCGGGCACCGGCAGCCAACCCAGCGTGTAGACGAAGACCAGCAGCAGCACCGCGCCGACGAAGTACACCTGCGTCGAGGCACCGACCAGCGCGAAGCCGATGGCGGCCCGGTCCAGCCAGGTGCCCCGATGAAGGGCGGAGAGCATGCCCAGGCCCACACCGAGCAGCAGCCACAGCACCGCCGCCGGGACGACGATGCTCACCGTCACCGGCAGCACCCGCGCGATGGTGTCGGTCACCGCCTCGTTGTTCACGTACGACCAGCCCAGGCAGGGTGCGTCACACCGACCGCCCTGGGCGTCGCCCAGGTCGCGACCGACGAAGACGCCCTTCACGTATCCCGCGTACTGGCTGACCAGCGGGTCACTCAGGCCCCACTCCTGCCGTACCCGCTCCAGCCGCTCCGGGTCGCAGTTCTTCGGGCACATGCCGGTGACCGGGTCGCGGGGCAGGGCGAAGAACATCAGGAACGTCAGCACGCTGACCGCGAAGAGGGTGAGCACCGCGGAGAGGACCCGCCCGACCAGGAATCTCAGCATCGCGAGAAGTTCCCCTACCGCGCCGACCTCGGGTCGAGCGCGTCACGCAGCGCGTCCCCGAACAGGTTGAAGGCGAGTACGAGCGCGAAGATCGTGACGCCGGGGAAGAAGACGAACGCCGGATCGGTCTGCAGGTAGTCCAGGCTCTGGTAGATCATCCGACCGAAGCTCGGCGTCTCCTCGGTCAGTCCCACCCCGATGAAGGACAGCGCCGCCTCACCGGTGACGAACTGCGGCACGGCGAGCGAGAACGACACCAGGATCGGCGCCCAGGTGTTCGGCAGCAACTGCCGGAACAGCATGTGCCCCAGCCCCGCCCCGCTGGCCCGGGCCGCCGCCACGAACTCCCGCTCGCGCAAGGCGACCACCTGCCCGCGTACCAGCCGGGCGGTGGTGGTCCAGCCGAAGGCGGCGAAGATCCCGATCAGCATCGCCACCCCGAAGGCCGGCGGCACCGCCTCCCGTGGCCCGTAGAACCGCAGCGTCAGCGTCGGGGCCAGGGCGAGCGCGACGACCAGGAAGGGCATCGCCAGCGTCAGGTCCGTGAACCACCCGACGAGCGCGTCCAGCCACCCGCCGAGGTATCCGGCGAGCGCGCCGAGCACCACGCCGACCACGGAGGTGAGCAGCGCCGCCGTGACGGCGACGAGCAGCGAGGTACGCAGGCCGTACACCAGGCGGATGAAGACGTCCCGCCCCAACCCGGGTTCCAGGCCGAAGAAGTGGTCGCCGGAGACCCCACCGGCGTAGCCGAGCGGCATCCCGTACCCGTCCAGCTTGTGCTGGAACTGGTCGCGCGGGCCGATCCCGTAGACCGACTCGATGACCGGTGCCCCGAGCGCCACCAGCACGAACAGGACCAGCAGCGCCCCGCTGGCCAGCGCGGTGCGGTCCCGGCGCAGCCGCCACGCGGCCAACCGCCCCGGCGACCGGCCGACGGTCCCCGTGGTCATGTCGCGTGGTCCGGGAAGTGGCAGGCGACGGCCTGGGGGGCGCCGTCGCGCCGGACCAGGGCCGGGTCCTGCACGGCGCAGCGGTCCCGGGCCGTGGGGCAGCGGGTGCGGAACCGGCAGCCGGAGGGCGGGTCGAGCGGTGCGGGCAGCTCGCCGGTGAGCCGGACACGTGCGGCCGGACCGAGCCGCGTCGGGCCGAGGCGGGTCGGGTCCGGCACCGCCGACAGCAACGCCCGGGTGTACGGGTGCCGGGGCCGCCGGTAGACGTCGTCCCGGTCGCCGATCTCGACGATCCGGCCCAGGTACATCACCGCGACCCGCTGGCAGAGGTGCCGGACCACGGCCAGGTCGTGGGCGATGAGGACGAAGGCCAGCCCCAACTCGCGCCGCAGGTCCCGGAGCAGGTTGACCACCTGGGCCTGGATCGACACGTCCAGCGCGGAGACCGGCTCGTCGGCGACCACCAGGCGGGGAGCGGTGGCCAGGGCCCGGGCGATGCCGACCCGCTGCCGCTGGCCGCCGGAGAACTCGTGCGGATACCGGTGACGGTGCGCGGGGTCGAGCCCCACCAACTCCATCAGTTCGCGGACCCGGGCGTCGGTCCCGCCGGGCGGAACGATGCCGTTGACCTGCAACGGCGTCGCGATGATCCGCCCGACCGGGTGACGGGGGTTCAACGACGCGTACGGGTCCTGGAAGATGATCTGAAGGTGGGGGCGCAGCGGACGCAGATCACGTCGCGACGCGTGGGTGATGTCCCGACCGGCGAACTCGATGCGCCCGCCGGTCGGCTCCAGCAACCGCACCAACATCCGACCGGTGGTGGTCTTGCCGCAGCCGGACTCGCCCACCAGGCCGAGCGTCTCGCCGGGGCGTACCTCGAAGTCCAGCCCGTCCACCGCCCGCACCACACCGGCCCGCCGCAGGCCGCCGCGCACCGGGAAGTGCTTGGTCAGGCCGCGTACCCGCAGTAACGGGTCGTCGGCGGCGACAGCCCGCGTCACCGGATCGGCCCCGTCCGGACGACGTGCTCGGCGTGGTGGCGGGCGCGCTCCTCGTCGCTCAGGTGACAGGCCGACCGGTGGCCGGTGGCCTCGGGACGTGGCTCGGGCCGCTCGGTGCGGCACCGCTCGCCGACCCGCGCGGCGTAACCGCAGCGCGGGTGGAAGGGGCAGCCGGGAGGCACGTCGACCAGGCTCGGCGGATGCCCCGGGACGGGGGTCAGGTCCGCGTCCGCGTCGCCGTGCAACGACGGCACGCCGCCGAGCAACCCCCAGGTGTACGGGTGCCTCGGCCGGCGTAGCACCTGCTCGACGGCACCCTGCTCGACGGCGCGGCCGGCGTACATCACCAGCACCTCGTCGGCGATCTGGCCGACCACGCCGAGGTCATGGGTGATCAGGAGGATCGCGGTGCCGGACTCGGCCTGGAGGTCGGCCAGCAACTCCAGGATCTGCGCCTGCACGGTGACGTCCAGCGCGCTTGTCGGTTCGTCGGCGACGAGCAGGGCGGGCTCGTTCACCAGCGCCATCGCGATCATCGCCCGCTGCCGCATTCCGCCGGAGAACTCGTGCGGGTACTGGTCGAATCGCCGCTCCGGTTGCGCGATGCCGACCCGGTCGAGCATCTCCACCACTCGCCGCCGCGTCTCGGCGCGCCCGGCCCGGGGATGGTGCACCCGGTACGCCTCGGCGATCTGGCGGCCCACCCGTTGATAGGGATGCAGTGCGGAGAGCGGGTCCTGGAAGACCATCGCCATGTCCCGGCCGCGCAGCCGGCGTACCTCCGTCTCCGGACGGCCGACGAGCGGGCGCCCGCCGACGGTGATCCGTCCGGTGACGGTGGACCGTCGCGGGTCGTGCAGGCCGAGGACCGCCAGCGCGGCGGCGCTCTTGCCCGAGCCGGACTCACCGACGACGGCGAGCGTGCGTCCGCGCGCGACCGAGAGGGAGACCCCGTCGACGGCGCGCACCACGCCGTCCGTGGCGGTGAAGCTGACGCGCAGGTCGTCCACTCGCAGGTAAGGGTCCACGACCGCCTCCCTCCGCATCCGCCGGAGGGAAACTACAGCAGACGTACGACAGTGAAAGTAAGCTCCACGGTCCACCGGCCCGGCACATGCCGTCCGTCGCGCGTGCGTCCGCCGGCTGGCCTAGGGTCGGGCCATGAGCGAGCACGACGGAGTGCGGGGATGACCGAGTTCGACGCGGCCGAGGTCGCCGTGCAGGCAGCGCTGGACGCGGGCGCCCGGTACGCGGACGCCCGCGTGATGCACCGGCGCTACGAGTCGATGACGGCCCGCAACGGCGAGGTGGAGGCACTGACCCAGGACGAGAGCATCGGGCTGGGCGTACGCGCGCTGGTCGGGTCGAGCTGGGGCTTCCACGCCGTACCCGACGTCTCCGACGCGACCGCCCGCGACGCCGGCCGACGGGCGGCGCGGATCGCCGCGGCGAGCGCCCGGGTGCCCGGTCCCCCGGTGGACCTGGTGCCGTCGACGCCGACGACGGCGAGCTGGGCCTCGCCCTGCGAGGTGGATCCGCTCGGCGTCTCGCTGGCCGACAAGGGCGACCTGCTGGTGGCCGCGACCCGCACGATGGCCGACCACGGCGCCGACCTGACCGAGGGCCTCTATCAGGTCTGGGACACCTCGAAGTGGTTCGTGTCCAGCGAGGGCCACCGCATCGACCAGCACATCCGCGAGTGCGGTGCGGGCATCTCGGCCACCTCCATCGGCGACGGCGAGACGCAGCGCCGGTCCTGGCCGAGCTATCGCGGGCAGTACGGCACCACCGGCTGGGAGCTGGTCGACTCGCTGGAGTTGACCGCCCACGCGGCCCGCATCGCGGAGGAGTCCCGGGCACTGCTGACCGCGCCGCTCTGCCCGGCCGGCGAGACCGACCTGATCCTCGGCGGCGAGCAGTTGGCGCTCCAGATCCACGAGTCGGTCGGGCACGCCATCGAGCTGGACCGCATCCTCGGCTGGGAGGCGGCCTTCGCCGGCACGTCCTGGCTGGACCTCGACCAGCTCGGCTCGCTGCGGTACGGCTCCGACCTGATGAACATCACCATCGACCCGACCATCCCCGGCGCGCTGGGCAGCTTCGGCTACGACGACGAGGGCTCACCGGCGGTCCGGCGGGACGCGGTCCGCGACGGACGGTGGGTGGGCGTGCTGGCCGGCCGGGACTCGGCCGCCGTCGCGGGCTTGGACTACGGCGGCAGCGTACGCGCCGACGGCTGGGCCCGGCTGCCGATGGTGCGGATGACCAACGTGGGCCTGGAGCCCGGCCCGCACACCCTGGAGGAGATCGTCGCCGCCACCGACGAGGGAGTGCTGATGGACATCAACCGCTCCTGGTCCATCGACGACAAGCGGCTGAACTTCCAGTTCGGCTGCGAGATCGGCTGGGAGATCCGCAACGGCCGACGTGGGCGGATGGTCCGCAACCCCACGTACACCGGCATCGGGCCGCAGTTCTGGCGCTCGATGGACATGCTCTCCTCGGAGATCGTCTCGTGGGGCACGCCGAACTGCGGCAAGGGCCAGCCGGGCCAGATCGGCCACACCGGCCATCCGGCGGCACCGGCCCGGTTCCGCGGCGTCCGGGTGGGGGTGCGCGCATGACGAGTCCAGTGACCGCCGGCAGCGAGGTGGAGCTGGCCGGGCGGGTGGTGGAGCTGGTCGCCCGGCTGGGCGGGGCGGACGCCCAGGCCGAGGTGACGGTGACCCGGGGCGAGCTGGCGTTGACCCGGTTCGCCAACTCGGCGATCCACCAGAACGTCGCCGAGTCCGCCGTGGAGGTCCGGCTGCGGCTGCACCTGGGTGGGCGTACCGCCACCGGAGTGGGCAGCGCGGTCAGCGCCGACGGGCTTCGCGCGCTGGTGGAGCGGGTGGTGGCGGCGACCCGCTTCACCCCGCCCGACCGGGGTTGGCCCGGTCTGACCCCGCCGACCGAGATGCCGCCACCGGCGCTCTGGGACGGTGCCACCGCCGACGCCGGTCCGGACGAGCGGGCCGCCCTGGTGCGGGCCTTCGTCGACGCGGCCGACGGGTTGGAGACGGCCGGCTACTGCCGCACCACGTCCCGGTCGGTGGCGTTCGCCAACTCCGCCGGGCACTCGGCGCAGGGCCGCACGGCCGAGGCCGCGATGGACGGGATCGCCCGGGCCGGTGGTGCGGACGGGGTGGCAAGGAACAGTGTCGAACGGCTCGCCGACCTCGACGGCGCCGCTCTCGGACGACACGCCGCCGCGAAGGCCCGGGCGGCCGTCGACCCGATCGAGTTGGCACCGGGGCGCTACCCGGTGGTGTTGGAGCCGGCCGCGGTGGCGGACCTGCTGCAGAACCTCGCCTGGTACGGCTTCAACGGCAAGCGGTACGCCGAGCGGCAGTCGTTCGCCGAGCCCGGAGCCGCCCAGCTCGACCCGGCGGTGACGCTCGTCGACGATCCGCTCGGTGCCACCGCGTTGCCGTTCGACCTGGAGGGCACGCCGACCGGGGCGGTGACCCTGGTGGACGCGGGCACCACCACGGCGGTGGCGCACGACCGGCGCAGTGCCGCCGAGTCGGGCACCACCTCGACCGGTCACGCCGCGCCCGGCAGCGCCACCTTCGGCCCGATGCCGCGCAACCTGCGGCTGGTCCCGTCCGGGCGCGCCGAGGCGGTGGAGGCGGTCGGGGCGACGGCGCCGCCGAGCGGGGCGGTGGTGGACGCCGACACCGCGGCTCTGGTCTCCCGGATGGGACGTGGGCTGCTGGTCAGTGACCTCTGGTACACCCGGGTGCTCGATCCGAAGAGTCTCGTGGTGACCGGGCTGACCCGCAACGGACTCTGGCTGGTCGAAGACGGGCAGGTCACCCGCGCGGTCCGCGACCTGCGCTTCACCGAGTCGTATCCCCGGGCGCTGTCGCCGGGCGGGGTGCTGGAGGTGGGCCGCCGGGCGGTACGCCAGCCGGACCGGTACGACGGTGTCTGGTGGGAGGCGCCGTCGCTGCGGCTGGCCGCGTGGAACTTCACCGGCGGGGCGTCCGGCTGACCAGCTCATCGACCGTTTGTCGATCTTTTTCGGACGCTCACATATTGATCATGGCGAGAGGCTTTCCAAAGTTCGGGACACACGGGACACTGCCTTGCGCGGACGGCCCGCCTAGATCGGCGTAACGTGTGTCACTTAGCTGCGCCGACAAACCCGGTGCGGTCGTTGGTGTGCGCATGACGTGGCACGTGGGCGCGGGGTGACCGGTCCGCCTGCCGACCGGAAGTGTTCCGCCGCCCGTGACAGGGCCCCGTCAGGGAGACGACGCGAATGACATCATCGGCAACGAAACCGAAACCGCGGGGGGCGCGGGCACGTGCCGCCATCGCGGCGAAGACGTTGCGTACGGACCGTTGGTGGCTCGCGCCACTGATCACCGTCATCGGGCTCGGTGCGTGGATCACGTACGCGACGGTCCGGGTCTTCATGCACCGGTGGTACTGGGTCGAGGAGTACCACTACCTCACCCCGTTCTACTCCCCCTGCGTGACCGACCGGTGCATTCCCGAGGCGTCGCACTTCGGGCAGTACCTGCCGGGGTGGTGGATCATCCCGGACGCCGCGTTCACCCTGCCGTTCCTGCTGCTGTTCCGGCTCACCTGCTACTACTACCGCAAGGCGTACTACCGGTCGTTCTGGCTCTCGCCGCCGGCCTGCGCGGTGCCCGACGGTCACGCCAGCTACGGCGGCGAGACCCGGTTCCCGCTGATCGTGCAGAACTCGCACCGGTACTTCTTCTACTTCGCCGCGATCATCTCGTTGATCAACACGTGGGACGCGATCGCCGCCTTCCGCAGTCCCGAGGGCTTCGGCTTCGGCCTGGGCAACCTGATCCTGGTCGGCAACGTGGTGATGCTCTGGGCGTACACCATCTCCTGCCACTCCTGCCGGCACATCATCGGCGGACGGCTCAAGCACTTCTCCAAGCATCCGGTCCGCTACCGGGCCTGGGGCTTCGTCTCCTGGCTGAACGTCCGGCACATGCAGCTCGCCTGGATCACCCTCGGCACGTTGGCGCTGACCGACTTCTACGTCATGTCGATCGCCGCCGGGTGGATCTCCGACCTGCGGTTCATCAACTAAGGGCCCCCGACATGACCAATCCTCAGCACGGACCGAGCACCACCACCCGCATCGAGCGACACCACTACGACGTCGTCGTGATCGGGGCCGGCGGCGCCGGCCTGCGCGCGGCGATCGAGGCGCGCCTGGCCGGCAAGAAGACCGCCATCATCTCCAAGTCGCTGTTCGGCAAGGCGCACACGGTGATGGCCGAGGGCGGCGCCGCGGCGGCCATGGGGAACGTGAACAGCCGGGACAACTGGCAGGTGCACTTCCGCGACACCATGCGCGGCGGCAAGTTCCTGAACAACTTCCGGATGGCGGAGCTGCACGCGAAGGAGTCGCCGCAGCGGATCTGGGAGCTGGAGACGTACGGGGCGCTCTTCGACCGTACGAAGGACGGCAAGATCTCGCAGCGCAACTTCGGCGGCCACGAGTACCCCCGGTTGGCACACGTCGGCGACCGGACCGGCCTGGAGCTGATCCGCACCCTCCAGCAGAAGATCGTCTCGTTGCAGCAGGAGGACAAGCGCGACCACGGCTCGTACGACGCCCGGATCAAGGTCTTCGCCGAGACCACGATCACCGAGCTGCTGCTCGACGGTGACCGGGTCGCCGGGGCGTTCGGCTACTACCGGGAGTCCGGCGAGTTCGTCCTCTTCGAGGCACCCGCCGTGGTGCTCGCCACCGGTGGCGTCGGCCGCTCCTACAAGGTCACCTCGAACTCGTGGGAGTACACCGGGGACGGTCACGCGTTGGCGCTGCGGGCCGGGGCGACCCTGATCAACATGGAGTTCCTCCAGTTCCACCCCACCGGCATGGTCTGGCCGGTCTCGGTCAAGGGCATCCTGGTCACCGAGTCGGTACGCGGTGACGGTGGCGTGCTCAAGAACTCCGAGGGCAAGCGGTTCATGTTCAACTACGTCCCCGACGTCTTCCGCAAGCAGTACGCGGAGACCGAGGAGGAGGCGGACCGCTGGTACGACGACCCGGACAACAACCGGCGCCCGCCGGAGCTGCTGCCCCGCGACGAGGTGGCCCGAGCGATCAACACCGAGGTCAAGGAGGGTCGGGGCACCCCGGCCGGCGGCGTCTATCTGGACATCGCCTCCCGGTTGCCGGCCGAGGAGATCCGTCGCCGCCTGCCGTCGATGCACCACCAGTTCAAGGGACTGGCCGACGTCGACATCACCAAGGAGCCGATGGAGGTCGGCCCGACCTGCCACTACGTGATGGGCGGCGTGGAGGTCGACCCGGACAGCGGTGCCGCGTACGGCTCGGTGCGGGGCCTCTTCGCCGCCGGTGAGGTCTCCGGCGGCATGCACGGCTCGAACCGGCTGGGCGGCAACTCCCTCTCCGACCTGCTGGTCTTCGGCAAGCGCGCGGGGGGTCACGCGGCCACCTACGTGGACCAGCTCGGCGGGCGACCCCGGGTGGCCGTGGAGGCGGTGGAGACCGCGGTGGAGACCGCCCTGGCCCCGCTGCAGCGGGACACCGGCGAGAACCCGTACACCCTCCAGCAGGACCTCCAGGCGGTGATGGGCGACCTGGTCGGCATCATCCGGCGGGAGGCCGAGCTGGAGGACGCGCTGGTCCGGCTGGCCGAGCTGCGCGAGCGGGTGGCGAAGGTCAGCGCCGTCGGCGGCCGGCGTTACAACCCCGGCTGGCACCTCGCACTGGACCTGCGCAACATGCTGGTCGTGTCGGAGTGCACCGCCAAGGCGGCGCTGGAGCGCCGGGAGTCGCGCGGCGGCCACACCCGTGAGGACCACCCGACCATGGATCCGCAGTGGCGACGGGTCAACCTGGTCTGCTCGTTGGAGGGCGAGACCGTCCGCCTGGAGCGCAAGCCGCTGCCGAAGATGCGGACCGAGTTGCTCGGCCTCTTCGACCGCACCGAGCTGGCCAAGTACCTGACCGACGAGGAGTTGGCCGAGTTCGACGCCGTCGCCGCCGCTGACACTGCCGGGAAGGAGAGCTGAGAGATGGGTACGAAGCGCAACTTCCGGATCTGGCGGGGTGACGCCGACGGGGGCGACCTGACGGACTACGCCGTGGAGGTGAACGAGGGCGAGGTGGTCCTCGACGTGCTCCACCGGTTGCAGGCGACCGACGCGCCCGACCTGGCGTGCCGGTGGAACTGCAAGGCGGGCAAGTGCGGCTCCTGTTCGATGGAGATCAACGGGATGCCGAAGCTCAGCTGCATGACCCGGATGTCGACGTTCGAGGAGAACGAGACGGTCACGGTGACGCCGCTGCGCACCTTCCCGGTGATCCGGGACCTGGTCACCGACGTGTCGTTCAACTACGAGAAGGCGCGGGAGACCCCGGCGTTCGCTCCCCCGGCCGACCTGGCCCCCGGCGACTACCGGATGCAGCAGGTCGACGTGGAGCGCTCGCAGGAGTTCCGCAAGTGCATCGAGTGCTTCCTGTGCCAGAACGTCTGCCACGTGATCCGTGACCACGACGAGAACAAGCCGGCGTTCTCCGGTCCGCGGTACTTCATCCGGGCCGCCGAACTGGACATGCACCCGCTGGACGCCAAGACCGACCGCAAGGAGTACGCGCAGGCGGAACAGGGTCTCGGATTCTGCAACATCACCAAGTGCTGCACCGAGGTCTGCCCCGAGCACATCAAGATCACCGACAATGGGATCATCCCCATGAAGGAACGGGTCGTCGACCGCAGGTACGATCCACTTGTATGGCTCGGTAGCAAGATCTTCCGGAGGGGTCAGGTGCCTCAGACCAGCGTGACCAGCGAACACACCCCGGGCGCCGTGCGCTCCAGCGCCGGCGGCCACGGCGTGCACTCGCACGCGGGCGGCTCCCACGACGCCGACGCCGAGGTGCAGGCCCAGCAGGGCGTCAACTGGCACCGTGAGGTGCCCCGACCGACCGCCCCAGCGGTCGACGCGAGCGGCAAGCTGCCGCTGACGGAGCTCACCTTCGACCGGGCGGCGGCACCCTCGCCCTTCGGCGACGACGTGACCTTCCCGCTGCCCCCGGAGCACCTCAACTTCGCGCACCCGGAGCAGGACGACAACAAGCACTGACGAGTACGCACCGCAGGAGGGGCCGTGGCGATGCCACGGCCCCTCCTCCGCGTCTCCGCCCACCACCCCACCACCAACCACCCCCTCACCCACCACGCCACCAACCACCCCGTTGATCAAGAAGTTTGCGCCCTCAGTGAGCGCCCTCCTCGACCAAAACCTCTTGATCAGCGCGCGGGGGCGGCGCGGGGGCGGCGCGGGGGCGGCGCGGGGGCGGCGGGGGCGGGCAGGGGGGTGCTTGGGCGGGCGTGGTCAGGTGGGTGGGGGGAGGGTTTGGGCAAGGAGGGGGCGGAGGGCGGTGATGATGGGGGCGTCGGCGGGTAGCCAGGTGACGGTGTCCAGCTCGGTGGCGGTGAGCCAGCGCATCGCGGAGTGTTCCAGCGCCTGCGGTCGGTCACCGTGCAGCAGGCGGGCCGCGTACACCTTGAGCACCGAACGGCCGTGCGCCATCCGGACGCTGCGGCCGACCCGGTCGCCGATCTCGACGCGTACGCCCAGCTCCTCGGCGCACTCCCGGGCCAACGCCGCCGTCTCGCTCTCCCCCGGCTCCACCTTGCCGCCGGGGAACTCCCACATGCCGGCGACCTCGGGTGGAGCCGACCGGGCACAGGCGAGCACTCGCCCGTCCTCGATGATGGCCGCCCCGACGATCACCTTCGGGTCCCTGCGGGCTGCCTGCCCGCCACCATTAGCCCGTTCGGTCTGCACGGGCGTCCAGCGTGCCAGATCAATCGGCGGTTTGGGTAGCTTGGTCGACCGTCAGGGCAGGAATCCCAAGAAGTGTGGGCGTGGACACACCATCCGAGTGACGTAAGACTAGAGGCACCGACAAGACACGGGGCGGCGACGATTTGGCCACAAGCCGGCAACGAAGCCTGGGAGGTGCGGTGATGCGTGCGCTGTTCGGCGGTCGAGCAAAGCACGACTACCTCAGCGACGCCCTCACCCTACTCAACGGGTGGACGCGCGAGGGCGACCAGATTCGGCGCACTCTGGTCATAGACGACACGCAGCACGCGGCCCTGACCGAACGGGTCAAGGTGGTCGCCGACGCGCTGCACCTACGGCCGGAGATCAGCCGACGGGCCGACCACACCCAGATCCGGGTCGGGCACAACGACGAGCCCCTCACCGAGGGTGAGGTCCTGCTGGCCGCCCGGATCGAGGACGCCTACCGTGCGGTGGCGGAGCCGGGCGAGAACCGCCTGGGTTGACCGGCGGCCCCCGACACCCCGCTCAGACCTCGGCATCCTGCGGGTACGTCCGCAGCTCGACCGAGTTGCCGTCCGGATCACGGACGTAGACCGATACCGCGTCGCCACGCGCACCGAAGCGCCCGACCGGGCCTTCGAGAATCGTGAAGACGCCGGAGTCGATCACCCGCTGCCAGTCCAGCGGAGCCACGACCAGGCAGAAGTGATCGACGTTGGCGCTGCCCCGGTCCTGCCGGACCAGGTCGATGATGGTTTCCGGGCTGATCCGGACGGATGGGAACGGCACCTGCCCGGCCCGCCACTGCGCGACCCGGACCGGGGCCAGACCGAGCACCCCGCAGTAGAAGTCGAGGGAGCGTTCGACGTCGGCCACGTTGAGCACCACATGGTCGAAACCGGTGACGCGTACCGGATGGTCGGAGGTGCGGGTAGTCGTGTTCATGCCGTTCACGATGCGCCGACCTGCGACACGGACCAAGAGCCGATCGCACTACCATCGTTGCGTCCTGGTCAACGATGGGAACGGACGTGCTGGAGCGGTACGAGATCGAGACCTTCCTGACCCTCGCCGAGGAGCTGCACTTCGGCCGGACGGCCGAACGCCTGCGGGTCAGCACCGGTCGGGTCAGCCACGTGGTCAAGAAGCTGGAGCACCGGATCGGCGCGCCGCTGTTCGCCCGTACCAGCCGGGTCGTGCGGCTCACCCCGATCGGCCGGCGGCTCGCCGAGGACCTGACGCCGCTGGTCGCCGGCATGGACGAGGCGGTACGCCGGGCCACCGAGTCGGGACGCGGCACGGGTGGCCGGCTGACGGTCGCGTTCCTCGGCGAGTGGACCGCGCCCGTCCTGCTCAGGGCCGTCGAGGTGTTCACCCGACGACATCCGGAGTGCCGGGTCGAGGTACGCGAGGTGCAACTGCACAACTCCCGGCAGAGCCTGCTGGACGGCTCGATCGACATCCTCGTCGCCGCGTACCCGTTCGACGGGATGGCCTGCGGACCGCCACTGCTCACCGAGTCCCGGCTGCTCGCGGTCGCCGCGACCCACCCGCTGGCCGGCGCCGGGTCCGTCTCCGTCGAGGTGCTGGCCGACCACCCGGTCGTCCAGTACCCGGTGGTCACGTCGGCGGCGTTCAAGCGCGACCGTACGCCGGAGCACACCCCGGCCGGTCGCCCGGTGCCGAAGGGGCCGTCCGGCGCCACCTTCTCCGAGATGCTGACCCTGGTGGCGATGGGCCGGGGCGTGCTGCCGGTGGGCGAGCACACCCGGCACTACTACCCGCGCCCCGACGTGGCGTACGTGCCGATCGCCGACGCACCACCGATCCTGCGCGGACTGGTCTGGCTGGGAAGCAACACCACCACCCGGGTCCGCGAGTTCGTCCGCGCCGCCGACGACGCCAACCGGGACGCCCCGCCGGGCTGACCTGGCGGATCTTGTGGTTGGCGTCGGCCACCTACCGTGGAGTACATGACGAACGCGACGTACGACCGCAAGGAGCAGTTCCAGCAGATCCAGAGTGGCCTGCTCGACGGGGAACAGATCATCGCCGTCTACGACGCCGTCGGCACCGGCACCGGGTTCATCGGGCTGACGGATCGGCGCGTGATCATCCAGGACCGTTCGTTCATCGGCAAGAAGTACGCGATCACCAGCATCCCGTACTCGAAGATCACCAGCGTGAGCGTGGTCAGCAACAAGTCCTGGGGCGGCTCGTTCTTCTCCACCGGCGCCATCGCCATCCACGTCGGCACGCACACCTACGAGGTGGAGTTCCGGGGCGACCAGAAGAGCCACCACGTGCACAACGTCATCCTGCACTACATCAGCTGACCAGTCCCAGCCCGCGCAGGGCGTGCCCGAACGACGCCGCCCGGGCGATCAGCCGCCACCCCTCCGGCACCAGCAGGTCGATCCGGCAGCCGTCCCGGCCGAACTCCACCGACGCCTCCGTACCCGCGTGGTGTGCGGCCAGCGCCAGAATCCCCGGCAGCGGGTCGGGCAGCCGAGCCGTGGCCGGGGCCTGCGGCACGTGGATCGGTACGCCGGGATCGGTGGGCACCGCATCCCGGACTGCGTGGTCGAGGAAGCGCAGGCAGAAGTCGATCGCCGCCTCCACGGTGGGCTGAATCGGCCGCTCGCGGGCCGCGCCGCACCGCACCAGCGACACCGACCAGCGCAGCGCCATCCCGGCGGGCCGTTCGTCGCACACCCCCACCAGCAGCGTCAGCGACAGTCCGTGGGCCAGGCGCACCAGGTCCGCCAGAGGCGGCACGTCCGGACGGCGGGCGACCACGATCAGCCGGGCACCGGGCCGCCCGGCGGCGGCGGAGGACACGAACCGTCGCTCCGGGTCCGGCCCACCGGCCAGCACCAGGCCGTCCCGCAGCGCCGTGTCGAGCGTTCGGCCGCCGTCGGCGTCGGTGAGGTGTTCGGGGCGTACGCCGAAACGGCTGGCCTGGTCGGCGAGCCGGTAGGGGCCGTCGAGCCGGTGGCCGGGCGACACCTCGGGCCCGTCGCCCGGCAGCCACAGGTGGTGCTCGGCCCGGTCGATGAGGTCGGTCACCGTCACGGTGAGCGCGGCGTACCGGCGGCGGCCGCCCCGGCAGTACGGGCAGCCGCCGGTCACCGGCGCGAACCCGGCACCGCCGCAGACCCGGCATCCCGGCTCGGCCGCTCCCCCGTCGATCCGGCAGTAGCACGACACCAGCCGGCCCCCCGGCACGCAGTCGGGGCAGGGATTCCACGGCACCGGCACGCCCTGCCACGTCGGCGCGGTCGGCTCGACGACCCGCCGCAGCAGGCTGACCGACTGCCGGGCGACCTGCCCGGTGTCCCGCTCGGTCAGGACCACCGTGTCGCCGTCCTCGGCGAGTCGCAGGTGCCACCAGCGCCCGTCGCGCCAGACCGCCTGGGCACCGGGTGCCTGCCGCAGGTCGGCGAGAACCAGCCCGCCGAGCCGCGCCAGGTCGACCACCGGCCGCACGGCCCGCGTCCCGTCGCCGGGCACCATCGTGTACGCGGGTGCCGCCGACCCGCGCTCCCCCAGCCCGAACAGCGCATCGGCAACCGTGGTGGCGGCGACCGCCGTGGCCAGGTCGGGCCAGTGGGCCGGGATGGGTGCGGGCACCTCCCCACCGGGCACCTCGTACCGCACGTGCCACGTCGGTCTCCCCCGCCGGTGTCGACGCGCCTCGACCACCAGATCCAGCCGAAGCAGGTCGGCCACCTCGCAGAGCCGGGCCAGCCGGGCGTCCGGCTCCTCGGCGGGCGGCGCTGCCGATCGGGTCAGCCACAGCCACCACGGCCGGTGCACGTGCCGGACGATCGCCTCGGCCTCCAGCTCGCGTCGCTGCTGCGCCGGTAGTCCCGGATACCACCGCCGATGCAACGGCAGGACCAGGGTGGCCGCCTCCCACGGCCGGTTCCGTTCCCGCAGCGGATCCCCACCCGTCGGCTCGGCGGCGGCACCGGCCGCTTCGATGATCGCCCGCTGCTCGCGGACCAGCGCGGTCAGGTCGAGGCACGAGCCACCCCGGTCCGCCAGGGTCGGCTCGACGCTTCCCGGCACGACGTTCGCGGAGGCCACCGCCCCGGTGTCGAGATCGGCCACGGTGAGCACCAACTGCGCCCGCCACCGACCGGTCCGCCCGCAGTCCATACAGTCCCGGACCACACGTCCCGCTCCGCCGCAGAGCCGACAGTCCCGGTACGCCTGACCGACCTCGTCCCGCCAGCCCACCAGCAACCGGTCGCCACCGTCGGTGCAGCCGCACGCCTCGGTCACGTTTCCCGCCCCGCCGCAGGTGGCACACCCGACCACCGGTGCGGCCGGTGGGCCGAGCGGCGGCCGGTCTTCGTCCGCACTCATCACGGCACCCGCCCGGCGCACGGCCCGTCGTGGCCGGTCCGCAGCAGGCAGCGCCGGTCGCCGGACAGCCTCAGGTCACAGAAGACCCGATGGCGTACGCCCTGCTCGTCCTCGGCCGACACGGTCGTCTCGCCGGGGTCGGTCGCGGCCAGCACACTCGACCACCGGGCCACCACCCGCGCCAGCCGGACGGCCACACCCAGGTCACCGGCGACCACCGGAACGTGAATCACGAACCGCTGCCCCATCAGTACCGCCCGCCCGCCGGATTCGCCCGGCGAGCCTGCTCGGACTGCCACTGCCGCAGCGCGTCCCGGAACCGCACCGCCTCCCGCACACTGTTGCCCAGCGCGTCGTGGACGGCGGCCAGGTCGTCGGCCACCCGGTCGAGGAACTCCTGTACCTCGTCCGGGTCGAGCCCACGCCGCCCGAACCGGGTCGTCCGGAACCGCCGTTCCCGCACCTGCCACGGCCGCAACGGCGGACGAATCGCCGACCGGTAGCAGCCGGTCCCCTGGTCCAGACCGACCGGACCGGCCACTCCGGTCCCCGCATCGCGCCCGACCTGCTCGGACCATCTTCTGCGTCGGAAGAAGCCCACGCCCCGTACTCCCTTTGGTCGCGTATCCCCTGGACAAGGTGGGCACCCGCCAACCCGGGCAGGCGGGTGCCCCGTCGCCCCACCACCGCAGCCCCATGGCAGTACGACAGCAGAGCAGCTCACCGCGTCACGCCAAGGAGTGACGAACCCTCCGTATCTCCTCGGTCGTTTCTCGCAACAGGCAACCTAGCAATGTGGCAACATTCAAACAACCCTTTGTTGCAACATAGCCCTATTCGATCGTGGCCACGGGGGCATAAGGCTTGTCTCATGACGATCGATCCGCGCTCGCACACGCCGGTATACGTCCAGCTCGCGGACCTGATCCGAGAGCAGATCGAGGCCGGCACGCTGGCACCGGGATCGAGCATCGGCAGCGAGGCCCGGCTGAGCCAGGAGCACGGGATCGGACGGGACGCCGTCCGAATGGCGATAGCTCTACTTCGATCGGAAGGACTCGTTACCACCAGCCGACCGTTCGGCTCCCGGGTCCGGGAGGCTCAAGAGCGCCGCGAGATGGAACTACCGCCCGGCGCCTCCGTGATCACCCGCATGCCGACAGGCGCGGAACGACGGTCACTCGGCATGGATGAGGGCGTGCCGATCCTCGAAGTGCGCGATGCAGAAGGCGGCGTGGAAGTCATGCCAGGTGACGAGGTCGTTGTGACCCGCCCCAAACCGCGCTGACCCCACCTTCCACCGGAAGCGACCAACACACGATCACCACCCAGACGCTCCGTGTCCGCACAGAACACAGAAAGTCGCGCCGCGCGCGTAAGGTGAACCCGATCGAGCACGGTTGGTCGCGAACAGCGCTCGCCACCACGACTAGGGAGGTTGTGTGAGCGCGGCACAGATCATCGCGCAGTTGACGGCGGCATCACGAAGCTGGAAGAAGCTCAGGCCCAGTTCGTCGCGGCACGCCAAAACGCCGGAGGGGCATGCCAGTCGAAGATCACGCTGGATCCTGGATCGAGTGGCATCCAAGCGCCACCATAACCACTCGATCCAGGATCGAGTACGACCTTGAGGTCAGCGAGCGCCAGCCTGAGCACCGGAAGGCAGGTCACTCGCCGCAGTCAAGCGTCAGGTAATCGCCCCAGTTGGTCAACTGATCGCGGTTGCTGGGCGGCCCTCGCAGATCGCTCCGGTGCCTGTCAGCCCACCCTCGAATCAGGCGAGCACCAGGCCCGGGAAGCTCTCGAAATGGCGGCGGTTCAGTGTCAACAACGGCGCGTTGTGATAGATCGCGGTGGCACAGACCCACAAGTCGTTCGTTTGTGTGGCATGACCCAACGCGTGTCCGGACTTCTGCGCCTGCGACTTCAGTCGTCCCCAGAGCCGCGCCAAATCCGGGTCGTAGGGAGCCACCAGATACCGGCGGATCGCTTCCTCCAGGGCCAGCACGCGGCGCTCGCCCCACCCCGCCTTCGCCGCACCGAAATGCAGTTCGGCGACGGTAGCGAAGCTGAGTACCGGAGTCGAGCCGATCAGGCGTTCAAGAAGTTGGTCGGACGGGCTTTGCCAGATCTCCGAGAATGCGTCGGTGTCGACGACTGTGTACTTCACTCGTTCTCGCCTCTGCCGCGCGCGGAGCGTAAAGCCGCCAAGAACTCCTCCATGCCCTCGACAGGCGCTCCACGCAGCTCGTCAACGGACCCGATCGGCCCCACCCCTTGTTCCCTGGCAAGGTCGTCAAGGCTCTTCGGTCGGGCCGCATCGAGCCTCCGCAACGCAGCAAGGTGGAGAATCCGGATGGTGCGGCCGTTGGGCTCCAACTCGGCCGTGCCCTCGGCCATCACCATCTGATCCATTGCGTCAAGCACCGCGTCGCGAAGATCGGATTCGAAGTCACACGAAATGCTACCGGCATATGTGTCGATGCGGCACCGGAGGGTGGCCGGCGAGAAATCACCCATGTGCAACCGGCCGACAACCGTGGATTCTTGCGCGACCTGTTCGAAGGCGACTTGCCGCACTGCTACCTGGAGTGCCTCATCCACCACCAGCCGCACCTGATCGCCTTGGCGCAACTCAACCCGGGTCACGTTCCGGTCACCGATGGCGCCGGTCAGCGTGCGGAGACTGTTCACGAGTTGAGTGGTGAAGTACTGGGGACGTTCGTTCGGGCGCTCCCGGAGGTCTCTGGTGCCTGCTTCCAACGCGGCAAGAGACTGTTCGAGCAGTCCGTCACCGAGATAGAGCTGACCGGTTCGCGCGATATCCAGCACAGCTGAGCCTGCCCGGAAACCGACGAAGTCGAGCCGGACCGCCTCGACGATGTCCGCTGGACGCCGTCCGGGACGCGGCGACCGCCCGGTGATCGCGAGGGCGATCTGTTCAAGCGCGGCCTGAAGCCCACTCGCCAAACGTGCCAGCTCAGCAAGCGGCAATCTGCCGCCCTCAGTGGCCGGACCAGTCGCGTACAGCGTTAGATCATCAATCCGAGAGCCTTGACCATCCACAGCCATCACCCCCACTCACCGAACCCTGGCAGGCCGAGATCAGCGTACGCGTTACACGACGACGGTGACTCCACCCTCTCCCTGGAAAACCGGTTGCCGCGCCGCATCGACGCCGGTTGGCTGATCCTCAGCCAACCGAAGGGAGCCAACGACATGAGGTACGCCACGACGCACGTTCAGCGACCCACAGTCACCGACTCTGTCGAAACGAGGCTTCGTGATTACGTGGTTTCCCACGATCGAGGCGCCGCACGGCGCCACTAGCACCACCGGAGGCCGCTGATGTCGGTCTTCGACGACCCGGGACACTTCGGCAAGTTCTGGGCCGACACCTACGACCTGCCCGGTGGCCTGCCCGACCCGATGCCGGCTGCGGCGTTCCTCGCCGACCTGGCCGGTGACGGTCGGGCGCTGGAACTCGCCATCGGCACCGGCCGGGTGGCCCTCCCGCTCGCCGCGCACGGCTGTGCCGTCGAGGGGGTGGAGGGGTCACCCGAGATGGTCGCGAAAATGCGCGACAAGCCGGGCGGCGCGGACATCCCCGTGTCCATCGGCGACATGGCGGACGTACCCGGGGTCACTGGGCCGTACCGGCTGGTGTTCCTGATCTTCAACACGCTGTTCAACCTCACCCGCGAGGAGCGGCAGGCGGACTGCTTCCGCAACGTCGCGCGGGTGCTGGAGCCGGGTGGGGCGTTCGTCATCGAGACGTACGTGCCGGACCCGGCGGACATCGACCGGGACGAACAGGTCCGGCCCTGGTCGGTGACCGAGGACTCGGTCGCCATCCGGCTGCACCGCTACGACCGCGAGGCGCAGACGTTCCTCCGGCAGACCGTCACCTTCGACGGCACTGGGGTACACCTGCACCCGTTCGCCATGCGGTACATGTGGCCGGAGCAGATCGACGAGATGGCGGCACAGGCCGGATTCCACCTCGCCGAGCGGTACGCCGACTGGGACCGCTCGGCGTTCGGGGTGGACAGCACCTCGCACGTCTCCGTCTACCGGCTCGGCTGACGACCGGTGCGGGCACGGAACGGCCATCATGCCGCCCGTGCCCGCACCACCCACCGACCCGAACGGGTACGACTGAGGCCGACCCGGTGCCGACACGGCCCGGCGATCCATACGGCTCGGCGTCGATACGGTCCGGCGATCCATGCGGCCAAATGCCGACGCGGCCCGGTGCCGGCGATCCATGCGGCCAAATGCCGACGCGGCCCGGTGCCGGCGATCCATGCGGGGCCAGCGCCGTGCCGGGCCCGGCACGTCACCGCCTGCGGCCCCTGTCGAGCTGAACCGTTCAGCTCATCACCCAGGCTGGCGACTCGCACCGAGCGGGCCGGTCGGTGATCCGTTTGCGCCATCAGCTCGACAGCGCCCACACCCCTGTACCGGCGCGGCCATCCCCCTGCACCAGCCGCGCTTCGCACCAGCCATCCAGGTGCCGAACATCCACGTGCCAGCCATCCACGTGCCAGCCATCCACGTACCGGCCATCCGCATGCCGGCCATTCACGTCCCGGCCACTCACGTCCCGGCCACGCGCACGTCCCGGCCACGCACGTCCGGGCCACGACGCCACGGGCACCAGCACCAGTGCCGGGAGTGGCCTCGCCACGGGCTGGGATAATCGATCACATGCCGATCCGTACCACCGTGTCAGCCGGGCTGCGCCGGGTCAGGGAGAACGGCCGGGGCCGCTGGCTGCGCCGCGCGGTGCTGGCCGGCACGGCCGGCGTGGTGCTGGTGACCGGTGGGGCCTGGGCCAGCACCAGTTGGATCCGCTCCGGCGCCGACGGGCGCACGTACACCGCCGAGGCGGTGCCTGAGGCCCCCGTCGCCCTGGTGCTGGGCACCCGGGTCCAGCCGGACGGCACCCCGTCGCCGTTCCTCAGCGCCCGCTTGGAGATCGCTCGCGAGCTGTACGCCACCGGCAAGGTGCGGGCGATCCTCGTCTCCGGCGACAACATGCGCCACGAGTACAACGAGCCGGAGGCGATGCAACGCTGGCTCGTCGACCGGGGAGTCCCCGCCGACAAGGTGGTGCTCGACTACGCGGGCTTCGACACGTACGACTCCTGCGCCCGCGCCAAGCGGGTCTTCGGCGTCGACCGGGCGACCGTGGTCACCCAGTCGTTCCACCTGGCCCGGGCCGTCACGGTCTGCCGTCACCTCGGCGTCGACGCCAACGGGGTGGGCGACGAGACGATGCAGGAGCTGAACAACCGGACCTGGCGGATCAGCTCGACCCGCGAGTACGGCGCCGGTCTGAAGGCAGCGGTGGACGTGCTCTCCGGACGCGACCCGGTGCACCTGGGCGAGCGCGAGACCGGTGTCGAAGAGGCCCTCCGGACCGGCTGACCCCTAGCCGCACCGGGAAGATCCGCACCGCTGCCTCAGGAGAAGTTCGTCGGGTAGACCCGCCGCTTGGCACCGCTCTGCTGGGCGGCGGTCGCCTGCCGCTGCACCGCCGGGACCTGGGCGACCATCGGCGGCGGCGCGACCTTCGTCAACGGTCCGGGCACGGCAAGTTCCTCGACCACCTGGATCTGGCCCGGCGGGATCGCGTCAGTGGTCTGGAAGTTGTTGCTGTCACCGCTCTTGTCCTGGCGCCACCGGTCGTTACCGGCAACGCTCGCCTCCGGCACGTCGAAGCTGAGGACGAGGCCGCCGTGCTCCGCCACGTCCCGTAGGGCGGGCTCGTGTTCCTTCATTCCCATGGCCCACTCGGTGTGCTGCCGCGCGTAGGAGAGCGCCACCTCGAAGCTGAGCGTGACGGTGTGCCAACCCTGGTCCTTGTACTCTGCGGCCACCATGTGCTTCTCCCACCGCTTGCAGCCGATCCCGCCACCGGCCTTGCCCGGATCGAGTCCGACGACCGAGATGCTGCCGGGCCCGGAATAGAAGTTCTCCCGGTTGGTGCCCTGGTAGAACCGGAGCATCCCCGGAGGTACCGGAGCCGGTGCCGGATTCGCCAACCGCCACAGGTGTTCCTGTCGCGTGTTGAACGCCTGGAGCGCGACCGGATCGGCCACGTCCACGGGCAGCTGGTCGAGGCGGGCCGCCAGCCGGTAGAGGATCAACTTGTCGGCGATGACGCCGAGCGCCGGACCGGCGTACTTGGCGGAGAGGACGATCATGTTGGCGGCCGGCAGGTAGTCGCTGCCGACCGGGGTGTCGAGCAGCCCGACGCACAGTGGCGTGGGCTGGCCGGCGTTGAGTGACGCCACGGCGTCGGCGACCATCTGATCGGTGGCGGACAGCTGGGTGAGTCGCGCGGTCAGCCCCGGGTGTGCGGGCGGGGGTCCCTGAAGGGCGCCTGGGGTCGGTTGCATACCCGCGACCCTAGGCGGATCAATCACCCTCTGTCACAACTCGATCGCGAAGCGGACAGGCTGGAGAAGCGTGGCAGTGTGGCTGTTCGACACGCCGGGTCTGGAGCAGCTGCACTGCCACGATCCGGGCCGAGGTCAGACGTTGAAGCGGAACTCCACCACGTCGCCGTCCTGCATCACGTACTCCTTGCCCTCGATGCGGACCTTGCCCACCGACTTCGCGGCCGCCATCGAACCGGCCTCGACCAGGTCGGTGTAGGAGACCACCTCGGCCTTGATGAAGCCGCGCTGGAAGTCGGAGTGGATCACCCCGGCGGCCTCCGGCGCGGTCGCGCCGACCGGGACGGTCCAGGCGCGCGCCTCCTTGGGGCCGGCGGTGAGGTACGTCTGGAGGCCGAGCGTGCGGAAACCGACCCGGACCAACTGGTCCAGCCCCGGCTCGGACTGCCCGATCGACTCCAGCAGCTCGCGGGCCTCCTCCTCGGGCAGGTCCACCAGCTCCGACTCGATCTTGGCGTCCATGAAGACCGCCTCGGCCGGGGCGACCAGCGCCCGCAGCTCGTCGAGGAACTCGGCGTTGTTCAGCTCGGCCTCGTCGACGTTGAAGACGTAGAGGAACGGCTTCGTGGTGAGCAGGTGCAGCTCCCGCAGGTGCTCCAGCTCGATCTTGGCTGCCGCCGCGCCCGCGTAGAGGGTGGTGCCGCCGTCCAGGACCTCGACGGCCTGCTTGGCGGCGGTCACCGCGGCGGCCCGGTCCTTGCGGAGCTTGGCCTCCTTCTCCAACCGGGGCAGCGCCTTCTCCAGGGTCTGCAGGTCGGCGAGGATCAGCTCGGTGTTGATCGTCTCGATGTCGTCGGCCGGTGAGACCTTGCCGTCGACGTGCACCACGTTCGGGTCGGAGAAGGCCCGCACCACCTGGCAGATCGCGGAGGCGTCGCGGATGTTGGCGAGGAAGGCGTTGCCCCGCCCCTGGCCCTTGGAGGCGCCCCGCACCAGGCCGGCGATGTCGACGAACGACACCGGGGCGGGGAGCACCTTCTGCGAGTTGAAGATCTCGGCGAGCTTGACCAGCCGCTCGTCCGGCAGCCCGACCACGCCGACGTTGGGCTCGATCGTCGCGAACGGGTAGTTCGCGGCGAGCACGTCGTTCTTGGTCAGCGCGTTGAACAGGGTGCTCTTGCCGACGTTGGGCAGGCCGACGATGCCGATGGTGAGACTCACGACGAGCCAGCTTACGCCGTTACCCGCCGACCACGGTCAGCGGTGGGTCAGCTTCGCCGGCTCGGGCCGGCCTGCCGGGGCACCAGCGTGTCGACCCGCAGCGAACCCGGGGCCAGCTCGGCCGCGGCGGCCAGCGGCAGCGTGAACCGGGCGTCGGCGGTCGGGTCGGCGCCGTGCGACTCGCCGAGCATCCAGTGCACCTCGTCGGCCGTCCAGCCCAGCGCCGGCCGGGTGGCGATCTCCCGGAGCAGCCGCAGCGCGGCACGGGTGTCGTCGTCGTAGAAACGCATGCACCAGTGGTGCACCCACATGCCCAGGGCGCGTACGCCGTCGCGGTCCAGCGACCGCACCAGGCGGCCGCAGGCGGTGTCGCCGAAGGAGCGCGCCGGGTCGTCGGCGCGGTCCCGCTCGATGGCGCCGACCGCCGCCGGGGCGACCAGGCGCATCCGCTCGTAGAAGCGTTGGACGACGGCCTCGTCCAGCGGGGGGTCCCCCTGCCTCGACGCCGACGCCCGACCCGCCACGCTCGCCATCACCGCGCCCCTTCTTGAGTTGGTGGCCGCACGCTACCGACCACAACCGACACTTTCCCCGCCGCCCCACCGCACCCAGCGCCCCCATCCGCCACTCACCGCAGCTCGCGACGGGTGCGGATGTAAGGAGGGGACCCTTCCTATACACGAGGCGTTAGTAGGGGACCCCTCCTTACATGCGGGTCCGAATTCCGCCAGCCGGAGGTCGGCGGGTAGGCGCATCATCGGTGACGTGGATCTGGACTTCGAGCGGTGCTACCGGGCTGTCGACAGCCGTGACCAACGGTTCGACGGCTGGTTCTACACCGGCGTGACCTCGACCGGGATCTACTGCCGGCCGTCCTGTCCGGCGGTGACCCCGAAACGGCGCAACGTCCGGTTCTTCCCGTCGTCGGCGGCCGCCCAGCGGGCCGGTCTGCGCGCCTGCCGTCGGTGTCGGCCGGACGCCTCCCCCGGCTCGCCGCAGTGGGACGTCCGCGCCGACGTGGTGGGCCGGGCGATGCGGTTGATCGCCGACGGCGTGGTCGACCGCGATGGTGTACCGGGGCTGGCGGCCCGGCTCGGGTACACCGAACGGCACCTGCACCGGATGCTCCGGGCGGAACTCGGCGCGGGACCGCTGGCACTGGCCCGGGCGCAACGGGCCCAGACCGCCCGGACGCTGATCGAGACCACCGGACTGGGCCTGGCCGAGATCGCCTTCGCCGCCGGGTTCGGCAGCGTACGGCAGTTCAACGACACGGTCCGCGACGTCTTCGGGGTACCCCCGTCCCAGTTGCGCAGTGCCCGCAGGCCCGACACGGGCGGGGCGGGGACGGTCACCGTGCGGTTGGCGTACCGTCCACCGCTGCACGCTGCCGCGCTGCTCGACTTCCTGGCCTACCGCACGCTGCCCGGGGTGGACGAGGTGCGCGACGGGACGTACCGCCGGGGGTTGCGGCTGCCCCACGGCCCCGGCGAAGCCGTCCTGACCCCGGCGGACGGGCATGTCCTGGCCACCCTGCGGCTGACCGACCTGCGGGATCTCGCCCCGGCGGTGGCCCGTTGCCGGCACCTGTTCGACCTCGACGCCGACCCGATCGCCGTCGACCAGACCCTGGGTGCCGATCCGGCGCTGGCCGGCGCGGTCGCTGCCGAGCCCGGCATCCGTGTCCCGCGCGCGGTGGACGGCTTCGAGACGGTCGTCCGGGCCATCGCCACCCAGCAGGTCTCGCTCGCCTCGGCCCGTGCCACGCTGACCCGGCTGCTCGCCGCGATCCCCGACGCCCCGCCCGACGGCACGGCCGACGCTGGCGACCGGCCGACTGGCGACAGGGCCGGCGCGGGCGACGGCGATCACGTCATCGAGCGCCTGCGCGATCGGCAGGGCTGGCTGCGCGGGTTCCCCTCGGCGGAGGAGATCCTGCGGGTGCCGGACGCCGGATTCCGGATGCCGGTGGGCCGGCGGGAGACGATCCGACGGGTGGCCCGGGCGGTCGTCGACGGCGGGCTCGACCTGGCACCCGGCGGTGACCGGCAGGAGACCGCACGGCGGTTGACGGCGACGTCGGGCATCGGCCCGTGGACGGCGGGCTACCTGGCGATGCGGGCGCTCGGCGACCCGGACGCGTTCCTCCCCACCGACCTGGCGGTCCGCCGGGGTGCTGCCGCCCTCGGCCTGCCGGACGACCCGACGACCCTCGACGCGTACGCCACCGCGTGGCGCCCCTGGCGCTCGTACGCGGTGATCCGGCTGTGGAGAGCAGCATGAACCCGACCTTGGAGGACAGTGTGAACCGCACCTCGCAGAGCCCGAACACCTCGACCGTCGACTGCGCCACGATGGACACTCCCGCCGGCCCACTCACCGTCCTCACCGGTCCGGACGGTGCGGTGCGGGCCGCCGGTTTCATCGCCGATCCGGATGCCCTGCTGCCGCTGATCCATCCACGCCTGCGGGGCACGCTTCGGCAGCGTCGGGAACTCGGTCCGGTCACCGACGCCGTCACCCGGTACTTCGACGGCGACCTGGCCGCGATCGACCCGGTGCCGGTCGAGCAGCACACCGACGGGGCGTTCATGGCGCACGCCTGGCAGGTGCTGCGCGAGGTGAAGCCGGGTGAGCCGGTCACCTACACCGCGTACGCGGGCCTGGCCGGACGCCCGGCCGCGATCCGCGCCGCCGCAGCGGCCTGTGCCCGCAACGCCGCGGCTCTCTTCGTGCCGTGTCACCGGGTGCTGCGCACCGACGGCACGCTGGGCGGCTACCGCTGGGGGCTGCCGGTGAAGGAGCTGCTGCTCGCGCACGAGGCAGGCCGTTGAGGCGCAGGGCCCGACCTGCTTCGGCGCGAGCCGCGCCGGGACGGGGGCGGCGGGGAGAACGGCCCCGCGCGCCGGCCTGATCGGGGGCCGTCGGAGTCACGGGCGAGCAGGCGGCACCAACCCGGGTCGGGTCCACAGGACGACAGCCCCGGTCACTACCACGGCGGCGGCGAACACGAAGGTTGCGCTCGTTCCGGTCCGTTCGACGAGCACTCCGGCCAGCGCTCCGCCGGCACCGAAGCCGGCGGTGTTCGCGGCGCCGAGCCAGGTGAAGGACTGCACCGCCCGACCCGGCGGGGCCACCTCGTCGCAGAGCAGGAAGGTGACCGCGAATGCCGGTGCCATGGCAAGTCCCGCGACCACCGCCAGGGCACTCAGCATGACGACACCGTCGGCCAGGGCGAGCATCCCGACCCCCAGGGCGATGGCGGGCAGCAGCAGGCGCAACTGGCGTACGCTGCTGCGCCGCCATCGCCCGGCACCGTAGATCGCACCGCCCAGCAGGCTGCCGGTGGCGAACGCGGCCAGCGACACCCCGGAGAGGTGAGCGACGCCCCGCTCCTCGGCGAAGGCCGGGACGACGACCTGAAGCACACCGAGGACGACGCTGATGCTCGCCACCACGAACATCAGCGTCCAGATCGCCGACGAACGCGGGGTCGTCGCATGTCGCGGTCGGTCGGTGCCGCCGCGCCAGCGACCCACCGCCGGTGCGGCCGCGTACCAGCCGGTGCCGACGACACCGATCACCGCCAGCGCGGCGAGCGCCCCACCGGGTGACACCAGTGCCACCAGGACGGATACGACGAGCGGGCCGACGATCGCGGTCAACTCCTGTGCGTTGGCCTCCACCGCGTAGGCCGCCGGCCGCAGTCGTCGATCGGTCAGTCCGGGCAGCAGTGCCCGCAGCGCCGCTGCCTGCGCGGGCAGCGTCAGCCCGACCACCGCCGCGACCAGGAGGATCACCGGCGTCGGCGCGGCGACCTGAACGACCGCGACGAGACCGAGCAGCGCCAGGCTGTTGCCCGCCGCCGTGAACAGCAGAACGCGTTGGCCACGGCGGTCGAGCAACCAGCCGTGCGCCGGCCGGGACAGCGCGGCGGCCAGGCCGAAGGCCCCGGTGGCGAGACCCGCCAGTGTGAACGAGCCGGTGCCGTGCCCCACCGTCAGGACCATGGCCAGCGGTGTCCCGCCGTCCCTCAACCGCGCGACGAACGCTGCGGCGACAGCCCTGGCGACCGCCGGGCAGCCGAACAACTGACGATAGTTCTCGATGAAGGCGATCGCTCCATCGTGACAGTCGGACCGGACGCCCGCAGCCGTGACTCCTCGCCTGTGGACAACCGTCCGACAGGGCAAGATGGCTGACAACAAGCCGACACCGGCGACCCGGCTTTTGCCGCTACCGTCGGGTAGTGGCTGCGGGGAGCGACAGCGGCCCGACCGACCGGGGCGAGGTCGGGCGACATCCGCTGCACAACCTGTGGCGGCTGCGCCGCTACCTGCGCCCACACTCCACCGAGTTCGCCTGGCTGATGCTGGCCGGGCTCGCCGCCACCGGCGCGGGCATCGCCGTGCCGCTGGTGGCACAGCGGGTGGTCGACGGTCCGGTGGCCGCGCAGGACTTCCGGGGGTTGCTCAGGCTCGGCGCGCTCGCGCTGGCGCTCGGGCTGGCCGAAGCCGTGCTCATCTTCATCCGGCGCTGGGTGCAGTCGTCGTCCTCGGTGGCGATGGAGGCGACCATCCGCGCCGACGTCTACGCCCACCTGCAACGGCTTCCGGCCAGCTTCCACGACCGGTGGCCCTCCGGGCAGTTGCTGTCCCGGATCACCAGCGATCTGTCCGTGCTACGCCGGTTCCTCTCCTTCGGACTGTTCTTCCTCGTCCTCAACGTGGTCACCTACCTGGTCGTGGTGGTGCTGCTGATCCGGCTGCACCCGGTCCTGGGACTGCTGGTGGCGGCCAGCGCGGTGCCGCTGTTCCTGATCGCCCGACGCTTCGGCCGGCACTACCACACCGCGTCCCGGCGGATGCAGGACCAGCAGGGCGACGTCGCCACGCTGGTCGAGGAGACCGCGCAGGGCCTGCGCACCATGAAGGCGTACGGGCGGGGGCCGCAGTTGGCGGCACGGTTCGCGGGCGGCACCCGGGCGTTGCACGACACCGGGGTGGGCAAGGGGCGGCTGCTCGCCCGTACCTCCGCGCTGCTCGACCTGGTGCCCAACCTGACGCTCGGCGTGGTGCTGGTCGCCGGTGCGGCGGCGGTCGCCACCGGGCGGCTCACCATCGGCCAGCTCGTCGCGTTCGTCAGCCTCCAACTCATGCTGATCTGGCCGGTGCAGTCGCTGGGTTGGATCATCGCCAACGGGCAGGAGGCGGCCACCGCCGCCGACCGTATCCAGGAGGTGTTGGACACCGTACCGAGCATCGTCGACGCGCCCGGTGCGGTGGCCCTGGCCGGCCCGGCGGTGCGCGGGCGGCTGCGCTTCGAGGCGGTGACCTTTTGCTACCCGGGCAGCACCGCCGCCGTGCTGCGCGGCATCGACCTGTCCGTGGAGCCCGGCGAGACGCTTGCCGTGGTCGGTGCCACCGGCAGCGGCAAGAGCACGCTGTTGTCGCTGGTGCCACGGTTGCACGACGTGACGGGCGGCCGGATCACCCTGGATGGTCACGATCTGCGTGACCTGCGGCTGGCCTCGCTGCGCGGGCTGGTCGGGATGGCCTTCGAGGAGCCGACGCTCTTCTCCATGTCGGTCTGGGAGAACCTCACCCTGGGTCGGCCCGACGCCGGGGAGGACGAGGTCCGGGCGGCACTCACGCTGGCCCAGGCCGAGTTCGCGTACGACCTGCCGTGGGGTCTGCGGACCCGGCTCGGCGAGCAGGGGCTCTCCCTCTCCGGTGGCCAGCGGCAGCGGCTGGCGCTGGCCCGGGCGGTGCTCGTCCGGCCCGCCGTCCTCGTCCTCGACGATCCGCTCTCCGCGCTCGACGTGCACACCGAGGCGCTTGTCGAGTCCGCGTTGAAGCGGGTGCTGCGCGACACCACCGCGCTGCTGGTGGTGCACCGGCCGTCCACCATCGCGCTCGCCGACCGGGTCGCGCTGCTGGAGCAGGGCCGGATCACCGCGGTCGGTCCGCACGCCGAACTGCTGGCCACGGTCCCGGCGTACCGGGCGGTGCTCTCGGCCGAGCCGACAGGACTGGCCGACCCGACAGGACTGGCCGAACCGACAGGACTGGCCGAACCGGCCAAAGCGACCGGAGCGACCGGCCCGACCGCTCCGACTACACCGCCGCCGCCCCGAGCGCCCGCCGACCCGGCACCCGACGGCTCACCGCTGGTGCGCTCGTGACCGGGGCCGTCGGACCCGACCCGGCCGCGCCTGCACCGACGATCTCCGACCCGGCCCACTGGCGGGGCATCGCCCCCGACCCGCACGCCGACCGCAGCCTGGCCGAGGACACCAGCCCGGAGGCGGTGGCCCGGTTGCGGGCCCGCAGCCGGGCGCTGCTGGCCGACGTGCTGCGCCCGCACCACGCCCGGCTGGGCGCCGCGGTGGCGCTGCTGCTGACCCAGAACGCCGCCGCCATGTCCGGGCCGTACCTGGTGATGCTCGGCATCGACCGGGCCATCGAACCGCTGCGCGAGGGTCGGCCCGGCCCGCTGGTCGCGGTCGCCCTGGCCTTCGCCGCCGCGAGCGGCACCGAGTACGCGGCCCGGCGCGGCTTCCTCGCCCTCTCCGCCCGGATCGGCCAGGCCGCCCTGCTCGACCTGCGCCAGCGGGTGTACGCCCACTTCCTGCGCCTGCCGGTGGCGTTCCACGAGCGGTACACCTCCGGCCGGATGATCTCGCGCCTGACCAGCGACATCGACTCGATCGCCGAGTTGGTCGACGGAGGTGTGGAGAGCCTGGTGATGGCGGCCCTGACGATCGTGTCGGTGGCCGGCATCCTGCTCTGGCTGGACCTGCCGCTGGCGGCGGTGACCCTGCTCGCCTTCCCGCTGCTGTTCTGGCTGTCCCGCTGGTTCGCCCGCGCCTCGGCCGCCGCATACCGTCGCACCCGAGAGGCGATGGCGCTGGTCATCGTGCACTTCGTGGAGTCGATGCGCGGTATCCGGGCGGTCCAGGCGTATCGCCGGCAGGAGCGCAACCAGCAGATCTTCGCCTCGGTCAACGACGACTACCAGCACAGCAGCCGACATGCCTTCCGCCTGATCGCGACGTACTCGCCGGGGATCAAGCTGATCGGCAACGTCACCGTCGCGGTGGTGCTCTGCTACGGCGGCGCCCGGGTGCTGGGCGGTGAGACCGGCGTCGGTGTGCTGGCCGCCTTCCTGCTCTATCTGCGCCGGTTCTTCGAGCCGATGCAGGAGCTGAGCCAGTTCTACAACTCGCTCCAGTCGGCCACCGCCGCGCTGGAGAAGCTCGCCGGGGTGCTCGACGAGCGGCCGGAGGTCGCCGAACCCGCGCAGCCGGTGCCGCTGCCGCGCGGGCCGACCCGGGGCGCGGTGGAGTTCCGGGACGTGTCGTTCGGCTACCACACCGGGCGGGAGATCCTGACCGACCTGGACCTCGACATTCCCGCCGGGCAGACGGTGGCGCTGATCGGGCCGACCGGTGCCGGCAAGTCCACCGTCGCCAAGCTGCTCGCCCGGTTCCACGACCCGACCGGAGGCACGGTCAGCCTCGACGGCGTGGACCTGCGCCAGGTGGCCGACACCGAGCTGCGGCGCACGATGGTGCTGGTCACCCAGGAGACCCACCTGTTCGGTGGCACGGTGGCGGAGAACATCCGGTTCGGTCGGCCGGACGCCGACGACGCCGCCGTCGAGGCCGCCGCGCGGGCGATCGGCGCGCACGACTTCATCGCCGCGCTTCCCGACGGGTACGCCACCGAGGTGCACCGACGCGGCGGCCGACTCTCCGCCGGGCAGCGGCAGCTCGTCGCGTTCGCGCGGGCCTTCCTGGCCGATCCGGCGGTGCTGATCCTGGACGAGGCCACCTCGTCGCTGGACGTCCCCACCGAGCGCCTGGTGCAGCGGGCGCTCGGCACCATCCTGCGCGACCGTACGGCGGTGGTGATCGCGCACCGGCTCTCCACGGTGGAGACCGCCGACCGGGTCCTGGTCCTCGACGGCGGGCGGATCGTCGAGGACGGTCCCCCGGCCCGGCTGGTCGCCGAGGGTGGCCGGTACGCCGCGCTGCACCGCCAGTGGCGCGAGTCGCTGCTCTAGATATTCCGGTGACCGCCCACCTGGTCCCCCGCCTACCATCGACGGATGACTGATACGGCGAGGACGGCCCGCAACGGCGTCCCCGAGCGTCCGACCCTGGACGGGCTCGAGGAGACCTGGTCGCGCCGCTGGCAGGAGGACGGCACGTACGCGTTCGACCGCACGAAGGAGCGGTCGGACGTATACGCGATCGACACCCCGCCGCCGACCGTATCCGGCGAGCTGCACATGGGGCACGTCTTCTCGTACACGCACACCGACCTGGTCGCCCGCTTCCAGCGGATGCGGGGCCGGACGGTCTTCTATCCGATCGGGTGGGACGACAACGGCCTGCCCACCGAGCGACGGGTGCAGAACGTCTACGGCGTGCGCTGCGACCCGAGCCTGCCGTACGACCCGGAGTGGCAGGCACCGCAGGCGCCGGTGGACGACGCCGCCCGCAAGGACCCGACCCCGATCTCCCGGCGCAACTTCATCGAGCTGTGCGAACGGCTGACCGTCTCGGACGAGCAGGTGTTCGAGGCGTTGTGGCGGCGGCTGGGGCTCTCGGTGGACTGGTCGCTGATGTACACCACGATCGGGTCGGCGGCCCGGGCCACCTCGCAGCGGGCCTTCCTGCGCAACCTGGCCCGGGGCGAGGCGTACCAGGCGGAGGCGCCGACGCTGTGGGACGTCGGTTTCGCCACCGCCGTGGCCCAGGCCGAGCTGGAGGACCGGGAGCGCCCCGGCGCGTACCACCGGCTGCGGTTCCACGGGCCGGACGGGCGCGAGGTGCTGATCGACACCACCCGGCCGGAGCTGCTGCCGGCCTGCGTCGCGCTGGTCTGCCACCCGGACGACGAGCGGTACGCCGACCTGGTCGGCACGACGGTGCGTACGCCCGTCTTCGGGGTGGAGGTGCCGGTGCGCGCACACCCGCTGGCGGACCCGGCCAAGGGCACCGGCGTCGCGATGGTCTGCACCTTCGGTGACCTCACCGACGTGACCTGGTGGCGGGAACTGGACCTGGAGACCCGGGTGGTGATCGGCCGCGACGGGCGGCTGCTGCCGGAACCACCGTCCGGGGTGCCCGACGGCCCGTACGCGGAGCTGGCCGGGCAGACCGTCAACGGAGCCCGGCGGCGTCTCGTGGAGCTGCTCTCCGACGCGGGTGACCTGGTCGGCGACGTGCGACCGATCACGCATCCGGTGAAGTTCTACGAGCGGGGTGACCGGCCGCTGGAGATCGTCTCGACCCGGCAGTGGTATCTGCGCAACGGTGGCCGCGACGCCGACCTGCGCGAGGCGCTGCTGGCCCGGGGGCGAGAGCTGCGCTGGGTGCCGGAGCACATGCGGCACCGCTACGAGCACTGGGTGAGCGGCCTGACCGGGGACTGGCTGGTCAGCCGGCAGCGATTCTTCGGCGTGCCGGTGCCGGTGTGGTACCGGCTCGACGACGTTGGCGAGCCGGACTGGTCCCACCCTCTCACGCCGGAGGACTCCGCGCTGCCGATCGACCCGTCCGAGGACGCCCCACCGGGGTACGACGAGTCACAGCGCGGCGTGCCGGGCGGCTTCGTCGGCGACCCGGACGTGCTGGACACCTGGGCCACCTCGTCGCTGACCCCGCAGATCGCCGGCGGCTGGGAACGTGACCCGGAGCTGTTCCGGAAGGTCTTCCCGATGGACCTGCGCCCGCAGGGCCAGGAGATCATCCGGACCTGGCTGTTCGCCACCGTGGTGCGGGCGCACCTGGAGCACGGCACGCTGCCCTGGCACACCGCCGAGCTGTCCGGCTGGATCCTCGACCCGGACCGCAAGAAGATGTCCAAGTCCAAGGGGAACGTGGTGACCCCGATGGCGTTGCTTGCGCAGCACGGCTCCGACGCCGTGCGCTACTGGTCGGCCAACGGCCGGCCCGGCACCGACCTGGCGTTCGACCCGGCCCAGATCAAGGTCGGTCGGCGGCTCGCCACCAAGCTGCTCAACGCGTCGCGGTTCGCGCTCGGGCTCGGTGCCGCCGACGCCCTGCGCGCCCCGGCGACCACCCCACTTGACCGGGCGGTGCTGGCCGAACTGGCGTCCGTGGTGGCGGCGGCGACCGCCTCGTTCGAGGCGTACGACCACACGGCCGCGTTGCAGGCCACCGAGTCGTTCTTCTGGCGGTTCTGCGACGACTACATCGAGTTGGTGAAGGAACGCGCCTACGGCACGGGTGCCGGGGCGGACTCGGCCCGGGCGACGCTGGCCACCGCGCTCTCCGTGCAGCTCCGGCTCTTCGCACCGGTGCTGCCGTACGCGACCGAGGAGGTGTGGTCCTGGTGGCGGTACGGGTCGGTGCACCGGGCGCCGTGGCCCACCACGTACGAGGTGAACCGGGCCGTCCAGGGCGAGGGTGACCCGGCGCTGCTGCGGCTGGCGTCCGACGCGTTGGGGCAGGTCCGGCGGGCCAAGTCCGAGCGGAAACTGTCGATGAAGGCCGAGGTGCCGCTGGCCGAGGCGCTCGGTCCGGCCGCCCTGCTCGACCAGCTCACCGAGGTCGCCGACGACCTACGGGCGGCGGGCCGGATCGGCAAACTCGACCTGCTGCCGGACCGCACCACCGAACTCGTCATCGCCTGCGCCTTCTGAGTTGCAGCAAGGCTGCGATGTAAGGAAGGGCTGCGTTGTAAGGAAGGGCCCCCTGTTAACGCCTGGTGTATAGAAAGGGCCCCCTGTTAACAACCGGCCGGCACGGGTCCGCCGGGACTGTTAACAGGGGGCCCCTCCTATGCCGGAGTCGTTAATAAGGGGCCCTTCCTTACATCCGTCAGCTGGTTTCGCCGGCTACCGAGAAGGAGCGCAGGCGGTCGATGGCGAGCAGCGTGAAGCCGATGCTGACCAGCACCGTCATCACCGCCGCCACCGGCACGGAGACCGTGGTGTTGAGCAGCGCGGTCGGGGCGAGCTTGTCGGCGATGGCGATCACGTAGTGCTGGATGGAGAGCACCCGCGTGCCGGTGACCACGTTGCTGAGCAGCCCCTCCCAGATCAGCACGTAGACCAGGCCGAGCAACACCGGCCGCCGGGTGAGCAGGCTGCTCGCCACGAACAGCGCCGAGTAGGCCAGCGCTCCGATCGCCGCGGCGACGGCGAGCGCCAGACCGAGGCGGGCCGAGTCGGCCAGCAGGCCGGCGGCGAACAGCGGCACCGCCACGGTGACGGCGGTGGCCCCGGCCGCCACCGCAAGCTTCGGCAGCACGATCTGCCAGCGCGGCAGCGGCGTGGTGAGCACGTGCACCACCGTGCCGTCGTCGATCTCGGCACCGAGCACGCCGGTGCCGACGATCAGCGCGATCACCGGCAGCACCACGGCCAGGCCGAGGCCGACCAGCACCGGCGGCCCCCAGTCGGTGGGCGCCACCCCCAGACCACGGGAGAGTACGGCCAGCGCCACCAGCAGGACGGGCAGCGGCAGCAGCAACAGGAACCGACGGCGACCGAACAGCCCGCGCGCGGTGATCCAGGAGACAGTGGACATCAGGCCTCCACCAGGTAGGAGAAGACGCTCTCCAGGGATTCGTCCTCGGGCACGAGCTGGCTGACGCGTACGCCCCGGGCCAGCGCCACCTTCGGCAGCGCCCGGGTGAACGAGCCGTAGTCGCCAGCGCGTACGGTCAGGCCGTTGCGGCCCAGCTCGACGCCGCTGACCGAGGGTTCGGCCATCAGCGCGACGGCCAGCGCCCGGTCGTCGGTGGAGCGGATCGCGAACACGTGCGGCCGGTTGGTCATCAGGCGGCGGATGGTGCGGAAGTCACCGGAGGCGGCGAGCCGGCCGGCGACCATCACCTGCACGGTGCCGGAGACCTGCTCGACCTCCTCCAGGATGTGCGAGCTGAACAGGATGGTGCGGCCCGCGTCGCCGAGCGAGTGCAGCAGCTCCATCATGTGCAGCCGCTGGCGCGGGTCCATGCCGTTGAACGGCTCGTCGAGCAGCAACACCTGCGGCTCGTGTACCAGCGCCGCCGCCACCCGGGCCCGCTGCCGCATGCCCTTGGAGTACGTGCCGATGCGGCGGTCCTGCGCGCCCTCCATCTCGACCATGGCGATCGCCCGGCGGGCCGCCTCCGGTGGATCGGGCAGCTTGTGCATCTTGGCGGTAGCCAGCACGAACTCGTAGGCGGTGAGGAACGAGTGCACCGCCTCCCGCTCGCTGACCAGCCCGAGCCGGCGGTAGACCTCGGGGTTGCGCCAGGTGGGCCGCCCGTCCAGGGTGACCGCGCCACGGGACGGGGCGAGGAAGCCGGCCATCATGTGCAGCAGCGTGGTCTTGCCGGCCCCGTTCGGCCCGAGCAGGCCGGTCACCCCGGGGCCGAGGGACATGCTGACGTCGTTGACGGCGACCACGTTGCCGTACCAGCGGGAGACCCCGGCCAGGTCGAGGCTGCTGGTGGTGGTGGCCGTCGGCGCGGCGGCGGAGGAGGTCGTGGTCATCGTGCGGCCACCTTCCGGTAGCGGGCCAGCAGCAGGGCGACGCAGCCGGCCACGAGCGCGACGGCGGCCACGGCGTACACCGGGCCGAACGGGCCGAGGTCGGGCACGAAGGCGTCCTGATCGGTGATCAACAGGTCGCGCAGCGTCCAGACGCCGACGCCCTGCACCAGAGTGGACGGGGAGGCGAGACCGGAGAGCTGGTTGGCCGCCTGCGAGGGCAGGATCGACATGGTGCCGACGATCGGCGTGGTCATCAGGAAGACCGCGACGATGCCACCGGCGGCGAAGGCCCGCTTGCCGGTCAGCGAGGCGACCAGCAGGCCGATCGAGGCGAAGACCGCCGCCCAGAGACCGGCGTAGAGCAGCCCGCCGACCAGGTCCACGAACTCGTCCCAGACTGCGCCGGGACCGTCCAGCGTGAACGCGGCACCGAGGAACATGAAGAGCTGCGGCGCACCGAGCAGCAGCCAGAGCGAGGTGACCAGGGCGAGCAGCTTGGCCAGCGGGTAGTCGGCGCGGGGCAGCGGCCGGGAGAAGTACAGCGGCAGCACGCCGCTGCGCAGGTCCCGGGAGACCAGCTCGGGCGCGGCCACCGCGACGAAGAACAGGACCAGCCAGCTCATGTTGTCGGCGAACTGCGCGTAGGTCATCACGACCTCGCCGAACTGGGCACGCATCGCGGTGGCGGCGACGGCCACCATGAGCACGATGCCGACCACCAGCCAGGGAAAGATCTTCGCCTTGGCGCTGCGGCCCAACCCGAAGGCGGTGCGTACGCCGTGCAGGTAGAGCGATCCGAAGACGTAGCGGCGTCCGAGCCGGGGGCCGGTGTACCGCTGGTAGCCGATGTCGTGGATGACGCCGGTCGGCTCAGGCATGGGTGCTCTCCCTTCGGGAGAAGAGTTCGGAGACCCGGTGTCGACGCTGGTCCAACCGGTGCAGCGGCAGGTCCAGTTCGGCCACCGCACCGAGGATCAGGTCGTAGGTGCCGTCGTCGGCGAGCGGGACCAGGAGCAGTTGCCCCTCCCGGCTCACCGGCAGGTCGAGCGCGGTCAGCCGGGCGGCCAGGTCGTCGGTGCCCTCGCTCACCTCGACGGCGAGCACGTCGGTGGCCGAGGTCATCGCGGCGATGTGGTCGGCACGCAGCAGCCGTCCGCCGTCGATCGCGACCAGCGTGTCGCAGATCCGCTCGACCTCGCCGAGCAGGTGCGAGCAGACCAGCACGGAGATGCCGAACTCGGTGCCGATCCGGTGCACCAGGGCCAGCATCGCGTCCCGGCCGGCCGGGTCGAGACCGTTGGTGGGCTCGTCGAGCAGCAGCAGGTCGGGGTCGTGCACCAGCGCCTGGGCGAGCTTGACCCGCTGCTTCATGCCGGTGGAGTAGCCGCCCACCGGGCGGTGCCGCTCCTCGTGCAGCCCGACGTGCCGCAGCGCCTCGGAGGCGCGTTCGCGCGCCACCGTGCGGGGCAGGCCGCTGATCCGCCCGAGGTGGGTGACCAGTTCGGCGCCGGACAGGTCGGGCGGCAGGCAGTCGTGCTCCGGCATGTAGCCGACCCGGGCGCGTACCGCCGCGGGGTCGGTGGTGGGGTCGAGGCCGAGTACGCGTACCTGGCCACTGGTCGGGGCGAGCAGGCCGAGCAGGAGCTTGATCAGCGTCGACTTGCCGGCGCCGTTGGCGCCGACGAGCCCGACTATTCCTGGCTCCACCGCTACCGTCAGCTCGGACAGTGCGGTGACCCCGCCGCCGTAGACCTTCGTCAACGACTCGGTTGCGATCAGTGTCACGTCGACAGCCTAGAGAAGACGGGCAATGTTCCGGACCCCGGTGACCGCCCCTGTTTCCCCTGATCCTCCCCGGGTAGCTTCCCCCTAGGGTGAGCTACCACGCCCTCGACCCGCACCCTGCGACACCCTGACCCCGCGACACCCGCACCCCGCGACACCGGCGCGCCGGTGCCGGTTGCGTCCGCCGCGCCGAAAGAGGAGGATTCGAGCCCGCACGCTCCGTGATCGCGGCATTTGGTACACACTGGAGCACGCGATACGACAATCGGCCAAAGCGGGGGACAGGAGGGCGATGACGGTTGGCGGGCCCAAAGTAAGCGTGGTGGTGCCGGCATACAACGTCGGCGGGACCATCCAGACGCTCGTCGACTCCCTGCTGCGGCAGTCCATGCCGGCGACGGAGTTCGAGGTGATCTTCATCGACGACGGTTCGACCGACGACACCGGGGACCGGCTGGACGAGTTGGCCGCCGCGCACCCGCACATCCAGGTGCTGCACGTCGAGAACACCGGCTGGCCGTCGCGGCCGCGCAACCTCGGGGTCGCCCGGGCGCGCGGGGAGTACGTCCAGTTCGTCGACGACGACGACTGGCTCGCCGACGAGGCCCTGGAACGGCTGTACGCGTACGCCGTGCGGCACGACGCGGACATCGCGATCGGCAAGATGGTCGGCCACGGCCGGTCCGTGCCCCGGGAGTTGTTCCGGGTCGACCGCCCGCACGCCACGCTTGACGACGCCCCGCTGATCGACAGCCTGACCTGCCACAAGATGTTCCGTCGGGCCTTCCTGCTGAAGCACGACCTGCGGTTCCCGGAGGACCGGCGACGCCTGGAGGACCATCACCTGGTGACCCGGGCGTACCTGCTCGCCCGCCGGGTCAGCGTGCTGTCCGGCTACACCTGCTACCACCACGCCAAGCGGGCCGACGGTGGCAACCTGACCGCCACCCGGCTGGATCCGGCCGAGTACTTCGACAGCCTGCGCGCGGTGCTCGACATCGTCGACGCGCACGTGCCGCCGGGTCCGCTGCGCGACCGGTTGCACCGGCGGTGGCTGCGCAACGAGATGGTCGCCCGCCTGCGCGGCAAGCGGCTGCGGGATGCGCCACGGGACTGGGCCGACCAGGTCGTCGACGAGGTCCGCAGGACGATCCGGGAACGGTTCGCGCCGGGGGTCGCCGCCGCGCTGCCCGCGCTGCAACGGACCGTCGCCGGGCTCGCCGCCGAGGGCCGCGCCGAGGACCTGCACCGCCTGGCCGAGTGGGAGGCGGGCGTCCGTGCCGTCGTCCGCCTGACCGGGTACGAGCTGACCGGCTCGACGCTCGTCGTCACCCTGACCGGGCAACTACGCGACGGCGACGGGCCGATCGCGTTCTCCCATGCCGACGGGCGGGACCTGCTCGTCGTACCGGTCGAGGAGATCTCCGCCGACCTGCTCGACTGCACCAAGGAGCTGCGGCACGGCCGGCTGGACGTCGTCGCCCGGCGCGCCGGGGACGGCGTGGAGTTCCTCCTGCCGGTGCGGTTCGAGGTGAAGCGCGTCACCGCCGCCTCGGGTGGCCTGCACATGGTCTACCAGGGCACCGCGACGGTCGACGTCGACACGCTCGACGGCGGCCCGGACGCGGGTGAGTGGACCCTGAAGGCCCGGGTGACCTGTTCCGGCTGGACCAAGGGGGCGAAGGTGCCGCTGGCGGTGTCCGTCGGCGCCGACGGCCCGGTGGTGGTGGACAGGCGCCCGAGTCCGGCTCCCCCGCGGCAGCCGGAGAAGGTCGGCCTGTTGCGGCGGTTGCAGCGGGCGTTCGGCCGCCGTCCCGGTCCGACCGGACGCGGCGCGGTCGGCACCACCTGACCCTGGATCACTCACCGGGCCCGGCGGGCGCCGTGGGAGGAGTGGCGCTCTCGACCGATCGGCGACCGGCTGCGAAACTGTGTGCCGGTCGCCGGAGTTGGGGGTCTGATGAGCAACGGGTGGGTGCTGCCCGACGAGGTGCTGCGGGACGCGCCGACGTACACGCCGCGTCCCGGCGAGCTCGCGGATCTGGAGCTGTTGCTCACCGGTGCGTACGCACCGCTGGCCGGCTTCATGACCCGGGCCGACCTGGTCTCCGTCAGCCGCCGTGGTCGGCTCGTCGACGGCGCGCCGTGGCCGGTCGCGGTGACCCTCCAGGTGCCCACGACGCTGGCCCAGGGGCTCGACCTGCACGACCCGGACCGCCGCACGCTGGTGCTCACCGACGGCGAGGGAGCGCCGGTGGCGGCGCTGGAGGTGGCCGACGCCTGGCAGGTCCGGGACGGCGTGGCCGGGGTCGGCGGCGCTGTCCGCCGGCTCGGCGACGGCGGGCACGGTCCGTTCCAGCGGCTGCGTCGCCCGCCCGAGGAGATCCGGGCCATGCTGCCGCCCGGCCGGGTGCTCGGCGTGGTGGCCGACCGGCCGCTGCACCGGCCGCAACTGGCCCAGATCGCGCACGCGGTCCGCACGCTCAGCGCCCACCTGTTGATCATGATCCCGGTGGGCGAGGACGGCACCGGGGGCCTGTCCCCGGAGGCGCTGGTGCGCGGCGTCTTCGCCGCCCGCGACCGAATGCCGCCGGCCACCCTGGTCGCGGTGCCGTTCTCCCGGCGGCGGGACGAGATCAGCGACGCCCTGCTGCGGGCCCGGGTGTCCGCCGCGTACGGCGTCACCCACCTGCTCTCCACCGGTGAGATGCTCTCCGGCGCCGGGCTGCGGGTGCTGGTGCCCCGGGAACTCGCGTACGACAACCGGGACGGCCAGTGGCGCTGGCGCGAGGACATCCCGCCGCGCAACCGGCGGTTGGCGCTGACCCAGGCCGAGGTCGACGACCTGCTGGACCGGGGCTTCCCGCTGCCGGAGTGGCACACCCCGCCCGCGGTGGCGAAGGAGTTGACCCGGGCGCGGCCACCCCGGCGGCACCGGGGGCTGGTGGTCTTCCTCACCGGGCTCTCCGGCTCGGGCAAGTCGACGGTCGCCCGAGGTCTCGCCGACACCCTACGCGAGCAGGGCGAGCGTACGGTGACACTGCTCGACGGCGACGTGGTGCGCCGGGAGCTGACCGCCGGACTGGGCTTCAGCAGGGCCGACCGGGACACGAACGTGCGCCGGATCGGCTGGGTGGCCGCCGAGATCGCCCGGCACCGGGGCATCGCCATCTGCTGCCCGATCGCCCCCTACGCCCAGGCTCGGGCGATCGCCCGGGAGATGGCCGTGGCGGCGGGTGCCGGTTTCGTCCTGGTGCACGTGGCCACGCCGTTGCAGGTGTGCGAGCAACGCGACCGCAAGGGCCTGTACGCGCGGGCGCGGGCCGGTCTGCTCACCGGCATGACCGGCATCGACGACCCGTACGAGGAGCCGACCGACGCCGACCTGGTCCTCGACACCACGGATGTCGCGGTGGACGAGGCGGTGCACGCGGTCCTGCACCAGCTCACCGAGACCGGCTGGGTCGAGCCGCCCCGACCGGCGCTCTGACCCGGGGATCATCCTTTCGGGAGGTTGCCGACCCGCGCTATGTTTGCCCATGTTCGAAGATGTTCGTTGACGTGGGGCGCGGAGGGTGCCGATGCTCGCCCAACAACGCCAGGCGGCGATCCTGGACCGGGTCCGGGCGACCGGCGGGGTCCGCGTCGGTGAGCTGGCCGTCGAGTTCGGTGTCTCCGACATGACCATCCGACGCGACCTGGACCTGCTGCACGAGCGCGGCCTGCTGGCCAAGGTACACGGCGGCGCCACCGTCGCCGGCTCCACCGACGAGCCCGGCTTCCAGGCCAAGTCGGTGCGCCAGCAGGCCGAGAAGGCCGCCATCGCCACCCGTGCGGCACGGCTGGTGCACCCCGGCGCGGCGATCGCGCTCTCCGCCGGCACCACCACCGCCGAGCTGGCCCGACGGCTGGTCGACGTGCCGTCCCTGACCGTGGTGACCAACTCGCTGCCGGTCGCCGACATCCTGCACGACCAGGGCCGGGACGACCAGACGGTGGTGCTCACCGGCGGCGTGCGGACGCCGTCGGACGCGCTGGTCGGGCCGCTGGCCGTGGCGGCTGTCCGGTCCCTGCACCTGGACCTGCTCTTCCTCGGCGTCCACGGGGTCACCGACCGGGCAGGCTTCACCACGCCGAACCTGCTGGAGGCGGAGACCAACCGGGCCCTGGTGGCCGCCGCCGACCGGCTCGTGGTGCTCGCCGACCACACCAAGTGGGGCACCGTCGGCCTCTCGGCCATCGCCCCGCTGTCGGACGCGCACGTGCTGGTCACCGACGACCGGCTGGCTCCGGAGGCCCGTCGGCTGCTCGCCGACCGGGTCGGTGAGCTGCTCGTGGTGCCGGCGACCGGTCCCGGAGGGCTGCGATGAGGCGTACCGCGATCAGGCTGGCCGACGGCCGTGAACTGATCTACTTCGACGAGCGGGACGACGCCGTCCGGGACCAGCCGGACCGGCGCGACCTGCCCCCTCCCCCACCCGCCTCCCAACTCCGCTACGACCCACTCACCGACGAGTGGGTGGCGCTGGCGGTCCACCGGCAGACGCGGATCTTCCTTCCGTCGGCCGCCCAGTGCCCGCTCTGCCCCTCCACCGACGAGTGGTTCAGCGAGATCCCGGCACCCGACTATGACGTGGCGGTCTTCGAGAACCGTTTCCCGGCGCTGAGCGGCAACGTGGTCGACGAGCCCACCGAGATGACGCCGTTCACGGCGGTCCGGCCGGGGCAGGGGCGTTGCGAGGTGGTCTGTTTCACCGACGACCACCACGGCTCCTTCGCCGGTCTGCCGCCGCGCCGGGTCCGCACCGTGCTCGACGCGCTGGCCGACCGGACCGCCACGTTGGGCGAGTTGCCCGGCGTGGAGCAGGTGTTCTGCTTCGAGAACCGGGGGGTGGAGATCGGGGTGACCCTGCACCACCCGCACGGGCAGATCTACGCGTTCCCGTTCGTCACGCCGCGTACCCGGTCACTGTTGGGCGCGGCCCGCCGGCACGCGGAGCGCACCGGCGGTCGGAACCTCTACGCCGACGTGCTCGCCGCCGAACGCGCGGCCGGCGAGCGGGTGGTGGCCGGCAACGAGCACTGGACCGCGTACGTCCCCGCCGCCGCCCGCTGGCCGTTCGAGGTGCACCTCGCCCCGCACCGGCCGGTGCCCGACATCCCGGCGTTGAGCGAGGCCGAGCGGGACGCCTTCGGCCCGCTCTACCTGGACCTGCTGCGCCGCTTCGACGGCCTGTTCGACGCGCCGATGCCGTACATCGCCGCCTGGCACCAGGCACCGGTACGCGTCGACCGGGAGCTGGGCCACCTGCATCTGCAACTGTTCAGCGTGAGGCGGGCCGCGGACAAGCTGAAGTACCTGGCCGGCACGGAGTCCGCGATGGGCGTGTTCAGCAACGACATCGCCCCGGAGCAGGCCGCCGCCCGGCTCCGCGCCGTCTGACCTGGCACGGGGCCGGTCGGCGCGCACGGGGTCCGGGCCGACAGGAACGCGGTCGGCAGGAACGCAGCGGCAGCACGCGAAGGCCGGGAAGCAGGGCGCGGGGGGCCGGGAAGCAGGGCGCGGGGGGCCCGGGACAGGGCCCCCCGCGGGGAAGGGACGGCTGGCTGTCGTGACAGCCGAGGAAGGCTGGCTGCTGGGCACGCGTGCCGCGCGGCGGCGACGGTCAACCTTCCAGGACGGGACTGGCATCTCGTCCATCCTGGTCAACGAGGCGCGCCGGATCGGGTGACGCGGCACGGCGTGTCCCCCGCGCCGCGCCGGAGAGGGCCACGAGCCCGCAGAGGGCCACGAGCCCGCCGGAGACCGCGAGCCCGCCGAGGAGCACGAGCCCGCCGCAGCAGACCGCGAGCCCGCCGGCTGGTCGGCCGGCGGGCTCGCGGGATGCGGACGGGGACTCAGGCGGCCAGGCGGCGCGCCAGGTTCTCGTCGAGCGTGTTCATGAACTCGTCGGTGGTCTGCCACGGGGCGTCCCGCGAGATGAGCAGCGCCAGGTCCTTGGTCATCTGCCCGCTCTCGACGGTGGAGACGATGACCTGCTCCAGGGTGTTGGCGAACTCGGTGACCGCCGGGGTGCCGTCCAGCTTGCCCCGGTGGGCCAGGCCCCGGGTCCAGGCGTAGATCGAGGCGATCGGGTTGGTGGAGGTCTTCTCGCCCTTCTGCCACTGCCGGTAGTGCCGGGTGACGGTGCCGTGCGCGGCCTCGGCCTCGACGGTGCGACCGTCGGGCGAGAGCAGCACGGAGGTCATCAGACCGAGCGAGCCGAAGCCCTGCGCGACGGTGTCCGACTGCACGTCACCGTCGTAGTTCTTGCACGCCCAGACGTAGCCGCCCTCCCACTTGAGCGCGGCGGCGACCATGTCGTCGATGAGCCGGTGCTCGTAGGTCAGGCCCGCGGCGTCGAACTCCGCCTTGAACTCGTTCTCGAACACCTCGGCGAAGATGTCCTTGAACCGGCCGTCGTACGCCTTGAGGATGGTGTTCTTGGTGGACATGTAGACCGGGTAGCCGCGGTCCAGGCCGTAGCGGAACGAGGCCCGCGCGAAGTCCCGGATCGAGTCGTCGTAGTTGTACATGCCCATGGCGATGCCGCCGCCCGGGAAGTTGGCGATCTCCATCTCCACCGGGTCCGACCCGTCGGCCGGGGTGTAGGTGATGGTGACCGTGCCCGGGCCGGGGACCACGAAGTCGGTGGCGCGGTACTGGTCGCCGTGGGCGTGCCGGCCGATGATGATCGGCTTGGTCCAGCCCGGGACGAGCCGGGGCACGTTCGACATGATGATCGGCTCGCGGAAGACGACGCCGCCGAGGATGTTGCGGATGGTGCCGTTCGGCGACCGCCACATCTTCTTCAGCCCGAACTCCTCCACCCGGGCCTCGTCCGGGGTGATCGTGGCGCACTTGACGCCGACGCCGTGTTCCTTGATGGCGTTCGCGGCGTCGACGGTCACCTGGTCGTCGGTGGCGTCACGGTGCTGGATCGACAGGTCGTAGTAGTGCAGGTCGACGTCGAGGTAGGGCAGGATCAGCTGCTCGCGGATCTGCTTCCAGATGATCCGGGTCATCTCGTCGCCGTCGAGCTCTACGACCGGGTTGTTTACCTTGATCTTCGCCATCGGCCGGCGCTCCTCTCGGGGGACACATGCTCAAGCAGTACGAGCGTACTGGATCGGCCGGGACGGGGAACGCCGCGCCCACCGGTCGACCGTCCGACGGCAGGGAACGGCCTCCGGGCCCGACGGGAGTTACCCCGCCAGGCCCGGCGCATGCGCGGTGGATCAGTCGGCCTGCTCGGTGCCGTGCAGCCACTGGACCACCTGCAGGATCACCCCGTTGGGGTCGGCGATCTGGAAGAAACGCTCTCCCCAGGGCTCGGTCTGCAGCTCGGTGACGATCGGCACACCGGCGGCCTGGAGGCGGGCGTACTCGGTGTCGATGTCGTCCACCACGAACACGACGAGCACGCCCTCGGCCCGCTGATCCTTCAGGCTCGCGGGCTGAAGGCTGGCCAGGCCAGTACGCAGGAAGATCAGGTTGAAGCCGACCCCGTCCCGGGCCAGCGAGACGAACCCGTCGGCCGACATCTCCTCCCGGAACCCGAAGTGCTGCTTGACGAACTCGGCCGACGTCGTCACGTCCTCGACGTTGAGCGAGATGGCCGAAGCGGTGATCTGCATGCGCTCTCCCACCTTGCGGAAATTTACTTCGTACATTGTACATCGTACTGCGTACAGAGATTTGGCCTGCAAAGATCGGAGGGTGCCCGACCATCACACCGGAGGCGGCGATCCCGCCCACACCCTGCGCCTGCTCTGGCGGCAGCCCGACGCCGGCCCTCCGCGCCGCGGCCCCCGCCAGGGCCGCTCGTTGGACGAGATCGTGATGGCCGCCATCGCGCTGGCCGACGCCGAGGGGCTGGACGCGGTGACGATGCGCGCGCTCGCCCAGGCCGTCGGGGTGGCGCCGATGACCCTCTACACGTACGTGCCGGGCAAGGCCGAACTGCTCGACCTGATGCTGGACGCGATCTACGCGGGCATGCCCCGGCCGGACCTCTCCGACCAGCCGTGGCGGGCACGGGTGGCGGCGCTCGCGCAGGACAACCGGGAGCTCTTCATCGCCCACCCCTGGGCCGCCGAGGTCGCCACCGGCCGCCCGCCGCTGGGGCCGGGCCTGATGGCCAAGTACGAGCACGAGCTGCGCGCCTTCGACGACACCGGTCTGGACGACGTGACCCGGGACGCCGCGTTGACCTTCGTCCTCGACTTCGTCCGGGCCGCGGCCCGCTCGGCGGCCGAGGCGCGCTCCGCCCGAGCGCAGACCGCCTGGACCGACGAGCAGTGGTGGACGGCGAACGCCCCCCTACTGGCCCAGGTCCTCGACGAGCAGCAGTACCCCACCGCCGTACGCGTCGGCGCCGCCGCCGGCACCGCCCAGCACGCGGCCTACCATCCCGACCACGCCTACGCCTTCGGCCTGACCCGCATCCTGGACGCCCTGACCACCCTCATCGACCAGTCGAGTTGATCAAGAAGTTTGCGTCTCCCGAGGAGCGATTCGGAGACGCAAACTTCTTGATCAACCTGGCGTGGAGACGGCGCGGCGCCCCACGACACGGGGTCGTGGGGCGCCGGCGACGCGTGGATCACATGTTGGCGACGTCGGCCTGCTTGGCGCGGACGGCCTCGGCGGCCTCCTTGAGGCTGGCCAGCTCGTCGGCGTCCAGGTCGGTCTCGACCACGCGCTTGACGCCCTCGGCGCCGATCGCCGCCTCGACGCCCAGGTAGACGCCGGAGATGCCGTACTCGCCGTCGACCCAGGCGCAGACCGGCATGACCTCGCCGGAGTCCTCGGCGACGGCCTTGGCCATCCGGGCGGCGGCGGCCGACGGGGCGTAGTACGCCGAACCGGTCTTGAGCAGGGCGACCACCTCGGCCCCACCGTTACGGGTGCGGACGACCAGGTCCTCGATCTGCTCGGCCGGCATCGCCTCGCGCAGCGGCTTGCCGTTCACGCTGCTCTGCGACGGCACCGGGACCATGGTGTCGCCGTGCGACCCCAGGGTCAGCGTCTTCACCGACTTGACCGGCACCTGCAACGCCTCGGCGACGAAGTTGCTGAACCGGGCGGTGTCCAGCATGCCGGCCTGCCCGAGCACCCGGTTGCGCGGGAACTGGGTGGCGATCTGGGCCAGCGCGGTCATCTCGTCCAGCGGGTTGGAGACCACGATGACGACGGCGTTCGGGGCGTACTTGGCGACGTTCTCGGCGACCTGGCGCACGATCTTGGCGTTGGTCTCCAGCAGGTCCATCCGGCTCATGCCCGGCTTACGCGGCAGACCGGCGGTGATGACGACGACGTCGGAGCCCTCGATGCCCTCGTAGCCCTCGCCGTTGGGGCCGGTGGTGACGCCGACGACCTTGGTCTCGAAACCCTCGACCGCACGGGACTGGTTGAGGTCGAGGGCGATGCCCGCGGGCTTGCCGTCGATGATGTCGGTGATGACGACGGTGTCGAAGACGTCGTACTCGGCCAGGCGCTGCGCGGTGGTGGAGCCGTAGAATCCGGCGCCGACGACAGTGACCTTCTTACCCATGGTCGTCCCACTCCCTGCTACCAGTCGGTTTTCCGGACGGTATCAGCCATCCTGGCACCGGGCAGGCCAGGGGCGGACGGTTATGGGCCTTCCGTCACCTCAGCCGCGTTCGGCCCGCTCGACCACGTTGGTCAGCAGCATGGCCCGGGTCATCGGACCGACCCCGCCGGGCATCGGCACCACCTTGCCGGCCACCTCGAAGACCTCCGGGTCCACGTCGCCGGTGTAGCGACCCTTGCCGTCCGAGCCGATGACCCGGGTGATGCCCACGTCGACCACCACCGCGCCCGGGGTGATCATCTCGGCGGTGAGCAGGCCGGGTACGCCGGCCGCAACGATGACGATGTCGGCGGCGCGGGTGTGCGCGGCCAGGTCGAGGGTGCCGGTGTGGCAGAGCGTCACGGTGGCGTTCTCGCTGCGCCGGGTCAGCAGCAGCCCGAGCGGACGACCGACGGTGTTGCCGCGTCCCACCACCGCGACGTTGGCACCGCGCAGCGGCACCTCGTGCCGACGGAGCAGTTCCACGATGCCGCGCGGGGTGCAGGGCAGCGGCGCGTCGTAGCCGAGCACCAGCCGGCCCAGGTTGACCGGGTGCAGGCCGTCGGCGTCCTTCTCCGGGTCGATCAGTTCGAGCACCCGCTGGGTGTCCAGGTGCGCCGGCAGGGGCAGTTGGACGATGTAGCCGTGACACGCCGGGTCGGCGTTCAGCTCGGCCACGGTCCGGTCGACCTGCTCCTGGGTCGCGTCGGCCGGCAGCTCCCGGCGGATCGAGGCGATGCCGACCTCGGCGCAGTCGCGGTGCTTGCCGTTGACGTACGCCTGGGAACCGGGGTCGCTACCGACCAGCACCGTGCCCAGTCCCGGCACGGTTCCCCGTTCCGCCAGGGCCTTGACCCGCGCCCGCAGCTCGTCCTTGATCTCCGCCGCGGTCGCCTTGCCGTCCAGAAGCGTCGCCGTCACGATCTGATCGTCTCACGCCCGCCACCGTCGCCTCCCCCGACCTGGCGGGCCCGCGACACCGACCACGAAACTACTTTCCGTCAGGTGTCGTTCCTCACTTTGAGTGACTACTTGTGCCGCCGACCACTCCGACTCCGGACAGCCGGGCACGAAGGACCACGTATCCGACGATCGGGCCGCCCGATCCCGAGAAGGCACCGGCCGCCGCGCCGCACCTTCCAACCTCCCTAGAGGTCTGCACGTCATCGACGCTTTGGGCGCTTCGGCGTAGCACGCCGACCGGGTCCCGCCAACCTGTAGGGCCTCGTTCTGTTACCCCTTCGAGACCACTACGTTGCCGAGTCTCGGCGCACGACTTACCGTTGCCGAGCGTTGCGCAGAGTTACCCCCAATCCGGGCTCGATAGCGCAGCGTAATGAGATGAGGAGGCTCAATGCGCGTTCGTAGGCTCGCCGCCTGGACCGCCCTCCCGCTCGCGGTGACCCTGGGCCTGGTGGCCTGCGGCTCGGGCGGCGACGGTTCCGGTGAGAGCGACCCCAACGCGGCCGTGCGAATCGAGATCGCCGAGCCGCAGCACCTGGTGCCGACCAACACCAACGAGACGAGCGGTTCCCAGGTGCTCGCCGCCCTGTTCAGCCCGCTGGTCGACTACGACGAGGCCCACAAGCCGTACGAGGTCGCGGCCGAGTCGATCACGTCCGAGGACAACACCACCTGGACGATCACGCTGAAGGACGGCTACACGTTCCACAACGGCGAGGACGTCACCGCCGACAACTACATCGACGCCTGGAACTACGGCGCGTACGCCCCGAACGGGCAGAACTCCAGCTACTTCTTCGAGAAGATCGCCGGGTACGACGACCTCCAGGGCGAGAACCCGAAGGCCACCACGCTCAGCGGGCTCAAGAAGGTCGACGACGACACCTTCACCGTCACGCTGTCCCAGCCGTACAGCGAGTTCACCGCGATGCTCGGCTACACCGCCTTCTACCCGCTGCCGCAGGCCGCGTTCTCCGCGCCCGGCGAGCTGGCCGAGGGGTACGAGCAGGCGCCGATCGGTCAGGGCCCGTTCAAGATGAAGGGCACCTGGCAGCACGACGCCAAGGTCGAGGTCGAGCGGTACGACGCCTTCCCCGGCGAGCAGCCGAAGGTGGCCGGCGTCGAGTTCCGGATCTACCAGCAGCTCACCGCCGCGTACGCGGACGTGTTGTCGGACAACCTCGACGTGATCAAGACGATCCCGACCGAGAACCTGTCGACCGCCGCCACCGACCTGGGTGACCGGTTCCAGCAGAGTCCCGCCTCGTCGCTGCACTTCCTGGCCTTCCCCACCTTCCAGGAGGAGTACAGCAACCCGGACGTCCGCAAGGCCATCTCGATGGCGATCGACCGCGAGGAGATCACCCGGTCGATCTTCAAGGACTCGCAGCAGCCGGCCCGCTCGTTCGTCTCCCCGGTGGTCGCCGGCTACCGGGAGAACACCGTCGGCGCACCGGGCGAGTTCGACCCGGCCAGGGCCAAGGCGTTGTACCAGGCTGCGGGCGGCCCGTCGAAGATCACTCTGTCGTACAACGGCGACGGTGGGCACAAGGACTGGATCGACGCCACCTGCAACCAGCTCAAGGCCAACCTGGGCGTGGACTGCGTCGGCAACGCCGAGCCGAAGTTCGCCGACCTGCTGACCAAGGTCAAGGCCAAGCAGCCGGTCGGCCTGTTCCGGATGGGCTGGATCATGGACTTCCCGTCCATGGAGAACTACCTGGGCCCGCTGTACAGCTCGAACGGTTCGTCGAACTACTACGGCTACCGCAACCCGGAGTTCGACGAGCTGCTCGCCGAGGGCGCCAGCGCCCCCAGCGAGGACGAGGCGATCGAGAAGTACCAGGCGGCCGAGGACCTGCTGGCCGAGGACCTGCCGGTGGTGCCGCTGCGCTTCGGTCAGAACAACTTCGGTCACTCGACCAAGGTGAAGAACGTCGAGATGGACCTCTTCGACCGGGTCGACCTGATCCAGATCGAGGCCGTCAAGTAACACGACCACGGGTGCGGGTCGGGTCGAGGTGACCCGACCCGCCACGTGGTTCGCCCTTTTTGGGAAGACTGCCTAGTATGTTCCGCTTCATCGTGCGGCGCCTACTGCAGATGGTCCTGGCCTTCTTCGGCACCACGCTGATCGTCTACGCGCTGATGTTCGCCGGCCAGGGCGACCCGATCCAGGCGCTCGCCGGTGAACGTCCGGTCACCGAGGCACAGCGGGCCTATCTCACCGAGAAGTACCACCTCGACGCGACCGGCGTCGGCGGCTTCTTCTACCGCTACGTCGACTACCTCGCCAACCTGCTCCGCGGCGACCTCGGTGAGTCACTCACCGGACGGTCGATCGGTGACATCCTCGCCACCGCCTGGCCGGTCACCATCAAACTGGCACTGATCGCCATCGCGGTCGCCGTGATCTTCGGGGTCACCGCAGGCGTCCTCGCCGGCATCCGCCGGGCCGGCATCTTCGACAACGCCACCCTGCTGCTGACGCTGCTGGTGCTCGGCATCCCGACCATCGTGCTCGCGCCGCTCGCGCAGTACTTCCTGGGTGTCAAGTGGCAGGTCTTCCCGCCCACCGCCGGTGCCGACCCCGACTTCCGCTCCCTGCTGCTGCCCGGGATCGTGCTCGGCTCGCTCTCGCTGGCCACCGCGCTGCGGCTGACCCGTACCTCGGTGGCCGAGAACCTGCGCGCCGACTACGTGCGTACCGCCCGCTCCAAGGGCCTGCCGAACCGGCGGGTGGTCAGCGTGCACGTCCTGCGCAACTCGCTCATCCCGGTGATCACCTTCCTCGGCGTCGAGGTGGGCAACCTGATGAGCGGCGCGATCATCACCGAGGGCGTGTTCAACATCCCCGGCGTCGGCTTCAACCTGTTCCGCGGCATCCGCACCGAGGACGGCCCGCTGGTGGTGGGCATCGTCAGCGTGCTCGTCGTGGTCTACCTGGTCTCCAACCTGGTGGTGGACGTCCTGTACGCCGTCCTGGACCCGAGGATCCGCTATGAGTGAGCGCAGCGAGGGAGCCGAAACCGAGCGCAGCGAGGGGGCGGCATGAGTGAGCGCAGCGAACGAATCATCAGCTCAGCGGAAATGCCGGCACCGAGCGCAGCGAGGGGCTGGCATGAGTGACTTCGAGACCGTGGCGGCGTCGGAGAACCAGGCCGCGCGACGTGGGCCGTCGGGTGAGCCGGTCGCGCCGGACCAGGTCGGCCGACCTCGCAAGCCGCGCAGTCTGGCCGGTGACGCCTGGCGCGACCTGCGCCGCAAGCCGATCTTCTGGATCAGCCTGGCGCTGGTGCTGCTGGTGGCCGCGATGGCCGCCGTGCCCGGGCTGTTCACCAGCAACGATCCGGGTGAGTGCGTACTGTCCCGGCAGCACGCCGCCCCGTCCGGCGGGGCGATCTTCGGGTACGACTTCCAGGGCTGCGACACGTACGCCCGCGCGGTCTACGGCGCCCGGGCGTCCCTGCTGGTCGGCGCCCTCTCGGCGCTGCTCACCGGGGTGATCGCGCTGGTCGTCGGGATGCTCGCCGGGTACTTCGGCGGCTGGGTCGACGCGGTGCTGAGCCGGGTCATCGACATCGTGCTCGGCATCCCCCTGCTGCTGGCCGCGATCGTGCTGCTCAAGCGGGTCGCCAGCGACAGCGCCACGGTACGCGTCGGTGCCGTCATCTTCGTACTCGCGGTGCTCGGCTGGACCACCGCCGCCCGGGTGGTCCGCTCCTCGGTGATCACCGCCCGGGAGCAGGACTACGTGTCCGCCGCCCGGATGCTGGGCGCCGGCAACGGCCGGATCATGTGGCGGCACATCCTGCCGAACGCGCTCGCCCCGGCGATCGTGGTGCTGACCATCGCGCTCGGTTCGTTCATCGCCGCCGAGGCGACGCTCTCGTTCCTCGGCATCGGCCTGAGGGAGCCGACCATCTCCTGGGGCATCGACATCAACAACGGTCGGGTGCACATGCGCGAGTCGGCGACGCCGCTGGTCGTCCCGTCGACGTTCCTGGCCCTGACCGTGCTGGCGTTCATCATGCTCGGCGACGCCATCCGCGACGCGTTCGACCCGAAGCTGCGGTGACCGACATGACCACGACGCCACCGACCCCGGCCACCCCCACCCCACCCGGCGGCCACCTGCTCCAGGTGCGGGACCTGCACATCGAGTTCCGTACCGGCGAGGGGGTGGCCACGGTGATCAACGGGGTCAGCTACCACCTGGACCCGGGCGAGACGCTCGCGGTGCTGGGCGAGTCCGGCTCCGGCAAATCCGTCACCGCGCAGGCCGTGATGGGCATCCTGGACAGCCCACCGGCGCACGTCACCTCCGGGCAGATCCTCTATCAGGGGCGCGACCTGCTCGCCCTGCCCGAGGAGCAACGCCGGCAGGTCCGGGGCAAGGAGATCGCGATGATCTTCCAGGACGCCCTCTCCGCGTTGAACCCGGTCTTCCCGGTCGGTTGGCAGATCGGCGAGACGCTGCGCCAGCGGCTCGGCATGACCCGTGCCGACGCCCGTCGCCGCGCGGTGGAGTTGATGGACCTGGTGCAGATCCCGGCCGCCGGCGCACGTCTCGGCGACTACCCGCACCAGTTCTCCGGCGGCATGCGCCAACGCGTGATGATCGCGATGGCGCTGGCCATGGAACCCAAGGTGCTCATCGCCGACGAGCCGACCACCGCGCTCGACGTCACCGTGCAGGCGCAGATCATGGACCTCCTCGCCGACCTGCGGCGGGACCTGGACATGGCGATGATCCTGATCACCCACGACCTGGGCGTGGTCGCCGACGTGGCCGACCGGATCGCCGTCATGTACGCGGGCCGCATCGTCGAGCACGCCGACGTACGTTCGCTGTACCGGGCGCCCGCCCACCCGTACACCAAGGGGCTGCTGGCGTCGATCCCGCGCCTGGACCAGCGCGGCGGGCCGCTCTCCACCATCCGGGGTCTGCCGCCGAACCTGATGCGCATCCCCGGCGGCTGCCCGTTCCATCCCCGATGCCCGTACGCGCAGCAGGTCTGTGTCGACGAGGTACCGCACGACCTGGTCCTCGGCGACGGCCGGACCAGCGCGTGCCACTTCGCGCAGGAGGTACGCGATGACCGCGCCGACTGAGCCCACCACGGTGACCGGCGAGACGATCCTCGACGTCGACCACGTGGTCAAGCACTTCCCGATCACGCGGGGGGTGCTGTTCCAGAAGAGGGTCGGCGCGGTGAAGGCCGTCGACGGGGTGAGCTTCCAGCTCCGCCGGGGCGAGACGCTGGGCATCGTCGGCGAGTCCGGCTGCGGCAAGTCCACCCTGGCCCGGCTGCTGATGCGGCTGGAGCGGCCGACCGCCGGCCGGGCCACCCTGGCCGGGCAGGACCTCTTCGCCGCCTCCGGAGCCCGGTTACGCCGGATCCGCCGGAACATGCAGATGGTCATGCAGGACCCATACACCTCGCTGAACCCGCGAATGACCGTCGGCGACATCATCGGTGAGCCGTTCGAGATCCATCCCGAGGCAGCCCCGAAGGGCAGTCGCGAGCGGCGGGTGCAGGAACTGCTCGACGTGGTCGGGCTGAACCCGGAACACGTCAACCGCTACCCGCACCAGTTCTCCGGTGGCCAGCGGCAGCGCATCGGCATCGCCCGGGCACTCGCGCTGCGTCCCGAGGTGATCGTCTGCGACGAGCCGGTCTCCGCGTTGGACGTCTCCATCCAGGCCCAGGTGATCAACCTGTTGGAGCAGCTTCAGGACGAGTTCGGGCTGTCGTACATCTTCATCGCGCACGACCTGTCCGTGGTGCGGCACATCTCGGACCGGATCGCGGTGATGTACCTGGGCCGGATCGTGGAGATCGGCACCGAGGACGAGATCTACCAGCGGGCCACCCACCCGTACACGCAGGCGCTGCTCTCGGCCGCGCCGGTGCCGGACCCGGACGCCCGGGAGCGCCGTACGGTGATCCGGTTGCGCGGTGACGTGCCGAGCCCGGCCGACCCGCCGAGCGGCTGTCACTTCCGGACCCGGTGCTGGAAGGCGCAGGAGATCTGCGCGGTCGAGGATCCGCAGGCGGTGCCGCGGGCCGCCGACCCGCACCCGTCCGCCTGTCATTTCGCCGAGCTGCGATCGGTGTAAGGAAGGGTCCCCTGCTAACGCCTGGTGCATAGCAGGGGACCCTTCCTAACACCACAGCCGCAAGAGCACACGGCGCCGCAGGGGGCGCGGCGGCGGGTCAGTGGAAGAAGTGCCGGGTGCCGGTCAGGTACATGGTGACGCCGGCCTGCTTGCAGGCGGCGATCACCTCCTCGTCCCGGATCGAGCCGCCCGGCTGCACGATCGCCCGGATGCCGGCGTCGATCAGGATCTGCGGGCCGTCGGCGAACGGGAAGAACGCGTCCGAGGCCGCCACCGCGCCCCGCGCCCGGTCGGCACCGGCCCGGCTGACCGCCAGTCGCGCCGAGTCGACCCGGTTGACCTGGCCCATCCCGACGCCGACCGTCGCGCCGTCCTGCGCCAGCAGGATCGCGTTGCTCTTCACCGCGCGTACCGCCCGCCAGGCGAAGGCCAGGTCGGCCAGGGTCGCCTCGTCGGCCGCCTCGCCGGTGGCCAACCGCCAGGTCGCCGGGGCGTCGCCCTCGGCGTCGATCGCGTCGCGTTCCTGCACCAGCACACCGCCGGTGATCTGCCGCCACTCGGTCGGCAGCGGGCGGAACTCCGGTGCCCGCAGCAGCCGGATGTTCTTCTTGGCCTGGAGCACCTCGGCGGCCCCCGGCTCGTACCCGGGCGCCACCACGACCTCGGTGAAGATCTCGGCGATCTGCCCGGCCAGCTCGACCGAGACCGGCCGGTTCACCGCGATGACGCCGCCGAAGGCGGAGACCGGGTCGCAGGCGTGCGCCTTGCGGTGGGCCTCGGCCACGTCCGCGCCGACCGCGATGCCGCACGGGTTGGCGTGCTTGATCACGGCCACCGCCGGCTGGTCGGCGAAGTCGTTCGCGGCCCGCCAGGCGGCGTCCGCGTCGACGTAGTTGTTGTAGGACATCTCCTTGCCGTGCAACTGCTCGGCCTGGGCCAACCCGGGCGGGCTCGCCGGGTCCGCATAGACCGCCGCGCCCTGGTGCGGGTTCTCGCCGTACCGCAGCACCGCCTGCCGCCGCAGCGCCAGCCCGGCGAACTCCGCTCCGCCGTCCTCCGCCGGGGCCAGGGACGTGGCGAACCAGTCGGCGACCGCCACGTCGTACTCGGCGATGTCGGCGAAGGCGCGGGCGGCCAGCGCCCGCCGCTGCGCCAGGGTGAAGCCACCGCCGTCGAGCGCGGCCAGCAGCAGCGGGTACGCGGCCGGGTCGGTCACCACGGCCACCGAGGCGTGGTTCTTGGCGGCGGCGCGCACCATCGCCGGACCACCGATGTCGATCTGCTCGACGCACTCGTCCTGGCTCGCGCCGGAGGCGACGGTCTGCTGGAACGGGTACAGGTTGGACACCAGCAGGTCGATCCCGGCGATGCCGTGCTCGTCGAGCTGGGCGATGTGGGTGTCCTTGCGCAGGTCGGCGAGGAGTCCACCGTGGATCTTCGGGTGCAGGGTCTTCACCCGGCCGTCGAGGATCTCCGGGAAGCCGGTCACCTGCTCCACGGCGGTCACCGGCACGCCGGCACCGGCGATCGTCGACGCGGTGCTCCCGGTGGAGACGATCTCCACACCGGCGGCGTGCAACGCCCGGGCCAGGTCGACCAGACCGCTCTTGTCGTAGACGCTGACCAGTGCCCGCCGGATCGGGCGACGCCCGTCCTCGATGGAACTCACGGAACTGTGACCTTTCTCCCGGTGATCGTCCAACCCTCGCGGACCAGCCGGCCCACCTGCTCGACGAGTTGCTGCCGCTCGGCTTCCTTGATGCGCTCGGTGAGCGTGTCCACGTCGTCGTCCTCGTGCACCGGCACCGCCACCTGCGCCACGATCGGGCCGGTGTCCATCCCGGCGTCGACGAAGAAGAGCGTCGCCCCGGTGACCTTCACCCCGTAGGCGAGCGCGTCCCGGGGGCCGTGGATGCCGGGGAACGCCGGCAGGAGGGTGTTGTGGGTGTTCAGGTAGCGGTCGCCGAAGGCGGCGAGGAACCGCGTACCGACCAGCTTCAGGAACCCGGCCGAGACGACCAGGTCGGGCCGGTGCTCGGCGACCCGTTCGGTGAGCGCCGCGTCCCACTCCTCGCGGGACGGGTGGTCCTTGACCCGCGCCACGAAGGTCGGCACCCCTGCGGCGGCGGCCCGGTCCAGCCCGGCGATGCCGTCGCGGTCCGCGCCCACCGCGACCACCCGGGCCCCGTACGCCGGGTCGGCGGTCGCGTCCAGCAGCGCCTGCAGGTTGCTGCCGGAGCCGGAGACGAGGACGACGATGCGGGCGGGCTCGGTCACCGGCACACCCTATCCGGCGGCGGATCAGCGCTGGTCCGGTGCCCACCCGGTGGGCCGCCCGCCCTTCGCCGACCACCGAAGTCGCACAGACCGGGTACGCTGCCGGTCGCTTGGGACCGGCGCACGTCCGGCCCGCACCCATCAGCGACACGTACGTGAGGAGCTCGTCATCATGCAGCCCGGATACCCCTCCCAGCCGCCCCAGCAGGTCGACAACAACATGACGATGTCGATCGTCGCCATCTTCCTCTTCTGGCCGCTGGCGATCCCCGCCATCATCAACGCCTCGAAGGTCAACCAGCTGCTCCAGCAGGGTGACCACGCCGGTGCCCAGGCCGCGTCCGCCGAGTCCAAGAAGTGGTCCAAGTGGGCCATCATCGTCGGTGTCGCCTGGCTCGTGATCGTGCTGCTCTGCTGCGTCGGTGGTGGCGTGCTCGGTTCGCTCAGCGGCTCGAACGTCTGAGTTACGGAACCACATGCAACCCGGTAACCCCGGTCAGGACCCGTACGGCCAGCAACAGCCGTACGGGGACCCGACAGCTCCACCTCCGCACAACCCGTACGCACCGCCGCCGGCCAACCCGTACGCCACACCTGAACCGCACACGCCTGCGGTCGACCCGTACCAGCAGGCCGACCCGTACCAGCAGGCCGACCCGTACGGTCAGCAGCCGCCCACCTCGGGGCAGCCCTACGACCCGTACGGTCAGCAGCCGCCCATCTCCGGGCAGCCGCACGACCCGTACTCGGCGCCGCCCGCCGGACAGCCGGCGTACGGTCAGCCCCCGGCCTACGGTCAGCCGCCGACGTCGGGGCACCCCTACGGTGGCCAGCCCTACCATGACCCGTACGCCCCGCAGCCGTACGGCGGTGCGCCGATGTACCCGCACGCGGGCTTTGCCGGCTCGGGGGGACAGCAGAACACCCTCGGCCTGGTGTCGATGATCCTCGGCATCGCATCGATTCCGCTGGTCTGCTGCTATCTCGGCATCCCGCTGGGGTTGGCCGCGGCCATCACCGGTTGGATGGGCAAGCAGAAGGCCGATCAGGGCCTGGCCACCAACTCCGGGCAGGCCCTCGCCGGCCTGATCTGTGGTGGCATCGGGCTTCTGCTGGGCGTGCTCCAGATCGTAATGATCTTGATCAGCTTTGTGACCCGTGGCTAGAGACAACGACAAAGCTGGTCGAGGGGCGCTCCGCACTGCCAGAGCGCCCCTCGCCCGTTTCTGGCCTTCCCACAGCGGTGACGGTCGACGCCCGTTTCTGGCCTTCTCGCTGCGGTGACGGGCGGCCCAGCGGTCAGCCCGGTCGACGGGTGAGCCAGCGGGTGGCCGCCGCGCCGAGCACCGCCCCGCCGCCCGTGATCAGCGTCGCGGCCAGCGCCACCTGCCAACCGACCGGGCCGACCTCGGCCAGCCGCCCGGCACCGAGCGGCCCGCCGGAGACCTCGGCGAGCACCCCGAGAAGCGCCCCGGCCACCGGGCCGACGAGTACGGCCGGCACCAGCAGCCGCCGCCAGCGCAGCGGTGCGCGGTCGACCCCGGCGGACCGGATCAACCGGCGGGCCAGTAGCCAACCGGCACCCATGCCCACCAGGACCGGCATCGCGAGAATCACGATCGAGCCGAGCCCGTCGACCGGCCCGCTCGGCAGTCCGGCGAACAACGGCAGTGCCGGTAGCGCGCCGACGGACACCTCGCTGGTGCGGACCGCCGTGTCGGTGCCGACGGCGAAGCCGGGCCCGAGCAGGTAGCTGGTGGACCAGAGGGCGGCGTTCGGCGCGTACGCCAGGCTGACCAGGGTGATGCCCGCCTGCCCGGCCACGCCGGTGCGGTAGGCGCCGATCAGGTCGGCCGCGTCGCCCCCGCCGGTCGCCACGGCCAGTCCCGCCCCGGCCGCCCCCGCGCCGAGCAGCACCAGTGCGGCCACCAGGCCGGCCCGGGCCCCTTCGCGCACCGGCGTCGGCACCTGCCCGGCGAGCACGTCGGCCAGCTCGGTGGTCCGGGCCGCGCCGAGACCGGCGGCGAGTGTGCCGAGCACGGCGAGCGTCACTGCGGCCCGGGACCACGACACACCGGTGTCGCCGGTGCCCACGAGCAGCGCGGCGAGCAGCCCGATCAGGCCGTACCCGACTCCGACCGCCGCCGCGACGGCCAGCGTGCGTCCCGGCGACCGGCTGCCGCGTGCGCCGACCGCGCGGCTGGCGTGCACGCCGGCGCGGGTGAGTCGCCAGATCGCCAGCACGGTGACCGCGAGCGGGGCCAGGCCCAGGGGGCCGGCGGCGGTGTCCAGCGGTACGCCGTGCCCCAGCAGCCATCCGGCCGCCCCAGCGCGGATCGCGCCCAGCAGGGTGGCGGCGCCCTCGCTGAGCTGGAACAACCAGAGTGCGAACGCCACCGGCAGCCAGGACGTGAGCGCGGCCCCACCGGCGGCCACCAGCGCGGCGACCGCGAGGGGCGGGTGACGGCGACCGCCGGGCGTGCCCCGTTGCACCGGTACCCGGCGGGGCGGGCCGGCGCGACCGGGTGGCCGGGCGCCGACCCCGCGGGCGTCGGTGGCCCGGCGTGGCTGGTCAGGGGTGACGGAGGACATCGTCTCTACTCTGGCATGCCGGGGCCGCCCCGGCTGTCCGGACACCACCCCGTCCGGAGGTGAGTTCGCTGATCCGGCGTGCCGGCCGCAGGGTCCGGTCTAGCCTCGGCTCAGGGCCGTGGCCGACGTCGCGGCAGCTAGTGTCCGAAAGGGAAGTGCCGTGAACGCTCCGTATCCACCGCCCCCGCCGCCACCGGCAGGCCGGGACCGCACCACTCTGTGGGGCGTGCTGGGCATCGTGACCGGGGTGCTCTGCTGCGGCATCCTCGGCATCGTCTTCGGCTGGTTGTCGATCCGCGACGCACGCCGCTACCGGCAGTCGCCGGTGCTCGGCTACGTCTCGATCGGCCTGGGTGTGCTCAACATCGTGATCAGCCTGATCCTGTCCGCCACGGGCAACTACCCGTACTGGAACCGCTGAGGGGCCGACCTTCCGGTCGGCCCCTCGAAGACTGTCGTACCGGCTCAGCCGGCGGACATGATCTCCCGCATCAGCTTGGCGGTCTCGGTCGGGGTCTTGCCGACCTTGACGCCGACCGCCTCAAGCGCGGCCTTCTTCGCGTCGGCGGTACCCGCCGAGCCGGAGATGATCGCACCGGCGTGCCCCATGGTCTTGCCGGGCGGGGCGGTGAAGCCGGCGATGTAGCCGACCACCGGCTTGGTGACGTTGGCCTTGATGTACTCGGCCGCCCGCTCCTCGGCGTCGCCGCCGATCTCACCGATCATCACGATGGCGTCGGTGTCCGGGTCGGCCTCGAACGCGGCCAGCGCGTCGATGTGCGTGGTGCCGATGATCGGGTCACCACCGATGCCGACGCAGGTCGAGAAGCCGATGTCCCGCAGCTCGTACATCATCTGGTAGGTCAGCGTGCCGCTCTTGCTGACCAGGCCGATCCGGCCGCTGCCGGTGATGTCGGCCGGGATGATGCCGGCGTTGGAGGCACCCGGCGAGGCGATGCCGGGGCAGTTCGGCCCGACGATCCGGGTCCGCTCGCCCTTGCCCGTGTTGTACGCCCAGAAGGCGGCGGTGTCGTGCACCGGCACACCCTCGGTGATCACCACGGCCAGCGGGATCTCGGCGTCGATCGCCTCGATGACCGCGCCCTTGGTGAACTGCGGGGGCACGAAGATGACGGTGACGTCGGCGCCGGTGTCCTTCATCGCGTCCGCGACGCTGGCGAAGACCGGCAGCTCGGTGCCGTCGAAGTCGACGGTGGTGCCCGCCTTGCGCGGGTTCACGCCGCCGACGACGTTGGTGCCGGCCGCGAGCATCCGCCGGGTGTGCTTGGAACCCTCGGAACCGGTCATCCCCTGGACGATGACCTTCGAGTCCTTGGTCAGCCAGATAGCCATTGTCAGACCCCCGCAGCCGCCAGCTCGGCGGCCCGCTCGGCCGCGCCGTCCATGGTGTCGACCCGCTGCACAAGCGGGTTGTTCGCGCTGTCGAGGATCGCCCGACCAGCTTCGGCGTTGTTGCCGTCGAGCCGCACGACGAGCGGCTTGGTGACCTGCTCCCCGCGCTGCTCCAGCAGGGCCAGCGCCTGGATGATGCCGTTGGCGACCTCGTCGCAGGCGGTGATGCCACCGAAGACGTTGACGAAGACGCTCCGGACCGCCGGGTCGGAGAGCACGATCTCCAGGCCGTTTGCCATCACCGCGGCGCTCGCACCGCCGCCGATGTCGAGGAAGTTGGCCGGCTTGACGTTGCCGTGCCGCTCACCGGCGTACGCGACCACGTCGAGCGTGGACATGACCAGACCCGCGCCGTTGCCGATGATGCCGACCTCGCCGTCGAGCTTGACGTAGTTGAGGTCCTTCTCCTTGGCGGCCTGCTCCAGCGGGTCCACGGTCGCCTGGTCGACCAGGGCCTCGTGGTCCGGGTGCCGGAAGCCGGCGTTCTCGTCCAGCGAGATCTTGGCATCCAGCAGCAGCAGCGTGCCGTCACCGGTCTTGGCCAACGGGTTGACCTCGACCAGGGTGGCGTCCTCGGCGACGAACGCCTTCCACAGCCCCACCGCGACGTCGACGACCTGGTCGGCGACCTCGGCCGGGAAGCCGGCGGCGGAGACGATCTCCCGGGCCTTGGCCTCGTCGACACCCTTGACGGCGTCGATCGGGGCCTTGACGACCTTGTCCGGGGTGTCGGCGGCGACCTGCTCGATGTCCATGCCGCCAGCGACGCTGGCAATGCAGAGGAAGGTGCGGTTCGCCCGGTCCAGCAGGTACGAGAAGTAGTACTCCTCGGCCACGTCCGCAGTCACCGTGATCATGACCTTGTGGACCGTGTGACCCTTGATGTCCATGCCGAGGATGTCGGTGGCGCGGGCCACCGTCTCCTCCGCGCCCTCGGCGAGCTTGACGCCGCCGGCCTTGCCTCGCCCGCCGACCTTCACCTGCGCCTTGACGACCACTCGGCCGCCGAGGCGATCGGCGATCGCGCGGGCCTCCTCCGGGGTAGTGGCAACGCCGCCGGCGAGCACGGGCAGACCGTGCCGCTCGAACAGGTCCCGCCCCTGGTATTCGTACAGGTCCACGATTGCGCGTCCCGTCCCGTCTCCGCGGCGCACCGTCGCGCCGCCACCAGCGTATGGAAAGTAAACAGTGCGGTGCCTGACATCAGTCGAAGTTGACGCAGACCGCTGAACCTCGCGCGGCCCGAACCGCACGGCACTCGCGCACCGCGCCCGCCCCGTGGATCCTGCGGACCGTGGGCAGAGGTGGTGCGGGGTTCATTGGGCGCAGCCTAACGATGTCGGCACGGGCGGCAACCGAGCGGGTGCGGGGTGTGCGGTAATCCACAGCCACCACCGACGCTGCGTCACCGGCGTGCACCGCGCCGCAGCGGCCGCTCCGGTGTCACCCGTTCGAGCGATCTCGACGGGCCGGGCAGGGAACCCGGTGCCGGTCCGTAACCCGGTCGGCAGGGCCTCGTTGAGTCAGATGTCGGAGCGCTGAACGGCGCGAGGACGCAAGCGGCCGATGCCCTGTCGGTCGAGGGGTGGCGGCGGGGCATCGTGCATAGAGGGGCCGGACGTGTGAGGGGTGCGTCCGGCCCCTCCCCTTGCGCGCCTTTGCCGCGTCGATCCCCGTGCGCGCCCATTGGGTCCGCGCGTGTCGGGCTCAGCTCACCGGTTGGGCGACGTTGCTGCGGACCCACTCCACGATGGACTGGGTGGTCGCGCCCGGCGTGAAGATCTTGGCCACGCCGAGCTGCTCCAGCTCCGGGATGTCGGCGTCCGGGATGATGCCCCCGCCGAAGACCACGATGTCCCGGGCGTCGCGCTCGCCCAGCAGTTCGAGCACCCGGCGGAACAGTGTCATGTGCGCGCCGGAGAGCACGGAGAGGCCGACCGCGTCGGCGTCCTCCTGGATCGCGGTCTCCACGATCTGCTCCGGCGTCTGGTGCAGGCCGGTGTAGATGACCTCCATGCCGGCGTCCCGGAGAGCACGGGCCACCACCTTGGCCCCACGGTCGTGGCCGTCCAGGCCCGGCTTGGCGACGACGACCCGAACACGAGAGCTCATCTGCGCATCCCTTTCACCGGCTCCGGGGCTTTCACCTGAACGAACGGTAACCCGCGCCACCGAACTCGGGGAACCGGGGCCGGGACCCGGGGGCGGACCCGCCGCCACGACGACCTCACACAGAGGCATGACCAACCCGGTCCGGGTCAAGGAGGACGACTCCGCCGATCGGTCACGGTGTGCGACGAACGGACGATAACGAGGGCGGCCCTCCAGTGCCGCGAGCCATGACATTAATGGACGGAAAGGGACAGAAAGGTCCAACGAGTTCGGCGCTCCGGCTTGTGGGGCGACTGACGGTTGGCTACCGTGTCCACGGTTGTCATCAGGTTTGCGGACGGGTGACGACGCGACCAGCCGGCGGACGGATCACTGATCCGGACGGCGGCCGAACGCCTCGGAACCCCGACAACGGAGGGTGTGCGTGCGCCAGCGCCTGTCGTCTGAGCCCGATCGATATCGCGGTCGCCGCCGCGTACCCACCCCCCCGCGTAGCCGCTACGCCGCAGTCGTCACCACCGCCTTCGTCGGTGCCGGTGTGGTGGCACTGGGCGCCGGCGCACTGCCGGACGCCAAGAGCGTCGAACAGTCGGTTCTCGACGAGCTGAAGCAGGCAGCGGTCAGCAGCCAGGGTGCTGCCGAGCGCGCCGACGCCGCCGAGCGGTCCTCCCGGGACAGCCGGAGCGCTCCGGAGACCGTCGAGGACTCCGGCGTCTGGCTGCTGCCACTGCAGGGCTACGACTTCAACTCCCCCTACGGCATGCGGTGGGGCAAGCTGCACACCGGCATCGACCTGGTCGCGCCGGAGGGCACCCCGTACGTCTCGATCCACGAGGGCACCGTCACCAAGGCCGGCTGGTTCGGCGGGTACGGCAACGCCGTGATCGTGCAGCACCCCGACGGCAGCGAAGCGATCTACGGCCACTCCTCGGCCGTCAGCGTCCGCGAGGGCCAGCAGGTCAAGGCCGGCGACCAGCTCGGTCTGGTCGGCAACACCGGACACTCCTACGGGGTCCACCTGCACCTGGAGATCCATGTCAAGGGCAAGCCGCTCGACCCGGTGCCCTGGCTCCAGGAGCGCGGAGTGGACATCAAGCTGCAAGTCGAGGCAATTTACAGCGAGGTAGCGGAGTCCTGACACCCCGTTGCACCCGTTAACCGCCCGGATCGATCGATCCGGGCGGTTTCCTGTGTGCGCGCATATCAGAAAGTGTCCCAGGACACAGTCCGCATTGTGGCCGAGCGCACACCACGCCCGACCCCGCGACCCGGTCACCCGACGACAACCGAGGACAGAACCGGGCAGCGGCCCCGCCGCCATCGTTGCCCCACCGAACCCCCGGTACCCGACGCGCACCCGGCCGACACCAGGATTTCCAGGTCACGTACCCCTCGATCCAGTGAGGTCCGCCCCGTGCAGGACGACAGCTCCACCCCGAACCCCGAACTCCCCCACGCCCCCGCCCGGCACCGCCGCCGGATCGGCCGGCGCGGCCGTCGGCTGGCCGTCGGCGCGGTCGCCGTACTGGGACTCGGACTCGGTGGCGTCGTCGTGACCAATCTCGACGACAGCCCGACCCCGAGCCCCGTCTCACTCGACGCGCAGGCCAGCGCCGAAGCCGCCGCCCGGGCGGAGGCCGCCGACCGCGCCGACCGCTCGGCCCGCGAGTCGGCCGCCCCGGAGAGCCCGACGCCGACCCCGACGGCCAGTCCGTCCACGACACCCAGCGCGAGCCCGACCGCGAAACCCCGTCCGACGGCGACCAAGGCCAGCAAGGCCGCCACGAAGACCACCACGAGCGCGGCACCGAAGCCCGACTGGGTCATCCCGATGGCCGGCGCCGCCATCACCTCGTGCTACGGCCCCCGCTGGGGCACGCTGCACGCCGGTATCGACTTCGCGCTGCCCGCCGGCACACCGGTGCGGGCCGCCTCCAAAGGCACCGTCACGAAGGCCGGCGACGTCGGTGACGGATACGGCATCTCGGTCGTCATCGACCACGGCAACGGCTACCTCACCCACTACGCCCACCTGAGCACCACCCGGGTGAGCGTGGGCGAGAAGGTCAGCACCGGGCAGACCATCGGTCTGGAGGGCTCCACCGGCGACTCCACCGGGCCGCACCTGCACTTCGAGGTGCACCAGGGTCAGATGTGGAACCAGATCGACCCGGCGCCGTTCCTGCGCGCACGCGGCATCGACGTGGCGTGCTGACCTGACGCCCAGCGTCCGGCGCACCGGCCCACCCCGGGCCGGTGCGCCGACCCGTCAGATCTTCTCGATCGGGGCGTGCCGCAGCACCAGCCACAACGTCTGGTCGCCGAAGTCGATCTGTGCGCGGGCACCCGGACCGTGGCCCTCCACCGTCACCACCCGACCGAGTCCGTACCGCTGGTGGTTGACCCGGTCCCCGGCGGAGACCTTGGGGCCCTGCGGCAGCTCGCTCGCGGTGGCCAGCCGACTGCCGTCCACGCCGAGCTTGCGGGCCAACTGGACCGCGCGGGGCGTACCGCCGGTGAAGCTGCCGCCCACCCGGTCCGCGCGACCGCCCACGCCGCCGCCACCGCCGCCCCAGGAGGTGTACGACCCCTCGGTGCGCTCCCAGCGGACCAGCTCGGTCGGCAACTCCTCCAGGAACCGCGACGGCGGGTTGTACGCCGGCTGCCCCCACGCCGACCGGGTCACCGCCCGGGACAGGTAGAGGCGCTGCCGGGCCCGGGTGATGCCCACGTACGCCAGCCGCCGTTCCTCCTCCAGCTCCCGGGTGTCGCCCAGCGAGCGCAGGTGCGGGAAGACGCCGTCCTCCAGGCCGGTCAGGAAGACCACCGGGAACTCCAGCCCCTTGGCGGTGTGCAGGGTCATCAGCGTGACCACGCCCTGGTGCTCGGGATCGTCGGCGGGGATCTGGTCAGCGTCGGCCACCAGGGCCACCTGCTCCAGGAAACCGGCCAGCGTTGCCCGCTCCCCCTCCGCGCCGGTCGCCTCGATCCGTTCGGTGTACTCCCGGGCCACACTGACCAGTTCCTGGAGGTTGTCCACCCGGCCCGCGTCCTGCGGGTCCAGGCTCTCCTCCAACTCGGTCAGGTAGCCCGAGCGGGTCAGCACCGCCTCCAGCACCTCCTCGGGGGTGCCGTCGACGGCCACCTCCCGGGCGGAGTCGAGCAGCGCGACGAAGTCGGCGATGCCGTTGGCCGCGCGGGTGGAGATGCCCGGCGCGTCCTTGGCCCGGCGCAACGCGGCACCGAAGGAGATGCGGTCCCGGCTGGACAGTGCCTCCACGCACGCCTCGGCCCGGTCACCGATGCCCCGCCGGGGCGTGTTCAGGATCCGGCGCAGACTCACCGTGTCGTCGTCGTTGACCACCGCGCGCAGGTAGGCCAACGCGTCGCGGACCTCCTTGCGCTCGTAGAAGCGCACCCCGCCGACGACCTTGTACGGCAGGCCGACCCGGATGAACACCTCCTCGAAGACGCGGGACTGCGCGTTGGTGCGGTAGAAGACCGCCACGTCGCCCGGCCGGGTCTCGTCGGCGTCGACCAGCCGGTCGATCTCCCGACCCACCCAGTCGGCCTCGGCGTGCTCGGTGTCGGCGACGTACCCGACGATCTGCTCGCCCGCCCCGGCGTCGCTCCACAGCCGCTTCGGCTTGCGCGAGGTGTTGCGGTCGATCACCGCGTTGGCCGCGTTCAGAATGGTCTGGGTGGAGCGGTAGTTCTGCTCCAGCAGGATGGTGCGGGCGTCGCCGAAGTCGCGTTCGAACTCCAGGATGTTGCGGATCGTCGCGCCCCGGAAGGCGTAGATCGACTGGTCCGCGTCACCGACCACGCACAGCTCCGCCGGCGCCAGCCCCTCCGTGCCGGAGACCAACTCCTTGATCAGCACGTACTGCGCGTGGTTGGTGTCCTGGTACTCGTCGACCAGCACGTGCCGGAACCGGCGGCGATAGGTCTCGGCGACGTGCGGGTGCGACTGGAGCAGGTGCACCGTCGTCATGATCAGATCGTCGAAGTCCAGCGCGTGCGCCTCGCGCAGCCGTCGCTGGTACAGCGTGTACGCCTCGGCCAGCGCCCGCTCGTTCGGCCCCGACGCCCGGTCGGCGAAGGTCTCCGGATCGACCAGCTCGTTCTTGAGATTGGAGACCTGGGCCGCCAGACCCCGCGCCGGGTAGCGCTTCGGGTCCAGGTCGAGCTCGCGGGTGACCATCTGCATCAACCGGCGGGAGTCGTCCGCGTCGTAGATCGAGAAGGTCGACTTGAGCCCGGCGTGCTCGTGCTCGGCGCGCAGGATCCGTACGCAGGCGGAGTGGAACGTGGAGACCCACATCAGCCGCGCTCGCGGACCGACCAGGGCGGCCACCCGTTCCTTCATCTCACCGGCGGCCTTGTTGGTGAAGGTGATCGCGATGATCTCGCCGGGGTGCACGTCCCGCGCGGCGAGCAGGTACGCGATCCGGTGGGTCAGGACCCGGGTCTTGCCGGAACCGGCACCGGCGACGATCAACAGCGGTGAGCCGGCATGGGTGACCGCGTCCCGCTGGGGGCCGTTGAGGCCCTCCACCAACTCGGACGGGTCGAGGCGGCCGGAAGCCGGCCGGCGCGGCGGCAGCGCCCGGTCGGGCTCGGGCGCGGACGGGGACGCGGGGATGTCGAAGAGAGGATGCATCGCAGGGCGAGTCTATGCCGCCGCCCCGACATCCCCGCCCCACGCCGCCGCCCGGTGTAAGGAAGGGCCCCCTACTAACGCCTCGTGCATAGGAAGGGTCCCTTCCTAACCGGTTTCCTTGCGCGGCGACGGCTGCTGCGGGCATACTCGACGGCGTGTTCGACCAGCGCTTCTACTTTTACTACGGCCCCGGGAGTCCGGCAGCCGTAGGTCGCGCCTGATCGACAAGACCTACGAAAAGCCCCGGGCTCTCGGAGTCCGGGGCTTTTGTCGTCCCGGGATCCGGGCACCGGGCACCACACCGTGAGAGGTACCCGAAGATGACAGACGTGATGGAGCAGAACGGCGTCTCAGGCGAGTCCGGCACGGCCCCGAACGGCACCGGCGCGGAGGGCAGCACCAGCCCCGGCGCGGACACCCCGGGCACCGGGACCGCGGAACCGGGCGCCGCCGCCCGCATCGCCGAGATCCGGGTACGGATCGACGAGATCGACCGCACGATCGTCGAGCTGTGGCAGGAGCGGGCCGCCCTGTCCCGCGAGGTCGGCGCGACCCGGATGGCCTCCGGCGGCACCCGGCTGGTGCTCTCCCGGGAACAGGAGATCCTGGAGCGCTTCCGGGTCGCCCTCGGCGCCGACGGCACCCAGTTGGCGCTGCTGCTGCTGCGGGCCGGTCGCGGCCCGCTCTGACCCGGGCGGGTCGATCGGAGTGGCACACCGGGGATCCCGGCCGTCCGGCGCCAAGGCAGTCCGGGCACGGCGGCTTGGACGCGGACCGGGGCGCCGGCCGCTGGTGACGGCCGACGCCCCGAATCACTGAGGAGGCACTACCTTCACCGCCGCTCCCGGTTTGGATGACCGGCCACGACGGCGTCTGCGTGGCTACTCCGTCGCGTGCACCACGTCGCGTACCTCGGCGAAGTGGCAGGCGCTCGGGTGGCCGGACTTGTCCCTGATCTGCAGCAGTGGCTCCTCTTCCGCGCAGACGTCCTGGGCCTTCCAGCAGCGGGTGCGGAACCGGCAGCCGGACGGCGGGTTGGCCGGCGACGGCACGTCGCCGGTCAGGACGATCTGGTCACGGTGCCCACGCAGCTTCGGGTCCGGCACCGGCACCGCCGACAGCAGCGCCTGGGTGTACGGATGCGTGGGCGTCTCGTAGATCTGGTCCTCGGTGCCGATCTCGACGATCTTGCCGAGGTACATCACCGCGACCCGGTCGGCGATGTGCCGCACCACGGACAGGTCGTGGGCGATGAAGATGTACGACAGACCCAGCTCGTTCTGGAGCTTTTCCAGCAGGTTGATCACCTGTGCCTGGATGGAGACGTCCAGCGCCGAGACCGGCTCGTCGCAGAGGATGATCTCCGGGTTGAGCGCCAGCGCCCGGGCGATGCCGATACGCTGCCGCTGGCCGCCGGAGAACTGGTGCGGATAGCGGTTGATGTGGTCGGGGTTCAGACCGACCAGCTCCAGCAGCTCCTGCACCTTGGGCCGGCGCTGGCCCTTCGGCACCACGTCCGGGTGCACCTCGAACGGCTCGCCGATGATGTCGCCGACGGTCATTCGCGGGTTCAGCGAGGTGTACGGGTCCTGCATCACCAGCTGGATGTTCCGCCGGCCCCGACGCCGTGCCTCGGCACCGACCTTGGCCATGTTCTTGCCCTGCACGAACAGGTCACCGGAGGTCGGCGTCTCCAGACCGACGAGCAGCCGGGCCAACGTCGACTTGCCGCAACCGGACTCGCCCACGATGCCGAGGGTCTCGCCGCGCCGCAGCTCCAGGTTGATCCCGTCGACCGCGCGGACCGCGCCGATCTGCTTCTTGAAGACGATGCCCCGGGTGAGCGGGAAGTGCTTGACCAGGTCGCGGGTCTCCAACACCACGTCACTCATCGCCCTTGACCTCCTTCCAGAAGTGGCACGCAGCCGTCCGGCTCGGCGACACCTGGTACAGCGGCGGCGCCGGGTCCTGCTTGCAGACGTCCTGGGTGTACCGGCACCGGGGGTTGAAGGCGCATCCGCGCGGGATGTTGGTCAGCGCCGGGGGCAGACCCTTGATGGCGCTGAGCTCCTGGCCCTTGAGGTCCAGTCGCGGGATCGACTCCAACAGACCCTTGGTGTACGGGTGGGCCGGGCTGGCGTAGATGTCGTTCACGCCGGCTTCCTCGATGACCCGACCGGCGTACATGACGGAGATCCGGTCCGCCACGTCGGCCACCACACCCATGTCGTGGGTGATCAGCACCAGCGCCATGTTCCGTTCCCGCTGGAGCTCGGCGAGCAGGGCCATGATCTGGGCCTGCACGGTCACGTCCAGCGCGGTGGTCGGCTCGTCCGCGATCAGCACCTCGGGGTCGAGCGCCAGCGCCATCGCGATCATCACGCGCTGCCGCATACCACCGGAGAACTGGTGCGGGTAGTCGTTCACCCGCTGCTGCGCCGCCGGGATCTTGACCAGGTCGAGCAGTTCGACAGCCCGGGCCTTGGCGGCCTGGCGGGACATGCCCCGGTGCTTGCGGAACAGCTCAGCGAGCTGGAACCCGACGGTGAATACCGGGTTCAGCGCGGAGAGCGCGTCCTGGAAGATCATCGCGATCCGGTTCGCGCGCACCTTACGGCGCTCGGACTCCGGCAGCTTGAGCAGGTCGACACCCCGGTACAGGATCTCCCCACCGGTGATGAACCCGGGCGGGCTGTCCAGGATGCCCATGATCGCCTGAGCGGTCACGCTCTTGCCGCAGCCCGACTCACCGAGGATCGCTCGGGTCTCGCCGGCCCGCACGTCGAAGCTCACCCCGTTGACCGCGCGCGCCACGCCGTTACGGGTACGGAACTCCACCTGCAGGTTCTTGACCTGAAGTGGCAACGCGTTCGGGTCGAGGCCCGGCAGCGCGTCCAGTTTGACGTTCACATCACTGCTCATGCCGACACTCCGCTCGGCTCACTCATTCGGAATCACCGGAACTTCGGGTCGAGGGCGTCACGCAGTGCGTCACCCATCAGGATGAAGGACAGCACCGTGCCGACCAGCAGACCACAGGGGAAGAGCAGCAGCCACGGGTCCTCCAGGAAGTAGACCTGGTGCACCGAGATCATGATGCCCCACGACTGCGCCGGCGGCTGGAGCCCGACACCGAGGAAGGTCAGCGTGGCCTCCGCGGCGACGAACGAACCGAGCACGATGGTGGCGTACACCAGCATCGGGGCGATCGCGTTCGGCAGGATGTGCCGGAACATCAGCCGCGAGTTGCGGGCACCGACCGCCTTGGCCGCGTGTACGTAGTCCAGGTCCTTCGAGGAGATGACGCTGCCTCGGGTGATCCGGGCGATGGTCGGCCAGGCGAGCAGGAACAGCACGAGGGTCAGCGTCCAGATGTTCTGCCGCTTGATGACCGTGAGGAACACGATCGCGCCGAGCAGGAACGGCAGCGACAGGACGATGTCCATCACCCGGGAGATGATCGCGTCGACCCAGCCGCCGTAGTAGCCGGCGAGCAGGCCGAGTACGCCGCCGACCAGCACGATGCCACCGGTCGCCATGACCGCGATGACCATCGACGGCCGTGCGCCGTAGATCGCGTGCGAGTAGTAGTCGCAGCCCAGGATGTCGTACCCGAACGGGTGCTCCCAACTGGGCGAGATCCGGGACCGGTCGGTGTTGCAGGCCCGCGGGTCCTGGCTGGTCCACAGCTTCGGGAAGGCCGCCATCGAGCCCACCACGAGGATGTACAGGAAGGCGATCACGAAAACCGGGTCGCGCAGCAACTGCCGGCGGGCGTCCGCCCAGAGACTGGCGCTGCGCTCCTTGCCACCGACCGGCGCATCGGTCGTGGGACCGTCGCCGCCCACCGGTGCCCCGCCGACGGCGGCGCCCGCGCTACTCAGGTCACTCATGCCGACGCTCCGCTTCGCTGCGCGCCGCCATGAGGCACCAACACACTGAGCCTGATGATTCGCTCGCTACGCTCACTCATGTCCACACCTCGTTTCGCTCCACCGGCACCCGGGAGCGGTCGGAAGATCCTGCGTCGGCATCGTCACCACGGTCCGGTCACTCATAACGGATCCTCGGGTCGAGCACGGCGTACAGGAGGTCGACCAGCAGGTTGGCGATCAGGACGACCAGCACCAGCATGGTCACCACGCCGATCACCACCGAGGACTCCCCGGTACGCGCGGACATCGTCACCAGCCGGCCGATACCCGGCACGTTGAAGATGGTCTCGGTGACCACCGCGCCGGCCATCGCAGCGCCGATGTCGACGCCCAGGAAGGTGATCACGGGGATCAGCGAGTTACGCAGCGTGTGCACACCGATGACGCGCTTGGTGGTCAGGCCCTTGGCCTTCGCCGTCCGGACGTAGTCGGCCCGGATGTTCTCCATGATGCTGGTCCGGGTGAGCCGGGCGGTGACCGCCAGCGACGTCGCACCGAGCACCATGCCCGGGATGATCAGACTCGCCCAGGGATAGTCGGGTTTGAAGCCGGGACTGAACATGCCGGTGGAGATCACGTCGGGGATCCAGCTCTGGCCGCGCAGCACGTTGCCGAACTTGACGCCGACGAACTCCCGCACGATCAGGCCGAGCACGAAGATCGGCACCGAGATGACGAAGACCGTGCTGATCTTCACCGTGTAGTCGGCGAAGCTGCCGCCGCGCAGACCGGCGAGCACACCGGCGGCGATACCCACGACCGCCTCGAAGACGATGGCGATGAGCAGCAGCTTGAGCGTGAACGGAATGGCGTCCGCCACCAGGTCGGTGACCTCACGCTGGCGCAGGTTGATGCCGAAGTCGAAGTTCAGGAAGATGCCCTGCAGCCGATCCAGGAACATCCCGAAGCAGGGGTTGCCCTTCTGGTCGAGGCAGGGGTCACCGTAGCCGAGTCGCTCGGTGATCGCCTCCAGCAGCGCGGGCGGCGGCGTCCGGTCCCCGAACAGCGCCCGGACCGGGTTCCCGCTGAACTGGATCGCCAGTGAAGTCAGGTAGTGGAGCAGGAACATGGTGCCCAGCACGGTGGGGATGAACTGGAGCAACCGTCGAATGACGTAGCGCCCCATGTCGGGGTCTCCTCTCGGCGCTGACGTGGCGGCAACGATCACCCTGGTGGGGAGACCGTTGCCGCCACGTCGTGTTACGGCAGGATCAGGCGGTTGAAGCTCAGTTCTGCTTCAGCGAAATCGCTGCGTAGTCGGCGTCCGAGACGGAGTTCCAGACGAACTGGTCGACGTTCTCGCTGTAAAGGGCACCAACCTTGTTGAACCACATCGGGATGACCGGCAGGTCCTCACCGACGAAGTCCTCCGCCTTCTGGTAGGACGGGATCGCGGCCTGGATCGAGTCGGCCGAGTCACCCTCCTTCATGGCGGCGTCGAACTCGGGGTTGCTGTAGGTCGAGTTGTTGCTGCCCGAGCCCGTGGCGTACAGCGGGTAGAGGAAGGTCTCCATGAACGGGTAGTCCGGACCCCAGCCGAGGCGGAACCCACCGGTGAACTTCTTCTGGTCGGCGGTCTCCAGGTACTCGGCGAACTGCAGGTTCACCCGCAGCTCGTAGTCGATACCCAGGGCCTCCTTGATCTGGTCACCGACCGCCTGCAGCCACTGGTCGTGGCCGGCACCGGCGTTGGCCCACAGGATCAGCTTCTCACCGGCCGGCCAGCCGCCGGCCTCGGCGAGCAGCTGCTTGGCCTTCTCGACGTCCTTCTTGGCGTACGGCGTGACGTTCTCCCGCGCACCCTCGAAGGTCGGGGCGACGAAGCCGGTGGCCGGGGTGAACCGGCCGTCGAAGACGGCGTCGATGATCGACTGGCGGTCGATCGACAGCGAGAGCGCCTGGCGGACCCGCTTGTCCTTGAAGTTGTCCTGGTACAGCGGCATGCCGACGTAGGTGAAGCTGTCACCCGGCTGCTCGTACATCCGGTCGGCGTAGGTGGCCTTGGCCTCCTTGTACCGGGCCGGCGGCACGGTGTACAGCACGTCCAGCTCGCCGGCCTGGAAGGCGGCGTAACCGGCGTCGATGTCGGCGAAGATCCGGTACTCGATGCGGTCCGGCTTGCCGGGCTCGCCCTTCCAGCTCTCGCTGCGGACCACGTTGATCGCGACGTTGTGCTGCCAGCTGCCGTCGATCTTGTACGGGCCGTTACCGATCGGCTTCTCGTTGCAGGCCGCGATGTCGGCGATGCAGGCCTCGGCCATCGGGAAGAAGCCCGGGTAGCCGATCGTGGTCGGGAAGCCGGAGAACGGGGCCTCCAGCTCGACGGTGAAGGTCAGGTCGTCGACCTTCTTCAGGCCGGACAGCTCCTTGGCCTTCGGCTCCGGGGCCTTCTGCGGGCCGTCGCCGTCCGGGTCGGTGGACTGGACGTCCTTGATACCGGCGATCCGCTTCATGAAGTAGCCGTTGTTCTGGGCGTTCGGGCTGTAGGCCGCGAAGTTCCAGGAACGGATGAAGGCGTCGGCGTTGACCGGCTCACCGTTGTCGAAGGTGTAGCCGTCCTTGATCTTGATCGTCCAGAGCTTCTGGTCGTCCGAGTCGACCGACTCGGCCAGGTCCATCTCGACCGCAGCGCTCTCGGCGTTGTACTTGACCAGACCACGGAAGAGCGAACGGATCACGTACAGCGACGGCTCGTCGTCACCGCCGGAGGGCGTCAGGAACGCCGGCTCCGCGTTGTAGACGCGCAACGTACCGCCGGCCTGGCCGCTCGATTCGCTGTCGTTGTCGCTACCACCGCCACAGGCGGTGGCCAACATGGCGGTGGCGGTCGCCGCGACCGCCACCTTCAGGAATTTCCCGCGCATGGGAGTGCCTCCTCAGGGCGCTCGGCTCACGAGGGGGTTGTGAGGTGCCTGCCACTGTGACACCCGATGCGCCCAAGCCGAAAGGCGTGTTATCAACCCGATACCCGCCCGGGACGGCCTCGACATCGACCCGGAGCCCCGTCCACGCCGCCCGACAGGCATGCTATGAGCTGCCCGTCAACGGCTTTTTCGCGCCCGAATGGCCGATTGCCGGCGCGGCCGGAGCACCCCGAAGCATCGACCAGGAAACCTGAGGTGAATCCCGCCACGTCGCCCCGAATCCTAACCGAAAGGACGATGCCGATTCCAGACAGGAGACCGAATCAGTTCCTCGGGTGATCGTCTGCCCGAGGGCCCGGACGAGCCCCCGTCCGCTCACACCAACCGGCGGTCGGCGGCCCAGCGGGACAGCTCGTAGCGGTTGGACATCTGGAGCTTGCGCAACACGTTGGAGACGTGGGTCTCGACCGTCTTGATCGAGATGTACAACTCCCGGGCGATCTCCTTGTACGCGTACCCCCGGGCCAGCAGCCGCAGCACCTCGCGCTCGCGGTTGGTGAGCTGGTCCAGCTCGGGGTCGGCGACCGGGGCGTCGGGGCGTGCCGCGAAGGCGTCCAGCACGAACCCGGCCAGCCGGGGGCTGAACACGGCGTCGCCGTCGGCCACCCGTCGGATCGCCGCAGCCAGCTCGTCCGGCGAGATGGTCTTGGTGACGTAGCCCCGGGCACCGGCCCGGATCAGCCCGATCACATCCTCGGCGGCGTCGGAGACGCTGAGCGCCAGGAACCGCACCTGCGGGTGGCTGCGCCGCATCGCCTCCAGCACCGCACGACCGCCCCCGTCGGGCATGTGTACGTCGAGCAGCACCACGTCCGGTTCGGTGGCCGCGATCCGGCTGACCGCCTCGGACACCGTGCTCGCCTCGCCCACCACCTCGACGTGCGCGCCCAGCTCGGCGCGTACCCCGGCGCGGAACATGGCGTGGTCGTCGACCAGGAACACGCGCAGCCGCTCGGGTCCGGCTCCCGTCGGCTCGGCCGCTGGCGTCGACTGCTCGGTCATGATCTGTCCCTTTCCGCCGTGGCCGAGTCCCGACTGATCGGCAGGATCAGTCGCACCTCGGTCCCCTCCCCCGGCCCGGAGCGGATCTCCGCCCGGCCGCCGTGTCGCTTCATCCGCCCGATGATCGAGCCCCGTACACCGTGCCGGTGATCCTCCACGGTATCCGGATCGAAGCCCGCCCCCCGGTCCCGTACGAAGACGCTGACCTGGTCGGGTTCCACCTCGGCATAGAGCGAGACGGTCTGCACCCCGGCGTGCCGGGCGGCGTTCACCAGCGCCTCCCGGGCCGCGGCGACGATCGCGCCGACCCGTTCGTCGGTGTCCCGGTCACCGACCACCACCGTCTCCACGGTGATCGCGAAGGTGTCCTCGACCTCGGCGGCGGCCTGCTCCAACGCGGCGGCGAACCGTTCGGTGGGCGAGGCGGTGGGCTTGTAGAGCCAGTTCCGCAGCGAGCGCTCCTGGCCCCGGGCCAGCCGCTGGACGGCCTTCACGTCACTGGCGTTGCGCTGGATCAGCGCGAGGGTGTGCAGCACCTGGTCGTGCACCATGGCCGCCAGCTCGGCCCGTTCCTGTTCCCGGATGCGTCCCTCGCGCTCGGAGCGGAGCTGGTTCCACGTCCGCCAGAGCACCGGCGCGGCCACCACCCCGACACCGGCCAGGCCGACCAGCGCGAAGATCACGCCGTTGATCACCGCGTCGAGGTTCTGCGCCGGGGAGTACACGGCGGCGACGCCGATGATGCCGACGGCGACCAGCACCCCACCGCCGACGAAACGGAGCACGAAGGCCCGCCGGTCGCTCTCCTCCACCACCGCGCCGAGCCACGGCACCGGCAGCGACTCGCCCCACTGCCGCCGCCGCTCGGGGGTGGACTGGTGCCAGATCACGCCGGCCCCGACCGCGATGATCGCGACCAGCCAGCCGGCGGTGCCCGCGGCACCCACCGAATCGAAGAGCATCATCTGGACCAGCAGGACACCGAGCCCGATCGCCACGAACGGCAGCAACTGCCCGAACTCCCGCCGGGGCGGCACGGCGGTGTCTCCCGGACGCAGCGGCACGACGGCCCAGAAGGCGGCATAGAGCAGCAGGCCGAGCCCGCTCAGCCCGAGCAGCACCATGAAGGCGACCCGGACCCGGAGCACCGGGACGCCGAGGTGCTCGGCGATGCCGGTAGCCACCCCGGCGGCCATCCGGTGCTCCGGGGCGCGATAGAGGCGCGGTGGCCCACTGACGGTGCTGATCACGTACTCCCTGGTCAGGACGGCTCGCGCCGGAGAAGGACGGTGCAGCGGCGCTGGTCCGATCGTCACACGCGCGGTGGTCGGCCGACCACGGGGACGCCCCGGACATCACCGGCCCACCGATCTCAGGGTGGGGTCAGGGTCGTCTCCGGAGGTCGCTCGGGTCCGCCGCGCAGCAGTATCGAGACATGACCGACGACGCTGCTCAGCCGCACCGGCCCGGGCCCACGGAGAAGGCACCGGGGCACGACGTCCCGGCGCCGGACGCGTCCGGACCACCGGGGGCCGTCCAGGACGGTCCCGACACCCCGGCCGCCGCGCCGGACGGTTCCGGCACCTCGGCCGCACCGCCCCCGGCGGGGGGAACGGCCTGGGACGCGACGCCTCCGCCGGTCGGCACGCCACCACCCGCCGGGCCGGGGGGGCCGGGCGGGTCAGGCGGGTACGGCGAGTCGGCGTACCCCGGTGGCCCGTCGGCCGCCCCACCACCCGGGGGGACCGGCGCGCCGCCGCCGTCGGACGGCCCCTGGTCGCACTTCGGCGGCGCCGGATTCACCTCGCGCTACGGGTTGGTCCGTCCCCGCGACGGCCGCTACCTGGCCGGGGTGTGTGCCGCCGTCGGTCGCGCCACCAACACCGACCCGGTGCTCTGGCGGGTGCTGCTCGCGGTGCTCGGCTTCTTCGGCGGCATCGGCATCCTGCTCTACGTCGCCGCCTGGTTGATCATTCCGGGCGAGGGTGACACCGCCTCACCGGTCGAGTCCATGCTCGGTCGGGGTCGGTCCAGCATGTCCCCGGTGACCGTGATCGTGCTCAGCATCCTGGTCGCGATCAGCTTCGGCTTCATCGTCACCGACGCCTTCCGCGCGGTGCTGCTCGGCGCGGCGATCCTGGTCGGCGGCGCCCTGCTGCTCAACCGTCACCAGCAGCGCAGCCCGCAGCCGGCGGGCGGTCCGGGTGGGGCACCGGCGCCACCTGCCGGACCACCCGGCCCGGTGCCACCGGTGAGCTATCCCGGTCCGGCCGGGTATCCACCGCCGGCCGGCGGGTTCGGCCGCACCGTACCGGCGTTCGCCGCGCCGGCCGCCTTCCACGCGCCCCCGCCGCCGCCCGCAGCGGCACCCGGTGCGGCCGGGCAGACCGAGGAGCCGACGCGGTACCTGCCGCCGACACCCCCGTGGCCGTCCATGGGCGCTCCGACGCCACTGGTGGTGCCGCCGACCGTGCCGCCGCACTCGCCGACCTACCGTGCCCCGTTCGCCCCGCACGGCCCGTACGCCGGGCAGACCCCGGCGGCACCGCCGCCGCCCGGGCCCAAGCCACCGAAGAAGCCCCGCGAACGCTCCGCCCTCGGTGCGGTGACCTTCTCGCTGATCTTCGTCGCACTGGGTGTGGTGGGCATCCTCGACCTGCTCGACGTCTTCCACGTCGGCGCGTCGGCGTACTTCGCGGCGGTGCTCGCCGTGATCGCCCTGGGCCTGCTCGTGGGCACCTGGTTCGGCCGGGCCCGCTGGCTCATCGCCCTCGGTCTGGTGGCCTCCGCCGCGCTGGCGGTGGCCACGGTCGCCGAGTCGTACGACCGGGTCCGTGGGGTGGACGGCACCGTGACCTGGGCACCGACCGACCACCGCGAGCTCGCGGTGCGGTACGAGCAGAGCTTCTCCGACGCGGTGCTCGACCTGCGCGGGGTCGACTTCGACCAGAAGGACACCGAGATCACCGTGGTCATCAACTTCGGCGAGGCCACCGTGGTCGTTCCGCCGAACGTGGACGTGACGGCCAACGCGCATGTCACCGCCGGTGACGCCAACGTCTTCGGCCAGCGTGCCGGCGGCCTGGACAACCGGCTCACGGAGATCGTCGACCTCGGCGCGGACGGTGCCGGTGGCGGCAAGCTCCGCCTCAACCTGCAGATCAACGCCGGACACATGGAGGTGACCCGGTGAGGGTGCATCGCACGGACCTGGTGTCGTTCGCCTTCGGGCTGCTCTTCCTCCTGCTCGCCGCCTGGTGGCTGCTGGCCCAGGTGCTCGGCCTGGTCCTGCCGCCGGTGGGCTGGTTCCTGGCCGGCGGGCTGATCCTGATCGGTGTGCTCGGCCTGGTCGGCGCGCTGCGGTCCAGCCGGCACAGCTCGGCGGCGGACGAGGCCACCGCGACCGACCCGGCCGGACTGTCGGCCGGCGACCCGGACGCCGCTCCGGGCGCATCGTCGGCGACCGACCCGGACTCGCCGACGGCCTTCACGCCGACCGACCTCGACGCGCCGACGCCCTTCCGGGCGGCCGACCCCGACGCACCGACGGGCACCTGGCCGGACCTGGCCGACGACCGGACCACCGGGGCGGCGTCGGACCGGACCGGGCCGGACGACCAGACCCTCGATCTCCCCCACCCCGACGACACGTCGTCCCGGTCGCCACGGGGGCCCGCCGCCTGACCATGCGACGCTTGTCGTCAGCGGCCTATGCTGGCCGGTGTGCTCCCGCCTCCGTCGGCCGGTCCACGCCGCAGGGCGTCCTGCGCTGGCCGCCGGCTCGCGCGGGCCGTCCGTGGCGGGATCGGCCCCGCCGCTGGCGGTGATCTCGCGACAGTCGCCTCTACCTCGTCAGGAGCCCGTTCGACATGACCCAGTCCCCCGCCGTGCGTGTCCCCGGGCGGTCCGGTCCGGTCCGCCTCGGCGAGCGTGCCGCCCGTACCCTCGTCGCCGAGTTCGCTCGGATCAACGACCCGAAGGCCGCCCTGCTGGTGGGTGCCGCCCCGGAGTCCGCTGTGCTGGCCGCGGCGATCGACGCGCTGCTGCCCGGCGACACCCTCACCCTGGTGCCCACCGAGCGGGTCAGCGCGTCGGCGCTGCGGGAACACGTCACCGCCCAGGGGCGCTGGGTCGCCGACCGGGTCCGCGTGGTGGACACCCTCACCGAGGCCGAGCCCGCCACCGTGGTCGTCGCCGGTGAGCCGTTCGTCGGCACCGCGGACGAGACCCGGAGCGCCGTCGAGGAGCTGACCAAGTACCTCGCCGACGGCGGAGTGCTGACCGTCTCCACGGCGGTCGCCCGGACCGCCGGCGCCGCCGCCGAGCTGGAGCGGCAGGGCGCACTGCACGGCGTCGGTGCCGACCTGGTGCTGCGCAACTCGCCGCCGGTACGCGTCTACCGGCTGCGCTTCACGCCGGCCGACGCCGCGTCGGCGGAGCGCCTCGCCCCCGCCTACCGGCCGTCGAGCGTGCCGCTGACCCGCGACATGCACATCGACTCCAACGGCGTGGCCGCCGCCGGCATCGCCCTCGGACTGGCCGCCCTGACCCGCGTGGCCCGGCCGAAGTCGAAGCTCTGGCTGCTGCCCGCGCTGGCCGCCGTACCCGTGGCCGCCTTCTTCCGCGACCCGCAGCGGGACGTGCCGGAGGACCCGTCGTCCGTGGTTGCCGCCGCCGACGGTGAGGTGCTGTCGGTGCAGCGCCTGCACGACGAGCGCTTCGGCGACGGCGAGTTCCTGCGGGTCGCCGTCTTCCTCTCGGTGCTCGACGTGCACGTCAACCGCGCACCGGTGGCGGGCAAGGTGGTGGACTACTTCGTCGCCGACGGCGGGTTCGTCAACGCGATGAAGCCGGACGCCGAGCACAACGTGGCCGCGTACACGGTGCTGGACACCGCGCACGGCACCGTCGTGGTGGCCCAGCGGACCGGGCTGATCGCGCGGCGGATCGTGCAGCGGGCGCCGATCGGTGCGCTGCTGGCCCGGGGCGAGCGGTTCGGCCTGATCCGGTTCGGCTCGCGTACCGATGTCTACCTGCCGGCAGATGCCGCCGAGCCGCTGGTCGGACCGGGCGACAAGGTCGTCGGCGGGGCGAGCGTCATCGCCCGCTGGCGCTGACCGACGACAGACAGGGGCGCCGCAGTCTTTACGACTGCGGCGCCCCTGTTCGTGAGGTCGATCAGGATCAGATGGTGCGACGCTGCCGGAGCCAGAGCACCGGGCCGCTGACCAGGTAACCCACCACGATCAGCCCGAACGTGACCCGGATGTCGATCAGCGCGCCGAGCACCGGGGCCACCCAGATCCACGGCGGCAGCTTGACCAGCCGCGCGAGCTTGGCGTAGGGGAAGCTGCTGACCATGGTGAAGGCGAGCAGCGCCACCCCGGCGACCTGCACCACACCCGGCACCGGCAGGCCGATCACGACCATCAGGGCGAGTACGGCAGCCGCCATGGTGGTCGGCACGCCACAGAAGAAGCGGCCGTCCTTGGGCGAGACGTTGAAGCGGGCCAGCCGGATCGCGGCGCACGCCGCGACCAGTGCGGCGGCCACCCCGGCGGCGGCCGTCGGCACCTCACCGGCGAGCGAGGCGTAGACCACCACCGGCGCGGCGAGACCGAACGAGCACATGTCGGCGAGCGAGTCCATCTGCGCGCCGAAGGGGCTGGAGACCCCGAGCTTGCGGGCCAACGCGCCGTCCAGGCCGTCGAAGGCGACGCAGGCGATGAGCAGCAGGGCGGCCAGTTGTACGTCGCCGCGCATGGCGACGAAGATCGCGTTGATGCCCAGCACCAGGCTGGCCAGTGTGCAGGCGTTGACCAGGGCGAACTTCATCCGCCGGGCCATCGTCCGCTCGCCGGGGAGCAGCGGGATCGGTGTCTCGACGCTCTCCTGGACCGGAGCCGGCACGACGGCGGGGCTGACCGGGGCGATTGTCTCGATCCGGGTGCGGTGGAACCGCTGCAGGCCGTACCGGCGACGCGGGCGGTCCTGGTACCTCGGCTCGGGCAGCACGTCAGCCGTGCCGCCCCCCTCCACACCTCGACGACCGACGCGGACCAACAGGACCTGGCGGGCAAGACTGCCGCTGCGGCGCAGCGGGCCCGTCCAGTTGCGTCCGGCGGGACGCGGGCTGTCAGTGGTACGACGCCGGCGCCATGGGGCTCTCGGCACGCTTCCTCCATCACCGGATCGTTGGCCGCCATTTGGGGCCTGCGTCCGGCTCTCTCGTGCCGGGTCTCTTCGACCCGGCAGCCGTTTTGCGGAGTACACCATTGCATAGGGGGACGGGGATTGGCGATAGCTACCGGCGGTACTTATATCTGCCTTAACCGCGCAAACCGCCGTCTTATTCCCATCCCGGGCTTCCTGCCCGTTTCTGGTGTCAGCCCTGCCTCGACTGTACCGGAGCCGGTCATCACCGGCCTGGCGAGCAGTGGCCCGGGCGGCGACGCGACGCGCGTCACACGAGCGCGTCGAACGCCCGGGAGGCGATCTCCGTCAACGGGAGTTCTCGCAGCTCAGGAACGGTGAACCAGGCGGAGTCGGCGGTCGAGCCGCCGGCCAGTTCGGTTACCGCCGCAACAGTCGGAAGGTCGACCAGCACCCGGTAGACGACGCGGATGCCGTGCCAGTCGAGCGGATAGCCCTCCGGACCCAGCGCGGCCGGATTGTGCAGATTGTCCACTACGATCAACTCGGTCACCCGACCCAGTTGTCCGGACTCCTCGACCAGTTCCCGTAGCAACGCGGTGACCGGCTGTTCGCCATGATCCGTACCGCCACCGGGCAGGTGCCAGCGGCCGGCACCCGGATAGCCGTCCGCGATCAACGACAGCAACACCCGACCCGCCGGGTCGGTGACCACGCCGTACGCCCCGAAACGCTGCCGACGGTGGGGCTCGGGAGGCGGGAAGGGCGCCGTCCGGCGCAGCGCCTGCGGCGGCAACGGGACCACCGGCAGACCGAGCGCCTCGGCGGTGAACGGCAGCAGCGGCAGCACGGACGCCTCGGCCGGGGTGAACCAGCGGGCGAGGTCGGTGCTGCCGACCCGCTCGGCGCGTAGCCGCCCGCCCAGCGGGGTCACGTCGAACAGCACCCGGTCGGTGTGCAGGGCCACCCCGAGGTCCGGGTACGGCGTCACGTCCGCGACCACCGCCCGCAGCCCCGTCACCTCGACGGTCAGGCCGGTCTCCTCGGCGACCTCGCGGACCACCGCGTCGGCGGGAGGCTCGGCGTGCTCCAGGCCGCCGCCGGGCAGCGACCACACCGCAGGGAAGTCCGCCTCAGCCGAGCCCCGCACCAGCAGCACCCGCCGCTCGGCGTCCCGCAGCACCCCGTACGCCCCGACCCGCCGCACCTGTTCCACGCCCCCGACCCTACGGCCTGTTCCGCCACCGCCAGGATCGTCGGGCGGGTGGCGTCAGGCGTCAGGTCAGTCGGGCCGCCTGCACGGCCTCCGCCGTGACCTCGGTAAGGCGGTCGGAGGGCAGGGCGCCCAACTCCTCCCGCGCGAACCAGCGGGCCTCACAGGTGGAACCACCGACGTCGGCGACGGTGGGCGGGGCGGGCTTGTCCACCACGACCCGGTAGAAGGCACGGACGCCGTGCCAGTCGATCGGATAGCCCTCCGGGCCGAGCGAGGCGGCGTCCCGGTGGCTGGCGACCCCGAGCAACTCGACCAGCCGCCCGTCCTGCCCGGTCTCCTCGACCAGTTCCCGGATCAGCGCGGCACCCGGCTGCTCGCCGTAGTCGGTGCCGCCGCCGGGCAGGTGCCAGCAGCCCGCACCCGGGTACCCGTCGGAGACCCGGGTCAGCAGCACCCGCCCGTCCGGGTCGGTGACGACGGCGTACGCGGCGAAGCGCTGCGCCCGGTGCAGCCCGTCCGGGCCGGGCACCGCATAGAAGGAGGGGAACTCCGGCGCCTCGTCGGGGACGATGTCCGCCGAGGAGGCGGGCAGCCCCAGCGCGCGGGCCGTGAAGGAACGCAGCGGCAGGTGCTGCGCCTCCTCCCGGGTGACCCAGCGGGCCAGGTCGGTCGGCCGGTCGACCCGGTCGGTCAACGAGCCGCCCCGGACCGAGACCCGATAGAGCAGCCGGTCGGTGTGGATGGTGATGCCCCGCTCGGGCAGGGCACGCATGTCGGCCAGGACGTCCTGGAGGCCGGCCACGGCCACCGACAGCCCGGTCTCGGCGGCCGTCTCGCGGACGACGGTGTGGTGGGGGTCCTCGCCGTGGTCGACAGCCCCGCCGGGCAGGGACCACGTGCCGGGTGTGCCGGAGCGCTCCGATGCGCGGACCAGCAACACTCGGTCAACCGAATCAGCACAGACTGCATATGCCGCGATCCTGCGCAGCGGCTCCAGCATGGTGGTCACGGAGCCAAATTCTCCCCGTGTCCGGTTACCGCAGCGGAAAAGAGTCGGATTCCTGACTGATCACTCGTCCCTGAGGGACAGGTCAGGGTAAGGCTCCGGGCCATCACCGAGGTCGATGAGCGCCGCGACGCGGACCGTGGAGTCATGACTTCCACATCGCAGGCTCCGTACAAGCAGTTGCGCCGCCCGACGACCGACCGGATGATCGCCGGTGTGGCCAGCGGCCTCGGCCGGTACTTCGCCGTCGACCCCACCCTGGTCCGCGTCGCCTTCGCCGTCGTCACGCTGCTGACCGGCGGGATCGCCGCGCTCGCGTACCCGGTCATGTGGTTCCTGATGCCCGAGGAGCCGGCCGGCGCGCCGGCCTGGCCGCACCCGTCGGGCGCGGCGCCCTACGCCGCACCGCCGCCCGGACCGGCCGGTGGTCCGCCGCACCCCGCCTGGCCCTTCCCGGGCCCCGGAGCGGCACCCACCGGCCCGGCACCCACCCCGCACGCGACGCCACCGGCCCCGCACACTCCGCACCCGACGGCTGTCCCGCAGGAGGCTCCGCACGCGGCGTCCGCCGCACCGGAGGCACCCCCGGCGGCTCCGCCCGCGTCGCCGACTCCGGACGTTCCGCAGTCGGCCACCGCCTCGCCGGGGCTGTCGACACCAGTCGCCGAACCGGGGCCGGAGGCCGGGCCGCAGCCGGCCCCCGGGACCTCGCCTCAGCCGCCGGAGAGACCGGCCGTCTGAGGCGTCACTCCCACTCGATGGTGCCCGGCGGCTTGCTGGTGACGTCCAGGACCACCCGGTTCACCTCGGCGACCTCGTTGGTGATCCGGGTGGAGATCCGGGCGATCACGTCGTAGGGCAGGCGGGACCAGTCGGCGGTCATCGCATCCTCGCTGGAGACCGGGCGCAGCACCACGGGGTGACCGTAGCTGCGCCCGTCGCCCTGTACGCCGACGCTGCGCACGTCAGCCAGCAGCACCACCGGGAACTGCCAGACGTCGCGGTCCAGCCCGGCGGCGCTGAGCTCCTCGCGGGCGATGAAGTCGGCCCGGCGCAGCAGGTCCAGCCGCTCCCGGTCGACCGCGCCGATGATCCGGATGGCCAGGCCAGGGCCGGGGAACGGCTGCCGCCAGACCATCGCCTCAGGCAGGCCGAGCTGGAGGCCGAGCGTGCGGACCTCGTCCTTGAACAGCGTGCGCAGCGGCTCGACCAGGGCGAACTTGAGGTCCTCGGGCAGCCCGCCGACGTTGTGGTGGCTCTTGATGTTGGCGGTGCCGGTGCCGCCGCCGGACTCGACCACGTCCGGATAGAGGGTGCCCTGCACCAGGAACTCGACGTCACCGTGCGCGGCGACCTCCCGAGCGGCGGCCTCGAAGACCCGGATGAACTCCCGGCCGATGATCTTGCGCTTCTGCTCCGGGTCGATCACCCCGGCCAGCGCGCCGAGGAACCGGTCTGCCGCGTCGACCACCTTGAGCTTGATGCCGGTGGCGGCGACGTAGTCCTTCTCGACCTGCTCGGCCTCGCCCGCGCGCAGCAGGCCGTGGTCGACGAAGACGCAGGTGAGCTGGTCACCGACGGCCCGGTGCACCAGCGCGGCGGCGACCGCGGAGTCCACCCCGCCGCTCAGACCGCAGATGACCTCCTTGTCGCCCACCTGCTCGCGGATCCGGGCCACCTGCTCGTCGATGATGTTCTCGGGAGTCCAGGTCGGCTCGATCTCGGCGATCTCGTAGAGGAAGCGGGTCAGCATCTCCTGCCCGTGCGCGGTGTGCCCCACCTCGGGGTGGAACTGCACACCGGCCCGCCGACCAGCGAGGTCCTCGAAGGCGGCGACCGGCGCACCGGCCGACTCGGCGGTCACCGTGAAACCCTCGGGCGCCTCGGTGACGCAGTCGCCGTGGCTCATCCAGACCGGCAGGTCGGCCGGCAGGTCGCGGAGCAGCACGCCCGGGTCGAGCAGGCGGGGCCGTAGCGGGGTGCCGCCGTACTCGCGGTTGCCGGTGCGGGCCACCGTGCCGCCGAGGGAGCGGGCCATCGCCTGGAACCCGTAGCAGATGCCGAAGACCGGCACACCGGTGTGGAACAACCCGTCGTCCACCTGCGGCGCGCCCGGCTCGTAGACGCTGGACGGGCCACCGGAGAGGATGATCGCGGCCGGATTCTTGGCCAGCATCTCGGCCACGGGCATGGTGTGCGGGACGATCTCGGAGTAGACCCTCGCCTCGCGTACCCGGCGGGCGATCAGTTGGGCGTACTGGGCACCGAAGTCGACCACGAGGACAGGACGCGGCAGGCTCATGTGCACGAAGCCTACCGACAGTCACCGGTCGGCCCGGCCGCGCCCTGCGTGGTCCCATCACCCGTCGCGTGACCGGCGCCGAGGCGGCCAGGAGCCGCCCTAGTCGGGCAGGGCACCCGGCGCGCCGGGCGGCACGGCCGGACGGTGCGGGCGGACCGCCGCGAGCCGGCGGTACGGCGCGCCGAGCGGTGGACGAGGGTCCGCCTCGCCCCGGTTGGGCCAGAGCGACGTCGCGCGTTCGGCCTGGGCGGTGATGGTCAGCGACGGGTTGACCCCGAGGTTGGCCGAGACGGCGGCACCGTCCAGCACGTGCAGCCCCGGATGGCCGAAGACCCGGTGGTACGGGTCGACCACCCCGTCGGCGGAGGACGCGCCGATCACCGCACCGCCCAGGATGTGCGCGGTCATCGGGATGTCGAACGGCTCGGTCAGCGCGCCGCCCGGCGTACCGTCGATCTCCTCCGCCAGCAGTCGGGCGGCCCGGTGACCGGCGGGGATCCAGGTCGGGTTCGGTGCGCCGTGACCGGGGCCGGAGACCAGCCGGCCACCGAACGGACCGCGCCGCCACCGGGTGGTCAGCGAGTTGTCCACCGACTGCATGACCAGCGCGATCACGGTGCGTTGCGACCAGCCGCGTACGGAGAGCATCCGCGCGGCCCGGACGGGATGCCGGACGATCTGCCCCAGCCAGCGGCGGACCCGGTGCGGCCCGCCCTCGACCAGCAGCGTCTGGAGCAGCCCCATGGCGTTCGCGCCCCGCCCGTACCGGACCGGCTCGACGTGGGTCTGCGGGTCGGGGTGGAACGAACTGGTGATCGCCACCCCCTCGGTGAGGTCGACCCCGCGCGCCCGGGCCTGCCGGCGGGACATCGAGGCGCCGAGGATCGCCTCCGAGTTGGTGCGGGTCAGCTCGCCGAGGCGGGGTGAGAGTCCGGGCAGCGCGCCGACCGCCCGCATCTCGTGCAGCAGCCGCTGGGTGCCCAGCGCACCGGCGGCGAAGACCACCTGGTCGGCCTCGATCACCTGCCGACGCCGCCGCAGCCAGGACCCGGTGCGTTCGGTGTGCACCCGGTAGCCGCCCTCGACCGGCCGGACCGCGGTCACCGTGGTCAGCGGGTGCACCTCGGCACCGAGCCGCTCGGCCAACCAGAGATAGTTCTTGACCAGCGTGTTCTTCGCGCCGTGCCGGCAGCCGGTCATACAGGCGCCGCAGTGCGTACAGCCGGTGCGGGTGGGACCGGCACCACCGAAGTACGGGTCGGCGACCGACTCACCGGGCCGCCCGATGTGCACGCCGACCGGGGTGGCGTGCACGGTGTGCCCCACCCCCATCCGCCCGGCCACCCGCCGCATCACCCGGTCCGCCGGGGTCACCAGCGGGTACGCGGTCACCCCGAGCATCCGCTTCGCCTGGGCGTAGTGCGGGGCCAGTTCGGTGCGCCAGTCCGTGACGTCCCGCCACTGGGGATCGTCGTAGAACGCGTCCAGCGGCTCGTAGAGCGTGTTGGCGTAGACCAACGACCCGCCGCCGACACCGGCTCCGGACAGCACCAGCACTCCGCCGCCGACTCGCCGGTCGGCGGCGCGCAGCAGGGTGAGACGTTGCAGGCCGAAGCAGCCCAGCCGGGGCGCCCAGAGGAACCGGCGCAGCCGCCACGAGGTCCGGGGGAACTCGTCGTCGGCGAACCGCCGGCCGGCCTCCAGCACACCGACGGTGTAGCCCTTCTCGGCCAGCCGCAGCGCGGCGACGCTGCCGCCGAAGCCGGACCCGATCACGACCACGTCGTACCGCATGCAGGCATCATTACTCGTGAGTAGATCTCGCGCCAGGCGCGGTTTTCGCGCCATCATGCAGCGCACCCGACCGCCGTGGGCCCGACGCGTGCCACGACGCCGTCCCGGACGCCTGCGGACCGGTCGCCAGGCAGTCCCGGTCCGCCGCGCGGCGGCGGCCCGGCATCGCAGGAGGAGGCGGGGGATGGCGCTCGGAGGAGACCGTAGACGGCTGACACTGGCGGTGGCCGGCCTGGTCACAGTCGCGGTGGTGGCCGTCGGCGCGGTGGCGGTGGCCCGGACGGTCCGCGACGACCGCGCGCCGGCCGCCGCGCCCACCGGCGTCGCCACCTCGCCGACCGCGTCGCCCAGCCCCGTCCCGAGCACGCCACCGCCCGGCGCCGACATCACCGGCCCGCTCAACCTGCTACTGGTCGGCATCGACACCCGGGTCAGCGTGCCCGGCTGGCAGCCGAACGCCGACGCCGTCCTGGTGCTGCACGTGCCGGCGGGGCTGTCCCGGGGGTACCTCTTCTCGCTCCCCCGCGACCTGCTGGTGGACATCCCGGCGTTCCCCGCCGCCGACTACCGGGGCGGGCGGACCAAACTCACCCACGCGATGAGCAACGGCAGCCGGGTCCCGGGCCGACCGAACAAGCCCGACCCGGCCCAGGGGTACGAGTTGCTGCGCCGCACCGTCAGCGAGTACACCGGGCTACGCATCGACGCGGGCGCGGTGCTCACCTTCGGCGGCTTCGACAAGCTGGTGGACAGCCTCGGCGGGGTGGACATCCGGGTCGACCAGCGGGTCGTGTCCCGGCACCGCCAGCCGGACGGCAAGCACCGCCGGCCCGGCCCGGGCGTCGGCGGCTACGTCGGGCCGAGGATGGTCTACGAGCCGGGCGACCGGCACCTCACCGGCTGGCAGGCAGTGGACTACGCGCGCCAGCGCTACCTGCCCGGCGGCGACTACACCCGGCAGCGCCACCAGCAGCAACTCGTCCGGGCGCTGATCGGCGGCATCCTCGCCGACGACCTGGCCCGGCAACCACAGCGCGTCGAGCAGGTGGTCGCCGCGCTCGGTGACGCCATGGTCTATGTCGGCGGGCGGCGGATCGTGGAGTTCGCGTACGCGCTCAGCACGCTGTCACCGCAGACGCTCACGCTGGTCGGCCTGCCCGGGGCGTCGGTCGGCCGGGGCGGCGCGTACCGGGGCGAGGAACTGACCACCGTCGGTCGCCGGTTCCTGACCGCGCTGCGCGCCGGACGGGCGGACGCGTACCTCGCCGAGCACCCGAAGCTCACCGTGCCGCAGTGAGCGGCGCTCGGCGCTTGCGGCCTGTCGCCTGTCGCATTGCCGCCCGGCAGGCAGGGCGGCCGGGGCAGGCCGGGCGGTCAGGGCAGGCCGGGTGGGGTGGTGCCGGTGAGCCAGGTGTCGAAGAAGGTGCCCAGCGACCGCTTGGAGACCCGCTCGGCCAGGGCGACGAAGTCACTGGTGGTGGCGGTGCCGTCCCGGCGTTCCGTGGTCCAGGAGCGCAGGATCTCGAAGAAGGCGTCGTCGCCCACGGTACGGCGCAACGCGTGCACCACCAGCGCCCCGCGCTTGTAGACGGCGGTGCTGAACATCTGGCCCGGACCGGGGTCGAGGGTGGGCCGCGACCAGTCGGTGTCGGCGTACTGGAGCTCGAAGCTGCGCTGGGCGGTACGTCCACCGTCGTGTTCCGCCCACAGCCACTCGGCGTAGCTGGCGAAGCCCTCGTTGAGCCAGATGTCGCCCCAGCGGGCCAGCGCCACGCTGTTGCCGAACCACTGGTGGGCCAGCTCGTGCGCGACCACCGCGTAGTTCGGTTCACCGTCGCGGAAGAAGCCCGGCCCGTAGACCGGCCGGGACTGCGTCTCCAGCGCGTACCCGATGCGGCTGTCGTCGACCACTACCCCGCCGTACGCCTCGAACGGGTACGGCCCGAAGCGACCGGCCAGGAAGTCGGCGATCTCGCCGGTGCGCGCCAGTGACCGGGCCTGCGGACCGGAGGCGGGCATCCCGGTCGGCACGGCGGTCACCAGCGGCTTGCCGCCATGGGTGCCGGTCTCGACCCGGTAGTCACCGATCACCAGCGTGGTCAGGTAACTCGCCATCGGCGACCGCTCCGCCCACCGCCAGGTGGTCCAGCCGTCGGCGCTGGTCCGCTCCCCCGGCACGCCGTTGCTCAACGCGGCGAGGCCGTCCGGGACGGTCACCTCGATGTCGTACGTGGCCTTGTCGGAGGGGTGGTCGTTGACCGGGAACCAGGTCGACGCCGAGCGGGGCTGACCGAGCGCGATCGCGCCGTCGTCGGTGTGCTGGAAGCCGCCACTGCCCAACACGTTGTCGGCGATCGGCTGCGGCACGCCGGCGTACGTCACGTCGACCGTGAACCGGCTGCCCTCGGGCAGTCCCCGTCGCGGGGTGACGGTCAGCTCACCGTCGGCGTGCCGATGCTGCGCCGGTGCGCCGTCCACGGTGACCGTGTCGACCGACAGCCCGGCCAGGTCCAGGTTGAAGCGGGACAGCCCGTGGGTCGCGGTCGCCCGGACCTCGGCCCGGCCGGTGAGCCGGTCGTCGGCCGGGTCGTAGCGCACCACCAACCGGTAGTGGTCCACGTCGTACCCGCCGTTGCCGCTGCCCGGCACGTACGGGTCGGCCAGGTCGACGCTGCCCGCCCGGAACCCGTCCCGGTCCGCGGGTTCGCGGTCACCGGTGCAGCTCACCAGCCCCACAGCGGCCACCACGGCCACCACGCCAGCCCGCCACCGCCGCACCGAACCCCTGCTCATCCGCCAGAGCCTACCGCCGCCTACGTGATCGATCATGGAGTTGTGGCGGTGGCGAACCGTGCGAAATCAGCACAGGTCACGTGCCACAACTCCATGATCGACGCAGCTTGGGCGCGCGGCGGGGGCCGCGGGGCGACGGGACGGCGGGTGCGCGGCGGGAGGGAGCGTCAGCGGTCGAGGACCAGGCCGACGCGCTGGAACTCCTTGAGGTCGCGGTAGCCGCACTTGGCCATGGCCCGGCGCAGGCCGCCGAAGAGGTTGAGCTGGCCGTCGGGCTCGTCGGCGGGGCCGAACAGCAGCCGCTCCATCGAGCCCAGCGGCTCACCGGCCACCTCGAACGCACCCCGGGGCAGCGACGGGTGGCTGGCCGCCGAGTGCCACCAGGCCCCACCGGCCGGCGCTTCGGCGCAGAGCGACAGCGGCTCGCCGAGCATCACCGCGTCCGCACCGCAGCCGAGCGCCTTGGCGATGTCACCGGAGGTACGGATGTCGCCGTCGGCGATCAGGTGCACGTACCGGCCACCGGTCTCGTCCAGGTAGTCCCGGCGGGCCGCAGCGGCGTCGGCGATCGCGGTGGCCATCGGCACCCGGATGCCGAGCACCGACTCGGTGGTGGACCACTCGTCCCCGCCGATGCCGACGATCACGCCCGCCGCACCGGTCCGCATCAGGTGCAGCGCGGTCTTGTAGTCGGTGCATCCGCCGACGATGACCGGCAGGTCCAGGTCGGCGATGAACTCCTTGAGGTTGAGCGGTTCGTCGGTGGTCGAGACGTGCTCGGCCGAGACGATCGTGCCCTGGATGACCAGGAGGTCGACGCCCGCGTCGAGGATGACCGGGGCCAGCGCCAGGGTGTGCTGGGGGGACACCCGGACGGCCACGGTGCTGCCGCCCTCCCGCAGCTCGCGGACCCGCTCGGTGATCAGGTCGGGCCGGATCGGCTCGGCGTAGACCTCCTGGAGGCGCTTCGTGGCGCGGGCGTCCTCGCCCAGGTCGGCCAGCTCCTCCAGCACCTTGGTCGGGTTCTCGTACCGCGTCCACAGCCCCTCGACGTTGAGCACGCCGAGGCCGCCCAGCTCGCCGAGCCGGACCGCCGAGGCCGGGCTCATCGTCGCGTCGGAGGGGTGCCCGACACAGGGGATGCCGAACTGGTACGCGTCGAGCTGCCAACCGGTGGAGACGTCGTCGACGTCCCGGGTGCGGCGGCTCGGCACGATCGCGATGTCGTCCAGGTGGTAGCCGCGCTGCGCGGTCTTGCCCAGCCCGATCTCGACCACGTCACGCATGGGGACTCCAGATGTCTTCGGGGGTGGAGGGGGGTGTCAGCGGGTGTGGTAGTTGGGGGCCTCGACGGTCATCTGGATGTCGTGCGGGTGGCTCTCCTTGAGCCCGGCCGCCGTGATCCGGATGAGCTGACCGCGCTCGTGCAGCTCGACGATGCTCTCCGCGCCCGCGTACCCCATCGCCAGCCGCAGGCCGCCGACGAGCTGGTGAGCCACCCGGGCGAGCGGCCCACGGTACGGCACCTGGCCCTCGACGCCCTCCGGGACCAGCTTCTCGTCGCTGGTCACGTCCTGCTGGAAGTAACGGTCCTTGGAGTACGACTTGGCCTGGCCCCGGGACTGCATGGCACCGAGCGAACCCATCCCGCGGTACGCCTTGAACTGCTTGCCGTTCACGAAGATCAGCTCACCCGGGCTCTCCTCGCAGCCGGCCAGCAGGCTGCCGAGCATCACCGTGTCGGCACCGGAGACCAGCGCCTTGGCGATGTCGCCCGAGTACTGGATGCCGCCGTCGCCGATCACCGGCACACCGGCCGGGCGGGCCGCCCGGGCGGCCTCCATGATCGCCGTGATCTGCGGCACGCCGACGCCGGCCACGATCCGGGTGGTGCAGATGGCACCCGGGCCGACACCCACCTTGACGCCGTCGGCACCGGCGTCGACCAGGGCCTTCGCACCGGCGTAGGTCGCCACGTTGCCGCCGACGATGTCGATCGCGACGTCCTTCTTGAGCCGGCTGACCATCTCCAGCACGGCGCGCTGGTGCCCGTGCGCGGTGTCCACGATGATCACGTCGACCCCGGCGTCGACGAGCGCGCGGGCCCGCTTGTACGAGTCCTCGCCCACGCCGATCGCGGCGGCCACCCGCAGCCGGCCCGCGTCGTCCTTGGTGGCGCTCGGGTACTGCTCGCTCTTGGTGAAGTCCTTGACGGTGATCAGCCCGCGCAGCTTGCCGGAGCCGTCGACGATCGGCAGCTTCTCCACCTTGTGCTGGCGCAGCAGGTCGAGCGCGTCCTCCTTGCTCACCCCGACCGACGCGGTGACCAGCGGCGCGCGGGTCATGATGTCGCGCACCGGGGTGGCCGGGTCGGAGACGAAGCGCATGTCGCGGTTGGTGACGATGCCCACGAGCTGGCCCTGCCCGTCCACCACCGGCACACCGGAGATGCGGTAGCGCCCGCAGAGCTGGTCCACCTCGCGCAGCGTGTCGTCCGGGCTGGCGGTCACCGGGTTGGTGATCATGCCGGACTCGGAGCGCTTGACCAGGTCGACCTGGAGCGCCTGGTCCTCGACCGAGAGGTTGCGGTGCAGCACGCCGATGCCGCCCTGGCGGGCCATGGCGATCGCCATCCGCGCCTCGGTGACGGTGTCCATCGCGCTGGAGAGCAGCGGGATGGAGAGCGTGACGTTACGGGTCAGCCGAGTGACCGTGTTCACCCGGCTCGGCACCACGTCCGACTCGCCGGGCTGGAGCAACACGTCGTCGAAGGTCAGCCCCAGCGGCACCACCCGGGCGGAGCCGGCCGGCAGCTCGGGCAGATGGCCGCCCAGCTCGCCACCCTCGGCGCCAGCGAAAAGGTCGGAACGAGGCGAATTCTCCACGATTGCTCTCCTGAGCTGGTCGAACGGGGCTTCAGCGAGGTGGCACGGGTGGGCACCGGCGAACGCCGGGCGAGGGTGCGTCAGCCCCATCGTACCCAGTGGCCGGGGCCACACCCGCGTCCGGCGGTCCGCGCGGCGGGGTGGCGACGACCTCAGTGGGGTACGTCGGCTTGCGCGAAGGGGGACAGGCGTCCGACGTGCCTTGGGTCTACGGTGAGGGGGTGCACGACGAGCCCATCGACCCGTTCACCGGCGATCCGACCGACCCGTCGGCCGATCTGGACGGCCCCGGTCGCGACGCCCCGCTCGACCCGCTGACCGACGTCGAACGCCAGGACGTGCTGGAAGACCTCGCCGATCTGGAGATCTACCAGGCGCTGTTGGCGCCGATCGGCGTACGCGGGCTCGTCATCGAGTGTGAGGACTGCCGGGAGCCGCACTACTTCGACTGGGACCTGCTTCGGGGCAACCTGCGTCACCTGCTCAGCTCGGGCCGTCCCCGGGTGCACGAGCCGGCCTACGACCCCGACCCGGACCACTACGTCACCTGGGACTACGCCCGGGGGTACGCCGACGGCGTGCACGACACCCTCAGCGAGGGCACCGAGGACGACTCCACCGGCCGGGAGTGAGCCCCGCCGCCTCACGCGGCCGGCGCTGCCCGCTGCCAGGCCGTAGCCGCCGTCCGATGGCCGGTAAGGAGGGGGCCCTTCCTATACACCAGGCGTTAGCAGGGGGCCCCTGCTAACCAGTCGGTGTCAGGCGACCAGGCCAGCCCGGAATCCGGCGGCCACCGCATGTGCCCGGTCCCGGGCGCCCAGCTTGCGGAACAGCCGCCGAGCGTGGGTCTTCACGGTGTCCTCGGAGACGAACAGCTCGCGGCCGATCTCGGCATTGCTCTTGCCCTCGGCCATGCCGAGCAGCACCTGGAGTTCCCGTTCGGTGAGGCCGACGGTGGACCGGTCGGCCCGCGCCGGAGCGGCCTTGCCGGTCTCGGCGGCGTCCGGCTCGGCCGGGTCGTCGCCCCGCTGCACCGGCACCATCGCCGGGCCACCGGCGGCGTCACCGCCCGGCCAGGCCGACGCGGCCTCGCCGGTGGTGGGCCGGGTGCCGGGGGCCGGGCGGCCGGAGCCACCGACGGCGGCGGTGTCCCGTGCCGGGTCGGCGATCCGGGGCCGGTTGGCCCGACCGGAGGCGGCCAGCAGCAGCAGCGCCTTGGCGACCGCGCTGGTGAGATCGTGGTCGACGCCCTGGATCAGGCCGCGCGCACCGGCGCTGATGGTCGCCGCCGCCGCCTCGGACTCCTCCGCGCCGAGCAGCAGCACGCTGGCCTGCGGCGCGCGGGCCAGGACCCGGCGGACGAAGCCGGCGCTGTCGGGGCGGGTGATGGCGGTGTCGGCGAGCACCACGTCGGCGGGGCGCTCGGCGAGCCGCAGCATCACCTCCGGATCGGAGACCGCCGTCCGGACCGCACCCGACAGTCCCAACCGCGCTGCCGCGGAGGTCAGGTGCTGCGCCGCGAGCGGCGTCCGAACGCACACGAGAACCGTACGCACTGTGATCTCCTCTCCGCACACGAGCAGACCATGACCGGGTGGGGTCGGGAGGAGGTTCCCGGCAACTCTTCCAACTTTTCCGACAGATAGGGCATATGCCCCAATCTGCCAAAGGTTTTGGATCACACACGTGTGAGCCGAGAGGGCGCTGGGTACCGAGGGGCTCAGGCCGGGAACGGTGCGCCTGCGCGGCCCGCCGCCCGGACAGCCGGCCACGAAGTATCTCGCGGTGCCGCGCGAGAGGAGGGGTGCAGATGTCGAACGTACGTAGACTGCCCGGACCCATCATCGACCTGTGGGACTGGCAGCGGCTCGGCTCCTGCCGTGGCCGCGACAGCGCCCAGTTCTTCCACCCCGACGGCGAGCGCGGATCCTCCCGGCTCCGGCGCGAGTCCTCCGCCAAGAACGTCTGCCGCGCCTGCCCGGTCCGGGCCGAGTGCGCCGCACACGCGCTGGCGGTGCGGGAGCCGTACGGCGTCTGGGGTGGGTTCAGCGAGTCGGAGCGCCTGCGCCTGCTCGCGGTCGGCTGGGAGGACCTCGCCGACCGTCGGCAGAGCCGGGTGGACGTCAACCGGCTGGAGGCCCGGCTGGGCAGCTCCCACAAGTCGACCCTGCCGCCCCAACGCAACGTCGCCTGACCGAACGCCCCCGACGCCGCGCTCCCGCCCCCCGGAAGCGCGGCGTCGGTCTGTGCGTCACTCGACCGTCAGGGTGACCGAGTGCCAGCCGGTCGCGCCGTCCGGTGCCACGGCCTGCCGTTGCCCGGTCTGCGTCTCGCCGGTGCTGTCCGTCGCCCTGACCTGGAGCGTGTGCTCGCCGGGCGTCGCCTCCCACCGCCAGGACCACTGCACCCAGGTGTCCACCGAGGCCGTCGGCGCCAACTCCGCCTCCTGCCACGGCCCGCCGTCGACGCGTACCTCGACCCGGCGTACGCCCCGGTGCTGCGCCCACGCCACCCCGGCCACGGTGACCGGGCCGGGGGCAGGACGGTTACGCGGGCGGGGCGTGTCGATCCGCGACTGCGTCTTCACCGGCCCCTCGGCCGACCAGCCCCGGGGCACCCAGTACGCGTCGAAGTCGGCAAAGCTGGTCAGCTCCAGCTCGGTGATCCACTTGCACGCCGACACGTAGCCGTAGAGGCCGGGCACCACCATCCGGGCGGGGAATCCGTGCGCCACCGGCAGCGGCTCGCCGTTCATGCCGACGGCGAGCAATGCGTCCCGCCCGTCCCGCAGCACCGCCGTCGGGGTGCCGCAGGTCCAGCCGTCCACCGAGCGCCCGACCACCTGGTCCGCGCCGTCGAGCGGCTGCACCTCGTCGAGCAGCTCCCGGATCGGTACGCCGAGCCACCGCGCGTTGCCGATCAGGTCGTCACCGACCTCGTTGGAGACGCAGGCCAGCGTGACGTACCGCTCCACCATCGGCCGGGCCAGCAGGTCCGCGAAGCTCAGCGTCACCGGGTTGCGCACCCGGCCGTGGATGCGCAGCCGCCACGTCTCCGGATCCACCTGCGGCACCACCAGCGCGGTGTCGATGCGATAGAAACGCCGGTTCTCGGTGACGAAGGGCGTCAGGCCCGGCACCTGAAGGTCGACACCGGCGGGCAGCGGCGGCGCGGCGGAGACCGGGGCGGGCAGCCTGATCGCCGCCCGCGCGTCGGCGACGCCGCGTCGACCGGCCCACCATCGCCCGGCCGCACCGCCGACCACGGCCACCCCGAGCACCCCGCCGACACCGGTCAGGAACCGCCGCCGTGACTCCGGATCGGTCCGCTGCTGCGATCCCGCCCCGTCCGGCGCGGTCGGACGCTGCGGTCCCACCCCATCCGGCCCGGGTGGACGCTGCTCCGTCGGCGGGGACCAGGGCCACGGGTCGAGTTCCAGCGGACCGGCGACGAACGCCCAGAGCGTCACGCCGCCGACCAGCGCGCCGACCAGTGACGGCAGCGCGTCCAGGCCGTCCGCGCCGGCCCGGGTCAGCGCCGCACCGGCACCCAGTGCGGCGAACGCCGCGATACCGGCCAGGCCGACCACCAGACGGCGGACGGCCAGCACGCCCAGCAGGGCGGCGAAGGCGGCCAGCAGCACCGCCGTCCCGACCAGCAGGGCGATCTTGTCGTACGTGCCGAAGACCGCGATGCCGAACCGCTTCACCGGCTCGGGGGCGGCGTCCACGACCAGCCCACCGACCGCCACCAGCGGGGCGGAACGAGGGCCGGTCAGCACCGCCACCACTTCGGCGGCACCGATGGCCGCCGCTGCGGCGGCGACACCGGCCAGGGCGGCGTACCGGGGTGTCGTACTGCTCACCGGTCCAGTGTTTCCGACCGTACGCCCGACCGGTAGTCACCTCGACCCGGCGTGACCGGGCCGGAACACACGCGGGGCGCACCGTCGTCGACGATGCGCCCCGCGTCCACGTACTCCTCGGGTCAGAAACCCGGGCCGTGCTGGTGGCCGTGCCCGTGGCCGTGGCCGTGACCACCGGCGGCGGGCTCCGCCTCCTTCGGCTTGTCCACCACGAGGCTCTCGGTGGTGAGCAGCAGACCGGCGATCGACGCGGCGTTGGTGACCGCGTTACGGGTCACCTTGACCGGGTCGATGATGCCCGCCTTGGCCAGGTCGACGTACTCGCCGACGGCGGCGTCGAGGCCGGTGCCCCACTCGGCGGCGACGACCTTCTGCACCACCACGTAACCGTCGTGGCCGGCGTTCTGGGCGATCCAGCGCAGCGGCTCGACCAGCGCCTTGCGCACGATCGAGACGCCGACCTTCTCGTCACCGGTGAAGCCCAGGTCGTCGTCGAGCACCGGCAGGATCTGGGCCAGGGCGGCACCGCCACCGGGGACCGTACCCTCCTCGACCGCGGCCTTGGTCGCGGCGATGGCGTCCTCGATGCGGTGCTTGCGCTCCTTCATCTCGACCTCGGTGGCCGCGCCGACCTTGACCACCGCGATGCCGCCGGAGAGCTTGGCCAGCCGCTCGGCGAGCTTCTCCCGGTCCCACTCGGAGTCCGACGCCTCGATCTCCTTGCGGATCTGCGCGACCCGGTCGGTGACCTCGGTGCCCTGCCCGCCACCGTCGACGATCGTGGTGTTCTCCTTGTCGACCACGATGCGCCGGGCGGTGCCCAGCACCTCCAGGCCGACCTGGTCGAGCTTGTAGCCCAGCTCCGGCGCGACCAGCTCGGCGCCGGTCAGGATCGCCATGTCCTGGAGCATCGCCTTGCGGCGGTCACCGAAGCCGGGGGCCTTGACCGCGCAGACCTTGAGGGTCTTGCGGATCGCGTTCACCACCAGGGTGGACAGGGCCTGACCCTCGACGTCCTCGGCGACGATCAGCAGCGGCTTGTTGTTCTGGAGAACCTTCTCCAGCAGCGGCAGCAGCTCCTCGATCGCCGAGATCTTCTGCGTGGTGATCAGGATGTACGCGTCCTCCAGGACGGACTCCTGCGACTCCGCGTCGGTGACGAAGTTCGGCGAGATGAAGCCCTTGTCGAACTGGAGACCCTCGGTCACGTCCAGCTCGGTGTGCAGGGCGGAGCCCTCCTCGACGGTGATCACGCCGTCGCGGCCGACCCGCTCCATCGCCTCGGCGATCAGCTCACCGATGGTGGAGTCCTGCGCGGAGACCGTCGCGACGTGCGCCACGGCCTTCTTGTCGGCGACCTCGACGGCCTTGCCGAGCAGCGCCTCGGAGACCTTCGCGGAGGCCGCGTCGATGCCCCGCTTGAGGCCGGCCGGGTTGGCACCCGCGGTGACGTTGCGCAGACCCTCGCGGACCATGGCCTGGGCCAGCACGGTCGCGGTGGTGGTCCCGTCGCCGGCGACGTCGTTGGTCTTGGTCGCCACCTCCTTGACCAGCTGCGCGCCGAGGTTCTCGTACGGGTTGGTGAGCTCGATCTCCTTGGCGATGGTCACACCATCGTTGGTGATCGTCGGCGCACCGAATTTCTTGTCCAGGACGACGTTGCGCCCGCGCGGCCCGAGGGTGACCTTGACCGCGTCCGCGAGCGCGTTGACACCGTGCTCCAGCAGGTGCCGGGCGTCGTCCGAGAAGCTCAGGATCTTCGCCATGAATGTCCCTTCGACGCGAGGTTGCCCCGGCCCGGCGAGCCGGACCGGGGCAACGTCACTGATCGGTTGGTTACTTCTCGATGACCGCGAGGACGTCGCGGGCGGAGAGCACCAGGTACTCCTCGCCGGCGTACTTGACCTCGGTGCCGCCGTACTTCGAGTAGAGAACGGTGTCGCCGACGGAGACGTCGATCGGCACGCGGTTGCCCTTGTCGTCGATCCGGCCCGGGCCGACAGCGAGGACGGTGCCCTCCTGCGGCTTCTCCTTGGCGGTGTCGGGGATCACGATGCCCGAGGCGGTGGTGGTCTCGGCCTCGTTCGCCTGGACCACGATGCGGTCCTCGAGCGGCTTGATCGCAACCTTGGTCGCGGTAGTCACGGGCATACCCTCCTGGGGTACTTGGTTTCGTTACCGGTCGGCATGCCGACCGGCGTCAATTGCCACATGCCACCGGGCGGGGCCGTCGTCGCGGGTGCCGGTCCGCCTGGCGTTCAACCCCCGGACACCAGGGCCCGGACGTTGGCACCCTCAGGGTGAGAGTGCTAATCGCAGGTTATTCCTCGGCTAGCACTCCGTCAAGGAGAGTGCCAACCCACCACCTCGTGTCGCCACTCTTTCCCCACTCTTGCGCCACTATCTCGCCACTCTCCTGCCGCTCTTGCGCCAGCGTTCGCCACGGTCGACCGCAACACGCCGACACTCGCTTCCCCACCGAACGACCGACCCTTACTCTCCGGCGCGACTACGTGACGGAGGGCAGACAGATGGCGGATGTGCCAACCCTGGGTTTCCTGCGCGACCAACTGCGCCGGGCCCGCAAGCTGCGCGGGCTCAGCCAGGAGGAACTGGGCAAGATGGTCAACTACGCTCCGTCGTCGATCAGCGCGATGGAGACCGGGCAAAACCAGCTCAGCGCCGACTACCTGGCCCGGTTCGACAAGGTGCTGGAAACCGGCGGCCTCTTTGTCGGGATGCTGGAGTTGATCCGGTTGCACGCCGAGCCGGACTGGTTCCGACCGTGGGGCGAGATCGAGCGGGAGGCCGTCGCGCTGCGCTGGTACGACCCGGCGGTGGTGCCGGGCCTGCTCCAGACCGAGGCGTACGCACGGGCGATGCTCCGGGCCGAACCGCCGCTGACCGACGAGCAGATCGAGAAGCGGGTGCTGGCCCGGATGGCGCGGCAGGAGGTACTCGCCCGCGAGGAGCCGCCGCACCTCGTCGCGGTGCTCGACGAGCAGGTGCTGCGCCGACAGGTCGGCGAGCCCGCGACCATGCGCGAGCAGTTGGCGCACCTGTGTGGCCTCGCCGACCGCCCGCACGTCCAGGTGCGGATCATCCCGGCCGCGACGCCGTGGTACGGCGGACTTGCCGGGCCGTTCGTGCTGGCCCGGCTCGCCGACGGCACCGAGGTGGCCCACCTGGACAACCAACTCCGGGGGCACACCGTGGACAGCCCTAACGAGCTTGCCAGCCTCGGACGGCGTTGGGAGACTGTGGCCGGTGAGGCGCTGCCGCGCCGGCAGTCCGCCCGCCTGATCGAGGAAGTGGCGAACTCATGGACCTGACCCGCGCCGCCTGGCGCAAGTCCTCCCGCAGCAATCAGAACGGCGGCGCCTGCGTCGAGGTAGCCGACAACCTGCCCGGCGTGGTCGCCGTACGCGACAGCAAGGACCCGACCGGCCCGGCGCTCACCTTCACCCCGGCCGCCTGGCACGCCTTCGTCACCACCCACCACCCCACCCGCTGACCACCCCCACGCCCGGGCGCTGACGCTGGCGCCGACCACCCACAGCACCCGCCGCCGTAACTGACGCTGGCGCTGCCACCCCGCACCCGCCGCCGTAGTCGACGCTTCACCACCCGCGACGCGCCCCGCCACCGCCGCCCCGCCACCTCGTGGCCCCGTTGCTCGCCGCCGCCCCGCTGTCCCCTCGCCCCGCTGTCCCATCGCCCCGCCGTCCCGTCGCCCGCCGTCCCGCCGTCCCGTCGCCCGTCGCCCGTCGCCCGTCGCCCGTCGCCCGTCGCCCGTCGCCCGTCGCCCGTCGATCATGGAGTTGTGGTCGACGAAACGCCCGATCCAGGGCATTGCCCGAGCCACAACCCCATGATCGGCAGGGCGACGGTGCGGGCTGCCGCATGATCGACGGGTGGACGGGATGCCGCGAACGGCGTCAAGGTCACGCTCGATCCAGGATCGAGTGGCATCCCGGCGACCGCGAGACCACTCGATCCTGGATCGAGCACGATCATGAGCCGGACAGCGCCGGGCGGGGGCGGGCGGGGGCGGTCGGGGACAGCGGGGCGGGAGCGGTCAGGGGCAGTGGCGGGGGGCGGTCGGGGCGGGGACGGGTGGCGGCCCGGACAATGGGCGGGTGGATCTGGAGCAGTTCGCCGTGTTGCGTACCGACGAGGGGTCGGCTGCGCTCGACGCGGCGGGGCGGGTGGCCGGCGGCGACCCGCTGCACGCGGCGGCCACGCTCCGCGCGGCCGGGGTGCCGGCCGGATTGGCGGCGGCGGCACTGACCCAGGCGGAGTTGCGCCGCCGCGCCACCGGCAAGTTCGGGCCGGAGGCGAGCGGCATGTTCTTCACCCGGCCCGGTCTGGAGCAGGCCACCCGGCGGGTCGTCGCGGATCGCCGGGCGCGCCGCCTGCGGGCGGCCGGGGTGGGCACCCTGGCGGACCTGGGCTGCGGGTTGGGCGCCGATGCGCTGGCCGCCGCCCGCGCCGGCATCCGGGTGTACGCGGTGGAGGCCGACCCGCTCACCGCCGCGCTCGCCGAGGCGAACGCCCACGCCGCCGGGGTGGCCGACCTCGTCACCGTCGAGTGTGGCGACGCGACCGCGTTCGACGTGACCCGGGTCGACGCGGTCTTCTGTGATCCGGCGCGTCGTCGGGCCGGCACCGGTCGCCGGATCTTCGACCCGAACGCGTACTCGCCGCCCTGGGACTTCGTCGTCGGACTCGCCGAACGGGTGCCGCGCACGGTGGTGAAGGTGGCGCCGGGGATCGACCACGCCCTGATCCCGGGCGGCGCCGAGGCCGAGTGGGTCGGTGTCGACGGCGACCTGGTGGAGGCGGCCCTCTGGTGCGGCCCGCTCGCCGAGCACCCGCGCCGCGCGACTGTGTGCAAGGAGGGGTCCCCTACTAACGCCTCGTGTATAGCAGGGGTCCCCTCCTTACACCCCGGCGCAAGCGTGCATCAGCTCGTCGGGGCGGGGACGGCGCAGGCGCCGGTCGGGCCGGTACGCAGGTTCGTCTACGACCCGGACTCGGCGGTGGTGCGGGCGCACCTGGTCGCCGAGCTGGCCGAAGACCTGGACGCCACGCTGGCCGACCCGAGCATCGCCTACCTCTACGCCGACCGGGCCACCCCCACCCCGTACGCCCGGTGCCTGGAGGTGACCGACGTGCTGGCGTTCTCGCTCAAGCGGCTGCGGGCGCTGCTGCGGGAGCGTCGGGTCGGCCGGGTGGAGATCCTCAAGCGGGGCTCCGCGCTGGAACCGGAGCGGCTCCGGCGGGACCTGCGGCTGGCCGGTGACCAGCCGGCCAGCCTGGTGCTGACCCGGGTCGCCGACGCCCCGACGGTGCTGGTCTGCCAGCCGGTGCCCTGATCCGCCGGATCACCACACGGCGAGCACCGACCGCCAGCACCTCGGTGAAGTAGCCGGCCAACACCCGGTCGTAGAACAGCTCGACGGCGGCCCGCACCGCGCCGGCCCGGCCACACCGGACCGCCGCTGGCCCAGCGGACGATCGACGGACTAGGTTGGCGGGCATGGCGGGACGGGGTACGCCGGCGATCGCGCTGCTGGCGAAGCGGAGGATCACGCACCGCACCCACCCGTACGACGTCCCGGCGGACGCCGCCAACTACGGCGCGCTGGTCGCCGCGGCGCTCGCGGTCGCGCCGGAGCGGGTCTTCAAGACCCTGGTCACCGAGGTCGACGGCGCGCTGACCGTGGCGGTGGTGCCGGTCACCGGCGAGTTGGACCTCAAGGCCCTCGCCGCCGCCGTGGGCGGCAAGCGGGCGGCGCTGGCCGACCGCGCGGTGGCCCAGCGTGCCACCGGGTACGTGCGGGGCGGCATCAGCCCGCTCGGCCAACGCAAGCGGCTGCCCACGGTGCTCGACGAGTCCGCCCTGACCCACCCCACCGTGTACGTGTCGGCCGGTCGCCGGGGTCTCCAGGTGGAATTGGCGCCCACGGATCTCGTGGCGCTCACCGAGGCCCGCACCGCCGCGTTGACCACCGGCTGACCGCACTCCACCTGCGCACTCACCCACCGTCGTCCGGTCCCGTACCGGGCGGGTGTCCTCGGCGTTGCTGAATTGTTACCGCCGACAACAAACTCATCGCCATCACACTCTTGTGCTGGCGGGTGGGGCGCAATACGTTGCCGGACACAACAAAACAAACACCGCACCTCTCCCCCACCCTCGAAAGGACCCTGCACATGCGCAAGGGCTTCCTCGCCGTCGGCGCCGTGGGTCTCCTGACCCTCGGCAGCATGACGGCCTGCGGCGACGACTCCGGCGGCAACCAGGCCGGTTCCGACAAGACCCCGAAGATCGGGGTGATCCTGCCGGACAGCAAGTCCTCGGTCCGGTGGGAGAGCGCGGACCGTAAGTTCCTGGAGGCGGCGTTCAAGGCCGCCGGCGTTCAGTACGACATCCAGAACGCCCAGGGTGACAAGAACGCGTTCCAGACCATCGCCGACCAGATGATCACCAGCGGCGTCACCGCGCTGATGATCGTCAACCTGGACTCCGGCACCGGCAAGGCCGTGCTCGACAAGGCCAAGTCGCAGGGCGTCGCCACGATCGACTACGACCGCCTCACCCTCGGCGGCTCGGCGGAGTACTACGTCAGCTTCGACAACGAGGCCGTCGGCAAGCTCCAGGGCGAGGGCCTCGTCAAGTGCCTCACCGACGCCAAGGTGGAGAAGCCGGCGATCGCATACCTGAACGGCTCGCCGACCGACAACAACGCGACCCTGTTCAAGAACGGGTACGACTCGGTCCTCAAGCCGAAGTTCGACTCGGGCGAGTACACCCAGGCCGCCGACGACTCGGTGCCGGACTGGGACAACGCGCAGGCCGCCACCATCTTCGAGCAGCAGCTCACCAAGGCCAGCGGCAAGATCGACGGCGTGCTGAGCGCCAACGACGGCCTGGGCAACGCCGCCATCTCGGTGCTCAAGAAGAACAACCTCAACGGCAAGGTCCCGGTGACCGGCCAGGACGCCGACCCGCAGGGTCTGCAGAACATCCTCGCCGGTGACCAGTGCATGACCGTCTACAAGGCGGTCAAGCAGGAGGCGGACGCCGCCGCCGAGCTGGCCATCGCGCTGGCCAAGGGCGAGCGCAAGGAGACCGGCCAGACGGTCAAGGACCCGGAGAGCGGCCGCGACGTGCCCAGCGTCCTGCTCACCCCGAAGGCGATCTTCAAGGAGAACGTCAAGGACGTCATCGCCGACGGCTACGTGACCAAGGAAGAGGTCTGCACCGCCGACTTCGTCAAGCTCTGCACCGAAGCGGGCATCAGCTGACCCACCCGCCTAGGCGGCGCCGCCCGGCACGGCAACCCCGTGCCGGGCGGCGCGACGCCGCTGGACGGGCCCCGATCTCCCTCCGTGTCTAAGGAGACCCCCGTGTCCGCGACCCCACTGCTGGAGCTACGCGGGATCGACAAGAGCTTCGGTCCCGTCCAGGTCCTGCGCGACGTCGCCTTCGCCGCCTACCCGGGCGAGGTGACCGCGCTCGTCGGCGACAACGGCGCCGGCAAGTCGACCCTGGTCAAGTGCATCAGCGGCATCCATCCCACCGACTCCGGCGAGTTCGTCTTCGACGGCCGTCCGGTGCACATCAACAGCCCCCGGGACGCCGCCTCGCTCGGCATCGAGGTCGTCTATCAGGACCTCGCGCTCTGCGACAACCTCGACATCGTGCAGAACATGTTCCTCGGGCGCGAGAAGCGCAGCGGCATCGTGCTGGACGAGCCGACCATGGAGCAGATGGCGGCGGAGACCCTGGCCGGGCTCTCCGTACGCACCGTCAAGTCGCTGCGCCAGCACGTCTCCAGCCTCTCCGGCGGCCAGCGCCAGACGGTGGCGATCGCCAAGGCGGTGCTCTGGAACAGCAAGCTGGTGATCCTGGACGAGCCGACCGCCGCGCTCGGCGTCGCGCAGACCGCCCAGGTGCTCGAACTGGTCCGCCGGCTGGCCGACAACGGTCTGGCCGTGGTGCTCATCTCGCACAACATGAACGACGTCTTCGCCGTCTCCGACCGGATCGCCGCGCTCTATCTCGGCCAGATGGTCGCCCAGGTGAGGACCACCGACATCACGCACTCGCAGGTGGTCGAGCTGATCACCGCAGGCCGTTCCGGCGGGCTCGGGCTCGCCACCGAACCGGCCACCAACGGCAACGGTGGAGCACCCGCCAGCAGCACTCCGGGAGGGCTGGCATGAGCGAGCCTCGGCGAGCGAATCATCAACTCCGGGCCGATGCCGGCCCGCAGCGCAGCGGAGGGTCGGCATGAGTTCCACCGCCGTCAAGCAGGACGGGCCGGCCGCCGTGGCGCCGGCACCCACCGTCGGCAGTCACGTACGCGGCTACTGGCGTCGGGTGCGCGGCGGCGACATCGGCGCGCTGCCCGCCGTCGCCGGGCTGCTCGTGCTCTGCACGATCTTCTCGATCATGCGTCCGAGCTTCCTCACCGCAGGCAACTTCGCCAACCTGTTCACCCAGGGCGCGGCGGTCACGTTGATCGCCATGGGCCTGGTCTTCGTCCTGCTGTTGGGCGAGATCGACCTGTCCGCCGGTTTCGCCAGCGGCGTCTGCGCGGCGGTGCTGGCCAACGTGGTGACCGTCCTCGGGTACCCCTGGTACGTGGCGGTGCTCGCGGCCGTGCTCACCGGCCTGGTCATCGGCACCACGCTGGGCTTCCTGGTCGCCAAGGTCGGCATTCCGTCGTTCGTGGTCACCCTCGCCGGCTTCCTCGCCTTCCAGGGCGTGGTGCTGCTGCTGATGGAAGAGGGCCGGAACATCTCGGTCCGTGATTCGGTCCTGGTGGCGATCGCCAACCGCAACCTGCCGCCGGCGCTCGGCTGGGCCCTGACCGCGCTCGCGGTCGCCGGCTTCGCCGCGGTGCAGTTGCTGCGGTACCGCAAGCGCGCGGCACGAGGCCTGCTCAACGACCCGCTGGCCATGGTGCTGGGCCGGATCGGCATCCTGGCCGTGGTCCTCGGCGTCGCCGTCTACGTGCTCAACCTGGAGCGCAGCCGCAACGTGCTGATCAGCTCGCTCAAGGGTGTGCCGATCGTGGTGCCGATCATCGCGATCCTGCTCGTGGTCTGGACGTTCGTGCTCCAGCGCACCAGCTACGGCCGGCACATCTATGCGGTCGGCGGCAACAAGGAGGCTGCGCGCCGCGCCGGCATCAACGTGGACCGGATCCGCATCTCGGTCTTCGTGATCTGCTCCACGATGGCGGCGATCGGTGGCATCGTGGCAGCGAGCCGGGCCAACTCTGTCGACCCGAACACCGGTGGTAGCAACGTCCTGCTGTACGCGGTGGGCGCGGCGGTGATCGGTGGTACCAGCCTCTTCGGCGGCAAGGGACGGGTCCTGGACGCGGTCCTCGGCGGCGCCGTGGTGGCGGTGATCGACAATGGCATGGGGCTGATGGGCTACAGCTCGGGCGTGAAGTACGTGGTCACCGGCGTGGTGCTGCTGCTCGCGGCGAGTGTCGACGCGTTGTCGCGACGACGAGCCTCGGCCACCGGCAACCGCTGATCCGCTGTACCGAAGGTAGTAACGCCCGATGCGCGTAGGACCCAGCCAGGACGAGATCCGCCGGCAGAATCTCGGTGCCCTGCTGCGCTACGTGCACCTGCACGGCGCCACCACGCGTGCCGAGCTGACGAACACGCTGGGCTTGAACCGGAGCACCATCGGCGCGCTCACCGCCGACCTCGCCGCGGCCGGCCTGGTGAGCGAGGGTGCGCCGAGGGAGACCGGCCGGGCCGGACGACCGTCGCTGGTCGTCCGGCCCGAGTCGGACCGGGTCTTCGCGTACGCGTACAGCATCGAGGTGGACCGGCTGCGGGCCGCGCGGGTCGGTCTGGGCGGTGCGGTGCTCGACCGCTGGGAACTGGACCGACCGCGCGGGTTGACCGCGACGGAGGCCGCCCCGCTGCTGGCCGGGGCGGTCAAGGAGATGCGGCACGGGTTGCCGCAGGGCGCGGTCTGCGTCGGGGCCGGGGTGGCGGTCTGCGGCATGGTGCGCCGCGACGACGGGCTGGTCCGGCTCGGCCCTACCACCGGGTGGGTGGACGAGCCGATCGGCACCACCCTCGGCAGCGAACTCGGCGTCGACGTCCCGGTCACCGTCGGGAACGTCGCCGACGTGGCGGCCTTCGCCGAACACGCCCGAGGCGTGGCGGCCGGCTGCGACAACGTCATCTATCTCTACGGCGACGTCGGCGTGGGTGCGGGGATCATCGCCGGTGGCCGCCGCCTGACCGGGCACGGCGGTTACAGCGGCGAGGTCGGGCACATGGTGGTCACCCGCGACGGGGTGCGCTGCGAGTGCGGCAACCGGGGCTGCTGGGAGACCGAGATCGGCGAGCACGCGCTGCTGCGGGCCGCCGGACGCTCCGACGCCCGGGGCCGGGAGGCGATGCTCGCGGTCTTCGACGCCGCCGACCGTGGCGACGCCCGGGCCCAGACCGCGGTACGCCAGGCTGGCGACTGGCTGGGTTTCGGCGTCGCCAACCTGGTCAACATCTTCAACCCGGAGATGGTCATCTTCGGCGGCACCATGCGTGACCTCTATCTGGCCGCCGCCGCCCAGGTACGCAGTCGACTCAACTCGAACGGCCTGCCCGCCTGCCTGGAGCACGTCCGCCTGCGGACCCCGAAGCTCGGCGAGGACGCCCCGCTGGTCGGTGCCGCCGAACTCGCTTTCGACCGGCTGCTGGCCGACCCGCTCGACGTCGGCTGATCCGGCCGGACATGACCGTGAACCGGTTTCGGAACCGGTGAACTGATCGGCCACTCATTCCGTACCACTGTGCGGACGAGCGGCCGGCGGGGTGCGGCCGCCCGTCACGTAGTCGACCGGTTCTCGTCCGAGGAGGCGCCGCAGACATGGCACCGCTGGATTCCGTTCGTCGCCGGCAGGGCACCCGGTCCCGTCGCCTGGCGGTGCTGCTCACCACGATCGCCGCCGCTCTCGTCTGGCAGCCCGGTGCCGCCGTGGCCGCGCCCGTCGGTCAGCAGCTCGCCGCCGCCGACCAGGCCCTGCTCGACGGGGTGCGCCTGGCCGGGCTCTGGGAGATGCCGGCCGGGCAGATGGCCGCCGAGAAGGGCCAGTCGGCGGTGGTCCGCGAGGTCGGTGCGGAGATCGCCCGACAGCACGAGGAGCTGGACCGCCTCACCGTGGAGGCCGCCAACAAGCTCGGCGCGACCATCCCGACCGTGCCGTCCGCACAGCAGCAGCAGTGGCTGACGGAGATGAAGAACGCCACCGGCGCCCAGTTCGACCAGATCTTCGTCACCCGGCTCCGGGTCGCCCACGGCTCGATCCTCCCGGTCGTCACCGCGGTCCGGGGCAGCACCCGCAACGACGTGATCCGGGACCTGGCCAACGCCACCAACAAGTACGTCAGCGACCACATGCTGATGCTGGAGAGCACCGGCCTGGTGCGGTACGCCGAACTGCCGCCCGCCGTGCTGCCCGCACCCGGCGAAGACGGACTGATCGCCGCCGCGCAGGCCAACACCGCACCGCCGATGGGCATCAGCAACACCCTGATCTGGGCGATCTTCCTCGCCGCCCTCGGCACCGGCGGCTTCCTCAGCTATCGGCTGTTGCGCCGCAGGTAACCAGCCGACCCGCACCGATGGCTCCCCGTACCCGGGCCCTCGCCCTGCTCGGGCTGGTCCTGGCCACCCTGTGCGCCGCCCTGGGTCCCGCCGGCCCAGCGGCGGCGCACGCCGTCGTGGTGAGCACCACCCCGCAGCGCGACGAGGTGCTTCCGTACGCGCCGCGCGAGGTCCTGATCACCTTCAGCGAGTCGGTCGCACCGGTGTCCGGCCGGGTGCAGGTGCTCGCGCCGGACGGCAAGCGGATCAACATCGGTGACCCGGAGGTCCGTGACCGGACCCTGCGGATCATGCTGCGCGCCTCCGACCGGCCGCTCGGCACGTACCTGGTCAGCTACCGCGTCATCTCCGCCGACAGCCACCCGGTCGCCGGCAGCTTCACCTTCGCCGCCGGAGCGCCGTCGGTGGCCCCGCCGCTGCCGGCCGTGGCGGAGTCGGAGTCACCGGCCGGGGTCCTGGTGCCTGCCGCCAAGTTCCTCGGCTACCTCGGTCTGCTGCTGGCGGTCGGTCCGCCGCTGCTCGCGGCGGCCCTCTGGCCACCCCGACGATCTCGGCGGAGTGCGACGGTGACGGCGCTGGTCGGGCTCGGCCTGGTCGCGGTGGCCACCGTCGGCACCTGGGTCGGGCAGGCCGCCCAGGTGGTCGGCGCGCCGGTCGGGCAGCTCTCCCCCGCCGACCTGCGTGCCGTCGCCGACACCGACATCGGCCTGGTGTTGGCCGCACGCCCGGCACTGGTCTGCGTCGCCGCGGCGCTGCTGCCGGCGGTCACCCGGGGTACCGCCGGACGTGCCCGGACCGGGGCGCTGGCCGCAGTGGGGGTGGCCGGAGCGGTCACCTGGCCGCTCGCCGGGCATCCGGTCGCCGCACCCGTGCCGCCGGTGAGCATCGTGCTGACCACCGTGCACGTCGTCGGGGTCGCCGTCTGGCTGGGTGGGCTGCTCACCCTCACCGTGTTCCTGCTCCGGGGCACCCACGAGCGGGTCCTCGCCCGCATCCTGCCGGCCTGGTCGAGGTGGGCCACGCTGGCCGTGGCCTGGCTGGTCACCGCCGGGGTGCTCCAGGCCGCGATCGAACTCGGTCGGCCGTCGGCGCTGCTCGGCACCGCGTACGGTCGTCTGCTCTGCGCCAAGGCCGCACTGCTCGCGGCCGTGCTGGCGATCGCGGCCTGGCAGCGACGCCTGATCCGGCGGCGGGTCGCCGCCGGACGCCCCCGCTGGGTCGCCCGCGCGGCCGGCGTCGAACTCGCGGTGACCGCGCTGGTCCTGGCGCTGACGGCGGTGCTGGTGCAGACGCCGCCGGGGCGCACCGACGGCGCGACGGCCGACGGGGTCACCCGGGACGGCGTCGCGCAGTCGCTCAGCACCAGCATCTTCGTGGTGCAGTTCGACATCTACCCGGCGGCGCCGAACACGGCGAACAGCCTGCACGCGTACGTCTACACGCCCGAAGGCAAGGAGCTGCCGGTGGCGGAGTGGAGCCTCACCGCCGCCCTGCCGGAGGCGGGTGTCGAGCCGATCGCGATCGACGTGGTCAGCCTGGAACCGCACCACGGCAGCGCCGAGATCCAGTTCCCGCTGGCCGGCGAGTGGACGCTGCGGATCAGCGCGCGGACCAGCGACATCGACCGGGCCACCGCGACCACCACGGTGACCATCCGCTGACCGTGGTGGCTCTGCGGGTCAGCGGTCGACCTGGGTGAAGTCCCAGGAGTGCGGCGGCCGGGCGAGCAGCATCACCGGCGGCTCGGGCAGCGGCCGGGGACTGCTGCGCCACTTCGAGATCACCACCACCCGGTGGTCGGTGGAGGAGAACACCTCGCTGGACAGGTGCAGCGGGTCGTGCTCGAACTCGGGCAGGGCGCTGTCGCAGACCCAGGTGATCAACTCGGCGAGCGCGTACGGCTCCGCCCGCGCCTCCCACATGCGTACGATCACGTCGCCGTCCTCCCTCACACGCTGACCGTGGTCAGCGGCATCGCCGAATCCGCGGGCAGGTCGAGCCGGCTCGGCGCGACCCCCGAGGCGACCAGGTGCGAGCCGAGGGCCGCCACCATCGCGCCGTTGTCGGTGCACAGCCCCGGCCGGGGTACGCGTACCCGGATGCCCGCTCGCGCGGCCCGCTGCTCGGCCAACGCCCGCAGCCGCGAGTTGGCCGCCACTCCCCCGCCGATCACCAGGGTCTCCACGCCACTGCTGCGGCAGGCGTCCAGCGCCTTGCTGACCAGCACGTCGCAGACCGCCTCCTGGAAGGACGCGGCGACGTCGGCCACCGGCACCGGAACGCCTGCCCGCTGCCGCGCCTCCACCCACCGGGCCACCGCGGTCTTCAAGCCGGAGAACGAGAAGTCGTACCGGTGCGCGGCCAGGTCCTTGGCGGCGGTCAGGCCACGCGGGAACGCGATCGACGCGGGGTCACCGGCCCGCGCCTCCCGGTCGATGTACGGGCCGCCGGGAAACGGCAGGCCGAGCAGCCGGGCGACCTTGTCGAAGGCTTCCCCGGCCGCGTCGTCGATGGTGGCGCCCAGCGGGGTGACGCCGTGGGCCAGGTCGTCGACGAGCAGCAGCGACGAGTGCCCCCCGGAGACCAGTAGCGCGATCGCCGGCTCGGGCAGCGGCCCGTGTTCCAGCGTGTCCACCGCCACGTGGGCGGCCAGGTGGTTGACCCCGTAGACGGGCTTCTCGGCGGCGACCGCGTACCCCTTGGCCGCGGCCACGCCCACCAGCAGCGCACCGGCCAGCCCCGGACCGGCGGTGACCGCGATCGCGTCGACGTCGGCGAGGGTCACCCCGGCCTCGGTCAGCGCCCGCTGCATGGTCGGCACGATCGCCTCCAGGTGCGCCCGGCTGGCCACCTCGGGCACCACCCCACCGAACCGGGCGTGCTGGTCCACGCTGGACGCGAGCGCGTCGGCGAGCAGGGTGTGCCCGCGCACGATGCCGACACCGGTCTCGTCGCACGAGGTCTCGATGCCGAGGATCAGTGGTTCGTCAGCCATGGGTTCTCAGTCCTGGTTGCGCTGCATCACCAGCGCGTCGGTGTTGCTCGGTTGGTAGTAGCCGCGCCGCACGCCGATCGGTTCGAAGCCGTACGACGCGTAGAGGTGCTGGGCCGGCGCGTTGTCCGCCGCCACCTCCAGCAGCACGCTGCGTACGCGCCGCCGGGCGGCCTCGGCGAGCAGGGCCTCCAGCAGCACCCGCCCCACGCCCCGGCGCTGCGCGTCCCGCCGTACCGCGATGTTCTGCACCCACGCCTCGTCGGGCGGCGCGACGGCCAGCCCGGCGTAGCCGAGCACCGCGCCATCGTCGTCGGTCGCGACCAGATAGAAGTGCCCGTGGGACAGCTCGTTCCAGAACATCGCCGCGGACCACTGCTCGGCGCCGAAGAGGTCCACCTCGATCGGCAGCACCTCGTCGATGTGCCACCACCGGAACCGGCCGAGCCGCACCGGGCCGAGCCGGACCGGATCGGGCCGCACCAGATCGGGCCGGACCGGATCGGGCCGCACCGGATCGGTGCGCTGCGGCTCGGTCATGGCAGGACCGGTTTGCGGGCGGTGGCCGCCACGGCGTCCGGACGTCGCAGGTAGAGCGGGGTCAACGTCTCGCCGGGTGCACCGGCCCGGATGCGCTCGGCGGCCAGGGTGGCCAGCGCCGACGCGTCCGGGTAGCGCGGTTCCGGTCGCAGCGGCAGCCCGAGCGTCTCCGCGTACCGGTGCGCGCCGTCGCCGACCGCCGCCGTGACGCCCAACTCCCGGGCCCGCTCGGCGGCGACCGCCGGCGCGCCGACCTCCGGCCCGACGAGCCGCTGCCCGGCACCGTCGTAGACCGCCCAGTAGATCTCCCGCCGCCGCGCGTCACCGGCGGCCAGCACCGGCTCGCCGCTCGCCGCCGGGTACCCGATCGCGTCCAGCGAGCAGACACCGTACGTCGGGATGTCGAGCACCTGGCCCATCGTGGCGGCGGTGACCAGCCCGACCCGCAGCCCGGTGAACGGCCCCGGACCGAGCCCGGCGACGACCGCGTCGAGGTCGGCCGGGCGGACGCCGACGTCGGTCAGCACCGCGTCGACCTGAGGCGCGAGCAGCTCGCCATGGGCGCGGGCGTCGACGGTGCACCGGTGTGCCCGGGTCGTCACCGCCGTCGCGGTGACCTCGACCAGGGCCGCCGTCACCGCCGGCGTCGAGCTGTCCACCACGAGTACGAGCACAATGAGCCAGCCTAGCCGCACCGCCGACCGCCCCGTGGCGCCCCGCCCGCCCTCGATGGAAGCGCCGCTCCGACGACCACCGCCGCTACCGAGAGTTGTCAGGCAAGTACTTCTGCTCGCCGAGCAACTTCTGCTCCCGCCACCGCCGTCCCACCTCCGGACAGAGGAGGAATGTCGATTTGAAGGCCGCAGACGAGCAAGCGTTCCGGGAGTTCGTGACGTCCGAGATGGCGTCACTGCGCAAGCTGGCCTATGTGACCTGCGGGGACTGGCACGCGGCGGATGACGCGGTGGCCAACACACTGATCAAGCTGTACCCGCGCTGGCGCAAGGTGGAGCGCCCGGACCTGTACGCCAAGACCATGGTGTACCGGGCCGCCGTCGACGAGACGCGCAGGCCCTGGCGTCAGGGGCGGGAGCGGTCGGCCGGCTACGGCATTCCGGACGTTGCGGTGGACGACCCGAACGGCGCCACCGACGAGCGGCTACGGCTGCGGGCGGCGCTGAACGCCGTACCCACCGGCCAACGGGCCGCCGTGGTGCTGCGCCACTACCTCGGACTCAGCCTGGAGGAGACGGCCCAGGTCCTGGGCTGCACCGTCGGCACGGCGAAGAGCCAGACGTCGCGCGGTCTCGCCAAGCTCCGCGAACTACTCGGAGCCGACCGGCTCAACAACATCGAGGACAAGGAATGGAATGTCGCAATTGCATGAGATCGTGGCGGCGGTGACCGTGGACGAGCCGCCCATGTCGCGTTCCGTCGACCAGATCGTCGCGGCCGGCCGCAAGGCCGAACGTCGCCGTCGGGCGGGATTCGCCTCCGCAGGTGCCGCCGGCCTGGTCGTGGCCGTGGTCGCCGGCACCTTCGCGCTGACGTCGGGCGCTCCGGAGCAGCCGACCACGATCGTCGCCGGGGCCGCGCCGGGCGCCGAGGCCACCTGGTCGGACGCGCCGCCGTTCAGCTTCACGTTCCGCGCGTTCGACGCCGGTCCGCTGCGTGTGCAGGACCCCGTGGTGGTCTCCACCGCCTATCAGATCGCCTCGGTCTACATGGACGGCAGAGTCACCCACGACCGGCCGGTCGTGGACTCCGAGACGCCCGTCCGGCGGAACGGGAAGCGGCCCCCGGCTGCGGGCACCGACTCGGCCCGGCCGTTCTCCGGCTACCTGACGCTCTACCGGCCGGGCGCGTTCGACCCGGCGGGGATCGTCGGCGGCACCGCGTCGACGATCGCCGGCCGCCAGGCCGTCGAGTCCACCGTCGAGCCGGCCGGCCGACAGTTGGCCTGGGAGTACGCCGACGACGCATGGGCGGTGGTGACCGCGTACACCAGCACCCCCGAACCTTCCATCGCGGACCTGTCGGCGCTGGTCACCGCCCTGGAGCCGAGCCCGGCGACGCCGGCCACTCTGCCGTTCCGGGTCGGCTACCTGCCCGCCGGCCACGCCCCAGTGGAGGCCGGCACGCACGCCCTGCCCGGTCTGATCGGCATCTCGCAGGCCCGCGCGGGCAACTACGGCGGCGTGACCTACGCCGACCCCAGCCCGGCGACCACCGGCCTGACCGCGCCGTACGGCGACAACGAGGCCGGCACCATCCCGAGCAGTGTCAGCATCTACGTCATGCCCGCCTCCGCCTCCAACCAGCGCGCGAAGGCCGGCAAGACGAAGTGCTACCAGGTGTCGGGTGACCCGTTCTGCAACCGCTGGACCGCCGACGGCGCGGTGCAGGTGCAGGTCCTCGGCACCGGCGGGCTCTCCGTCGCCGAACTGACCCGCATCGTGGAGTCGGTCGAACTGACCGACGTCACCGACGAGAACACCTGGGTCCCGGTGCCCCAGGCGCGGTAGCCCCTGGCCCACACCGGCGACCCCGCACGTCCGGCGCCGTGTCCCCGCCCCCGGGGGCGCGGCGCCGTCGCACTTCTCCCGCCGTCGTTCGTCCACAATGGAGGACAAGAGGTACATGCGTCCCAGAAGATTCCTACCGGCCGCCGTGGCCCTGCTGCTCGCAGCCGGTCTCGTCCCCGCGTCCCCGGCCGGTGCGGCTGACGCGGCCGGGTCGGCGCCGCTGCCCGGCGGTGACGGCCGGACCGCGACGCTGATCACCGGCGACCGGGTCACCGTGACCGCCGACGGCGGCGTCAGCGTCGTCCCCGGCCCCGGCCGGTCGGAGATCCCGATGCTGACCAGCACGATCGCCGGCCGGGTACGGGTGGTGCCGGCAGACGCGCTGCCGCTGTTGCGGGCGGCCCGGCTCGACCCACGGCTGTTCGACGTGACCGGGCTGCTCGCCGACGGGTACGACGACGACCGACGCGCCGACCTGCCGATCATCGCCTCCACCGACAGTGGCGTCGACGGCACGATCGTGCACCGCATGACCAGCTTCCAGGCCACCGCCATGCACACCCGCAAACAGGGCCTCGACCGGCTCTGGTCGGGGCTGACCCGCAAGGGCGCGAAGGGCAAGGTCTGGCTGGACGCCGTCGGGCGTTTCCACGGTGCCGAGGGCATCCAGCAGATCGGCGCGCCGAGCGCCTGGCAGGCCGGCCTGACCGGCAAGGGCGTCACCGTCGCGGTGATCGACAGCGGTGTCGACGCCACCCACCCCGACCTGGTCGGCCGGGTGGTCGACCAGGTCGACTTCTCGCCGGTCTCCGACGGCGGCGTACCCACCAGGGGCGACGTCCGCGACCTGATGGGACACGGCACGGCCGTCGCCGCCGTCGCCGCCGGCAGCGGGGCCGCCTCGGCCGGCCGGTACCGGGGCGTCGCTCCGGAGGCGACGATCATCGACGCCAAGACCGGGGACTGGGACTCGACCGAGTCGGCGGTGATCGCCGCGATGGAGTGGGCGGCCGGCCCGAAGCGCGCCGCAGTCGTCAACATGAGTCTCGGCTTCCCCGACACCCCCGGCGAGGACCCCCTGGAGATCGCCCTGCGCCGCCTGAGCGAGCAGCACGGCACGCTGTTCGTGGTCGCGTCGGGCAACAGCGGCGACAACGGCAACAACCCGAACGCCGCACACGACTACGACGTCGGGTCACCGGCCACCGCCGATGCCGCGCTGGCCGTCGGCGCGGTCGACCACGACGACCGGCTGACCTCCTTCTCCAGCCGTGGCCCGCGTCTCGGCGACGACGCCGTCAAGCCCGACCTCACGGCACCCGGCGACGACATCACCGCCGCCCGCAGCACCGACGCGTACGGCACCGGCCCCTACACCGACGGCCTGTGGGGCACCTCCTTCGCGGCCCCGCACGCGGCCGGCAGCGCCGTCCTGCTGAAGCAGAAACACCCGGGTTGGACCGGGGACATGATCAAGGCCGCGCTGATGGGTACCGCCCGACCGGCACCGGGTGTCGGCGTGTTCGCCCAGGGGGCCGGTCGGGTCGACGTGGCCGGGGCGCTCGCCGGCCGGGTGCTCGCCGACCCGCCGAGCCTGAGCCTCGGCACGCACACGTACCCGCACGCCGACAACGCGCCGATCAGCCGGACGGTCACCTACCGCAACACCGGCACCGCGCCGCAGACCCTGACCCTGGCCGTGGACGGGCCGCGGATGACGCCCGTCTCCGGACTTTTCCAGGTCAGCCCGTCGACGCTGACCGTGCCGGCCGGTGGCAGCGCGCAGGCCACCGTCACGGCCGCCGCCTCCACGACGGCACCGGCCGGGCCGTACTCCGGGCGGCTGACCGCCAGCACCGGCGACGGCAAGCGGCTGACCACGCCGGTCGGGTTGGTCCGGGAGGCCGCCACCCACTCGCTGACGCTGCGGCATCTCGGCGTGGACGGTCAGGCGAGCAGGGACTTCTACACCACCGTCGTGGGCCTGGACACCCCGTACGTCTACGACTCGCTCGCCCACTACAACGATGAGCAGGGCAGCGAGATCACTATCCGGGTGCCCGAGGGGCGCTACGCGGTCGTGTCGCAGATGTTCTCCGGCCCTCCGGAGCTGACCTATCTGGCGCACGCGAACCTCGCCGTACGCGCCGACGCCGACCTCACGCTCGACGAACGGGCCGGGCGGCCGGTCCAGGTCAGCGTGCCGGCAGCCGACGCGGTCCGCGCGGACAGCACCGTCCAGGTGGGCGTCCGCAACGGCGACTCCTGGGTGACCGTCGGCGGCAGCAGCAACGCGTCGACCCGGATGCGGACGGCCCAGATCGGCGGGACCGGCAGCGCCGACACCTTCGTCTCGATGATCGGCGCGGCCTTCGCCGACGGATCGGATCCCAGCCGGTACGCGTACCAACTCGCCTGGCACCGGCCCGGCGCGCTGCCCACCGGCTTCACCAGGTCCGTCACGGCCGGAGAACTCGCCGTGGACCGGACCTCGGCCCGCGCCCAGGCCCCGGAGGGTCCGACCGCGATGCAGTCCGCGGCGATCGTGCCGGGCTATCCGCTGACCCCCGCGTACGCCTCCACGCCGCTGGCGCAGACCCGCTACTTCAACACCGACGGCGGCATCAGGTGGGCCTCGCGGGTGTTCCAGTACTCGGACGAGGCCGTCGACTACTACACCGTCACCACGAGCGGACCGCCGATCCACTACCGGGCCGGGCGGACCTACACCTCCACCTGGAACGCCCCGATCGTCGCGCCCTGCCCGACCGCCGGTGGCGGGTGGTCCGGCGACCAACTGGTCGTGCGGGTCGCCCCCTACTGCGACAGCGCCGGCCACCCCGGCCACGTCGAGCAGGAAGCCCTCTCCGGTACGACCACCCTCTACCGCAACGGCACCGAGGTGGCCACCTCGGACCTGCCCGGTCACGCCCGGTTCACCATCCGGCCCGTACCGGGCAACTACCGGCTCCACGTGGAGTCCACCCGGGCGGCCTCGTTCGGCCTGTCCACCCGGGTCACCGCCGACTGGACGTTCACCCGGCCGGTGACCGCGTCGCGCCTGATGGCGGTCCGCATGGCACCGACCCTGGACGCCACCGGCACGGCACCCGCCGGCCGGTCCTTCACCATCCCGATCAGCAGCGCCGACGCCAACTCGGTCGGACTGCGGATCTCCTACGACGACGGCGTCACCTGGAAGTCGGCCACGGTCGTCCGCACCGGCGCCGGCACCTTCCTCGGCACGGTCCGGCACCCGGCCACCCCCGGGTACGTGTCCGTGCAGGTCACCGCCAGGGGTAGCGCCGCCACCCTGACCGAGACGGTCGTTCGCGCGTACCGGATCGGCTGACACCGAGGTGCCCCTGCACGTCGCCCTCCGGTGACGTGCAGGGGCACCGTCGCGTCCATCGGGAACGCGGGCGGCTCAGCCGGCGCTGCGCTCCCAGTCGACGGTGGGCAGGCCGGCGTCGGCGAGCGCCTTGTTGGCCGCGCTGAACGGACGACTGCCGAGGAAGCCACGCGGGTTCATCGGGCTGGGGTGCCCCGCCTCCAGCACCACGTGCTGCGGGTTGGTCACCAGCGCCGCCTTCTTGCGTGCGTAACCGCCCCAGAGCAGGAACACCACCCGCGACTGCTGGGCGTCCAGCGCCCGGATGGTGGCGTCGGTGAACTCCTCCCACCCCCGGTTGGCGTGCGAGCCGGGAGTTCCCTGCCGCACGGTCAGCACCGAGTTGAGCAGCAGCACCCCCTGTGCCGCCCAGCCGTCCAGGTTGCCGCTGCGCGGCTTGGGCACGCCCAGGTCCTCGCCCAACTCCTTGAAGACGTTGCGCAGCGACGGCGGCACCGAGACCCCCTCGCGCACGCTGAAGCTCAGCCCGTGCGCCTGGCCGACCCGGTGGTAGGGGTCCTGCCCGAGGATCAGCACCCGGCAGGCCGCCGGCGCGCAGAGCCGGTAGGCGGAGAAGAGGTCCTCCACCGGTGGGAAGACCGTCTGCGTCGCGTACTCCCCGGCGACGAAGTCGGCCAGCGCGGCCGTACGGGCCGGGTCGAGGTGCGGGGCGAGCACCTCGCGCCACTGCTCGGGAAGCAGGGCCGGCAGGTCGAGAGCGGGGGTGTCGTCGGGCATCGGCGGCCTTTCACCGGTCGGATCGTTTCCGGGCACTGTAGGCAGTGGGTACGACAGCGCTGGGCGCAGGGCGGTCAGCGCGGCACGGTCAGCGCGGCAAGTCGCGTCGCCCAGTCGCCGCCGACCGGCTCCAGCTCGACGACCCGGGTGTCGTCGTCGCGCCGGTCGAGGCGGACCCGCAGGTGCGCGTCGACCAACTGCTCGACCAGCCCCTCGCCCCACTCGACCACGGTGACCGAGTCCTCCACCGAGGCGTCCAGGTCCAGGTCGTCGATCTCGGCCCGAGGATCGCTCGCCGCCCCCAGCCGGTACGCGTCGGCGTGCACCAGGGCCACCCCGCGCCCGGTAGCCGGGTCCGGCCGGTGCACCCGGGCGATCACGAACGTCGGCGAGGTGATGTCGCCGAGCACGCCCAGCCCGGCACCGATCCCCTGGGTCAGTGCGGTCTTGCCGGCGCCCAGCGGGCCGGTCAGCAGCACCAGGTCACCGGCGCGCAGCACCTGCGCGAGGCGCCGCCCGAAGGCGTGCGTGTCCGCGACGGTCGGCAGCTCCACGCGGGTCACGGGCGGTCCCGCTCGCACGAGTCGAGGAACCGGCTGACCGCGATGTTGACCTCGTCGGCGTGCTCCAGCATCACCACGTGCCCACTGTCGTGGATCTTGACGAACTCGGCGTGCGGCAGCCGCCGGACGATCTCCTCGGAATGCGTCACCGGCGTGATCATGTCCTTGTCTCCGACGATCACCAACACCGGCGTGTCCTCCAACGCGGCCAGCGCCGGGAACCGCGAGTGCGTCGCCAGCGTACGCAGGTAGCGGGTCACCGTGTCGGCCGAGGTACGCGAGTTCATCTCCTCCACGTACGACACCAGGGAGGGGCTCGGCTTGCGGGTGCCGAAGCCGTACCTGCGGGTGAGCAGCCAGGCCACGTTGCTGGTGGACTTGCGGGCCCGGTCGATCACCGTCCCGCCGTACCGGGTGACGTAGCCGGCCGTGTAGAGCACCGGCGCGCCGACGCGCCCGAGCAGGGCGGGCGCGACCAGCTTCGTCTCCGCCAGCAGACCACCGGAGGTGGCCATCAGCACCGTGCCGACCACCCGGTCGTCGAACATCTCCGGGTACAGCTCGGCCAGCGACATGATGGTCATGCCGCCCATCGAGTGCCCGATCAGCACCAGGGGCCCGTCCGGTGCCACCTCGTCGATCACCCGGCGCAGCGTGTGGCCGAGCGCGACCAGGTCGTACTCGCCGCCCTCCAGCCGCCCCGAGCGGCCGTGCCCGGGCTGGTCGTACGCGACGATCCGGTGCTCGCCCCGCCCGGCCAGCATCTTGCGTTGGAAGTGGAAGGTGCCCATGTCCAGGCAGAAGCCGTGCACCAGCACGACCGTCGGGTTGCCCGCGACGGGGCGGATCGGCTCGACCACCTCCACGTGCACGTCGGTGCCGTCGGGCAGTTCCAGCCGGTACGCCGCGTCGTAGTGCTGCTCGCCGAAGACCTCGTCGACGTACGGGTCGGCGGGGTCGGCCTTGAGCCGGCGGACCAGGGCCCGTTCGGTGGCGACACCGGCGGCGAGCCCGGCGGCGGCCACGCCGAGCGCCGCGCCGACCAGCCCGGCGGCCCGGCCGACGGCGGAACGCGGTCGGGGCACCCTCACGCCGACCCACCGTCGTAGATCCGGGGCACCCGCGTGCTGCCGAACCGGGTGACGATCTCGTAGTTGATGGTGCCGGCCGCCTCGGCCCAGTCGTCGGCGGTGGGCGCGCCGTCCGTGCCGTCGCCGAAGAGGGTGACCACGTCGCCGGCGACCACCGGATCGTCGCCGCAGTCCAGCACGAACTGGTCCATGCAAACCCGGCCGGCGACGGTCCGCCGCTTCCCGCCGAGCTGCACCGGGCCGGTGCCGGAGGCGTGCCGGGGCACCCCGTCGGCGTAGCCCAGCGGCACCACGGCCAGCGTCGCGTCGCGCTCGGTGAGGTAGGTGTGCCCGTAGGAGACACCGGCACCGGCCGGTACCCGCTTGGTCAGCATCACCCGGGCCCGGGCGGTCATCGCCGGCCGCAGCCCGTACGTCTGCCCGGCCACCGGGGAGAGGCCGTACACGGCCAGCCCGGGACGGACCAGGTCGAAGTGGGTGTCGGGCCGGGTCAGCGTGGCCGCCGAGTTGGCCAGGTGCCGGTAGCGCGGGCGCAGTCCGGCCCGCTCGACCATGGCCAGCCCCTCGTGGAAGACCGCCAACTGCCGGTCCGTGGTGGGGTGGCCGGGCAGGTCCGCGTAGACGAAGTGGCTCCACACCCCGACCACCTCGACCAGCCCGTCGGCCTGGGCCTTGGCGGCGGCGTCGAGCAGTGCCGGCCAGTCGGCGACGGTCGCGCCGCCCCGGGCCAACCCAGTGTCGATCTTGAGATGCAGCCGGGCCGGGCGTTCCGCACGCCGGCTCGCCTCGACCATCTCGTCGAGCTGCGCAAGGCTCGCCACCCCCAGGTCGACGCCGGCCGCGACGCCGGTGTGCAGCGGCAGCCCGGGCGCCAGCAGCCAGGCCAGCACCGGGGCGTCGATGCCCGCCGCGCGCAGGCCCAACGCCTCGTCCAGGGTGCAGACCCCGAGCCAGTCCGCGCCCGCCTCCAGGGCGGCACGGGCGGCCGGGACCATGCCGTGGCCGTAGCCGTCACCCTTCACCACCGCCATCAACTCGGCGCTGGTGCCGGTGCGCAACCGGTCCACGTTCTCCCGGATCGCGTCGAGGTCGACGCGTACCTCGGCCTGCCACATGCCTCCCACCCTACTTCCGCGCTGATCACCCGGGGTCGCCCCGGCCGAGTACGGGGTGTCGGGCGGGTCCCGCGACGACCGAAGTCAGGTGATCCGGGCCAGTACGGGCCGCAGCGCGCCGGCCACGTCCGCAGCGGCCACCGGACCGCCCCGCGCCGCCTCGCGACCCGCCAACCCGTGCAGGTACGCCGCCGAGGCGGCAGCACGCTCCGCCGGCAGGCCGGACGCGAGCAGCGAACCGAGCAGCCCGGCCAGGACGTCCCCGGTGCCGCCGGTGGCCAGGGCCGGAGTTCCGGTCGGATTGACGTACGCCCGGCCGTCCGGCGTGCCGATCACCGTGCGGTTCCCCTTGAGCAGCACCACCGCGTTCGTCCAGGCGGCCAGCCGTAGCGTCGCGGCGACCCGGTCCGCGCCGGGCTCCTCGCCGCAGAGCCGGGTGAACTCCCGGTCATGCGGGGTGATCACGATGGGCGCGTCACGGCGCCGGAGCTGGTCGGCGAGCCGACCGTCGACCAGCAGCGTCAGCGCGTCGGCGTCGAGCACCACCGGCACCGGCGCGGCGAGCACCGCCCGCAGCTCGGCGGCGGCCCGCTCGTCCGTACCAAGGCCCGAGCCACACACCCACGCCTGCACCCGGCCCGCGTCGACCACCCGGTCGGTGGCGATCACCGACGGGTAGCGGCGCACCACCTCCTCGCGGGCGCCTCCCGCGTAGCGGACCAGGCCGGTCGGGCCGGCGAGCGCGCCGCCGACCGACAGCACCCCCGCACCCGGGTACGTCGCCGACCCGGTGGCCACCCCCACCACGCCCCGGGTGTACTTCTCCGAGGCCGCGCCGAGCCGGGGCCACCAGTCGACGACGTCGGACTCCTCCACCACGTGCAGCGCCGGGCTGCCCCGCAGCCACGGTCCCAGCCCGATGTCGACCAGCTCCACCTGCCCGGCCAGCGCGGCGGCGGGGCCGACCGCCAGGGCCGGCTTCCACGCGCCGAAGACCACCGTCACGTCGGCCCGCACCGCCTTGGGCCGACCGGACGAGGTCAACGGCACCGCCCCGGTGTCCACCTCGACACCGCTGGGCACGTCCACCGCCACCACCGTCGCCCGGCCGCCGTCGCGCCCGTGCTGCCGCAGCAGGCTCGCCGCCAACTGCTCGGCGGTCTCCCGCAGCCCGCCACGCCCGCCGATGCCCACGATCCCGTCGAGCACCAGGTCGACCACGACCGGCGGGCGGTCCACCACCCGGCCACCGGCGGCCCGCAACGCGGCCAGCCCCGCCGCGTGTACGCGCTCCGGGTCGAGCAGCAACGCCGACACGGCCGCACCGCGCCGGGCCAGCCGGGCGCCCGCGTACAGGGCGTCGCCGCCGTTGTCGCCGGAGCCGACGAGCAGCAGCACCGGTGCCGCGTACACCCCGCCCCGGTCGGCGAGCAGCAACGCGCAGCGGCGGGCCAGCCCGGCGGCGGCGCGCTGCATCAGCGTGCCGGAAGGCAGCTCGGCCATCAGTGCCTTCTCGGCCGCGCGTACCTCCGCCACCCGCCAGACCGGCCGCATGTCACACCCCGTCTCCCGCGCCCCGCACGCGATCGATACCGACGATCACGCGCCACCCTACCGGCGGGCGGGCCGCAGGATAGCCCCTTGTCCACATACCCGGCGGCCCCTGTGGACGACGGTCGGGTACGCCTGCCGCCGTCGTCCACAGGGCACGCGTGCGACGCCCGGCCCCGCCTAGCGTCTGCCCCGTGCGGGAGCCGAGGGCGGGAGGGCCGATGGCGCAGGAGGAGTTGACCGTGCGGCCGGAGACGCTGCACCGGGTGGGGCGGGCGCTGGGCGACACCGCCTACCGGCTGGCCCACGGGCCGGCGGGCGTACCGGGATTGGCGGCACCGGACCGCCAGTGGGCGGCGGCGGGGGCGCTGGCCGCGCTGGAGAGGTCCGTGCACACCTGGTGCGGGCGGCTCGGCGCGCAGGTGGCCGAGACCGGGGACGCGGTACGCGCCGCCGCCGGGGCGTACGAGTCGGTGGACGGTCGGGCCGCCACCCGGCTCTCTGCGGTGACCCGGTGACCGGCTCGACGCCGACCCGGCCCACGGCCGTCGGTTACGTCCAGCTCTCCACGGCCGACCCGGGCGGCTGGCGGACCACCGGCACCGCCTGGTCGGGCCTGGCCGGGCTCGCCCGGCGACGCGCCGACGAACTCGCCGACGGTACGACGGCACTGCGCACCGGCTGGTCCGGTCGGGCCGCCGGGTCGGCCGGGACCCGGCTGGGCGGGCTGCGGACCGAGCTGACCGCGCTCGTCCCGGCCGCCGTCGAGGTCGACCAGGTGCTCGCCGGGTTCGCCGCCCGGCTCGCGGCGGCCCGGGCCCGGCTCTCCTCGGCCGTCGAGCTGGCCGCCGCCACCGGAGTGCTGATCGACCGGTCGGGTCGGGTGCGCCCCGACCCGACCCGGGTGCCGCCGGAGCGGGCCGCCGCCACGGTGGCCCCGGTCGCCACCGGCCTCCGGGGCGCGCTCGACCTGGCCGGGGCGGCCGACCGCGAGGCCGCCGGACGCCTCGGGCAGTTGTCGCGGGACGCCGCCGCCGGCTGGGTGGTCCCGCCACCACCGGGCCGACCCGCACCACACACCGACCCGGGCCGGGTGCGGCTCTGGTGGGCCGGGCTCAGCACGGCACAGCGCCGCTGGCTGGTGCTGCACGAGCCGGAGCTGGTCGGTCGGCTCGACGGGGTGCCGGCAGCCGACCGGGACCAGGCCAACCGGTCGTTGCTGGGCACGCGGCGGGAGGAGCTACGGGCACGCTGGGAACGGCTGCTCGCCCGGGTGCCGCGCGGGCCGGCGGAGGTGGCCGGGCTGCGGGCGGTGGACGCCGCGCTGACCGGGCTGGACGCGCTCGCCACCCGGCTCGACGCGACGGAGTCGCCCCGGGCGTACCTGCTCGGGTTGGACGTGGGCGGCGAGGGACGCACGGTGGTGGCGCTGGGCGACCCGGACCGCGCCGCCGGCGTGGTCACGTACGTGCCGGGGATGACCGCCGGGCTGGACGACGCCACCGGCGAGCTGGGCCGGGCGGCCCGGGTGCTGTCCCGCTGCGCCGAGCTGGCACCGGGCCAGGAGACCTCGGCGGTGCTCTGGCTGGACTACGACGCACCGGACTTCCTGCACGAGGCGGCCCGGGACGGGCAGGCCCGCGACGCGGGCGACGCGCTGCACCGGTTCCAGGAGGGACTGCGGGCCACCCACGACGAAACACCGGCCCGGCAGACGGTGCTCGGGCACAGCTACGGGTCGCTGGTGGTCGGCACCGCCGCCCGTGACCACGGGCTCGCTGCGGACGCGCTGGTCTTCGTCGGCTCGCCCGGCGTCGGCGTGGGGCACGCCTCCGAGCTGGGCGTACCGCCCGAGCAGGTGTGGGCCAGCACCGCGCCGGACGACGTGATCCGGCTGACCCGCCCACCGGACGAGCTGGCCCGGCAGTCGGTGCTCGGTGCCTCCCCGGTCGGCACGATCGTCGACTGGCTGGCCGGGCCGCGCGACGAACGCTGGTTCGGGCGCGACCCGGCCGAGCCGGGTTTCGGGGGCCGGACGTTCCCCAGTGGCCGGTACGGACACACCGGCTACTGGGACCCGGCCAACCCCGCCCTGGACGGCATGGCGCGAGTGGTGCTCGGCCGGTGAGCGTCCGCGTGCTACTCGACGGTGACCGACTTCGCCAGGTTGCGCGGCTGGTCGACGTCGTGTCCCCGAGCGGCGGCGATCTCGGCCGCGAGCACCTGCAACGGCACGGTGGTCACCAGCGGGGCGAGCAGCGTCGGGGTACGCGGCACGTAGATCAGATGGTCGGCGTAGCGGACGACCGCCTCGTCGCCCTCCTCGGCGATCACGATGGTGCGGGCGCCCCGGGCGCGTACCTCCTGGATGTTGGAGACGACCTTGTCGTGCAGCAGCCCCCGACCGACCGGCGACGGCACCACGCAGATCACCGGCGTGCCCTGGTCGATCAGCGCGATCGGGCCGTGCTTGAGTTCACCCGCCGCGAAGCCCTCGGCGTGCATGTACGCCAGCTCCTTGAGCTTGAGCGCACCCTCCAGCGCCACCGGATAGCCGACGTGGCGGCCGATGAACAGCACCGTCGGCGCGGACTTCAGCTCCCGGGCCAGCTCCCGGACCGGCTCGATCCGCCCGAGCAGTTCCCGCAGCTTGTCCGGCACCTGGTGCAGTTGGTCGAGCACGGCCGCCACCTCGTCGGCGAACTTGACCCCCCGCACCTGCGCCAGGTGCAGGCCGATCAGGTAGCAGGCGGCCAACTGGGTGAGGAACGCCTTGGTCGAGGCGACGGCGATCTCCGGCCCGCCGTGGGTGTAGAGCACCGCGTCGGACTCCCGGGGGATGGTGGAGCCGTTGGTGTTGCAGATGGCCAGCACCCGGGCCTTCTGCTCCTTGGCGTGCCGCAACGCCATCAGGGTGTCCATGGTCTCGCCGGACTGCGAGATCACCACGATCAGGGTGGACCGGTCCAGCACCGGGTCGCGGTAGCGGAACTCGCTGGCCAGCTCCACCTCGCAGGGGATCCGGGTCCAGTGCTCGATGGCGTACTTGGCGACCATGCCGGAGTGGTACGCGGTGCCGCAGGCGACGATGAAGATCTTGTCGACGTCGCGCAGGTCCTGGTCGCTGAGGCGGACCTCGTCGAGCATGATCTCGCCGGTCTCGGTCATCCGGCCCAGCAGCGTGTCGGCGACGGCCTGCGGCTGCTCCTCGATCTCCTTGAGCATGAACCAGTCGTAGCCACCCTTCTCCGCCGCCGAGGAGTCCCAGTCGATGTGGAAGTCCTTGCCGGTGGCCGGCTGACCGGCGAAGTCGGTGATCTCGATGGTGTCGGCGGTGATCAGGACGATCTGGTCCTGGCCCAGCTCGACCGCCTCGCGGGTGTGCTCGATGAACGCGGCCACGTCGCTGGCGAGGTAGTTTTCCCCGTTGCCGCGTCCCACCACCAGGGGCGAGTTGCGCCGCGCGCCGACGACGGCCCCGGGCACCCCGGAGTCCACCGCGAGCAGCGTGAAGGCACCCTCCAGCCGCTGGCAGACCACCCGCATGGCGGCGGCGAGCAACTGCGGCCCGTCCGGGTGGCCGGCGGCCCGCAGCTCGGCCAGCGCCTTGGCGAGCAGGTGCGCGGCACACTCGGTGTCGGTGTCGCTGGCGAACTGGACGCCGTCGTCCTCCAGCTCGGCGCGGAGCTTGGCGAAGTTCTCGATGATGCCGTTGTGGATCACCGCGACCCGGCCGTCGGGCGACAGGTGCGGGTGGGCGTTGCGGTCCGTGGGGCCGCCGTGGGTGGCCCACCGGGTGTGTCCGATGCCCGTGGTGCCGTCGCCGATGCCGATCGGGCTGGCTCCGCAGGCGTCCGGGTCCTCGGCGGCGCGCTCCGAGAGCACCTTCTCCAGGTTGGCCAGCTTGCCGGCCTTCTTCTCGGTCAGCAGTTGCCCGTCGCAGACCACGGCGACGCCCGCCGAGTCGTAGCCGCGGTACTCCAGCCGCCGCAGGCCGTCGAGCACGATACCGAGCGCCGGCCGACTGCCGGCGTACCCCACGATTCCACACATGGGTGGCAGCCTAACTAGATCCGCTCACGATGTCTGCGCGAAAGCGGGGTAAACAAACACTGAATTTGAGCGATTAGCGCAACACCGGTGATCGGCGTCACCGAGCACCCAGCCGGGCCGGGGCGGGACGACCGGGCCCACCCGTACCCTGACGGTGTGACGAGCACCGATGTCGACCCGCTGGTGAGCCGGATGCGCCCGTTCGGGACGACGGTTTTCGCCGAGATGTCCGCTCTGGCCGTGCGTACCGGTGCGGTGAACCTCGGGCAGGGTTTCCCGGACACCGACGGCCCGCCCGAGATGCTGGCCGCCGCCGCCGAGGCGCTGCGTTCCGGACGGAACCAGTACCCACCCGGCCCCGGCGTCCCGGAGTTGCGCGCGGCCGTAGCGGCACACCAACGTCGCTTCTGGGGTCTGGAGTACGACCCGGACGGCGAGGTGGTGATCACCGCCGGCGCCACCGAGGCGATCGCCGCGGCGATCCTCGGCCTCTGCGAGCCGGGCGACGAGGTGGTCTGCTTCGAGCCCTACTACGACTCGTACGCCGCCTCGGTCACCCTGGCCGGCGCGGTCCGGCGACCCGTCACGCTACGGCCCGCCGACGACGGCCGGTACGCCTTCGACCCGGCGGAGCTGCGGGCCGCGTTCGGGCCCCGGACCCGACTGGTGCTGCTGAACTCCCCGCACAACCCGACCGGCAAGGTCTTCACTCCGGCCGAGTTGTCGCTGATCGCCGAGCTGTGCCAGGAGCACGGCGCGTACGCGGTCACCGACGAGGTGTACGAGCACCTGGTCTTCACCGACGCGTCGACCGGGCACGTCCCGCTGGCCACGCTGCCCGGGATGCGCGAGCGCACGTTGCGCGTCTCGTCGGCCGGCAAGACCTTCTCCTGCACCGGCTGGAAGGTGGGCTGGGTCAGCGGTCCGGCAGCCCTCGTCTCGGCGGTGCTGCGGGTCAAGCAGTTCCTCACCTTCGTCAACGCCGCGCCGCTGCAACCGGCCGTCGCGGTGGCCCTCGCCCTGCCCGACGCCTATTTCACCGAGTTCCGGGCCGGCATGCAGGCCCGCCGCGACCAACTGATCAGCGGGCTCGGCGACGCCGGCTTCGACGTGCTCACGCCGGAGGGGACGTACTTCGTCACCACCGACATCACCGGGCTCGGCGGCACCGACGGCGTCGACTTCTGCCGTACGCTGCCGGACCGCTGCGGCGTGGTGGCCGTACCCACCCAGGTCTTCTACGACGACCCGGAGGCCGGCCGGCGGTTGGTGCGGTTCGCGTTCTGCAAGCGCCCCGAGGTGCTGACCGAGGCGGTGGCCCGCCTACGCCGGGCAGGCGCGCACGCCTGACCCGGCGGTCACTGCGCCCGGGCCCGGCGGCGCGCCGCCGACCAGGTCAGCACCATCGCGACGAGAAGGAGCAGCGGCGCGAGCTGAGCCAGCTCGGCGGCGGACCGGACGTCGTGGGTGACCGCGAGGAAGCGGGCCCGCTCGGCGGCGTCCTGCCACTGCTCCGGGTTCAGCTGGAGGAAGTCGTGGGCGATGAAGAGCGCGAGCGCCACCGGCACCGTCACGAGCAGCAGCGGCAGCCGCCACCGGGTCGACCGGCGCGCCGCGGCCCACCAGACCAGGGCGGCCAGCGCCACGGTGCCGACCATGACGACCACCGAGGCGGTGCCCAGGCCGAACCATCGGACGGTGCTGCGGTCCAGCTCGGTGGCGCTCGCGCCGTACACGGTCACCCACGGTGCCGCGAGGCCGGCGAGCAGGGCCACGGTGCCGGCGCCCGCCACCACGAACCGGCCGGCACCCGGCCACCAACTGGCCAGGACGACCCCCGCCAGGGTCGCCACGCCGAGCACCGCGAACGTCAGGCCCATGCTGTCGTAGCCGAACCGGATCGCCCCGTAGTCGTCGTCGAGCACCGGCGTCAGCCGCCGGACGACCTCCGCCCAGCGGGCCGCAGTCTCGTCCGGCCCGGACGAGACGCGGTGGGCGGCACCGACCAGCACCGTCGACATGGCCAGCAGGGCGCCGCCCGCCGCCACGGCCGCCGCGCGTCCGGCCCGCCCGTCCAGCACCGTCGCGGCCAACGCCAGCATGATCAGCGGCAGCAGTACGGCCAGGTAGGCCCAGCCCCAGCCGCCGATCTCGGTGAGGCTGAGCGCGGCGGTGGAGTCCTGGTGGATCAGCGAGTCGTCCCGGCTGCCCAGCACCCGCAGCGACACCTCGGACCACGGCACCGCGACCGAGGCGGCGATCAGCCCCAACGCCAGCAGGATCGCGAGCAGCCGTCCCCAGCGGGCCCCGAGCCAGCTCTCCGGCGCGTCCGACGCGGTCGCGTCCGACGGGAGGTCGGCGGGCTGGTCGACGGCGCCGAGGGAGCCGGGGTGAGACACGGTCACCTCCAGGATGGGGGCGGTCGGGCGGGACGGCGGTCGTCATGGTCGCACGACACACCTCGGGGCAGGGGGCAGCACGGCCGTCATGCCGCGTGTAGCGGCTCGGCCGTCGCCTCGGTCAGGCCGGGCTGGCCGTGCGGACGTGTTCGGCGATCCGCTCGGCGACCTCCCGCGCGGTCGCCTCGGTGGCCGCCTCGACCATCACCCGCACCAGCGGCTCGGTGCCCGAGGGACGCAGCAGCACCCGTCCGGTCTCCCCCAGCTCGGCCTCGGCGCGTTCCACCTCGGCGCGTACGGCGGGCGCGGCGGCACCGACGGTGCGGTCACCGACCGGCACGTTGATCAGCACCTGCGGCAGCTTGGTCACCACCGCCGCGAGGTCCGCCAGGGTACGGCCGGTGGCGGCCATCCGGGCCATCAGGTGCAGCCCGGTCAGCACCCCGTCGCCGGTGGTGGCGTACGCGGGCATGACGATGTGTCCACTCTGCTCGCCGCCCAGCGCCAGCCCGGAGGCGCGCAGCTCCTCCAGCACGTACCGGTCGCCCACCTTGGTCTCGATCAGCCGGATGCCCTCGCCCGACATGGCCAGGCGCAGACCGAGGTTGCTCATCACGGTGGCGACCAGGGTGTCCCCGGTCAGCGTGCCGGCCTCCCGCATGGCCAGCGCCAGGATCGCCATGACCTGGTCGCCGTCGACCTCGTCGCCGTCGGCGGTGACCGCCACGCAGCGGTCGGCGTCGCCGTCGTGCGCGATGCCGAGGTGCGCGCCGTGCTCGACCACGGCCTGCTGCAGGGCGGCGATGTGGTTCGAGCCGCACTCGTCGTTGATGTTGAGCCCGTCCGGCTCGGCGTAGATCGCGACGACCTCGGCACCGGCCTCCCGGTAGGCGGCCGGGGCGACCTCGGCGGCGGCGCCGTTGGCGCAGTCCACCACGACCTTGATCCCGTCGAGCCGGTGCGGCACGGTGCCGGCCAGGTGCTGCACGTAGTGGTCGGCGCCGTCGAGCAGGTCGTGCACCCGGCCCACCCCCGCGCCGACCGGCCGCTTCCAGGCGGTGGTGGCGTTGGCCTCGATGGCCGCCTCGATCCGCATCTCGATCTCGTCGGGCAGCTTGTGTCCACCGGCGGCGAAGAGCTTGATCCCGTTGTCCGGCATCGGGTTGTGCGAGGCGGAGAGCATCACCCCGAGATCCGCCTTGGCCTCGGCGGTGAGGAACGCCACCGCCGGGGTGGGCAGCACGCCGACCCGGACCACCGTCGCACCGGCGCTGGTCAGTCCGGCGACCACGGCCGCCTCCAGCATCTCGCCGCTGGCGCGGGTGTCCCGACCGACCACGGCGATCGGGGCGTGACTGCGATCCGACTCGGCGAGGGTGTGCGCGGCGGCGACGGCCACCGAGAGCGCCAACTCCGGGGTGAGGTCGACGTTCGCCCGCCCGCGTACGCCGTCCGTGCCGAACAAGCGGCCCATACCCACCAACCTCCGATGAAACTGCCGTTGTAGGTGAAAAGCGGACGGCCGGTCCACCTCCCCGTGTCGAGGGAGGTGGACCGGCCGTCCGTCAGAAGTACAAGGTGCGGCTGGAGATCAGCGCTTCGAGTACTGAGGAGCCTTACGGGCCTTCTTGAGGCCATACTTCTTGCTCTCCTTGACCCGGGCGTCACGGGTCAGGAAGCCGGCCTTCTTCAGGGCCGGGCGGTCGTCGGGCTCGTTGACGATCAACGCCCGGGCGATGGCCAGCCGCAGCGCACCGGCCTGGCCGGTGGTGCCGCCGCCCCGCAGGTTGGCGATCACGTCGAACGCCTCGGGCTTCTCGGCGGTGACCAGCGGGTCCTTGATGAGCTGCTGGTGCACCTTGCTCGGGAAGTACGCTTCGAGGTCGCGCCCGTTGCAAGTGATCTTGCCCGTGCCCGGCACGATCCGGACTCGGACGATGGCCTCCTTGCGCCGACCCACGGTCTGGATCGGGCGGTCACCACGAGGCGCGCGGGCGACGGGCGCCGGCGCCTCGGTGGCCTCGGGGGCGACCTCGGTGGCGGTGATGTCGGTCATGCTGCTTCCTTCGCCCGCGCTCACTGCGCGATCTGCTTGATCTCGAACGGCGCCGGCTGCTGCGCGCCGTGCGGGTGCTCGGCACCGGCGTAGACCTTCAGCTTCTTGATCAGCTGACGGCCGAGCTTGTTGTGCGGGAGCATCCCCTTGACAGCCAGCTCGATGGCCCGCTCGGGGCGCTTGGCGAGCAGCTCCTCGTAGCCGACCTGCTTCAGGCCGCCCGGGTAGCCGGAGTGGCGGTAGGCGATCTTCTGCTGACGCTTGTTACCGGTCAGCGCGACCTTGCCCGCGTTCACGATGACGACGAAGTCGCCCGTGTCGACGTGCGGCGCGAAAGTCGGCTTGTGCTTGCCCCGCAGCAGCGTGGCGGCGTGGGTGGCCAGGCGGCCCAGCACGACATCAGAGGCGTCGATGACGTGCCACTGACGCTCGATCTCACCCGGCTTCGGGCTGTACGTACGCACAGGTCTACCTTGTCTCGTCGTCGGTCTGGGGTAGCGCGCCGAGGTGACCAGGGCTTCCCGGCCGGACCAGCGCGCACGAACGACCAAGCGTACCTTAGGCGGCACGCCCACAGATGTCGTACAACAGCAGGCAACGATACCCGCAGCCCCGTCGGCCGGTCAAAACGGGGGTCCGGCGGGCGCGCCGGACGGGCGGAGCGTACCCCTCAGACCCGCGCCCGCGCCATCCGGGATCCCGGCCGCAGGTACGCCACCCAGGTGACCGCCAGCAACACCAGGAAGAAGCCCACGTAGAAGCGCAGTGCCGGCTGGATCCCGCCGTAGGTCGACCGGGCCCAGGCGTAACAGATCGGCACCAGGAAGCCGCCGAAGGCACCGACCGAGGAGATGATGCCCAGCGCGCCGGCGGCCTGCCGGCGCATCGCCAGCATCACCTCCGGGGTACCGCCCAGGTCCTCGCCCTTGACCCGGAAGATCTTGCTGATCATCCGGTAGGTCGAGCCGTTGCCCACCCCGGTGGCGACGAAGAGCAGCAGGAAGGCCGCGAAGAAGAGGGTCATGCTGCGCCGCTCCACCGACCAGAGGGCGGCCAGCGCGCCGACGGCCATCAGCACGAAGCTGACCACGGTGACCCGGGCGCCACCGACGAGGTCGGCCAGGCGACCGCCGAAGGGCCGGCAGAACGAGCCCACCGCGGCACCGAGGAACGCCCAGGCCAGCGCCGTGTCCGGTCGGCCGAACACCGAGGTGAGCAGCGTCGGGAAGGCCGCCGAGTAGCCGATGAACGAGCCGAAGGTGCCGATGTAGAGCAGGGACATGACCCAGGTGTCCCGGTGCCGCAACGACGACCAGACCGGCCCCACGTCCGCCTTGGCCTCGACCAGGTTGTCCATGAAGAGGTACGCGCAGACCGCGGCGATCACCGCGAGCGGGATGTACATCAGCCCGGCCCGGGCCAGCACGAGCCCACCGCCGAGCACGATCACCTGCGGCACGACGAACTGCACCACCGCGACGCCGATGTTGCCGCCGGCCGCGTTGAGCCCCAGCGCCCAGCCCTTCTCGCGTTCCGGATAGAAGAAGGAGATGTTGGCCATGCTGGAGGCGAAGTTGCCGCCACCGAGGCCGGCGCTGGCGGCGATCAGCAGCAGCGGCAGGAAGCCGATCTCGGGATGCTCGACCGCCCAGGCCAGACCGGCGCAGGGCACGATCAGCAACAGCGCGGAGACGACCGTCCAGTTCCGTCCGCCGAACACCGGCACGGCGAAGGTGTACGGCAACCGCAGCAGCGCGCCCACCCCGCTCGGTACGGCGGTCAGCCAGAGCGCCTGGCTGGTGGTCAACTGCCATCCGGCGTCACCGAGCCGGACGACGACGATGCTCCACAGCAGCCACACCGAGAAGCCGATGTGCTCGGCGAAGATCGACCAGATGAGGTTGCGCCGGGCGATCCGGCTGCCGGTCGTACGCCAGAATCCCGGATCCTCCGGCGTCCAGTGCCCGATCCAGCGACCGGGCCGGCGGTCCAGGTCCGGCTTGTCCTCGATAACCTCGGGGCGCGCGTTCGTGGTGGTCATGCGCCGAAGTTAGGAATCGAGCGTTACCGTGGCGTTCGTCCTCGGGGTCGGCGGCGCAACGGGGAGCGCACCGGCGCCGCGCGCCGGTGGTGAGGAACGGGCCCGGTCAGAGCTGCTGGAGGATGCGCAGCGCCCGGTCGATCTGCCGCATGGTCTCGGCGTCGGCCACGTCCACACACTCGGCGAACCACTTCTTCATCGGTGACGAGATCCGGTCCGGCATCACCACCCAGCCGCCCATCGGCACCGCCAGGGGCGAGTCGCGCAGCAGCGCCGCCTCGACCACCTCGGCGACGATCACGATGGGCACCGCAGTGGAGTTGTAGACGTCCGAGCTGATCACGAGCCCGAGTCGCTCACGGGCCCCGGCGATCCGCCAGACCTCGCCCCTACGCAGCACGCGGGCGACCGCCGAAGAGCAGGTCGTCGACCATGCCCACCTCCTGCGCGTCGGCCAGCGAGGCGGACTCCAGGTCCAGTCCCGCCCGCCCGACCGCGGCGGCGTGCGCCGCGAAGACCTCACGCAGGGCCTTCTCCCGGGCCGCCTGGTCCATCCAGGCCGACAGGGAGAGCCCTTCGCGCTTGGCGAACCGCCGGGCCTCCGCGATCGTCTCGTCGGAGAACGACAGAGTCACCTTGGCTGTCATGCCGGTCAGACTACCCGCCGGTATGACCATCAGTCATCCGTCGGATACCGCGAGCGGTCACCCGACGGTCGGGCCGGTGACGCCCGGGGCTCGGCCGCCGAAGACGGCGAATCGCCACGCCTTGAAGAAGCAGTCCACCTCGGTCAGCCCCGCCTCGGACAGCCAGCGGCACTGCTCCCCCACGGACGCGGGCCGGTCGTACGCCATCCGCTGCGCGGCGGCGGCGATCTCGTCGGCGTCGGAGCCGCGCGCGGTGATCTGCGCCAACCAGACCTCGTGGTAGCACCGGTCCAGCTCGGCCGTCGGCCCGGCGACCTGCTCGGCGTTGACGAAGACGCCACCGGGCACCAGGGCCTCGGCGGCCCGCCGGTAGAGGTCCCGCTTGCCGGCGTCGTCGAGGTGGTGGACGGCGAGCGCACTGACCACGGCGTCGTAGCGTCCGTCGGGCAGCGGGTCGGTCAGGTCGGCCACCACCACCCGGTGCGGCACCCCACGGCTGGTGAGCTGCTCGGCGGCGACGGCCAGCATCTTCGGCGCGGCGTCGACGAGGGTCAGCCGGACTCCGGGCACGGCGGCGGCGACCAGCGACGACAGCAGACCGGTCCCGGCGCCCAGGTCCAACACCTCGGGGGTACGCCCGGCGGCGCGGGCGGCGCGCAGCGCCGGCTCGACGACCTCGACGGCGGTGCCGTAGAACCCGTCGAAACAGGGCACCAGTCGCCGCCGCGCGGCGTCGTAGCTGCCGGCCACCGCGTCGAACGCCTGAGCCACATCCATGTCGATCCCCTTCGCCGAAGCCTTCCCGAATATCAGGATTCTTGTCCCATATTCTAGACCCCTCGACCCCGCGCGCAGCCGACGTGCGGTGTGAGGCGCTCTTGACAGGGCCGAAACAAACGGGACGCTGGCCGGAAACCGCCCAACGGCACGCTTTGCCGACATGACAGACGGTGCACGGTTCGCGACTCGACCGGGGCGAGCGCCCCGGGAGGTGGCGACACACTGCCCGTACTGCGCCCTCCAGTGTGGGATGACCCTGCGCCAGGAAGAAGACCAGGTCTCCGTACTCCCCCGGGACTTCCCGACCAACCGGGGCGGCCTCTGCCAGAAGGGCTGGACCTCCGCCGAACTGCTCGACCACCCCGACCGGCTGACCACCCCGCTGCTGCGCGACCCGGCCACCGGCCGACTGCAACCGGCGAGCTGGGACGCCGCGCTGGACCGCATCGTCACCGGACTGGGCGAGGTGCAGCAGCGGCACGGCCGCGACGCCGTCGCCGTCTTCGGCGGCGGCGGGCTCACCAACGAGAAGGCGTACGCGCTGGGCAAGTTCGCCCGCGTGGCGCTACGCACCCGGCACATCGACTACAACGGGCGGTTCTGCATGTCCTCGGCCGCCGCCGCCGGAATGCGGGCCTTCGGGGTCGACCGGGGACTGCCGTTCCCGCTGGCCGACCTGGGCCGGGCGGACACCCTGCTGCTGGTCGGCGCGAACCCGGCCGAGACCATGCCACCGCTGGTGCGCTGGCTGACCGAGCAGCGGCAACGCGGCGGCACGCTGATCGTGGTCGACCCGCGCGCCACCGCCACCGCCCGCCAGGCGGACCTGCACCTGCAACCCCTGCCCGGCACCGACCTGGCGGTAGCCAACGCGCTGCTGCACATCGCGCTGACCGAGGGCTACGTCGACGGGTCGTACGTCGCCACCCGAACCCGGGGCTTCACCGACGTACGCCGTACCGTGGCGGGCTGGTGGCCGGTCCGGGCCGAGGCGCTCTCCGGCGTGCCGGTGGCAGACCTGGAGGCGACCGCCCGCGCCCTCGGCACCGCCGAACGGGCGATCATCCTCACCGCCCGAGGCGCGGAGCAGCACGCCAAGGGCGTCGACACGGTCACCGCCTTCGTCAACCTGGCGCTCGCCCTCGGGCTGCCGGGACGGCCCGGCTCCGGGTACGGCTGCCTGACCGGGCAGGGCAACGGCCAGGGTGGCCGGGAGCACGGGCAGAAGGCCGACCAGCTACCCGGTTACCGCAAGATCGACGATCCGGCGGCCCGGGCGCACGTCGCGGAGGTCTGGGGCGTACCCGAGGACGAGTTGCCCGGTCCGGGCGTACCGGCGTACCAGTTGCTCGATTCGCTGGGCACCACGGACGGGCCCCGGGCGTTGCTCGTCTTCGGCTCCAACCCGGTGGTCTCCGCGCCGCGCGCGGCCCGGATCGAGAACCGGCTGCGCGACCTGGACCTGCTCGTCGTCGCCGACTTCCTGCTCTCCGAGACCGCCGCGCTGGCCGACGTGGTACTGCCCACCGCGCAGTGGGCCGAGGAGGACGGCACCATGACCAACCTGGAGGGACGGGTGCTGCGCCGCCGCGCGCTCCGCCCCCCGCCGACCGGCGTCCGCACCGACCTCGCCATCCTCGCCGACCTCACCACCCGCCTAGCTGTGAAAGGAAGGGACCCTTCCCATCGCCTCGTGCATAGCAAGGGTCCCCTCCTAACATCCGCCGTGGGCGCGGGCGCGGGCACGGGTGCGGGTGCGGGTGCCGACGCAGGTGCGGGCGCGGCTGCGGGTCCGGCGGGAGCGGATCCGCAGGCGGTGTTCGAGGAACTTCGGCGGGCCTCGGCGGGCGGGCTCGCCGACTACGCCGGGATCAGTTGGGACCGTATCGACGAAGCGGACGGGGTGTTCTGGCCCTGCCCGCGCAGTGACGAGCCGGACTCGCCCCGACTCTTCGCGGACCGGTTCGCCACCCCGGACGGGCTGGCCCGGTTCCACCCGGTGGAGCACCGGCCGGCGACCGAGGAGGTCTGTCCGGAGTATCCGCTGTACTTCACCACCGGCCGGGTACTCGCCCAGTACCAGTCGGGCACCCAGACCCGCCGGGTGGCGGCGCTGCGCCGGGCCGCTCCCGATGCGTTCGTGGAGTTGCACCCCGACCTGGCCGACCGGCTCGGGGTGACCGACGGCGAACCGGTCCGGGTGGTCTCCCGGCGGGGCGAGTTCCGGGCGCCCGCCCGGCTGAGCCCGGCAATCCGGCCGGACACCGTCTTCGCGCCGTTCCACTGGGGCGGCGCGGCACGGGCCAACTCCGTCACCAACGACGCGGTCGACCCGATCTCCGGCATGCCCGAGTTCAAGATCTGCGCCGTCCGCCTGGAGAAGGTCCCGCATGGCGGCGCGGAGCGCAGCGGAGCGGTGGCAAGCGAGCACCAGCGAGCGACCGAGCAGGACGCCGGACGTCATGGCGACGCGGAGCGCAGCGGAGCGGTGACATGACCGAGCGCCAGCGAACGGATCAGCAGCTCCGCGTCGGCATGAGCGGCGATCGGGTGGTCGTGGTCGGCAACGGGATGGCCGGTGCCCGGTTGGCGAGCGAGCTACGCGGGCGGGGCGGGGACCTGAAGGTCACCGTGCTCGGTGCGGAGCCGCACCGGGCGTACAACCGGATCATGTTGTCCACGCTGCTCACCGGCAAGATCAGCGAGCTGGACGTGGAGTTGGCGGAGGCCGCCGGGCGGGGTGTCGACGTCCGCACCGGGGTCGCCGTCCGGGCCGTCGACCGGGCCGCCCGGGAGGTACGCACCGACGACGGCGACCGGATCCGCTACGACCACCTGGTGCTCGCCACGGGTGCGCGGGCGGTGGTGCCGCCGCTGCCCGGGCTCGATCCGGCGCACCTGCCGGACCGGGTGATCGCGTTCCGCACCCTGGACGACTGCCGGCGCATCATCGCGACGGCCCGAGGCGCCCGGCGGGCACTGGTGCTCGGTGGCGGGCTGCTCGGCCTGGAGGCGGCCCGGGGACTCGCCGCCCGAGGACTCGACGTCGCGGTGGTGCACCGGGTGCCGTACCTGATGGAGCGGCAGCTCGACGCCGTGGCCGCCACGATGCTGGCCGGCACGCTCGCCGGCCTGGGGGTGACCACCCATCTGGCCGTCACCCCGACGGCGCTCGCGGCGGACGCCACCGGGGTACGCATGGAGCTGTCCGACGGGCGGTCCCTCGACGCCGACCTGCTGGTGCTGGCGTGCGGGGTACGCCCGGAGACCGCCCTGGCCGAGGCGGCCGGGTTGGCGGTGGACCGGGGTGTGCTGGTCGACGACCGGCTGCGTACCGACGACGAGCGGATCTCGGCGATCGGTGACTGCGCCCAGCACGGCGCCGCACCGACGGGGCTGGTGGCACCGGCCTGGGCGCAGGCCCGGGTGGTCGCCCACCTGCTGACCGGGGAGGACCCGTCGGCCCGGTACCGGCCCCGGCCGGTGGTGACCCGGCTCAAGGCGGCCGGCATCGACCTGGCCTCGATGGGTGACCCGACCGGTGGCCCCGGCGAGGAGCTGACCTTCGCCGACCCGGCCCGGGGCACGTACGCGCGGTTGCGGATCCACGACGAGCGGCTGGCCGGGGCGATCCTGCTCGGCGACAACCCGTCGGTGGGCACCGTGGTCCAGCTCTTCGACCGGGGCCAACCGGTTCCCGCCGACCGGCGGGCGCTGCTGCTGGGCCGGTCGCTCGGTGGTGCCGTCGCCGCTCCGGCCGCGTCCCCGGCGCTGATGCCGGACGCGGCCACGGTGTGCCAGTGCAACACGGTCAGCAAGGGCGCCCTGGTGGCCTGCTGGCGCGGCGGAGCCCGCACCGTCGACGACGTCGTCGCCGGGACCAGAGCCGGGACCGGCTGCGGCGGATGCCGCGACGCGGTCGCCGGCATCGTCGACTGGTTGTCCAGATCGGATCCGGTGGAGGTGGGACGATGACCGGCGGCAGCGTGGTCGTGATCGGCAACGGCATGGTCGGGCAACGGTTCGTCGACGCGGTGCGGTCGCGCGATCCGCAGGGACGGTGGCGGGTCACCGTCCTCGCCGAGGAGACCCGACCCGCGTACGACCGGGTGCGGCTCTCCGCGTACTTCGACGGGGCCGACGCGGACGAGTTGAACCTGCACACCCCGCACGACGGCGTCGAGTTGCGCCTCGGCGAGCCGGCCGTCAGGGTGGACCGGGCCCGTCGGGTGGTCACCACGGCGAGCGGCGAGCACCCGTACGACGTGCTGGTCCTGGCCACCGGGTCGTCGGCGTTCGTGCCGCCGGTGGCGGGTACGGACCTGCCGGGGGTGTTCGTCTACCGGACGCTCGACGACCTCGCGGCGATCCGCGAGCACGCGCGGGGCCGACGTACCGGCGCGGTGATCGGCGGCGGTCTGCTCGGCCTGGAGGCGGCGAACGCGCTGCGCCTGCTCGGGTTGGCCACGCGCGTGGTGGAGTTCGCGCCCCGGCTGATGCCGGTGCAGGTCGACACCGCCGGTGGCGCGATGCTGCGCCGCTACGTCGAGGAGCTGGGCGTGGCCTGTCACCTGGGGGTGGCGACCACCGCGTTGCGGCCCGGCCCGGACGGCACGGTCGGCGCCCTGGAGCTGGCCGACGGCTCGCTGCTCGACACCGACCTGGTGGTGGTGGCCGCCGGCATCCGGCCCCGCGACGAGCTGGCCCGCGCGGCCGGGCTGGAGGTCGGCCCGCGCGGCGGCGTACTGGTCGACGACGCGTGCCGGACCTCCGACGAGCGGATCTACGCGGTCGGCGAGTGCGCGGCGGTGCAGGGCACCTGCTACGGGCTGGTCGCCCCCGGGTACGCGATGGCCGAGGTGGTGGCCGATCGGCTGGTCGGCGGGGAGGCCACCTTCCCGGGTGCGGACACCGCCACCAAGCTCAAGCTGCTCGGTGTCGACGTGGCCTCCTTCGGTGACGCGCACGGCACCACGCCCGGGTGCCTGGACGTGACCTGGACCGATCCGGCCACCCGGGTCTACGCCAAACTGGTCCTCTCCGACGACGCGACGACGCTGCTCGGCGGGGTGCTGGTGGGCGACGCGTCGGCGTACCCGACGTTGCGGGCCAGCGTCGGCGGGCCGTTGCCGGCCGCGCCGCTGGCGCTGCTCGCCCCCGAGCAGGCGGCGGGTGCGGCGGCGAGCGCGCTGCCCGCGTCCGCCCAGGTGTGTTCCTGCAACGCGGTCACCCGGGGCGACGTGGACGCGGCGATCGCGGCCGGCTGCGCGGACGTGCCCGCGGTGAAGGCGTGCACCCGAGCCGGCACCAGTTGCGGCTCGTGCGTGCCGATGCTCAAGCAGTTGCTCGACGCGGCCGGTGTGGTCCAGTCCCGGGCGTTGTGCGAGCACTTCGACGTCAGCCGGCAGGAGCTGTTCGACATCGTCCGGGTACGCGGCATCCGGACGTTCTCCCGGCTGATCGCCGAGCACGGTCGGGGGCGGGGCTGCGACATCTGCAAACCGGTCGTCGCCTCGATCCTCGCGTCGCTGGGCAACGGGCACATCCTCGACGGCGAGCAGGCGTCGTTGCAGGACACCAACGACCACTTCCTGGCGAACCTGCAACGCGACGGCAGCTATTCGGTGGTACCGCGGATCCCGGGCGGGGAGATCACCCCGGAGAAGCTGATCGTGATCGGCGAGGTGGCCCGCGACTTCCGGCTCTACACCAAGATCACCGGCGGGCAGCGGATCGACCTGTTCGGCGCGCGGGTCGACCAGTTGCCGCAGATCTGGCGTCGACTGGTCGACGCCGGTTTCGAGTCCGGGCACGCGTACGGCAAGGCGCTGCGGACGGTGAAGTCCTGCGTGGGCTCCACCTGGTGCCGGTACGGCGTACAGGACGCGGTCGGCCTGGCCGTCGCCCTGGAGCTGCGCTACCGGGGACTACGCGCCCCGCACAAGATCAAGTCAGCGGTCTCCGGCTGTGCCCGGGAGTGCGCCGAGGCACGCAGCAAGGACTTCGGCATCATCGCCACCGAGACCGGCTGGAACCTCTACGTCGGCGGCAACGGAGGCTTCCGGCCCCGGCACGCCGACCTGTTCGCCACCGACCTGTCCACCGAGGCGCTGATCAGGACGATCGACCGGTTCCTGATGTACTACGTCCGCACCGCCGACCGGCTGCAACGCACCGCCGCCTGGATCGAGGCGATGGAGGGCGGACTCGACCACCTCCGGTCGGTGATCGTGGACGACTCGCTCGGCCTCTGCGCGGACCTGGACGCCGCGATGGCCCGGCACGTCACGTCCTACTCGGACGAGTGGCGGGACGTGCTCGACGACCCGGACCGGCTGCGCCGGTTCACCTCCTTCGTCAACGCGCCGGACGTACCCGACCCGTCGATCACCTTCGCGACCGAACGCGGACAACCCGTCCCGGTCGGCGGCCGATCACCCGCATCCGACGCCCGCCAGCCGGTCACCCTCGGACTGCCGGAGGTGCGGCGATGAGCATCGCGACGACGACGCGGCGCTGGCACGCGGTCTGCCCGCTGGACCGGCTGGACCCGGACCGGGGCGTCGCCGCCCTCGTCGACGGGGTGCAGGTGGCGCTCTTCCGCACCGAGGACGGGCTGTACGCGATCGACAACCGCGACCCGGTCGCCGAGGCGTACGTGCTGTCCCGGGGCATCGTGGGCAGCCGGCAGGGCGTGCCCACGGTCGCCTCGCCGCTGCACAAGCAGGTGTACGACCTGCGTACGGGGGTTTGTCTCGACCTGCCCGGCGTCGCCGTGGCCCGGCACGAGATCCGTTGCCGGGACGGCATGGTCGAGGTGCGGCTGCGACAGGAGGGGTGAATGGGCGAGGAACTGGCCGGCTTCACCATCGGGGTGACCGCCGACCGACGGCGGGACGAACTCGCCGCGCTGTTGCAACGGCGCGGTGCCCGGGTGGTGCTCGCTCCCGCCCTGCGGATCGTGCCGCTCGCCGACGACACCGAGCTGCGCGAGGCGACCCGGACCTGTCTGGACCGTCCACCGGACGTGTTGATGGCGAACACCGGGATCGGTATGCGCGGGTGGCTGGAGGCCGCCGAGGGCTGGGGGTTGGCCGAGCCGCTGCGCTCGGTGCTCGGCGGCGCGTACGTGGTGGCCCGGGGCCCCAAGGCCCGGGGCGCGATCCGGGCCGCCGGGCTGCACGACCAGTGGTCCCCGGAGTCGGAGAGCTGCGACGAGGTGGTCGACCACCTGCGTCGGCGGGGCGTGGCCGGGCAGGTGATCGCCATGCAGTTGCACGGCGAGCGGCAACCGGAGTGCACCCGCGCGCTGGAGGACGCCGGGGCCACGGTCATCGAGATCCCGGTCTACCGGTGGGCCCCGCCGACCGACCCGGCCCCGCTGCACCGGCTGGTCGACCTGGTGGCCGGCCGGTTGGTGGACGCGGTCACGTTCACCTCGGCACCGGCCGCGGAGGCATTGCTGCGGGCCGCCGGTGACCGCACGGAGACGGTGCTGGAGGCCCTGCGCGGTGACGTGCTGGCCAGTTGTGTCGGCGCGGTCACCGCCGAGCCGCTGGTGCGCCGGGGCGTGCCGGTGAGCGCGCCGAGCCGGGCGAGGTTGGGTGCGCTGGTCCGCACCATCGTCGACGAACTGCCCCGCCGGACGGTCACCATCAAGGCCGCCGGACACCTGCTCACCCTGCGGGGACACGCGGCGGTGATGGACGGCGAGCTGAGACCGCTCGCCCCGGCGCCGATGGCGGTGCTGCGGGCGCTGGCCCAGACGCCGGGCCGGGTGCTGTCGCGTACCGCCCTGCTGCGGACGTTGCCGCGCGGCGCCGACGAGCACGCGGTGGAGATGGCGGTGGCCCGACTGCGCGCCGGCCTCAAGGCCCCCCGGGTGGTGCAGACGGTCGTCAAACGCGGCTACCGGCTGCGGGTCGACTGACCGCACTGACCGCACTGCCGCACTGACCGCACGAAGGAGCCCGCCGGTGGAGATCCACCGACGGGCTCCCGCCGACACTCAGCCGACCGGGGTCGGAAAGCCCCGGTCGTGCTCGGCCTGCAACCGCGCCATGGCGTGCTCGACGACGGTCATCAGCACCCGCTTGACCGAGTCGCGCTGCCGGGCGTCGGTCAGCACCAGCGGTACGTCCGGCGAGATGGCCAGCGCCTCGCGGACCTCCTCCAGTTCGTACTGCTGCGCGCCGTCGAACCGGTTCAGCGCCACCACGTACGGCAGCCGGCGGCTCTCGAAGTAGTCGAGCGGAGCGAACGCGTCGGTGATCCGGCGGGTGTCCACCAGCACCGTGGCACCCACCGCGCCCCGAATGATCTCGTCCCACATGAACCAGAACCGGGTCTGCCCGGGTGTGCCGAAGAGGTACAGGATCAGGTCCTGCGCCATGGTGATACGGCCGAAGTCCATGGCGACCGTGGTGGTCTCCTTGCCCGGCACCTTGGACGGGTCGTCGATCCCGACGCCCGCCGCGGTCATCACCGCCTCGGTGGTCAGCGGTGTGATCTCCGAGATCGCGCCGACCAACGTGGTCTTGCCGACACCGAAGCCACCCGCGACGACGATCTTCGCGGAGATGATTCCCCGGCTCTGGCGGGCCCCGGCGGGGTCATAGCTCGCGAAGTCCACTCAGCACCCTTCCCAGCATTTCCATCCGCTCCTCGAAACCTGTGGCGGGAGCGGCCGTCTGAAGCGTCAACAGGCCCTCGGCCACCATGTCGGCGACCAACACCCGGGCGACACCCAGCGGTAGCCGGGTGTACGCGGCGATCTCCGCCAGCGATTCGGGCCGGCTCTCGCAGACCATGGCGATGCGATGCTTGTCATGCCCGGCAAACCGCGACTCGGCGATCTGGGTGGGGCTGGCTACCAGCACCGCTTCCAAGGCGATGTCCTGCCGCGGCTCGGTCCGTCCCCGGGTGACCGCGTACGGCCGCACCAGTGCACCACGCGGGTCACGTCGGTGTTGCTCCATCCGCGATCACCTCCTCTCCCCTCCGCCGGCATGTCGCCACCGGATCTCCTCCGTACCGACGCGGGATTGCGCCGGTGCTGTCCCTGTTATGACCGCACCGCGTCCCGGGGCAGCGGCACCAGCGCTGCTCCGACCCGCTCGACCAGCAGTGCCATCTCGTAACCCACCTGCCCGACGTCGCAGCTACGCGCCGCGAGCACGGCCATCGACGACCCGTCGCTGATCGACATCAGGAACAGGTAGCCGCTGTCCATCTCGATGACCGTCTGCAGCACCCCGCCGGCACTGAACATCCGCGCGGCACCCTCGGTCAGGCTCACCACGCCGGAGGTGATCGCAGCGAGCTGGTCCGCCCGGTCCCCCGGCAGGTCGCGGGAGGAAGCGAGTAGCAGTCCGTCGGCGGACACCGCCACCACGTGGGCGATACCCGCCACGCTGTCGGCGAAGTTGGTGAGCAGCCAACCCATGTCCTGCATGGCCGCTGGCCTGTTCATCGGCTCGTCTCCTTGGTCGAGGTGCTGTCCTGACTCGCTCCGGCCGTCCGTCCGCGCTGCACGCCACGGTGGTAGGCCGAGAGCAGACCGCGTACTTCGTCCGGCGTACGGCGGCTGCGCTCACGTCCGCTCCGGGGCTCGATCCCACCGGGGACGAGCTGTTGCTGCGGCACCCGCTTGGGCAGTCCGGACCGGGTGGTGCCGGCCGGGGTCGGCTCGGCCGCCTTGCTGGCCCGCGTCCAGCCCTCGTCGGCCGCGGTCCGCCAGGCGTCGGACTCCGGTGCCGGGGACGCCGCGGGGGGCGCCGCCGGGGGCGGCGTGGCCGGCGCGGCGCGCGGCGGCGTCGGCGGTGGCGGCGCGGCGGCCGGAGTCACCGTGGGCAGTTGCGTGGTCGCGGCGGTCGCCGCAGCCGGTGACGACTGGTACGGGGGTGGTGGCGCGGGCTGCGCGGCGGCTGCCGCACCGGGTGTACGAGTGGGCAACGGGCTCCGTCCCCGAGTCGGCTCGACAGCCGGCGTGGGTGGGCCGGCAGCCGGTTGCGGCGGCTCGTCGAACTGCGGTCGGCTGAAGATGGCGGTGGCGTCGTTGCCGTGTGAACGGAACCAGACCGCCTCCATCTCGCGGAAGATCGGCGCCTCGGCCTGGGGTTCCGGCGGGGCGGTGATCGGCGCGGTGGCCTGTGGCGCGGTGGCGGCCAGGCTGGCGCCCAGGCCACGGAAGGGCGTCTCGGACTGCGGGGTGGCACCCACACCGAACGCGGTCGGCGCGCTCATCGGCGCTCCGGCGACCGGACCGGCCGGCAGCACCGGCTCGGGTCGGGCGGCGGGCGGCGCGCTGCGCTGCGGCAGCGGGTCCAGCGACGGCTGGGCGACTGTCGGCGTACCGGCGTTGAAGCCACCGGCGAAGGCGGGCGGCGCGGTACGGGCCGGCGGAGCGGGCGGCTCCGGTGTCGGGGCCGGGTTCGCGGCCGGCCACGGCGCCGACGAGGGGGTGCTGTCGCGCCACCGCTCGGTCGTCAACGTGGCGAGGTTGCTGCGACCGGCGCCGGTGAGCGGCTCGGTGGGGGCCGCCGGTGGCGTCGTCGGGGTCTGCTCGACGGCGAGCGGCTGACGCGGCCGGTTGATCTGGTCGCGGCCCCGCAGGCTCGGCAGGATCACCGTCGAGGCCGGCAGGGTGATCTGCGCCACGGTGCCGCCCTCGACGTTGCGGCGCAGCTCGACCCGGATGTTGTAGCGGGCCGCGAGCCGGCTGACCACCGCGAGACCCATCAGCCGGAAGGCGGCCACGTCGACGGTCGACGGTGCGGCGAGCCGCCGGTTGAGCGAGTCGAGCTGCTCGTCGCTCAGGCCCAGGCCCCGGTCCTCGATCTGGATGAGCACGTAGTCGCGGATGCGGCGGCCGTCGGCGACCACGGTGGTGTTCGGCGGCGAGAAGCGGGTGGCGTTGTCGAGCAACTCGGCCACCAGCCGCACCACGTCGTTGACCGCGTGCGCGGCCACCGAGACGTCGGTGTCGACCGTGCCGAACTCGATCCGGTTGTAGAGCTCCACCTCGGACTGCGCGGCGCGCAGCACGTCCACCAGCAACGCGTCGTCGCGACGCGGCACGGCCGAGTCCGCGCCGGCCAGCACGAGCAGGTTCTCGTCGTTGCGGCGCATCCGGGTGGCGAGGTGGTCGAGCTCGAAGAGCTGGGCGAGCCGCTTCGGGTCCTCCTCGCCACGCTCGATCGCGTCGAGTTCGCCGATCATCCGGTCGACCAGGGTCTGACTACGCCGGGCCAGGTTGAGGAACATCGCCGAGACGCTGGTCCGCAGGGCCGCCTGTTCGGCCGCGACCCGGACCGCCTCCCGGTGTACGACGTTGAAGGCCAGGGCGACCTGCCCCACCTCGTCGCGGTTGTTGAGCTGGATCGGGTCCCGTACCTCGCGGACGATCTCGTCGACGCTGCCGTCGCTGACGTTGCCCATGCCCTGGAGGCGGCGCACCGCCTCGGGCAGGTCGTGGTTGGCCACCGAGAGCGCGCCCTCACGCAGCCGCCGCAGCGAGTGGTTCAGCGAACGGGCCAGCACCACGGCCAGCGTCACCGCGATGATCAGGGTGAGCAGGACCAGCGTCGACTCGACGATGGCCTGCCGGATGACGCCGGTACGAGCCTGCTCGGCCTGGGCGAGCAGCCGGTCCTGGAGCTCGATCTCGGCCCATCGCATCAGCTCGTTGACGGCGCCGATCGCCGCGGTGGCGTCCTGGGCGCTGATCGGCGAGCGGTTGCCCACCGAGCGGCTGATGTCGGTGGCGATCCGGTCGGCCAGCACCACCGCGTCACCGGAGACGGTGGTCTCGACCAGGGCCCGCTGAGTGGGGTCGGCGGCCAGCGAGAAGGCCAGTAGCGCCTCCTGCTGCCCGGTCAGGGTGGCCACGAACGCGGAGAACTGCTCGTTGTCGAGCCGGCCCCGGCTCAACGCGGTGAACGCGATCGACTGCTCCTCGGCGACGGCGGCCTTCGCACGGGCGAAGGCGGCCACCGCGCGGCGGCTGTCGGCCAACTGCTCCTCGCCCGGTAGCTGGGCCAGGCCGTCGCCGTAGGCGACCAGGTCGGCCAGGACCACGCCGTACCGCAGGGCCGCCTCGGCGACCTCCATCTGGGAGCGGTCGAGCACCTCCTGCCGGGTGCCGTCCAGGGTGTCCAGGTGCGTGTCGATGGTCCGCAGGCGGTCGCCGACCGCGCTGGGCACCTCACCGATCTTGGACCGCTCCGCGCGGTACGCGTCGATCCGTTGCTGGGTCTGACGGACCCGCAGGTTGTACGCGTCGGCCTGCGGCTGCGGCTGGGCCAGATAGGCCGCCGCCGCCATCCGTTCGGCGTGCAGGTCGTTGGTGAGCGCGGAGATGTTGATGGACAGTGCGGTCAGCGACCGCGCCTGGGTGGCGTCGTAGGCGCCCTCGCCGACGGAGACGAGTCGGACGGTGGCCAGCGCGATGACCGCGGCGACCGGCACGACCAGGATCAGCGCCAGCTTGGACCGGATCCGCGCGTCACGCAGCCGGAACAGGCGGCGAGGCGCCTTCGGCACGGCGTCACCGCTGGCGGGCAGGGTCGTCGGTCCGGTGCTCACGACATCGCCTCCGTCGTTTTCTCCACGCCTGGCCCGTCGATCCGTGCATGGAGCGACGGCCAGCGCCACGCGCGGCACGGCCGCGATTTCATCAGACGAGATCGTGTTTGGGAAGCCGCAGGCGGGCAGGAATCGGTCGGACGTCGCGCATCCCGTGATCCGGTCAACTAATACCTACATTTCCACAGCGCCCTGAACAGGGCATGTAACTCCAGAGTGGCGAAGCATGTCGCCACAGTGAGCAACGGAAAACATCTGGTTACCCCAACATGTGGGATCGGCGTCCCGAAACGCCTCCAGTGGTCCCGCTTGACCGCAGCGCCCGGCATTGGCAAGGTTTTGCAGGCTTCGCGCACACGGTACGGCAGACCCTTCCCAATTATCCACTGTGGACGGTCGCCGCCACCAGTGACCGGGCCCCGCCCGCGCCACACCAGGAGGACTGAGTTGACCCCCTTCCGCTCCGCGACCGCCACGGCGCTCGCATCCACCCTGCTGGCTTCCCTGCTCGCCGGCTGCCAGTTCGGCGGGGAGGCAACGGACACGAGCCCGATCGTCATCGCCGCCGACCTGGAGCTCTCCGGAGCGGCGGCCGGAGTCGGCAAGGCGTACCGGCAGGCGCTGGAACTCAAGGTCGAGCAGTTGAACGCGTCGGGTGCGTTGAACGGCCGTTCGATCGATCTGCGGGTGAAGGACAATCGTTCCGACGCCAGCGAGTCGCTGCGAAACATCGCGGACTTCAGCAACGATTCGGCGGTCAGCGCCATCATCATGGGCGGCTGCAACGAATGTGCGGTCGGCGCGGTGCGCACCATCAACGAAAAGCAGATCCCGACCATCGCGCTCGCTGCCGCCGGTGCCATCACCAGTCCGGTCGCAGAACGACGGTACGTGTTCAAATTGGCACCGAACGCAGCGGACAGCGCCGACGCGCTCACCGTCGAACTGAGTCGGCGGAACATCGAAACGGTCGGCATTCTGCACACCGAGGACACGTACGGCCGGGAGGGCGTCGCCGCGCTCCAGCGCGAGTTCGACAACGCCGGTATCCGGGTGGTAGCCCAGGCCTCGGTCCGGGGCACGGACACCGATGTGGACGGGCAGGCCGCCACGCTGGCCGCGGCCGACCCGGACGGGGTCATCATCTGGACCTCGCCGGAGCAGGCGATGCTCGCCGCCGCAGCGGTGAAGCGGGCCGACTTCACCGGGGCGCTGTACCTCGACGCCGCCGCTGCCGGCGACCTCTTCCTCGGGTCGGCCTCCCGGGCGGCGGAGCGGGCGACCCTGGTGTTCACCCAGACCATGGTGATCGACGACGTCATCGCCACCACCCCGGCCAAGGCGGCCCGCCGCCAGTGGTTCCAGGACTACACCGCCCGCTTCGGCGGCTACCACGGTTCGTCGTCCTTCGCGGCGGACGCCGTCCAGCTCATCGCCGACGCCGAACTGCGCTCCGGCGGACCGGCCGGACAGGTCGACCGCGAGGGCCTCCGCGACGTGCTGGAGACGTCCCAGTTGGACGGCCTGTCCGGACCGATCCGGATGACGCCGGACAACCACTCCGGGCTGATGCCGCAGGCGCTCACCACGCTGGTCGCCCGTAACGGCCGGTGGCGCCTGGCGGGTTGATCTCGCTCAGCGGCTGGAGGTGGTCTCGCGCACCCACGGCAGGCTGCGCCGCTCAACGAGCACCAGCACGGCGTAAAGCAGGATGCTGACCAGGGCGACGAGGATGATCGCCGCCCACGCCGTGGCGGTGTCGCCGATGCCCGCGTACTGCTGGATGACGAAGCCGAGACCACCCTCACCGGCCTGGAACTCGCCGATCACCGCGCCGATCGCGGCCAGCGGCATGGCGACCTTGAGCCCGACGAAGATCTGCGGCAGCGCGGCCGGGAAGCGGACCTTGCGGAACGCCTGCCAGCGGGAGGCGTTCCAGGAACGGACCAGTTCGGCCAACTCGGCCGAGGTGGTGGTCAGGCCGGTCGCGGTGGAGAGCACGATCGGAAAGAAGCAGAGCAGGAAGACCATCGTCAGGATGGGCTTCTGACCCCAACCGAGCGCCACCACCAACAGCGGGCCCAGGGTGATCTTCGGGACCGCGTTGACGGCGACCAGCAGCGGGGTGAACATCCGCTCGACCGTCCGCGAGGCGGCCAGCGACAGGCCGATCAGCACACCCGCCACCGCCGAGAGCAGGAAGCCGAGCAGGATCTCGCCGGTGGTGGTGACGGTGTGTTCGAGCAGCCGGTCCTGGCCCAGCCGGAAGGCGGTCAGCACGTCGCCGGGCGGCGGCAGGGCGGCCGGGTGGACCAGCTCCAGCCGGGCGACCAGCCACCACACGCTGAACGCGATCAGCAGGCCGGCGGCCGGCAGCAGCGCGGCCGTCACGCCGTCCCGCAGGTCTGCCGGCCGCCACCGCCGGCCCCGCGGTGCGGCCGGGGCCGGCTCCGGGGCGGGTGCCGCCTCCGGCTGCCGTGAGCGGACGTCGGTCATCGGATCCTCCTGCGGTTCGGGTGGTCAGACGCGGGATCGGGGTACGCCGTACCGGCTGACCGGCACGGCGTACCCCGCGGTGGAACTGGTGTGAACTGGAGTCAGGCCTTGGGGGCCAGGTTGAAGTCGACGATCTGGTCCGGGGTGAGGTCGGACTCCAGGGCACCGGCACCGCGCAGGATCGCGATGCTCTTGGCCACCCGACCGCTGTCCAGCGCGCCCAGGGCAGTGCCGGAGTTGCTGGAGCGGACGTACCCGGCCATCAGTTGCAGCTCGGCGGCGGCTGCGGCGGGCACCACGGCCTCGACGTTCTTGGCCAGGATCTCGGCGGCCTCCTGCGGGTTCTCCAGGGCGTACTCCAGGCCCTTGAGCAGCGCCTCGGTGAACCGCTTGACCATGTCCGGCTTGTCGGCGGCGATCTGCTTCGAGGTGACCAGCACCATGCCGTAGAGGTCCTGCATGACGTTGCTGTACGGCAGCAGGACGGCCTTCTTCTTGGTCACCGCCTCGATGGTCGGCTGGCCGACCACGAACTGGCCGATGCCGTCGACCGAGCCGGAGGCCAGCGTGCCCATCAGGGTCTGCGCGTCACCGTTGACCCAGGTCACCTTGTTGTAGTCGATGCCGGCCAGGCGCGCGTACGTCGGGAACAGGTTCCGGACGACCGAGCCGGGGGTGTCGGCGAGCTTCTTGCCCTCCAGGTCCTTCGGCGTGCTGATGCCGGTGCCCTCGACGGTCGCGATGGCGGCCATCGTGCGCTGCTGGATCGCCGCCACCGCGACGAAGTCCTTGGCCTGGCCGTTGCCGAGCGCGAGCAGACCACCGGTCAGGTCGATCGGACCGAACTGTGCCTGGCCGCCGACGATCGTCTGGATGACGCCGTTGGTGCCCTGGCCGGGCTTGATCTCGACGTCGAAACCGGCGTCCTTGAAGAAGCCCTTCTCCTTCGCCACCCAGGCGTAGGAGTCACGCCCGAAGTTGCCGAACGAGGTGAGGTAGGTCACCTGCTCCAGCGAGGACCCGACATTCTCGTCGGCATCGTCCGAGCCGCTGCTGCACGCGGAGACCAGGGCGAGCGCGGTGGCCATCGTGGCCGCGGCGACCGTACGGGTCAGCCTTCTCATCAGTACACCTTGTCCTTTCCCACCGGGGCGTCGCGGGCCTCCGGGAGGGGATGTTGGGGCGGTACCGGCAGCCTGGGACGGAAGCCGACACCGCGTATCGAGGGGACTCTTCGCGGGCACAGCGTACGAGAACCCCACCTTTGCGACGCCAGGCATACCGGGTTGCGGAACGGAAACAACTCATCTCCACCCCGGACGGTGAGATAACGGTGGAGACCGCTAACCTTTGGGGCCGAATCCTGACTACCCACTCAGGGAGGCCGCCGGAGATGATCCGCCTGTCCGAGGTGTCGCGCACCTTCGACGGCCGTAGTGGCCGCGTAGAGGCGTTGCGCGGCATCAACCTCGACGTGGCCGACGGCGAGTTCATCGCCGTACTCGGCCGCTCCGGCTGCGGCAAGTCGACCCTGCTCCGACTGATCGCCGGACTGATCCCGGTCACCTCGGGTGAGATCACCGTGGGCGGCGAGACGGTCACCCGCCCGCGCCGGGACATCGCCATGCTGTTCCAGCGGCCGGCCCTGCTGCCGTGGCGCACGGTGCTGGACAACGTCCTGCTGCCGGTGGAGATCTTCGGCTGGAAGCGGAACGACTACCGGGAGCGCGCCCGGCAACTACTCGACGTGGCCGGGCTGGCCGGCTTCGAGAAGCGGCTCCCGCACGAACTCTCCGGCGGCATGCAGCAGCGCGTCTCGCTGTGCCGGTCCCTGATCGGCGACCCCCGCGTGATGCTGATGGACGAGCCCTTCTCGGCGTTGGACGCGCTCACCCGGGAGGAGCTGTCCGGCGAGTTGCAGCGGGTGCACATGCGCAACCGGGCCACCATCGTCTTCGTCACCCACTCCATCGACGAGGCGGTGCTGCTGGCCGACCGGGTGATCGTGCTCAGCCCGCGCCCCGGCCGGGTCCGCAAGATCGTCGACGTGGCCATCCCCCGCCCCCGTACGCTGGGCCGCAACGCGCACCTGGCGGAGGTCGCCCAGGTCAGCGCCGACCTGCACGAGCTACTCATGGAGCGGGACCACCCGGCGACCGCCGGCACGCCGAGGTAGCCATGCGGGTCACCGTCTTCACCGAGCCGCACCGGGGCGCCAGCTACGACGACCAGCTCCGCTTCGCCCGACTCGCCGAGGACGGCGGTTTCGAGGGCTTCCTCCGCGCCGACCACTACCAGTCGATGAGCGACGGTCCGGCGCTGCCCGGCCCGACCGACGCCTGGCTGACGCTCGCCGCGCTCGCCCGGGAGACCCGCCGGATCCGACTCGGCACCCTGGTTACCTCCGCGACCTTCCGGCTGCCCGGTCCGCTCGCGGTGCTGGTGGCCCAGGTCGACCAGATGAGCGGCGGCCGGGTCGAGCTGGGCATCGGCGCCGGCTGGTACGCCCGCGAGCACACCTCGTACGGCATCCCGTTCCCCAACACCAGCGAACGCTTCGACCGGCTCACCGAGCAGCTCGACGTACTCACCGGACTGTGGCGCACCCCGTCGGGCAGCACGTACAGCTACACCGGGCAGCACTACCGGCTGATGGACGCCCCGGCGTTGCCGAAGCCGGTGCAGACCCCGGGGCCGCCGATCATCATCGGCGGACGCGGCCCCAAGCGCACCCCGGACCTGGCGGCCCGCTTCGCCGACGAGTTCAACGTGCCCTTCACCGACGTCGCCCGGACCGCAGAGGCCTACGAGCGGGTACGCGAGGCGTGCGACCGGGTCGACCGCGCCGACACCGGACGGGCACCGCTGGTGCTCTCCGCCGGCATCGCGGTGGCGATCGGACGCACCGACGCCCAGGCCCGGCGACGGGCGGCACCGCTGCACGTGACCAGCGCCCTGCCGCCCGAGGAGGCGGTGGTCGGCTCGCCGGAACGACTGGTCGACCGGATCGGCGAGTTCGCGGCGGTCGGCACCACCCGCGTACACCTGCGGCTGGTCGACCTCGACGACCTGGACCACCTGGAGCTGATCGCGGCCGAGGTTTTGCCCCGACTGGCCGGAACCCGATGACCGAGACCCCCCTCGACCCGCGCAGGATCGACGCGGACGAGCCGACCGGCGGGGTGGTCTCCCGCGACCCGGGCGCGCCGCACATGCTGACCAACGTCGGCGACCCGACATACCCGGCCCACCTGGTCGAGCTCAAGTAGACCCGCCGGGCGCAGGTAGCAGCCGTCCCACGGCGCGCCGGTGGCGATCGGTCGCCACGGACCGTAACGTGCCGACCATGGCCCATCGGACCTTGAGCCGGCTACTGCTCACGGCGTTCGGCGTCAGCCTGCTGGCCGCCGCCGGTCAGTTGGGAGTCGCCTTCGGCTTCGGCATCCTCCGACTCACCGGCACCTTCACCGGCGCCACCGTCAACCAGTGGCCGGCTCAACTCGTCTGGGCCGGTTGGTTCGCGGCGAACGCCGCCGTCGTCGGAGCGGTACTCACCGAACGTCTCGCCGAGCGCCATGGTGGGCTCACCGGTACGCATCGCCAACTGGCCGTGGCGTGCAGCGCCGCGCTCGGCGCCGTCGTGGTGGCACCGCTGTGCATGCGACCGGCCCGCGCTGTCGAACTCGTCTCGGTCGACCCGGTCTGGGCCGTCGCCATCTGCGCCGTCCTCGGTGCGGTGGTGGGCGCGGGCGCCGCGCTGGCCGCCCTGCTCCGGCGAGCCTTCGCCTGGAACATGGCCGGCATCGCCGGCACGGTCTGGGTGCTCGCGCTGCTGTCCGTCGCACCGTCGCTCGCCGCGACCGGGCCACTGACCCCGATACGCCTCGGCGTGCTGGAACCGAGTTGGCTCTCCGCCGACGCGGCGCAGCGCCTGGCCCTGCTGCTCCTGCCGCTGCTCAGCCTGCTGGCCGGTGCCGCGACCGGTGCCCTGGCCCGGTGGCGCGGCCAGCCGCCGCTGATCAGCGGGCCGAGCGGGGTGGCCGGGCCGATCCTGGTGGCGTTCGCCTACCTGGCCGCCGGGCCCGGTGACGCGAGCGACCGGTACCAGCTCGCGCCCTACTACGGCGCTCTGATCGCGGTCGCGGTCGGTGCCCTCGGGTCGGCCGCCGCCGCGCTGCTCCCCGTCGCCGCCCTCGACCGCGACACCGCCCTCGACCGCGACACCGCCGGGACCGCCATCGAACCGACCGCGATCCTCCAGCCCCTGCCGGCCTCCCCCACCCTGCCGACGTCGGCCGACCGCCCGGCCGGCACAGGTGCCGCTGCCGGTGCCGGTGCCGTCGTGGTGGACGACCGGCCCGGCGGTACGCACACCAGCCCCGACCTGCCGGGCACCGGCGACACGTCGCCGCCCCACTGGCACTGGCCCGGCGAGCCGGCTCCCCCCGTGCCCGCCGCGCCGGGCAGCGTGCCGATCACCCCGGCATCCGAAACCGCGCCGGGGCCCGGACTCCCGCTCGCCACCGGCCCGACCATCGACGGTGACGTCGCACCGGCCGTCGACGGCACCGCTTCCCTCGCGGCATCCGAGGACTCGCTCACCGGCGCCCCGAACAAGGGCGTCAGCGGACCGGACGAGTCGGACGTCGACGCCGGTCCCACTGCGGCCGACCCCGCCTCCGTCGACACCGCGTCCGGCACCTCCCCCGCCGCTGACCCCGGCTCCGCCACCAGCGCCGCAGACACCACCGACCACGACGCGGCCACGACCTCTGATCTCGACACGGCCACCGCCGTCGGACCAGCCGGTACCGGCCCAACCGCCGTCGGACCCACCGCCGTCGGACCCACCGCCGTCGGACCCACCGCCGTCGGAGCCACCGCCGTTGGACCCACCGCCGCCGGACCAACCGGTAGCGGGCCCACCGTCGGCGGCCCCGACACTGTCCGCCCCGACACTGTCAGTCCCGCCGTCGTCGGGACGCCGGCCCTCGCGGTGCAGGCGACGGACCCGGCGGCGAACGGTGCGACCGGACCCGACCCGGTAGGCGACGGCGGTGACCTCACCCCGGCGACGGGCACGGCGGAACGGGCACCCCGGCGTACCCGCACAACGCGCCCCCTGGTCGAGGCGCCGCACCGGGCCGGGCCCGCGACCCGGGCCGGCGACCAGACCCGATCGCCGAGCCCGTTCGACGCTCCGAGCCCGACCGAGCACACGGACCGGACCTCGGTGGTACCCAGTCAGGCCGGGGGTACGGATGCCGCCGACGCCACGCCCGTACCCCCGGGAACCGATCCCGGTCCGGCTGTCCACGACGACGCGCCGGGCAGCGGCGGTCTGCCGGGCAGCGCCGTGGCACCGGCCGCCCGTCCCGTCGAAGGGCCGGAGACCGCGCCCTGGCCGCGGCACCGGCTCCCGATGCCCGACCTCAACACGACGGAGACCTGGAACGCCTTCGCGACGGCCCGCCGCCCCGACCCGGCGGACGAGGCCGCGTCACCGACCGGGCCGGGTACCGACGGACCGTCGGATGCGGACGGCGACACCGACCGGGTCGAGTCGAGCGCCGGCCCCGACCCGGCGACCGCCGCCCAGGACGTCTCGGCGGCCTTCGCCAGCTCGGCACCGGCTGTCTCCACCGACCCGGCGACGGCCGCCCGTGACCTGACGGCCGCGTTCACCAAACCGCCGACCCCGCGCGCCGAGCCGACCCCGCAGAAGCACGACCGTGAGAAGGGCCGGCGGGGCCTGTTCCGGCGCAGCCGGCCCCGCCCCGCGGAGACCGACCCCGCGGAGCAGGAGGAACCGCTGGCCGAGCAGGACGAGGAGTACGTGGACTGGGTGGCCGGACTCGGCCGCCCGTCGTCCGACGACGAGCCGCTCCCGAAGGAGTTGCGCCGACGGCTGCGGTCGACCGGCCGGCACCATCGGGAGTAGCCGGCCGCGACCGTCAGGCCAACGGCAGGTAGACCCGCCCGCCGGAGGCGACGAACTCCTCGGACTTGTCCTGCATCCCCCGGGCGGCGTACTCCTTGAGGTCCTGACTGATCTTCATGGAGCAGAACTTCGGCCCGCACATCGAACAGAAGTGTGCGGTCTTCGCCGGCTCGGCGGGCAGCGTGGCGTCGTGGTAGGACCGTGCCGTCTCCGGGTCGAGCGAGAGGTTGAACTGGTCCTCCCACCGGAACTCGAACCGCGCCTTGGAGAGCGCGTCGTCCCAGGCCTGCGCACCCGGGTGCCCCTTGGCCAGGTCCGCCGCGTGCGCCGCGATCTTGTACGCGATGACCCCCGCCTTGACGTCGTCGCGATCCGGCAGCCCCAGGTGCTCCTTCGGCGTGACGTAGCAGAGCATGGCGGTGCCGAACATGCCGATCATCGCCGCGCCGATGGCCGAGGTGATGTGGTCGTACGCGGGCGCGATGTCGGTGGTCAGTGGACCGAGCGTGTAGAACGGCGCCTCGTGGCACCACTCCTGCTGCAGGTCCACGTTCTCCTTGATCTTGTGCATCGGCACGTGGCCCGGACCCTCGATCATCACCTGCACGTCGTACTCCCAGGCGATCCGGGTCAGCTCGCCCAGCGTCCGCAGCTCGGCGAACTGCGCCTCGTCGTTGGCGTCCGCGATCGAACCGGGCCGCAACCCGTCGCCGAGCGAGAACGTCACGTCGTAGCGGGCCAGGATCTCGCACAACTCCCGGAAGTTCGTGTAGAGGAAGTTCTCCTCGTGGTGCGCCAGGCACCAGGCCGCCATGATCGAACCGCCCCGCGACACGATGCCGGTCACCCGGTCGACCGCCAGCGGCACGTACGGCAGCAGCACCCCGGCGTGCACCGTCATGTAGTCCACGCCCTGCTCGGCCTGCTCGACCACGGTGTCCCGGAACACCTCCCAGGTCAGCTTCACCGGGTCGCCGCCGACCTTCTCCAACGCCTGGTAGATCGGCACCGTACCGATCGGCACCGGCGAGTTGCGCACGATCGACTCGCGGGTCTCGTGGATCCGCTTGCCGGTGGACAGGTCCATCACGGTGTCCGCGCCCCACCGGGTGGCCCAGGTCAGCTTCTCCACCTCCTCGGCCACCGAGGAGGTCACCGCCGAGGTGCCGATGTTGGCGTTGACCTTGACCAGGAACGCCTTGCCGATGATCGCCGGCTCGCACTCCGGGTGGTTGATGTTCAGCGGCAGCACCGCCCGACCCGCAGCGATCTCGTCCCGGACGAACTCCGGCGCCATCCCCTCCCGGATCGCCACGAACTCCATCTCGGGGGTGACGACCCCGGCCCGCGCGTACGCGAGCTGCGTCGGCCGTTTGCCCTCCACCCCGCCCAACGGGGTGCCGGCACCGCGTACCGGGGCCACGTCTCCCCGCTCGGCGATCCACGGCCCCCGCAGCGGCGGCAGGCCGACCTCCGGGTCCGAGCCCGGCCCGGCGGTGTCGTAGAGCCGGACCGGCGGGTTGTCCCCGGTCAGCTCGACCTCCGCGAACGGCACTCGGACGTCCGGTCGTGAACCCTCGACATAGACCTTGCGACGTGCCTGCATGACAGCCTCCCTCGCCTAAGCGGACCAGCCGAAGTGGTCCATTGGGCCGCGTCCCGCGCCCAACTCCCAGTCCCGCGCACCGGCCAGCGCGCGGGTCACGTACTCCTTGGCGGCGGCGACCGCCACCGGCACCGGATCGCCCAGTGCCAGCCGCACGGCGGTCGCCGCCGAGAACGAACAACCGGTGCCGTGCGTGTGCCGGGTCGGCACCCGGGGGGCCCGCAGCACCGTCGTGCCGTCCGGGCCGTGCAGCACATCCACCGCCTCGTCGCCGGTGTCCACGTCACCGCCGGTCACGATCACCCACTCGGCCCCGCCCGCCGCCAGCGCCCGCGCCGCCGCCGTCATCTCCGCCACGCCGGTCACCGGCGCCCCGGTGAGGGCGGCGGCCTCCGCGCTGTTCGGCGTCGCCACCCGGGCGTACGGCAGCAGCCGCTCCACCGCCTCCACCACCCCGAGTCGGTGTCCACTGGTGGCCACCAGCACCGGATCGACCACGAGCTGCGGCAGTCGACCGGCCGCCGCCGCCTCGGCGATCGCACCCGCCACGGCCGGCGTACCGAGCATCCCGGTCTTGACCGCGCGCACGGTGAAGTCGGACAACACGCTGTCCAACTGGTCGCTGACCGTCTGCGGCGGCAACGGCAGCACCGCGTCCACCCCCCGGGTGTTCTGCGCGGTCACGGCGGTGAGCACACTCGTGCCGTACGCACCGAGCGCGGCGAAGACCTTGAGGTCGGCCTGGATGCCGGCACCGGCACCGGAGTCCGAACCGGCGACGGTGAGGACGGTCGTTGGGGTTCTCACGTGTCTCCTCTTGGCTTGTTCTTGTTTGTTCTTGTTTGTTCTTGCTTGTTCGGGGTTGCGGTTTGGGGCTGCGGCCGACCGTGCCCACTCCGGGCGGTCAGGCTTGATCCCTGCGTGGGCACGGTCGGCCGCAGCCCCGTCGTGGTCGTCGCCCGTCGAGACGGATCGGTGGCGGCTTCGGGTGTCCCGCCTTGGGGAAGGCGGCGGGGTGGGGCTTCGTGGGCGACGCCCGTCGAAGGGCTGGTGGCGGCTCGGGTGCCCTGCCTTGGGAAAGGCTGGCGGGGTGGGGCTTCGTGGGCGACGCCTGTCGAAGGGCTGGTGGCGGCTCGGGTGCCCTGCCCTGGGGAAGGCGGCGGGGTGGGGCTTCGTGGGCGACGCCCGTCGAGGGGCTGGTGGGGGCATCGGGTGGCGCGGTGGGGGTGGCCGGCGGGGTGGGGGTCATCGCTTGGCCGGGATGGTGGGGGCGGGGCTTTGGGAGGTGCCGCCGTGGGCGGCGCCGGTGCGGTGGGGGGTCTGGGGCGAACTCGTCTGGAGAAGCTCGTGGTGGGCGGTGGTGAGGGTGGTGGCGACCTGGTGGGGATTTCGGGCGCGCATGATGGCGCCCTGGACGGCCACGCCGGTGGCGCCGGCCCTCACGCAGGCGCGGACCTGGGCGGGAGTCTCGATGCCGCCGAGAGCGAGAACGGGCACCGGGCTGCGACTCGCCAAGGCGGCCAGACCGTCGGGGCCCAGCGGTGGGCCGTAGCCGGGTTTGCTGCGGGTGGGGAAGACCGGTGACAGGGTCACATAGTCCTCGGTGGTGAGTCGGTCCAACTCCGCCTCGTCGTGGCAGGAGCGGCCGACCAGGTCGGCGACGGGTGGCGGGTACGGACCGGCGGCCGGAAGGTGGAGCGCGACGAATGCCCCGCCGAAGGTGCTGGGGATCCGTGGGGCGGGCTCGGTCTCGGGCAGGAGCGGGTCGGGGCCGGCGACGATCAGGGTGCCGCCCGCCTCGGCCAGGATCGGTCGCAGCTCGGCGGCGAGTACCAGGCGCTCGGCGCGCGGCAGGTCCTTCTCGCGCAGCACCACGCACCGCACTCCCCCGGCCACCGCCTGCGCCACCGCATCGCACAGGTCCCCCCGCACCGCCCGACGATCCGTCAGCAGCACCACACCCGAGACCGGTTGGATCCTGGTGCGAAACGGCCCCTGGAGGGGCGGTTTCGCACCGAGATCGGCGAGGTGGCGGGTCACAGGTCGGGTCGACCGTCGTCGGGGGTGGAGGCAAGCGCGTGGAAGCGACGCGGGATGCGTCCCGCGCCGTACGCGAGGCGGCCCGCCTCGATCGCGTACCGCATCGCGGTGGCCATCGCGACCGGGTCCGCGGCCCGGGTCACGGCGCTGGCCAACAGGACCGCGTCGCAGCCCAGCTCCATGGCCAGGGCCGCGTCCGAGGCGGTGCCGATGCCCGCGTCCAGGATCACCGGGACCGTCACGTCCTGACGGATCAGCCGGATGTGGTGCGGGTTGTTGACGCCCAGCCCGGAGCCGATCGGCGCGCCGGCCGGCATCACCGCCGCGCAGCCCACGTCGGCCAGCCGCCGGGCCAGCACCGGATCGTCCGACGTGTACGGCAGCACGGTGAACCCGTCGTCGACCAGTTCCTCGGCGGCGCGCAGCAACTCCACCCCGTCGGGCAGCAGCGTGCGCTCGTCGCCGATCACCTCCAGTTTGACCCAGTCGGTGTCGAACGCGTCCCGGGCCAGCCGGGCCACCTTCACCGCCTCACCTGCCGTGTAGCAGCCGGCCGTGTTCGGCAGCAGGCGTACGCCACAGCGGTCCAGCAGGTCGAGCAGGCCACCCGAGCCGACCGCCACGGTGTCCACCCTGCGCAACGCCAACGTGACCAGCTCGGTGCCGGAGGCGCGGATGGCCTGCTCCAACACGTGCAGGTTGGCGGCTCCGCCGGTGCCGAGGACCAGTCGGGATGAGAACCGGACGCCGCCCAGCTCGAAGCCCTTCGTCCCGGAGTCCGTCTCGTGCCCGTCGATCGACGGTGTGCGGTCCATCCCGCTCACCCGCCCTGGGCGGCGCTGAGCACCTCGACCCGGTCGCCGCCCCGCAGCACCATCGCCGGCCAGTCGGTACGCGGCACCACCTCGCCGTTGACCGCCACCGCCACACCGCGCTGCTGCGGGGTCACGTCCCGGACCAGCTCGGCGACCGTGACCTCGTCCGGCACGCTGCGCCCGACACCGTTCACCGTCAACTCCATCAGGCATCCTCCGTTCACTGCATGGGTCGGGTGGCGTCGCCGGACGCGCCGGAGCCCTCGCCCGATCCGGCGGCGACGAAGCGCTCGGGCCGCAACGGGCTGCCGATCGCATCGGCGGCGGCGGTGGCGTCGGCAGCGGCGACGTCGGCAGCAGCGTCGGTGACGAAGCGTTCGGGGCGGAACGGGCTGCCGATCGCGTCGGGGGAACCGCCGGTCACCAGGTCGGCGATCAGGTCGGCGGTCACCGGGGTGAGCACGATCCCGTGCCGGTGGTGGCCGGTGGCGACCAGCACGTCCGGCCGGCCCGGCAACGGACCCAGGATCGGGGCGTTGTCCGGGGTGCCGGGGCGCAGCCCGGCGATCGCCTCCACCAGGTCGTACTCGGCCAGCTCCGGCAGCAGGTCGATCGCGGCCCGCAGCAGCCGCAGCACCGCGCCGGCACCGACCGCCAGGTCGGAGCGCTCCTCGACGGTCGCCCCGACCACCACCTCGCCGTCGGCGCGGGGCACCAGATAGACGTGCTCGCCGTCGGCGTACCCCCGGATCACGTGCCGGAAGCCCGGCGGACCGCCGTCGGGCGCGCGCAGCCGCAGCACCTGGCCCTTGACCGGGCGGATCGGTAGCCCGGTGAGCGCGGCCGAGCCGCAGCCGGCGGCGACCACGGTCACCCGGGCCCCGGCGTCGGCCGGGGTCCGCACCGGCTCGGGGACCAGCGTCGCACCGGCCCGCTCGGCGGCGAGCCGCAGCGCCGGCACCAACCGGCGCGGGTCGACCTGGTGATCGGTAGCGGCGAAGGCACCGCCCCGGACCCGGACGGCGAGCGCCGGCTCACGGTCGCGAAGCTGCGAGGGGCGCAGCGGCGTCACCGGCAACCCCAGTTCCTGCTGGTACGCCCAGAGTCGACGCGCCTCGGCGAGGTCGTCTGCGGTCAGCCCGACCATCAGCGTGCCCTCGGTGCGGTAGCCGATGTCGACGCCGGTCGCCCCGGTCAGCTCGGCGGCGAACGCCGGCCAGCGGGCGGCCGACTCGGTGAGCAGGGCGGTCAGCTCGTGCTCGCCGAAGTACGCCTCGGCCACCGGCGCGAGCATCCCGGCGGCGACGTGCGAGGCGCCCGAGCCCGGCGCGGGATCGTGCACCACCACCCGCAACCCGCGCGCCGCGCACCGCCAGGCGATCGCGAGCCCGATCGGTCCTGCGCCGATCACCGCTACGTCGGGTGTAAGGAAGGGCCCCCTGTTAACGCCTCCGGTATAGGAAGGGCCCCCTGTTAACACGTCAACGCCCCGATCAGCTCGCCCGCGACGCGGCCGGGATCGGCGGCGGCGGAGAGCGCACCGACCACCGCCACCCCGTACGCCCCGGCGGCGCGCAGCGCGGGCACGTCCGCCGCCGTCACCCCGCCGATGGCGATCACCGGCACGGTGACCGCCTCGGCCACCGCCCGTACTCCGGAGACGCCGATCGCCGGCGGTAGCCCGTCCTTGGTGGTGGTGGCCCGGCACGGTCCGACGCCCAGGTAGCTCGCGCCGGCACCGACCGCCTCGGCTGCCGTCGCCGGTTCGCGGGCGGTGGCGCCCAGCACGGCGGCCGGGCCGAGCACCTGCCGCGCCGCCGCGACCGGCAGGTCGTCCGCACCCACGTGGCCACCCGCCGCACCGGTGGCCAACGCCACGTGCAGCCGGTCGTTGACCAGGCATTCGACCGCGTACGGCGCGCAGAGAGCGAGCACCCGTCGGGTCAGGTCGTACGCCTCGCGGTCGGTGGCGGAGTCCTCCACCCGGACCTGCACCAGCAGTTCGGTACGCGCCACCGGGAGTACGGCCCGGAGCACGGCGAGCGGATCCCGCCCGGGCCGGGTGTCGGTGATCAGATGCAGTCGTCCCAGGGACGGCACGGCAACTCTCCTCCCTGCGCCGGCATTACCCGGATCAGGTTCGACGGTCGGGGGCTCACAGCCCCCCTCTCAGCCCGGTCGACCGGGCTCCCGTGGGTCACTTGCGTGGCCACCGTACGACAGATCCGCTGACCTGCCAAGGTGCGTCCCGCAGGGACGACGGCTCTGCCTCAGGTGTTAGCAGGGGTCCCTTCCTATACCGCAGGCGTTAGCAGGGGACCCCTCCTTACACCCGGGAAACGCGTGCTTCGCACACATAAACGGTAATTACAGCCCACCGATGCCGAAACGTTATCCATCGAAACCTTGCCATGAACCGATTCACCGGAATTAATTTGTTCAGCGATTCGACATAATGCCGCAACGGAAGCCCTGGCACGGCCCTCCGGCTGCGGCTCCATCAGGGACGGTCTTCGGCGAGCCGGCCCCCGCGACCCCTGTCCGGCAAGGACAAAGGAGACCGGAGTGTTCCGACCACGCCGTACGCGCGTGCCCTTGACCGCCACCCTTCTCACCCTCGGCCTGGCCGCGACCACGCTCGCCGGCGCACCCGCCGCCCAGGCCGCCCCCGCCCGGACCGTCCCGGTCGCCCAGGCACCGGCGCCGCAGGCCGACGCCGACCCGTTCTCGGTGCTGGTCTTCTCCAAGACCGCGGGCTTCCGGCACGGCTCGATCCCGGTCGGCATCGCCGCCATCCAGCAGCTCGGCGCGGAACACGGGTTCACCGTCGACGCCACCGAGGACAGCACCTCCTTCACCGACCAGAACCTCGCCGGATACCAGGCCGTGATCTGGCTCTCCACCACCGGTGACGTGCTCAACGCCGACCAGCAGGCGGCGTTCGAGCGCTACATCCGAGCCGGTGGCGGGTACGCCGGCATCCACGCCGCCTCCGACACCGAGTACGACTGGGAGTGGTACGGCGGTCTGGTCGGGGCGTACTTCAACAGTCACCCGGCCAACCAGCAGGCCACGGTCAAGGTGGAGGACCCGGCGCACCCGTCCACGGCGGATCTGCCGGATCGCTGGTCCCGGTTCGACGAGTGGTACAACTACCGGACCAACCCGCGCGGCAAGGTGCACGTGCTGGCCACGCTGGACGAGACCAGCTACTCCCCCGGTTCGGGCGCGATGGGTCACGACCACCCGATCGCCTGGTGCCAGGACTACGACGGCGGCCGGGCCTGGTACACCGGTGGCGGCCACACCAACGAGTCGTACGCGGAGCCGCAGTTCCTCGGCCACCTGCTCGGCGGCATCCGGACCGCGGCCGGGGTGCAGGACGCCGACTGTGGCGCCTCGTTGACCGCCAGCTTCGAGAAGGTGACGCTGGACAGCAACACCAGCAACCCGATGGAGCTGGACGTGGCCTCGGACGGCCGGGTCTTCTACATCGAGCGCGACGGCCGGGTGCAGATCGTCAAGCCGGACACCGGCAACACGGTCACCGCCATCGACCTCGACGTCTTCACCGGCAACGAGGACGGGCTGATCGGCATCCGCCTCGACCCGGACTTCGCCACGAACAACTGGGTGTACCTCTACTACGCGCCGAACGACGGGGTGGCGCGCAACGTGCTGTCCCGGTTCACGGTGAGCGGTGACGCGATCGACGCGGCCTCCGAGAAGGTCGTCCTCCAGGTCGACACCCAGCGCAACACCTGCTGCCACGCGGGCGGCACCATGACGTTCGACTCGGCCGGCAACCTCTACCTGGCCACCGGGGACAACACCAACCCGTTCCAGTCGGACGCGTACACGCCGATCGACGAGCGTCCGGGCCGTGCAGACTACGACGCGCAGCGCACCTCCGGCAACACCAACGACCTGCGCGGCAAGGTCCTGCGAATCCACCCGGAGGACGACGGGACGTACACCATCCCGGAGGGCAACCTGTTCCCGCCGGGCACCGAGAAGACCCGGCCGGAGATCTACGGCATGGGCTTCCGCAACCCGTTCCGGATCGGCATCGACCCGGCCACCGACACCCTCTACGTCGCCGACTACGGTCCGGACGCCGCTTCGGCCAACCCGAACCGTGGCCCGGCCGGTCTGGTCGAGTGGAACATCGTGGCCGAGGCCGGCAACTACGGCTGGCCGTACTGCCACGGCGGGAACCAGGCGTACAACGACTACCAGTTCCCGTCCGGCCCGAGCGGGCCGAAGTTCGACTGCGCCGCCCTGGTGAACAACTCGCCGAACAACACCGGCCTGACCAACCTGCCGCCGGCCATCGCGGCCACCGTCGACTACGGCTACGCGGGTGACCCCCGGTTCCCGGAGATCGGTGGCGGCGGCGCGCCGATGGGCGGCCCGGTCTACCGGTACGACGCCGACCTCGACTCGGACCGCAAGTGGCCGGCGTACTACGACGGCAAGGCGCTGCTCGGCGAGTGGAACCAGTCCAAGATGTACACGATGCAGGTCAGCGCCGACGGGCGGGAACTGGTCGACATCAACCAGTTGCTCACCGGGATGACCTTCATCCGGCCGATGGACTTCGAGTTCGGCCCCGACGGCGCGATGTACCTGATCGAGTGGGGCAGCGGCTTCGGCGGCAACAACGACAACTCCGGCGTCTACCGGATCGACTACATCGCCGGTGACCGGGCCCCGATCGCAGTGGCCTCCGCCGAGCCGACCTCCGGTCCGGCGCCGCTGACCGTCGAGTTCTCCAGTGCCGGGTCACGTGACCCGGACGGCGGCGTGCTGACGTACTCCTGGGCGTTCGGCGACGGCGGCACCTCCACCGAGGCGAACCCCACCCACACGTACGCCGAGGCCGGCAACTACACCGCCCAGCTCACCGTGACCAACCCCAACGGCCGTACGGCGGTGGCGAACGTCCCGGTGACCGTGGGCAACACCGCGCCGACGGTGGAGATCGAGTTCCCGCCGAACGGTGGCTTCTTCAACTGGGGCGACCAGGTCAAGTACTCGATCAAGGTGACCGACCCGGAGGACGGCGAGATCGACTGCGCCGACGTGCAGCTCCAGGTGCTGCTCGGACACGACGAGCACGCGCACCCGCTGGAGCAGCACACCGGGTGCAGCGGCACGGTGCAGACCCAGCTCGCCGCCGGTCACGGCGCCGAAGCGGACGTCTTCACCGTCCTGGAGGCGACTTACACCGACAAGGGTGGCTCCGGCGGCGCCAGCCCGCTGACCGGCCGGGTCATCGAGATCCTCCAGCCGAAGCGCAAGCAGGCCGAGTACTTCAGCGACACCGGCCGCACCGCGGACGGCACCGGCGGCGGTGAGCCCGGCGTGCAGCGCGAGACGACCGGCGACACTGCGGGCGGCGGCGAGAACATCAGCTTCATCGAGGACGGCGACTGGTGGTCGGTGGACCCGGCCGACCTGACCGAGATCGACGAGATCCGGTTCCGCGCCTCCTCGGGCGTTCAGGGCGGTGTGATCGAGGTCCGGGCCGGTGCGGTCGACGGACCGGTGGTCGCCACGGCCACCGTCCCGGGCACCGGTGACTGGCAGACGTACACCGACGTCACCGCCGAGGTCACCGGGCCGGCGAGCGGATCGCTGTTCTTCGTGGCCCGGCACCCGAGCGGCGGCTCCGGCTCGCTGTTCAACGTCAACTGGGCGGACTTCGTCGGCAAGGGCGTCACCGACAACGCCCCGCCGACGGTCACCGCCACCGCCACGCCGGGCAGCGGCACCGCGCCGGTCACCATCGCGTTCGGCGGTACGGCTGTGGACCCGGAGGGCGACACCCCGCTGACGTACGAGTGGGACTTCGGCGACGGTGGCACCGCCGACACGCTCCAGGCGGAGCACACGTACGAGCGGCCCGGCAACTTCACCGCCACCCTGACGGTGACGGACAGCCGGGGCGCGTTCTCGTACGCCACCGTGCCGGTCCGGGTCGACGCGCCCAACACCTCCTGCGTCGGCACGCGCTCGGACGACTTCGGCGGCACCACCCTGGACCGGGAGCGCTGGACCAGCGTGGTACGGGAGAACCAGCTCCTGTCCGTCAGCGACGGCGCGCTGCGCCTGCCCACCTCGGCCGGTGACCTGTACGGCAGCCGCAACGACGCCACCAACCTGGTGCTCCAGCCGGCACCGTCGGGTGCATGGTCGGCGACCACCAAGGTGACCCTGCCGGTGACGGCCGACTACCAGCAGGCCGGTCTGCTGGTCTACGGCGACGACGACAACTACGCCAAGCTGGACCTGCTCTACAACGGCAGCCGGCGGGTGGAGTTCCTCCGGGAGACCGCGGGTACGCCCCGCAACGAGGGTGCCGACAGCACGGCGGCTCCGGCCGGTGACACCGTCCACCTGCGGATCAGCAGCGACGGCACCAGCCTGACCGCCGCGCTCTCGTCCGACGGGCTGACCTTCACCCCGGTCGGTCGGGCGGCGGCGCTGGAGGGCATCGAGAACCCCCGGATCGGTCTGTTCGCCCTCAACGGCGGCACCACCGCGCCGGTGGTCGAGGCCGCGTTCGACTGGTTCCAGGTGACGCCGGACGAGCCGGCCGGGCCGGTCGACCCGTCCGACGAGTTCACCGGCACCGCGCTGGACAAGTGCCGGTGGAACGCGATCCTGCGGGAGGACGCCACCGCGTACCTGGTGGCCGACGGGGCGTTGCGCATCGACGTACCCAACGGTGACATCTACGGCACCGACAACACCGGGCCGACGAACTTCATCCTGCAGAACGCGCCGAACGGCGACTGGACGCTGGAGACGAAGGTCGACGGCAGCCTGCTGAACGAGCAGTACCAGCAGGCCGGCCTGATCGTGCACGGCGACGACGACAACTACGTCAAGTTCGACTTCATCGTGGACAACCAGGCCGGATCACCGGTGTCGCGGCGGATCGAGTTCCGCAGCGAGATCGGTGGGGCGGTGCAGAACCCGCAGCCCGGCGCGGAGGGCCTGACCGAGTCGGTGTGGCACCTGCGGCTGGCCCGCAGCGGTGACACCTTCACCGCGTCGTACTCGGCGGACGGCACCACCTGGACGACGCTCACCGAGTTGACCAACGCGGCGGTCGGACCGACCCCGAAGGTCGGCCTGTTCTCCCTCGGCGGCAACCAGACCGCCTCGAAGCAGGTGTCGTTCGACTACTTCCGGCTGAGCACCGGCACGGTCGACGACACCGCGCCGGTGACCACCGCCGAGGTCGCCGGTACGCCGGTGGAGGGCTGGTACACCGGCCCGACCACGGTCACGCTGACCGCCACCGACGAGGGCGGCAGCGGGGTGGCCCGCACCGAGTACCAGCTCGACGACGCCGACACCTGGACCGCCTACACGGCTCCGGTGGCGGTCTCCGGGGACGGCGAGCACGAGCTGCGGTTCCGCTCGGTCGACGAGGCCGGCAACGTGGAGGAGACCCGGACGGTCGACGTCCGGATCGACACCACCGCGCCGGTGAGCACCGCGGCGTTCGCCCCGGCGAACGACGCGGGCTGGCACGACGGCACCGTTCCGGTGGTGCTCTCCTCGACCGACGCCGGGTCCGGGGTCAGGTCGCTGGAGTGGTCGTTGGACGGCGGCGACTGGACGCCGTACACCGAGCCGGTGGAGATCAGCGGCGACGGGGCCCACGAGCTGCTCTACCGGGCCACCGACAACGTCGGCAACGCCGAGACGCTCAAGTCGGCGGTGGTCCGGATCGACGGCACCAAGCCGACGCTGCTGGTCTCCGGCATCGCCGACGGCCAGCTCTACGGCGACAGCCAGGACGTTCGGGTGTCCTGGCAGGCGGTGGACCCGACCTCGGGGATCGCCACCGTGGTCGGCCGGCTCGACGACCGCCCGTACGTCAGCGGCACCCTCCAGGCGATGTACGAGCTGCCGCTGGGGCTGCACGAGCTGACCGTGACCGCGACCGACAAGGCAGGCAACGCCACCACCACGACGGTCCGGTTCTTCGTCACCACCTCGTTCCGGGACATGCAGAACCTGCTGGACCGGTTCAAGGCGACGGGTCGGCTCTCCGCTCGGGCGCACACCCAGTTGTCGAACCGGCTCTCCAACGCCCGTACGGCGGAGGCCGCCGGTAACGACCAGCGGGCGATCAACCAGCTCACCGCGTTCCGGGGGCTGGCCGCCGACGCCACGCTCGTCGGTGAGGCGGAGATCCGGGACGTGCTGGTCCGGGACACCGATGCCATGATCGTCCGGCTCGGCGGCACGGCCAGCAAGGCGGGCGTACGCGCCAACGACGGCGAGTCCGTCGCCGGCACCGGACGGCTGGGTGGCGATCCCACCCGGCTCGCGCCCGGCCGGAAGTTGTAAGCGAGTTCTCGGGGCCCCGTCCGGCTGTCCGCCGGGCGGGGCCCCTTCGCGTGCGCTGCCCCCTACCGGTCGAGCACCGCGCGCAGCGCCTTGAGGTCCGCCTCACCCGGCTGCCAGTTGCCCGCCTCGGCGTTGGCGCGCACCTGGTCCGGCGTGGTGGCTCCGGCGATGACCGAGGTCACCGCCGGCTGGGCGGCCAGTCCGCCGATCGCCACGTGCAGCATCGACACACCCCGCTCGGCGGCGTACGCCTCGATGCCCTCGATGGTGTCCCAGTCGGCGGCGGCGAGCCGCTGGGCGTACCGGCCGCCACCGGCGAGGCGGCTGCCGGCCGGCGGCGCCTCGCCACGCTTGTACTTGCCGGTGAGCAGCCCGTTGGCCAGCGGGAAGAACGGCAGCATGCCGAGGCCGAACCGCTCGCAGGCGGGCAGCACCTCGATCTCGGCGTCCCGGTTGAGCAGGCTGTAGTGGTTCTGGGCGCTGACGAAGCGGGCGGTCCCCCGGGTCTTCGCCGTCCAGTCGGCGTCCGCGATCTGCCAGCCGGCGAAGTTGGAGTTGCCCAGGTAGCGCACCTTGCCGGCGCGGACCAGGTCGTCCAGGGCGGCGAGCGTCTCCTCGATCGGGGTGCCCGGGTCGGGCTCGTGGAACTGGTACAGGTCGATGTAGTCGGTGTCCAGGCGACGCAGCGACGCCTCCACCGCCCGGATGACGTACCGCCGCGAGCCGCGCACGCCGAAGTCGCGCCCGTTGTCGCCACCCATCGACATGCCGAACTTGGTCCCGATCACCACGTCGTCGCGACGGCCCTTGAGGGCCGCGCCGAGCTGAGCCTCCGACGCGCCGTGCGGCTCGCCGTAGATGTCGGCGGTGTCGAAGAAGTTGATCCCGACGTCGAGGGCGGCGTCGACCACCGCGCGGGTGCCGTCCAGATCGAGTTTGCGGCCGAAGTTGTTGCAGCCGATCCCCACGACGGACACCACGAGCCCGGAGTCGCCCAACCGGCGATAGGTCATCTCAGTCACGAGATCAACCCTATGTCGATCGCCCGACCTCCCACACCGGCTCCGGCGTCTCCACCACCTCACCGTCACCTCTGAACAGCAGAAAGCGGTCGAAGGTCCGGGTGAACCAGCGGTCGTGGGTGACCGCCAGCACGGTGCCGGAGAACGCGGCCAACCCGGCCTCCAACGCCTCGGCCGAGGCCAGGTCGAGGTTGTCCGTCGGCTCGTCGAGCAACAGCAGGGTCGCCCCGGACAACTCCAGCAGCAGCACCAGGAAACGGGCCTGCTGGCCGCCGGAGAGTGTGCCGAAGCGCTGGTCGCCCTGCCCGGCCAACTCGTACCGGCTGAGCGCGGCCATGGCCGCGTGCCGGTCCATGCCGGCGCGGTGCTCGTCGCCCCGCCACAGGATCTCGGCCAGTGTCTTCGCCATCAGCTCCGGCCGGTCGTGAGTCTGCGAGAAGTGCCCGGGACGCACCCGCGCACCGAGCCGGGCCGTCCCGTCGTGCGCCACCGGCGCGAGCGCCGCCGCCCCGTCGACCGGGCCGTTGGCCGGGTCCGGGTCGGTGCCCCCTCGGGCCAGCAGGCGCAGGAAGTGGGACTTGCCGGTGCCGTTGGCGCCCAGCACCGCCACCCGGTCGCCATACCAGACCTCCAGGTCGAACGGGTAGGTCAGGCCGTCGATCTCGAGCTGTTCGCAGACCAGGGCCCGCTTGCCGGTCCGGCCGCCGGCCAGCCGCATCCGGATGTCCTGGTCCTTCGGTGGTACGGGCGGCGGCCCGGCCTCCTCGAACTTGCGCAACCGGGTCTGCGCCGACTGGTACCGGGAGGCCATGTCCGAGTTGTACGCCGCCTTCTGCTTGTACATCAGCATCTGCTCGCGCAGCTTGTGGTGCTCCTCGTCCCACCGTTTGCGCAGCTCGTCGAGGCGGGCGTGGCGGGCCACCCGAGCCTCGTGCCAACTGGCGAAGCCGCCCGGGTGCACCCAGGCGCTGCCGCCCTCCACCGCGACCACCCGGTCGGCGGTGTGCGCCAGCAGCTCCCGGTCGTGCGAGACGTAGAGCACCGACTTGGCGGACTCCCGCAGCCGCGCCTCCAGCCAGCGCTTGGCGGGCACGTCGAGGAAGTTGTCCGGCTCGTCGAGCAGCAGCACCTCCTCCGGGCCGCGCAGCAGCAGTTCGAGCGCGAAACGCTTCTGCTGTCCACCGGAGAGGGTGCGGACCGGACGCTGCCGGGCGGTGTCCCACGGCAGGTCGAGCACGATGGTGGCGACGGTGTCGAACAGCACCTCGGCGTCGTACCCGCCGGTCTCACCCCAGGCGGCCAGCGCGTCCGCGTACGCGAGCTGGGCCTTGCCCGCGGTGGTGCTGTACTTGCCGCGCAGCTCGGCCGCGCGCATGGCCGCCTCGGTCTCGGCCAGCCGGCGGCCCGCGTCCCGAAGCGGCGGCGGAGCCAGCGACAGGGCCAGGTCGGCCAGCGTCGACTCGTCGCCGATCATGCCGATGAACTGGCGCATCACGCCCAGGCCACCGGCTCGCGCGATGGTGCCCGTGCGGACCGGCAGGTCACCGGCGACCATCCGCAGCAGCGTGGTCTTGCCGGCGCCGTTCGGCCCGACCAGTGCCACCTTGGCGCCCTCACCGACCCGGAACGACACGTCGGTGAAGAGTTCCCGCCCGTCCGGTAGTACGTGTCCGACCGCTGCCACGTCGACGTATCCCACGCCGGCATCCTGCCGGAGCGGGGCCGGGTGGCCAACCGATTAGTCGCGCCGAACGGTCAGCGGGTGATGCGGAGCACCCGGAAGCCCTTCTGGCTGGCGTGCCGCTCGACCTGCCAGCCCTGCTCGACCAGCCAGCGGTGCAGCGAGTCGCCGCCGAGGTGACGGGCCACCACCAGCCAGGCCACCCCGCCCGGGGCCAGTCGCGGCAGCCAGCGGCCGAGGAGTTGGTGCAGGTCCTCCTTGCCGATCCGGATCGGCGGGTTGGACCAGATCTGCGCGAAGTCGAGGTCCGCCGGCACGTCTTCGGGAGCGGCAACCCGTACCCGGTCCGCGACGCCGAGCCGTTGCGCGTTCCCGGCGGTCAGCTCCCGGGCCCGCTCGTTGACGTCCACCGCCCAGACGGTCGCCTCGGGCGCCACGCTGGCCAGGACGCAGGCGATCGGCCCGAACCCGGAGCCGAGGTCGAGCAGCGGACCGGCGGCCGACGTCGGCAGCTCGGCCTTGCGCAGCAGCACGGCGGTGCCGGGGTCCAGCCGGGTGGCCGAGAACACCCCGCCCGCCGACGCCAGGGCGTAGTCGCGGCCGGCGACGCTGAACTGCACCTCGCGCGCCTGGGCGGGCGTGCTCGGTTCGGCGGTGAAGTAGTGGTCCCCGGTCACGCCGGCCATTCTCGCACCGAGCCGGAACCGACCGGACCGACGGGAGTGGCCCGTACCGTCGGCACATCCGGCAAAACGCCCACTAATGGGGTAAAAATCCTTACTCTGGTCACCATGTATCGGTACGACTCCGATGAGGACGCATACCTCCAGTACGGCGACGACGATGCCGAGTCAGTCCCGGCCGGCGACGCCCGCCGTCCGGGTGGTCCCTCCCCGTCGCGCTTCCCCACACCGTCGCTGGCGCGCCCCAACCAGCTCCTGCTGCCCTCGGCGGCAACGTCCCCCGACGCGGAACCCTCGCCTCCGCCCGAGCTGGCCACACCGCCGGAGCCGATCGGCCCGCAGGCGCCCCACCCGCCGGAGCCCGACCCGGCCCTGCCCTCCGGGGTGTACGCGTCGAGCACCGCCGCACCGGCCTCGACGTCTCTCACCGGGTACGAGCCGACCGCCGCCGCGCCACCGTCCACACCGGTGAGCCCGCCGCCGCCGCGCGTCGGCGGCAACCGCACCTGGCAGGTGCTGATCGGCGGTGCCGCCGCGCTCGTGCTGCTCGGGCTCTGCGGCCTCACCGCCGGCGCCCTGATGGACGGTGGACAACTCATCGGCCAGCAGGCGGCACCCACCCCCGAGTCGCAGGACACCCAGGGCACCGAGCCCGCCGCCAGCGACCTGGACTCCCGGGACACCGACTCCGCGCCGCTGTCCGCCCGCGAGGTCTTCCCGGCCAGCACCCTGTCGATCGACGGCAGCACCGCCGGCTACGAGGTACTGCGCACCCAGTCCAGCGCGAGCTGCGCGGTCGCGGCCACCGGCGAGGTCGCCGAGTCCCTGACCCTGCTCGGCTGTAACCAGGTGGTCCGGGCCACGCTGCGCACGCCCGACGGCGAGCACCTGGTCACCACCGGGTTGTTCAACCTGACCGACCGGTCCAGCGCGGAACGGGCCCGGGACCGCATCCGGCAGGCGCTCGACGCACGGCAGGGCCGGTTCCGGGGCATGTCGGCCGGCGACGGGACCGACGTCATCACCTCCGCGCCCGCCCGGGTCGGCTGGCAGGTACGCGGCCACTACCTCGGCTACGCGGTGGTCGTTCGCACCGACGGCGCGGCGGTCCGTTCCGGCGACACCACGGTCCGCGAGATCCTCTTCGACATGCTGGAGATGCACCTCAGCCGCGACGTGCTGGAGCGGCGGGCGGCCGGCGGAACGGCCACCCAGCCGAACCCGACGCCCACCGACGACACCGGCGACCAGGGCCCCGACAACGGAAACTAAGGAAGCGGCTCAGGCCTCGGCCGGCACCCGCAGCTGTCGGGTGGTCTCGGCCCGGCGGGCGTACTCGGCCGGATCGTCCGGGTAGCCGACCGCCACCAGGGTCAGCCCGTGCGCCGGTGCCACCGTCACCTCGCTGGACCGCTCCCGCCGCGTGAGCAGGCCGGCCGGCCACTCGACCGGACGACGCCCGTCCCCGGCGACCAGCATCGCGCCGACCAGGCTGCGCACCATCGCCTGGCAGAACGCGTCAGCCTGCACGGTGGCGACCAGGACGTCGTCGGCCTCGCGTCGCCACTCCAGTCGGGTCACCTCCCGCAGCGTGGTGGCGTTCTCCTTCCGCCGGCAGTACGCGGCGAAGTCGTGCTCCCCCACCAACCCGGCCGCCGCGGCGGCGAGCCGGTCGACGTCGAGCGCGCGCGGCCAGGCCAGGATCTCGTGCCGGCGCAGCGGCTCGGCGCCCCAGGGCGCGTCGGTCACCCGGTACTCGTAGCGCCGGAAGGTCGCCGAGAAGCGCGCGTCGAAGCTCTCCGGCACCACGCTCATCGCCCGCACCCGCACGTCACCCGGCAGCAGCCGGGCCAGCCGACGCAGCAGGCGGCCATCGTGCGCCCGCCACACCTCGCCGGGCACGTCGACGTGGCAGACCTGCCCGGTGGCGTGCACCCCGGCGTCGGTGCGTCCGGCCACCGTCAGCCCGGCCGCGACACCGGCCCCGAGCACCAGGTCCAGCGCCTCGACCAGCACACCGGCGACGGTGCGCCGCTCCGGCTGGGCGGCCCACCCCGAGAAGCCGGTCCCGTCGTACGCGACGTCCAGCCGCAGCCGGGTGCGCTCCTCCACGTCGTACCTCCTCGACGAGTCGGGCCCGGCACCCCCGTGGGGATGCCGGGCCCGACGACGGCCTGACTCAGGCCTTGCCTTCCTCGGTGGCCAGGTCGCTGTCCTCGCGGGCAGCGGCGGTGTCACCGGACGCCGACACCGGCGGCTCGGCGTCCTGGTCGTCCGACCGGTTCGCCGGGGCCTCGTCGGTCGGGGCCAGCGCCTCGACCTTGTCCTGCTGCGCGGCCTTGCGGGCGGCGGTCTTCTGGTTCACCTTCGGCTCGGCGACCTGAAGCTCCTCGACCAGCTCGATGATCGCCATCGGCGCGGCGTCACCCTTGCGCGGACCGGTCTTCACGATCCGGGTGTAGCCGCCGGGCCGGTTGGCGTACCGCGGCGCGATCTGGTCGAACAGGGCGTAGACCACGTCCTTGTCCTTGACCACGGTCAGCACCCGCCGACGCGACGCGAGGTCGCCCCGCTTGGCCTTGGTGATCAGCTGCTCGGCGAGCGGACGCAGCCGCCGGGCCTTGGTCTCGGTGGTCTTGATCTTGCCGTGCTGGAACAGCGCGGTGGCCAGGTTGGCCAGCATCAGCCGCTCGTGCGCGGGGCTGCCGCCGAGGCGGGGGCCCTTGGTGGGCGTGGGCATGCTTGGTGCTCCTCAGGTGTGGCGGCAGCGCGGACTAGAGCTGCTCGGTCTCGCGGTAGTCGTCGGTGTCGTAGTCGGCCTCGCCGAAGGTGTCCACGACATGCGCCGGGTCGAAGTTCGGAGCCGAGTCCTTCAGCCCCAGCCCCATTCCGGCGAGCTTCATCTTGACCTCGTCGATCGACTTCTGGCCGAAGTTGCGGATGTCGAGGAGGTCGGCCTCGGTACGCCCGATGAGCTCACCAACGGAGTTGATGCCCTCGCGCTTGAGGCAGTTGTAGGAGCGGACGGTCAGGTCCAGCTCCTCGATCGGCAGGGCCAGGTCCGCCGCCAGCTGCGCGTCCTGCGGCGACGGGCCGATGTCGATGCCCTCCGCCGTCTCGTCCAGCTCCCGGGCCAGCCCGAACAGCTCCACCAGCGTCGAACCGGCCGAGGCCAGTGCGGTACGCGGGCCCATCGACGGCTTGGTCTCGACGTCGATGATCAGCCGGTCGAAGTCGGTCCGCTGCTCGACACGGGTCGCCTCGACGCGGTACGTCACCTTGAGCACCGGCGAGTAGATCGAGTCGACCGGGATCCGGCCGATCTCGGCACCCGCCTGCTTGTTCTGCGCCGCCGTGACGTAGCCCCGACCCCGCTCGACGGTCAGCTCCATGTCGAGCCGGCCCTTGCCGTTGAGGGTGGCGAGCTTCAGGTCCGGGTTGTGCACCGAGACACCGGCCGGGGGCTGGATGTCACCGGCGGTCACGTCGCCCGGGCCCTGCTTGCGCAGGTACATGCTGACCGGCTCGTCGTGCTCGGAGCTGACGCAGAGCTCCTTGATGTTCATGACGAGCTCGACCACGTCCTCCTTGACCCCGGGGATCGTGGTGAACTCGTGCAGCACACCATCGATCTTGATCGAGGTGACCGCCGCACCCGGGATGGACGACAGCAGCGTGCGCCGCAGCGAGTTGCCCAGGGTGTAGCCGAAGCCCGGCTCCAGCGGCTCGATGGTGAACCGGGACCGGGTCTCGTTGATCGACTCTTCGGAGAGAGACGGTCGCTGGCTGATGAGCATGTTTTCTCTTCTCTTCCGGGACGCCCGCTATATGACGTCCACGACACAACGTGTTCCGGTGGCCCGCCCGTCGCCGGGCGGGCCACCGCAACGAGCCCTTACTTGGAGTAGAGCTCGACGATCAGCTGCTCCTGGACCTGGGTGTCGATCACCTGGCGGGCCGGGAGCGAGTGCACGAGCACCTTCATCTGGCTGGGGATGGCCTCCAGCCACGCCGGGACCGTCTTGGAGCCGGCCTCGGCCTGCGCCACGATGAACGGGGTGAGCTCCTTGCTCTTCACCCGAACCTCGATGATGTCGTGCTCCTTGACGCGGTACGACGGGATGTCGACCTTCTTGCCGTTCACCGTGAAGTGACCGTGCTTGACCAGCTGACGGGCCATGTCCCGGGACTTGGCGTAGCCGGCCCGGTAGACCACGTTGTCCAGCCGCGACTCGAGGATCTGCAGGAGGACCTCACCGGTCTTGGCCTGCTTGGCCACGGCCTCCTCGTAGTAACCGCGGAACTGCTTCTCCAGCACGCCGTAGACCCGGCGAGCCTTCTGCTTCTCACGGAGCTGGAGCAGGTACTCCGTCTCCTTGGTGCGGCCGCGGCCGTGCTGCCCGGGCGGGAACGGCCGGGACTCGAACGGGCACTTCGGACCATCGCACTTGCTGCCCTTGAGGAACAGCTTCATCTTCTCCCGCCGGCAACGGCGGCAGTCAGCACCGGTGTAACGAGCCATCTCTCTCTAACCTCTCAGACCCGACGACGCTTCGGCGGACGGCACCCGTTGTGCGGCTGGGGGGTGACGTCGGAGATCTGCCCGACCTCCAGACCCACCGCCTGCAGCGAACGGATGGCGGTCTCCCGGCCGGAACCGGGACCCTTGACGAACACGTCGACCTTGCGCATGCCGTGCTCCATGGCCCGACGCGCGGCGGCCTCGGCGGCCAGCTGCGCGGCGAACGGAGTCGACTTGCGCGAGCCCTTGAAGCCGACCTGGCCGGCGGAGGCCCACGAGATGACGGCACCGGTCGGGTCCGTGATGGACACGATGGTGTTGTTGAAGGTGCTCTTGATGTGCGCCTGCCCGTGGGCGACGTTCTTGCGTTCCTTGCGCCGGACCTTCTTGACTGCGGCTCCGGCACGAGCCTTCGGTGGCATAAGTCTGTGCGCTCCTGTTTTTGGTTCTCGATCGGTTCTGGCTCTTCGCCCCGTTGATCAGATAGACACCGGTTCCGGTGGGAGCCCGGCCTACCTCGACGGAGAACGACCAGAATTCCGGTTGAGGAACTACTACTTCTTGCCGGGCTTCTTCTTGCCGGCGACCGTCCGCTTCGGGCCCTTGCGGGTACGCGCGTTCGTGCGGGTCCGCTGGCCACGGACGGGCAGTCCCCGGCGGTGCCGGATACCCGCGTAGCAGCCGATCTCGACCTTGCGGCGGATGTCAGCGGCGACCTCGCGGCGCAGGTCGCCTTCTACCTTGTAGTTGGCCTCGATGTGGTCACGGAGCTGGACCAGCTCCTCGTCCGTGAGGTCCCGGGCGCGCTTGTCCGGCGAGATGCCGGTGGCGGCGAGCGTCTCCAGAGCGCGGGTACGACCCACGCCGAAGATGTAGGTGAGCGCAATCTCCAGCCGCTTCTCGCGGGGGAGATCCACGCCGACTAGACGTGCCATCTGCGGGCGTACTCCTTGTGGTCTTCTGCCGGAGGTGTGGTCCCGTCCCACCCCGCTACGCGGCCGTCCCGTCTTTCCGGCGCGGTACACGCCGGCGACCGGGATGGTCGCTGCCCGAGCGGGCCCCGGCCTCCGACCGGGGGTCAACCACGAGTGAGTACGCGCTGCGCACCGCTCGCGGCTGGGACGAGCATGTGTGATGTGTGGGCTGGGTTCAGCCCTGGCGCTGCTTGTGGCGCGGGTCGGTGCAGATCACCATGACCCGGCCGTGCCGGCGGATAACCCGGCACTTGTTGCAGATCCTCTTGACGCTCGGCTTGACCTTCACGGTTGCCTTACTTCCCATCTGGCCCGGCGCCACGAGGCGCGACACCGGACGTCGAAGACGGACACGGGACGATTTCCGGCCGCCGTCAGGCTTACTTGTAGCGGTAGACGATGCGCCCGCGAGTCAGGTCGTACGGCGAGAGCTCGACGACGACCCGGTCCTCCGGCAGGATGCGGATGTAGTGCTGCCGCATCTTGCCGCTGATGTGAGCCAGCACCTTGTGGCCGTTGGCGAGCTCCACCCGGAACATGGCGTTCGGCAGGGGCTCGATGACCCGACCTTCGATCTCGATGGCTCCGTCTTTTTTCGGCATGTCCTCCGCTGTCCTGACGTCGGTTACTCCGGACGGCCCACAACGTCTTACACGGGTGACTGATCAAGATCAGATTTCCCGCGCCAGCCGCGGCTCCGCGTCCCACCGAAGCGCTGGTGGGCATGGCGGAGTGGACGCTGTGCGCCGATCAGAAAGTGTACGCCCGCCTGCACGTCGTCGCCAAACCGACCGGCCAGAGTACGCCGACGGGGTGGACAAACCCGGCGTTCAGCCCGCCGCGTCGCGCTCCGCACGGCGTACCCCACCGGTGGACTCATGCTCGGCTGGCGTGCCGCTGCGGGCCTCCGTGCCCTGCTCCTCGGCCTGCGGGTCCGCCCCCGGCCGCTCGCGATCATTGCCCGGCCCGGTGACTCCGGTCGGCCGGTCTCGCTCCTCGCCCGGCCCGGTGAACCCGGCCGCCGTGGCGGTGATCTCGGCGGGCTGCTCGGCGGCGAGCGCGGCACGCTCCCGCTTGCGGGCCTTCTTCTCTTTCCGACGCTGCCGACGGCGTTCCTGCTGCGCCGCCCACCGCTGCGGCTCGCCGGTGCTCAGCCCGGTGACGGTACGCACCACCTGCACCGCGCCCCACGGCCCGGCCACCCAGATGGGCCAGAAGTACACCAGATCGCGGGCGGCGAACGAGGTGACCGCCCAGATGGCGACCACGATGCCGACGGTCTTGAGCCACGGCTCCCACACGTCGACCAGCCAGCGGACGGTCACTCCACGCCCGGCGTCGGGGAGCACCGGCGCGTCGGGCTCCTGCCGTGCCGGCACCGCCCCAGGCAGGTCACCCGTCAGGGCGTCGAGTTCCGCGTACGTCCGTGCCGCGTAGGCCCGCTGCAACCGCTCGTCGTACTCGTGCAGGTCCAGCCGGCCCTCGTCGAGCGCCTCCCGGAGCCGTTCGGCGACGGCCTGCCGGTCGGAGTTCGCTGCCCGCATCCCGTCCTGCCCGTCCATGTCGGCAAGCATGCCATCGTGCTGCCAGTCCGGCTAACCTGCGCCCGCCCACCCGTCGTCGCGCCAGGGCGACGACAGTCACCCGGCCGCGATCACGGAGAGTGAGCACATCGACCGGGCCGTGTCGAACGTCACACTGCCGGGGACCGGGGCAGGGCCTCCTCGGCCAGCCGAGGGCCAGCTCGTCAGCGGCTCCGGGCCGATGCCCGGCCACGGTCGACTCCGCGCCGACCGCCGGAACAGGGTCGGTTCAGCCGGCCGGCGAGTCGGCGGGCTGGCGGGCGGTGACCAGCTCACCGAGGCGGGCCCGGCCGCCGTCCTGGGCGGTCAGCACCCAGACCCCGTCCGGCAGCAGCGCCATGGTGTGCTCGACGTGTGCCGCGCGGGACCCGTCCCGGGTGACCACGGTCCAGCCGTCGGCCAGTTCGGCGGTACGCGGCGAGCCCATCGTGATCATGGGCTCGATGGCCAGTGCCATGCCCGTCACCAGACGCGGCCCCTTGCCCGGCCGCCCGTGGTTGAGCACGTGCGGATCCTGGTGCATCTCAGTGCCGATGCCGTGGCCGCCGTAGCCGTCGACGATGCCGTACCGGCCGCCCTTGCGGACCGCGTTCTCCACTGCGTGGGAGATGTCGGTCAGCCGGCCCTTGCCGCTGGCCGCACCCCGGGCGGCGGCGGCGATACCGGCCCACATCGCGTCCTCGGCGACCGTGGCCATCCGCAGCAGGGCCGGGTCGACGTCGCCCACCCCGACGGTGATCGCCGCGTCGCCGTGCCAGCCGTCCAGCACCGCGCCGCAGTCGATCGAGATCAGGTCGCCCTCGGCGAGGACCTGGTCCGGCGAGGGGATCGCGTGCACGATCTGCTCGTTGACCGACGAGCAGATCGACGCCGGGAAGCCGTGGTAGCCCTTGAAGGAGGGGGTCCCGCCGGCCTCACGGATCGTCGACTCGGCGATCGCGTCCAGGTCGGCGGTGCTCACCCCGGGGGCCACCGCCTCGCGCATCCGGCGTAACGCCTCGGCGACCACCAGCCCGGCGGCGCGCATCTTCTCGATCTGCTCGGGGGTCTTCAGCTGGATGTCCAGCTGGGGACGACGCATCGGGGCGCTACCTTTCGTTGCCGAACCAGCGGGGTACGCCGGACGTACCCCGCTGTTCGCACTCTATCCGGCCGGCGACTACGCCGATCTCAGCCGCCGTAGGACCGCAGGGCATCGATCGCGCGGACGGTGACGTCCTCCACCGGACCGGTGGCGTCGATCCCGACCAGCTTGCCCTGGGCGCCGTAGTAGTCCACCAGCGGCGCGGTCTTCTCCGCGTACTCGCGCAGGCGGGCGGCGATCGTCTCCGGCTTGTCGTCGTCGCGCTGGAACAGCTCGGCACCGCAGCGGTCGCAGATGCCGTCCCGACTGGTCGGGTCGAACTCGACGTGCCAGATCTTGCCGCAGCCCCGGCAGGTGCGCCGGCCGGAGAGCCGCCGGATCACCTCGTCGTCGTCGACCACCAGCTCCAGGACGACGTCCAGCGCGGTGCCGAGGTCTGCCAGAAGCTTGTCCAGCGCGGCGGCCTGCGGAGTGGTCCGCGGGAACCCGTCGAGCAGGAAGCCCTCGGACGCGTCCGGCTCGGCGAGCCGGTCCCGCACCATGTTGATGGTGACCTCGTCCGGTACCAACTTGCCGGCGTCCATGTAGCGCTTGGCCTCGACCCCGAGCGGGGTGCCCTGCGACACGTTGGCACGGAAGATGTCACCGGTCGAGATCTTCGGCACGGAGACGTGCGCGGCGATGAACTCCGCCTGCGTTCCCTTGCCCGCCCCCGGCGGGCCAACCAGAACCAGTCTCATCTACCGCAGGAACCCTTCGTAGTTCCGCTGCATCAGTTGGCTCTCGATCTGCTTGCTGGTCTCGAGAGCCACACCGACCATGATCAGCACAGCGGTACCGCCGAACGGGAAGTTGAGGTACTGCTGCCGGTCCAGCCAGATGAAGAAGAAGTTCGGCAGGATCGAGATGATCGCGAGGTACAGCGCCCCGGGCAGCGTGATCCGGCTCAGGATGAAGTCCAGGTAGTCGGCGGTCGGCTTACCGGGGCGGATGCCCGGCACGAAGCCGCCGTACTTCTTCATGTTGTCCGCGACCTCGGTCGGGTTGAACGTGATCGAGACGTAGAAGTACGTGAAGAAGATGATCAGCAGGAAGTAGACCGCGATGTAGATCGGGCTGGTCGGGTCCACCAGGTTGTTCTGGATCCACGCCTGCGTCTGACCCGGGTCGTTCTGGTCGAAGAACTGCAGCGCCAGCTGGGGCAGGTAGAGCAGCGACGAACCGAAGATGACCGGGATGACACCCGCCTGGTTGACCTTCAGCGGGATGTAGGTCGACGTGCCGCCGTACATCCGCCGGCCGATCATGCGCTTGGCGTACTGCACCGGGATCCGGCGCTGGGCCTGCTCGATGAAGGTGACCGCGGTGATGACCACCAGGACCAGGGCGATGACGAGGAAGAACTTGGCCCAGCCCTGGCTCTCCTTGATCCGCCAGCCCTCGCTGGGGAGGCGGGCGGCGATCGAGGTGAAGATCAGCACGGACATGCCGTTGCCGACGCCGCGGTCAGTGATCAGCTCGCCCAGCCACATGACCACGCCGGTACCGGCGGTCATCGTCATCACCAGGATGGACAGGGTCAGCCAGTCCGGGATGCCGGTGCCCTCGGGGATGATCGGGAACTGGTCGCACTGGTTGTTGAAGAGCTGCCCGGAGCGGGCCAGCGCCACGAACGCGGACGCCTGCAGGACGCCCAGGCCCAGGGTCAGGTACCGGGTGTACTGGGTGATCTTCGCCTGGCCGGCCTGGCCCTCCTTGCGGAGCTGCTCGAGCCGGGGGATCACCACTGTCAGGAGCTGCAGGATGATCGACGCGGTGATGTAGGGCATGATGCCCAGCGCGAAGACCGAGAGCTGGAGCAGCGCGCCACCGGAGAAGAGGTCGAGCAGGTTCAGTACCCCGGTCGAGCCGTCGATGGTGTCGAGGCACTGCTGGACGTTGCCGTACGACACGCCTGGGCTGGGCAGCGTCGCGCCGAGCCGGTAGATCGCGATGATGCCTACTGTGAACAGCAGCTTCTTGCGCAGGTCAGGCGTACGGAACGCACTGAGAAAGGCGGACAGCAACTTCTTCCTCCTGCGCGAGGCGGGCCGCCGGTCGTCCCTGGCGGTTTGGGGTGGGTGCCGGGCAGGTGCCCGATATCCATGGCTGGGAAGGGACTCTAACAGCCCGATCCCCGTCCGGGCAGATGTGCCCGGCTACATAAACCGAATCCGATGTTACCGGGCGCACAGGCCCCGTGGAGACCATGGCGCCCGCCAGCTGGGATCAACTGGCGGGCGCCATCGTTCGTACTGCTTACAGCTCGGTGACCGAACCACCGGCGGCAGCGATCTTCTCCTTGGCCGACGCGCTGAACGCGTGCGCCGAGACCTGGAGCGACACGTTGCCGAGGTCCCCGGTGCCGAGGACCTTGACCGGCTGACCCTTGCGGACCGCACCGGCCTCGACCAGCTCGGCCGGGCCGACCTGACCACCGTTGGGGAACAGCTCGGCCAGGCGGTCCAGGTTGACCACCTGGAAGACCACCTTGAACTTGTTCTTGAAGCCCTTCAGCTTCGGCAGGCGCATGTGGATGGGCATCTGCCCACCCTCGAACGCCGCCGGGATGTTCTTCCGGGCCTTCGAACCCTTGGTACCGCGACCGGCGGTCTTGCCCTTGGAGCCCTCACCGCGACCCACACGGGTCTTCGCGGTCTTGGCTCCCGGTGCCGGGCGCAGGTGATGGACCTTGATCGTCATTACTCGACCTCCTCGACCTTCACGAGGTGGCTCACCTTGAAGATCATGCCGCGAATCTCGGGCCGGTCCTCCTTGACCACCACGTCGTTGATCCGCTTGAGACCGAGCGACCGCAGCGACTCACGCTGGTTGTGCTTGGTCCCGATGTCGGACCGGAGCTGGGTGACCTTGAGACGCGCCATCAGGAGGCCACCTCCGCCCGCGAGGCGAGCATGGCGGCCGGAGCGACGTCCTCCACCGGCAGGCCCCGACGCGCCGCGACAGCCTCCGGGGACTCCAGCCCCTTCAGGGCCGCCACGGTGGCGTGCACGATGTTGATCGGGTTCGACGATCCGAGGCTCTTGGAGAGCACGTCGTGGATGCCCGCGCACTCCAACACGGCACGGACCGGACCACCGGCGATGACGCCCGTACCGGCCGAGGCCGGCTTGAGCAGCACCACACCGGCGGCGTCCTCGCCCGTGACCGGGTGCGGGATCGACGAGCCGATCCGCGGCACCTTGAAGAAGTGCTTCTTGGCCTCCTCGACACCCTTGGCGATCGCCGCGGGCACCTCCTTGGCCTTTCCGTAGCCCACGCCCACGGTGCCGTCGCCGTCGCCGACGATCACGAGGGCGGTGAAGCTGAAGCGACGACCACCCTTCACGACCTTGGCGACGCGGTTGATCGCGACGACCCGCTCGAGGTGCGGGGTCTTCTCGGCGGGCGCGTTTCCGCGGCCGCCCTCACGGCGGTTGTCGCGGCGACCACCCTCGTTGCCACCGGACCCGCCGCCACGGCGCTGTTGACCTGGCATCAGCAGCCTTCCTTCTCTCTCGTGACGGGGATTGTCAGAACTCGAGCCCGGCTTCGCGGGCGGCGTCGGCAAGCGCGGCGACCCGCCCCGCGTACCGGTTGCCACCGCGGTCGAAGACGACCTTGGAGACGCCGGCGGCCTTGGCCCGCTCGGCGAGCAGGGAGCCGACCTTGCCGGCCAGGGCGCTCTTGTCGCCCTCGGTACCGCGCACCGAGGCGTCCAGCGTCGAGGCCGACGCCAGGGTGTGCCCCTTGGTGTCGTCCACGATCTGGGCCACGATGTGCCGCAGCGAACGGGTGACCACCAGGCGCGGACGCTCGGCGGTGCCACTGACGTTCTTGCGGACCCGGAAGTGCCGACGCGCACGCCCGACGGCACGCTTGGCGGCGACACCGCGGCGGCGCTTGAGCAGCGTGGCGCTCACTTCTTACCTGCCTTTCCAGCCTTGCGACGGATGACCTCGCCCTGGTACTTCACGCCCTTGCCCTTGTAGGGCTCCGGCGGGCGGATCTTCCGGATGTTGGCGGCGACCTCACCGACGAGCTGCTTGTCGATACCGGCCACGTGGAACAGCGTCGGCTTCTCCACCGTGAAGGTGATGCCGTCGGGCGCCTGCACCTGCACCGGGTGCGAGAACCCGAGTGCGAACTCCAGGTCCTTGCCCTTGGCGGTGACCCGGTAACCGGTACCGGCGATCTCCAGGCTCTTGCGGTAGCCCTCGGTGACCCCGACGATCATGTTGGCGACCAGGGTACGGCTCAGGCCGTGCAGTTCCTTGGCCTTGCGCTCGTCGTTCGGGCGGTTGACGCTCAGCTGCCCGTCCTCGGCCCGCTCGATCGTGATCGGCGCGGCCAGGGTGTGCGACAGCTCGCCCTTGGGGCCCTTGACCTTGACGGTCTGGCCGTCGATCGTCACGTCGACGCCGGAGGGCACCGGGATCGACTTACGTCCAATTCGCGACATTTCTACCTGTCTCCCGTTACCAGACGAAGGCGAGGACTTCCCCGCCAACGCTCCGCTTGCGGGCCTGCCGGTCGGTGAGCAGCCCCTGGGACGTCGAAATGATCGCCACGCCCAGCCCACCGAGCACCCGAGGGAGCCCGTCCGACTTGGCGTACACCCGCAGACCGGGCTTGGAGACGCGCTTGATACCGGCCAGGCTCCGCTCCCGGTTCTGGCCGTACTTCAGCTCGACGACCAGTCGCTTGCCGACGGCGCCCTCTTCGGGCTCCTCGACCGCCCAGGTGGCGATGTAACCCTCGGACTTGAGGACCTCGGCGATGTTGGCCTTGATCTTCGAGTAGGGCATCGTCACCCGGTCGTGGTACGCCTGGTTGGCGTTACGCAGACGCGTGAGCATGTCTGCGATCGGGTCGGTCATCGTCATGAAAACTCGTCAACCTTTCTCGCCGGGGTTCCCGCGACTCGCGCAGGCCTACGGCGAAGAGACAGTCCAGCTGATGCGCCGAAGCGCGCCGGGCTATTACCAGGAAGCCTTGGACACGCCGGGCAGCTCACCGCGGTGGGCCATCTCCCGGATGCACACCCGGCAGAGACCGAACTTGCGGTAGACCGCCTTGGGACGCCCACACCGCTGGCAGCGGGTGTACGCGCGAACCGAGAACTTCGGCTTCGCGGCCGCCTTGAGGATCAGCGCCTTCTTGGCCATCTCAGTTCTCCTTGAACGGGAAGCCCAGGAGCTTCAGCAGCGCCCGGCCCTCGTCGTCGGTCGTGGCGGTGGTCACCACCGTGATGTCCATGCCCCGCTGGCGATCGATCTTGTCCTGGTCGATCTCGTGGAACACCGACTGCTCGGTCAGACCGAACGTGTAGTTGCCGTGCCCGTCGAGCTTGCGCCCGTCCAGGCCGCGGAAGTCACGGATACGCGGCAGCGCGATGGAGAGCAGCCGGTCCAGGAACTCCCACATCCGGTCGCCGCGCAGGGTCACCTTCGCGCCGATCGGCATGCCCTCGCGGAGCTTGAACTGCGCGATGGACTTGGTCGCCCGCCGGACCTGCGGCTTCTGGCCGGTGATCGTGGCCAGGTCGCGGACCGCGCCGTCGATGAGCTTGGCGTCCCGAGCGGCCTCGCCGACGCCCATGTTCACGACGATCTTGACCAGTCGCGGCACCTGCATCGGGTTGCCGTACTCGTGCTGCTCGCGCAGCTGGGCCACGATCTCGTTGCGGTACCGCTCCTTGAGGCGCGGCATGGTCTTGGTTTCGGTAGCCGTGGTCATCACAGGTCCTTACCAGTGCTACGCGCGACGCGGACCTTCTGGCCGTTGTCGTCGATCCGGTAACCGACGCGGGTCGGCTTGCCGTCGGAGTCCACGACCATCACGTTCGAGACGTGGATCGGGGCCTCCTGGGTGACGATGCCACCGGTCTTGGCGCCACGCTGAGTGGTGCTGATGCGGGTGTGCTTCTTGACCCGGTTCACGCCCTCGACCAGGACCTTGTCCTGCCGCGGGTAGGCTGCGATGACCTTGCCCTTGGCACCCTTGTCCTTGCCGGCGATGACGACGACCGTGTCGCCCTTCTTGACCTTCACGGTCACAACACCTCCGGCGCGAGAGAGATGATCTTCATGAACCGCTTGTCCCGCAGCTCACGACCGACCGGGCCGAAGATGCGGGTACCGCGCGGGTCCCCACCGTCCTTGATGATGACGGCGGCGTTCTCGTCGAAGCGGATGTACGAGCCGTCCGGCCGCCGCCGCTCCTTGGCGGTACGGACGATGACGGCCTTGACCACGTCGCCCTTCTTGACACCGGCACCCGGGATCGCGTCCTTGACGGTCGCCACGATGACGTCGCCGATGCTCGCGTAGCGCCGACCGGAGCCACCGAGAACCCGGATGCACAGGATCTCCCGGGCACCCGTGTTGTCGGCGACGCGCAGTCGCGACTCCTGCTGAATCACGTCTATCTCCTATGTCTGCCGGTTCTCCGGCCGCCGGGGCGGCCGGAGCCTGGCGGAACCTGCGCCCGACCGATCTCGGCCGAGCTCGAGCCTTCGCTACTTGGCCTTCTCGAGGATCTCCACGAGCCGCCACCGCTTGGTGGCGGAGAGCGGCCGGGTCTCCATGATCAGGACGCGGTCGCCGATGCCGGCGGAGTTCTGCTCGTCGTGGACCTTCAGCTTGCTGGTACGGCGCATGATCTTGCCGTACAGCGCGTGCTTGACCCGGTCCTCGACCTCGACCACGACGGTCTTGTCCATCTTGTCGCTGACCACGAGGCCCTCACGGACCTTCCGGCGGCCACGCTGCGCGGTGGCGGTCGTGTTCTCGCTCATGAAGCAGTCACCTCAGTCGGCGCGGCCGAGAGCCCCAGCTCGCGCTCACGCATGATCGTGTAGATCCGGGCGATCTCCCGACGGATGACCTGCAGCCGCCGGTTGTTGTCCAGCTGACCGGTTGCGGCCTGCACGCGGAGGTTGAACAGCTCCGCCTTGGCCTCGCGCAGCTTCGTGACCAGCTCCTCCTCGGAGAGCTCACGCAGCTCGGAGGCCTTAACGCCCGCTGCCATCAGGATTCACCCACTTCGCGCGTCACAATGCGGCACTTCATCGGGAGCTTGTGGATCGCGCGACGCATCGCCTCTCGCGCGATCTGCTCGTTGGGGAAGGACATCTCGAAGAGGACCCGCCCCGGCTTGACGTTGGCGACCCACCACTCCGGCGAGCCCTTACCGGAACCCATCCGGGTTTCGGCCGGCTTCTTGGTGAGGGCCTGGTCCGGGAAGATGGTGATCCAGACCTTGCCGCCACGCTTGATGTGGCGGGTCATCGCGATACGCGCCGACTCGATCTGCCGGTTGGTCACGTACGCCGGCTCGAGAGCCTGGATCCCGAACTCGCCGAACACCACCCGGTTGCCGCCCTTGGACGCGCCGCTGCGGTCCGGGTGGTGCGGCTTGCGGAAGCCCTTCGGGGGCTTGCGCGGCATCAGCATCTGTCAGCCCTCCTGCTGCGTTTCTGCCGCGGCGGCGACGGCGGACGCGTCCACCGGCTCGCCGCTCGGCGTCTCGGCCTGCTGCGCGACGGTCGTCGCAGCAGCGCGGCCGGCCTCGGTGCCACCGGAGGTCGTGCCGGACGAACCGGACCGACCACGACGCGGCCGCTCGGGGCGGTCACCGCGCTCCCGGCGCGGGCGCGACGGAGCCTCGGTCGGGGTCTCCCGACCCGGCACCGCGTCGCCCTTGTAGATCCAGACCTTCACGCCGATACGGCCGAAGGTGGTACGGGCCTCGAAGAAGCCGTACTCGATGTTGGCCCGCAGCGTGTGCAGCGGAACCCGACCCTCGCGGTAGAACTCCGTGCGGCTCATCTCGGCGCCGCCGAGGCGACCCGAGACCTGCACCCGGATGCCCTTGCACATCGGGTTCTTCATCGCCGACTGCATCGCCTTGCGCATCGCGCGGCGGAAGCTGACCCGGCTGGAGAGCTGCTCGGCGACGCCCTGGGCGACCAGCTGCGCGTCCGACTCGGGGTTCTTCACCTCGATGATGTTGAGCTGCACCTGCTTGCCGGTGAGCTTCTCCAGCTCGCCGCGGATCCGGTCGGCCTCCGCACCCTTACGGCCGATGACGATGCCCGGCCGGGCGGTGTGGATGTCGACGCGGACCCGGTCGCGGGTGCGCTCGATGTCGACCTTGGAAATGCCGGCGCGCTCCAGGCCCTTGGACATCATCCGGCGGATCTTGACGTCCTCGCCGATGTAGTCCTTGTAGAGCTTGTCCGCGAACCAGCGGGACTTCCAGTCGGTCGAGATGCCGAGCCGGAACCCGTGCGGGTGAACCTTCTGACCCATTACTCGGCGCCCTCCGTGTTGCTCTGCGTCTCGGCCGGCTCGGTCTGCTTGGCCGGGGCCGACTTCTTCGCCGACTTCTTCGGCGCGGCCGGCGCGACCGCCTCGACCGCCACCGTGATGTGGCAGGTGCGCTTGCGGATCCGGTACGCCCGGCCCTGGGCCCGAGGCTGGAACCGCTTCATGGTCGGGCCCTCGTCCACGAACGCCTCGCTGACGAGCAACGCGTCGGGGTCCAGCCGCTCGTTGTTCTCCGCGTTGGCGATCGCGCTCGCGAGCACCTTGTACACCTGCTCGCTCGCCGCCTGCGGCGCGAACTGCAGCACCGTGAGCGCCTCCTTCGCGGGCAGGCCGCGGACGAGGTTGACCACCCGGCGCGCCTTCATCGGCGAGATGCGCACGTGTCGCGCAATCGCCCGCGCGCCCGGAAGCACCGGAGCGTCGCCCTTTCCTGGCATCGCTGTAACCCCTTGATCCTCTATCCGTATGCCCGCGGCGTCAGCGCCGGCGGCTCTTCCGGTCGTCCTTCTCGTGACCCTTGAACGTACGGGTCAACGCGAACTCGCCGAGCTTGTGCCCGACCATCGCCTCGGTCACGAACACGGGGACGTGCTTGCGTCCGTCGTGCACCGCGATCGTGTGCCCGAGCATGTCCGGGATGATCGTGGAGCGGCGCGACCAGGTCTTGATGACGTTCTTCGAGCCCTTCTCGTTCTGCGTCTCCACCTTCTTGAGCAGGTGGTCGTCGATGAACGGGCCCTTCTTCAGGCTGCGAGGCATGTCTTATCTCCCTCAGCCGCGCTTACGCGTGGCGTAGCGGCGGCGGACGATCAGCCGGTCACTCGGCTGGCCCTTACGACGGGTGCGGCCCTCGGGCTTACCCTGCGGGTTGACCGGGTGGCGACCACCGGAGGTCTTGCCCTCGCCACCACCGTGCGGGTGGTCGACCGGGTTCATGGCCACACCACGGACGGTCGGGCGCTTGCCCTTCCACCGCATCCGGCCGGCCTTGCCCCAGTTGATGTTTGACTGGTCGGCGTTGCCGATCTCGCCGACGCTGGCGCGGCAGCGCACGTCGACACGGCGGATCTCACCCGACGGCATACGCAGGGTCGCGTACGCGCCCTCCCGGCCGAGCAGCTGGATGCCGACACCGGCCGAGCGGGCCAGCTTGGCGCCGCCACCCGGACGCAGCTCCACGTTGTGGATCGTGGTACCGACCGGGATGTTGCGCAGCGGCAGGTTGTTGCCGGGCTTGATGTCCGCGCCCGGACCCGACTCCACCGCGTCGCCCTGCTTGAGGTCCTTCGGCGCGAGGATGTACCGCTTCTCGCCGTCGGCGTAGTGCAGCAGCGCGATGCGCGCGGTGCGGTTCGGGTCGTACTCGATGTGCGCGACCTTGGCCGGCACGCCGTCCTTGTCGACCCGCTTGAAGTCGATCAGCCGGTACTGGCGCTTGTGGCCGCCACCCTGGTGCCGGGCGGTGATCCGCCCGTGGGCGTTCCGGCCGCCCTTCTTCGGCAGCGGGGCCAGCAGCGACTTCTCCGGCGTCGACCGGGTGATCTCGGCGAAGTCGGCGACGCTCGAGCCACGCCGGCCCGGCGTCGTCGGCTTGTACTTACGGATAGCCATTGTCTACACCCCTCAGCTGACCGGGCCGCCGAAGGCCTCGATGCGGTCTCCCTCAGCCAGCTTCACCATCGCCCGCTTGGTGTCCTTGCGCTTGCCGAACCCAGTACGGGTCCGCTTGCGCTTGCCCTCGCGGTTGAGCGTGTTGACCGTCAGGACGCGGACGTTGAAGATCTGCTCGATGGCGATCTTGATCGCGGTCTTGTTCGCGTCCGGGTGCACCAGGAAGGTGTACCAGTTCCGGTTCAGCTCGCTGTAGCTCTTCTCCGAGACGACCGGCGCCACGATGATGTCGCGCGGGTCGGCGATCGTGCTCACTTGCCACCCTCCTCGGTGGTCTCGGCGGGAACGCCCAGGAACTCGTCCAGGGCCTCCTTGGTGAAGACCACGTCGTCGGCCACCAGCACGTCGTACGTGTTGAGCTGGCCGGCCTCGATCAGGTGCACCCGCGGCTCGTTGCGCAGCGACACCCAGTTCAGCTCGTCGGTGCTGCTCAGCACGACCAGCACCCGACGGGCCTCGCTCAGCTTCGCGAGCGTGGCCAGCGCGGCCTTGGTCGACGGCTTCTCACCCGAGACGAACGCCTCGACGACGTGCACCTGCCCGGCGCGCGCCCGGTCGGAGAGGGCACCACGCAGCGCGGCGGCCTTCATCTTCTTGGGGGTGCGCTGGCTGTAGTCGCGCGGTACCGGGCCGTGCACCACGCCACCGCCGGCGAACTGCGGCGCGCGGATCGAACCCTGCCGGGCCCGACCGGTGCCCTTCTGCTTGTACGGCTTCTTGCCGCCGCCGGCGACCTCGCCGCGGGTCTTGGTCTTGTGGGTGCCCTGCCGGGCCGCCGCCAGCTGCGCCACCACGACCTGGTGCATCAGCGGGACGTTGGCCTGCACATCGAAGATGTCGGCGGGCAGCTCGACCGAGCCGCTCTTGGTGCCTTCGGAGGTCAGGACGTCAACGGTGGTCACTTGGCCACACCGCCCTTCTTCGCCTTGGTCTTGGCCGCGGTGCGGACCAGGACCAGCGCGCCCTTCGGGCCGGGGATGGCGCCGCGGACGAGCAGGAGGTTGTTCTCGGTGTCGACCGCCTGGACGGTCAGGTTCTGCACGGTGTAGCGCACGCCACCCATGCGGCCCGCCATCCGGGTGCCCTTGAAGACGCGACCCGGGGTGGCGCAGGCCCCGATGGAGCCCGGGGAGCGGTGCTTGCGCTCGACACCGTGGCTGGCGCGCAGGCCGTGGAAGCCGTGCCGCTTCATCGGGCCGGCGTAGCCCTTGCCCTTGGTCTTGCCGGTGACGTCGATCGAGACGCCGACCGGGAACTCCTCGACCGTGACCTCCTGGCCGAGCGAGTAGTCGCCGGCGTCGGCGGTGCGCAGCTCGACGATGTGCCGGCGCGGCGCCACGTCGGCCTTGGCGTAGTGCCCACGCAGCGGCTTCTTGGCCTTGCGCGGGTCGATCGTCCCGTACGCCAGCTGGACCGCGGAGTAACCGTCCTTGTCGGCGTCACGAACCTGGGTGATGACGCAGGGGCCGGCCTGAACCACGGTCACCGGGACAACCTTGTTGTTGTCCCAGACCTGGGTCATGCCGAGCTTCGCGCCCAGGATCCCCTTAACTTGCCTGTCCATGTGTCCGGTCCCTACAGCTTGATCTCGATGTCGACGCCAGCCGGCAGGTCGAGGCGCATGAGCGAGTCGACCGTCTTCGGGGTCGGGTCGATGATGTCGATCAGCCGCTTGTGCGTACGCATCTCGAAGTGCTCGCGCGAGTCCTTGTACTTGTGCGGCGAGCGGATGACGCAGAAACGGTTGATCTCCGTGGGCAGCGGCACCGGGCCAGCGACCTGCGCCCCGGTACGCGTCACCGTCTCGACGATCTTCCGAGCCGAGGAGTCGACGACCTCGTGGTCATAGGCCTTGAGCCGGATGCGGATCTTCTGTCCCGCCATGGTGGCTTCTGTTCCTTCTCTCGATGCCGCTGTGTTGCGGGTGCCTGTACCGGCTGGTACAGGCCCTCTTCGCCCACCCCCGCGGTCGGGCGTGTCGCGCCCTGTGGCCAGGCTCCGCCCCGAGATTCCGGAGCGATCCTGACCGCGGTGGGTCCAGGCGCCGATCGCGCTACCGCGACCTGAACGCCGCGCGAGGGTGGTTGGCGGCCGGACCGCCAACCACCCCACGCCCGACTGTTCTGCCTACCCGGAGGTTCGGCGTGAGCCGAACACAGGCAGCGAACTGTCGTTACGCAACCTGACTAGTATGCCGCACGACCGGCGGCGGGTCTAATCGGGGTTACCCAGCTCACTTGATGATCTTGGTGACGCGACCCGCGCCGACCGTACGGCCACCCTCCCGGATCGCGAACTTGAGGTTGTCCTCCATCGCGATGGGCTGGATCAGCTTCACGGTCATCGTGGTGTTGTCGCCAGGCATGACCATCTCGGTGCCCTCGGGGAGGGTGACGACACCGGTGACGTCCGTGGTCCGGAAGTAGAACTGCGGACGGTAGTTCTGGAAGAACGGGGTGTGCCGGCCACCCTCCTCCTTGGAGAGGATGTAGACGGTCGCCTCGAACTCCGTGTGCGGGGTGCTGCTGCCCGGCTTGACGACCACCATGCCGCGCTCGACGTCCTCGCGCTTGGTGCCGCGGAGCAGCAGACCGACGTTCTCGCCTGCGCGGGCGTCGTCCAGGGTCTTCCGGAACATCTCGATCGCGGTGACCTTGGTCTTGAAGCCCTTCTCGCGGATGCCGACGACCTCGACGTCCTCGTTCGGGAGCAGCACGCCACGCTCGACACGACCGGTGACCACGGTACCCCGACCGGTGATGGTGAAGACGTCCTCGACGGGCATGAGGAACGGCTTCTCGGTCTCGCGCTCCGGCTGCGGGATCGCGGTGTCGACCGCGCTCATCAGCTCGAGCAGCTTCTCGGTCCAGACCGGGTCGCCCTCGAGGGCCTTCAGCGCGGAGACCTGGACGACCGGCAGGTCGTCACCCGGGTACTCCTGAGCCGAGAGCAGCTCGCGGACCTCGAGCTCGACGAGCTCCAGGAGCTCCTCGTCGTCGACCATGTCGCTCTTGTTCAGCGCCACGACGATGTACGGCACGCCGACCTGGCGGGCCAGCAGCACGTGCTCGCGGGTCTGCGGCATCGGGCCGTCGGTCGCCGCGACCACCAGGATCGCGCCGTCCATCTGGGCGGCACCGGTGATCATGTTCTTGATGTAGTCGGCGTGACCGGGGCAGTCGACGTGCGCGTAGTGCCGCGCCTCGGTCTGGTACTCGACGTGCGCGATCGAGATCGTGATGCCGCGGGCCTTCTCCTCCGGCGCCTTGTCGATCTCGTCGAACGGCGTGTACGGGTTCAGGTCCGGGTACTGGTCGTGCAGGACCTTGGTGATGGCCGCCGTCAGCGTCGTCTTACCGTGGTCGATGTGACCAATGGTGCCGATGTTGACGTGCGGCTTAGTCCGCTCGAACTTCGCCTTCGCCACTGGTGTCCTCCTGTGGACTTCTTGGTTCGTTCGCCCCGGTGCGCCAGGTCGGCGCTTAGGACTCTGTCGACAGCCTTTCCGACCTGACGGCCGGAGAGCTTTGTGGGTTCTGCGGCGATGAAGCCTACAGGCCCGGAATTCACACAATCCGACCGAGGTGGTCGCAGTCGGGGAATCCTCCCGCGACCACCTCGGATCAGCTCAGGTGAGTGTCACTCACCCGTCGCCTTGGCGATGATCTCCTTGGCGACCGAGGACGGGACCTCGGCGTAGGAGTCGAACTGCATGCTGTAGCTAGCCCGGCCCTGGGTCTTCGACCGCAGGTCGCCGACGTAGCCGAACATCTCCGACAACGGCACCAGAGCACGGACGACGCGGGCGCCGCTGCGCTCCTCCATCGCCTGAATGATGCCGCGGCGGGAGTTGAGGTCGCCGATGACGTCACCCATGTTCTCCTCGGGAGTGGTGACCTCAACAGCCATCATCGGCTCGAGCAGTGCGGGGTCGGCCTTGCGGGCCGCGTCCTTCATCACCATCGAGCCGGCGATCTTGAATGCCATTTCCGACGAGTCGACCTCGTGGTACTGGCCGTCCAGCAGGGTGAGCTTGATGCCCACCAGCGGGAAGCCGGCGAGGATGCCGTACTGCATGGCGTCCTGCGCACCCGCGTCCACCGACGGGATGAACTCCCGGGGGATGCGGCCACCGGTCACGCCGTTGGCGAACTCGTAGGTCGGCGCGTCGTTGCCCAGCGGCAGCGGCTCCAGGCTGACGATCACCCGGGCGTACTGGCCGGAGCCACCGGTCTGCTTCTTGTGGGTGTACTCGACCTTGTCCACCTTGCGGCGGATGGTCTCGCGGTACGCCACCTGCGGCTTACCGATGTTCGCCTCGACGTTGAACTCGCGGCGCATCCGGTCGACCAGGATGTCCAGGTGCAACTCGCCCATGCCGGAGATGACCGTCTGACCGGTCTGGTCGTCCAGCTTGACGCGGAAGGTCGGGTCCTCCTCGGCCAGCCGCTGGATGGCGGTGCTGAGCTTCTCCTGGTCGGCCTTGGTCTTCGGCTCGATGGCGACCTCGATGACCGGCTCCGGGAAGGTCATCGACTCCAGGATGACCGGGTTCGCCGGGTCACACAGAGTGTCACCGGTGGTCGTCTGCTTGAGACCCTGCACCGCGATGATGTCGCCGGCCTGGGCCGAGCTGCGCTCTTCCCGCTTGTTGGCGTGCATCTGGTAGATCTTGCCGATCCGCTCCTTGCGGTCCTTGGTGGAGTTGACCACCTGGGAGCCGGACTCGAGCGTGCCGGAGTAGATCCGCACGTAGGTGAGCTTGCCGAGGTGCTTGTCCGTCTGGATCTTGAAGGCCAGACCGGAGAACGGCTCGGACACCGCCGGCTTACGCAGCAGCGGGGTCTCACCGTCGGTGGCGGTGCCCTCGATCGCCGGGATGTCCAGCGGCGACGGCAGGTACGCGACGACCGCGTCCAGCATCGGCTGGATGCCCTTGTTCTTGAACGCGGTGCCGGTGAGGACCGGGTTGGCCTTGCCGCCGATGGTGGCCCGACGGATGGCGGCCTTGATCTCCTCGACGGAGATCTCCTCGCCCTCCAGGTACTTCTCCATCACCGAGTCGTCGACGTCGGCGAGGGTCTCCATCAGCTTCTCGCGCCACTCGGCGGCGGAGTCGGCGAGGTCGGCCGGGATCTCCTCGACCGCGTAGTCCTCACCCTTCTGGGTCTCGCCACGCCAGGTGAGGGCGCGCATCTCGACCAGGTCGACCACGCCGATGAAGTCGCTCTCGGCACCGATCGGGATCTGGAGCACCAGCGGGGTGGCGTTCAGCCGGTCGATCATCATCTGCACGCAGCGGAAGAAGTCCGCGCCGGTACGGTCCAGCTTGTTGACGAAACACATCCGGGGGACGTTGTACTTGTCCGCCTGACGCCAGACGTTCTCCGTCTGCGGCTCCACGCCGGCCACGCCGTCGTAGACCGCGACCGCACCGTCCAGGACACGCAGCGACCGCTCCACCTCGACCGTGAAGTCGACGTGGCCGGGCGTGTCGATGATCTGGATCGTGTGGCCCTTCCACTCGCACTTCGTGGCGGCGGAAGTGATGGTGATACCGCGCTCCTGCTCCTGCTCCATCCAGTCCATGACGGCAGCGCCCTCGTGGACCTCACCGATCTTGTACGTGATACCGGTGTAGAACAGGATTCGCTCGGTGGTAGTGGTCTTACCGGCATCGATGTGCGCCATGATGCCGATGTTGCGTACGTTGGCGAGCGCGTCTGCGGCGGCCACTTCAATCCCTACTTATCGTCGTCTCGACACAACTGGTGGCGGTCCCGGCGCCGGGTGGGCACCGGGACCAAGCTGTTACCAGCGGTAGTGCGCGAAGGCCTTGTTGGACTCCGCCATCTTGTGCGTGTCCTCGCGCCGCTTGACGGCGGCGCCGAGGCCGTTGCTCGCGTCCAGCAGCTCGTTCATCAGCCGCTCGACCATGGTCTTCTCGCGCCGGGCGCGGGAGTACGTGACCAGCCAGCGCAGGCCCAGCGTGGTCGCCCGGGCCGGACGGACCTCGACCGGCACCTGGTAGGTCGCGCCACCGACACGGCGGCTGCGGACTTCCAGAGTCGGCTTGACGTTGTCCATCGCGCGCTTGAGCGTGACGACCGGGTCGGTGCCGGACTTCTCCCGGCAGCCCTCCAGGGCCGCGTACACCACGCGCTCGGCGAGCTGGCGCTTGCCGCGCAGGAGGATCTTGTTCACCAGCTGGGTGACCAACGGCGAGTTGTACACCGGGTCAGCGACCAGCGGCTTCCGCGGAGCGGGTCCCTTACGCGGCATGTCAGCTCTTCTCCTTCTTCGCGCCGTAGCGGCTGCGCGCCTGCTTGCGGTTACGGACACCCTGGGTGTCCAGCGAACCGCGGACAATCTTGTAACGCACGCCGGGGAGGTCCTTCACCCGGCCGCCACGGACGAGCACGATCGAGTGCTCCTGCAGGTTGTGACCCACGCCCGGGATGTAGGCGGTCACCTCGATCTGGCTGCTGAGCTTCACACGAGCGACCTTGCGCAGCGCGGAGTTCGGCTTCTTGGGAGTGGTGGTGTACACGCGGGTGCACACGCCGCGCCGCTGAGGGGAACCCTTCAGCGCCGGGGTCTTGGTCTTGCTCGTCTTGGCCTGGCGGCCCTTGCGGACCAGCTGCTGGATCGTGGGCACCGGGTTTCTCCGCTCCCTTCGGCCGCTCACGCGGCCGCGCTCGCTCGGTCGGCCTGATGACCGACCCTCCTACATTCCGACCAGGTCCACCTCGCGGCGGTCCCGGCACCCGCGGTCGGGCGTGTCGCCCGAGCACGGTCCCGGTTCCGACGCTCGCGCGGTGGCTCCGGGTTGTGTCACCGGCACGCGGATCTCCGCCGCCGGGTCTTCTGGCTCAGTCGTGCCGCTGTTCGGATGCCGGTATCACCGGATCCCGCGCACGCACGAGTTGCCCGGGCAAGCCCGGGCGCAAGGGGAAAGAGTACCTACCACAGCCGTGCAGGTCAAAACGGATGACCCGCCGGACTTCTCACTGCTCGCCGGCTGGGCTCGTCACGCCTCACGCCTGTGATGGGCACCTACGACGACAAGTGTACCGGCTCCGCCGGAAACCGGACCGGTAGCCCCTGGGCGGGACCGATCGGTATCCGGGCCCGGCTCACCCACCCGGCGCCGACGTGGGCCGGATCTCAGGCCAGGGTCAGCAGCAGCGCCAGCCCCAGGCCCGACAGGCAGAGCAGGAGACCGGCACCACCGCAGCTGATCCCGGCGATCGCCACGCCACGGCCGGTGAACCGGACCGCCGGCGGAGCGGCCGGGCGACGGATCTGCCGGAGGCCGAGCAGGCCAGCCACCACGGCACCGGCACCGGTCAGGCTGCCCAGTACGGCGAAGGCACCGGCAGCCCAGGCTCCCCCACCCGTGCCTCCCCCGACCGCGCCGATGCAGATGGTGAGGAACGAGATCAGGATCGAGGTGATGCCGGCCACCAGCGAGCCGACCGCCAGCCCCGACGTGACCGGGGGGACGTCCAGGTGCACCGTCGCGAACGGGGTACCGGGCACCGGTTCGACCCGCTTGGGCGGCCGGGGGCGGTCCTGCGGCGGCGGCACGGACGGCGGCGCACCCCAGCCGGGAACGGGCGGCGCGCCATATCCCGGGCCTCCGGCCGGCGGCCCGGACGGCGGCGGGCCGTGGGGCGGCCCGAAGCCGGGAGGCGTTGCGGGCGGACCGTACGGAGCACCGATGGCAGGCGGGCCGGACGGCGGACTCTCCGGCGATGAACCGGGGCCGGCACCGCCAGGTGGCCAGCCCGGCGGCACGCCGAAGCCGGGCGGCGGACCCGGCGGCGGGGCGTATGCCGACGCGTACCCGGACGGCGGGGGCGGCGCGGGAGGCTCCGGCGCGGGTCCGGGCCGTGGCTGCTCCCCCGGTTGCGCGCCCGCCGCGTCGTCCGGGCGCCCGGAAGTGGGCTGGGCGGACTCGCCGCCCTCGGGGCGCGCCGGTTCCGTCACGGGATCTCCTCCTCATCGGCCGCGTCCACCGCAGCGCGACGGACACCGTCAGGCTACCGTCGCGGGTCAGCCCACCGTGCCCGGCGCGATGCCCGCGGCGACCCGGGTCAGTCGACGGTGGGGGCGAAGTCCTGCCCGTAGGGTGCCTCGGCGAGCCGGACCACGCCGATCACCAGCAGCGCCACCACACTCACCGCGACCAGCGCCAGCCCCGTCCAGGCCAACCGTTCGCCGCGACGCAGCCAGGCCGCGCCGGTCAGGAAACCGCCCGAGGCGTACGCCTCCCGGCGCGCCTGCCGCGCCAGGTGCAGCGCGACCGTCGCGGGGATCACCCCACCCAGCAGCAGACCGGTCATCGCCCCCATCAGCCCGAGCGCGAACACCGCGCGGGCCTTGGTCGCCCGGACCGGATCGGGGTCGAGCGGATGACGTGGCGCCGACGCGGTCGGCGCCGGTCCGGGTGCGATCGTCATGAGCACATGATGCCTGTCCGGGTCGCGCCGTGCGGCGGAGCGGCGGGTACGGACACGAGGAGGCCCCCGGCAGATGCCGGGGGCCTCCCACGTCACACGGTCCTAGCGGTACGACCCGAAGTCGAAGTCGTCCAGCGGAACCGCCTGGCCACTGGCCGGCCCGAAACCGTAGTCGGTCTCCGGGTAGCCGGTCATCGAGTAGACCTTGGCCTTCGCCTCCTCGGTCGGCTCGACCCGGACGTTGCGGTACTTGCTGATGCCGGTACCGGCCGGAATGAGCTTACCGATGATCACGTTCTCCTTGAGACCGATCAGCGAGTCGCTGCGGGCGTGGATCGCCGCGTCGGTCAGCACCCGGGTGGTCTCCTGGAAGGAGGCCGCCGAGAGCCAGGAGTCGGTGGCCAGCGATGCCTTGGTGATACCCATCAGCACCGGACGGCCGGCTGCGGGCTCGCCGCCCTCGCCGACGAGCCGGCGGTTCTCCGACTCGAACAGCGCCCGGTCGACCAGCACACCCGGCAGGAACTCGGTCGAGCCGGAGTCGATGACCGTCACCCGCTTGAGCATCTGGCGGATGATGATCTCGATGTGCTTGTCGTGGATGAGCACACCCTGCGAGCGGTAGACCTCCTGGACCTCCTGGGTCAGGTGGACCTGGACCGCGCGCGGGCCGAGGATGCGCAGCAGCTCGTGCGGGTCGATGGTGCCCTCGGTGAGCTTCTCGCCGACCTCGACGTGGTCGCCGTCGTGCGCCCGCAGCCGGACCCGCTTCGAGATCTTGTCGTACACGATCTCGTCGCTGCCGTCGTCCGGGATCACGACGATCTTGCGCGACCGCTCGCCGTCCTCGATCCGGATCCGGCCGGGGGTGTCGGCGATCGGCGCCTTGCCCTTCGGGATCCGGGCCTCGAAGATCTCCTGGACACGCGGCAGACCCTGGGTGATGTCCTCACCCGCGACACCACCGGTGTGGAAGGTACGCATCGTCAGCTGCGTACCCGGCTCACCGATCGACTGGGCGGCGATGATGCCGACCGCCTCGCCGACGTCCACGATCTTGCCGGTCGGCAGCGAGCGGCCGTAGCACGCACCGCAGACGCCCAGCTTCGACTCGCAGGTGAGCACGCTGCGGACCCGGACACCGTCGACCCCGGCGGCGACGATCTTGTCGACCAGGATCGAGTTGATGTCCGCGCCGCGCTCGGCGACGACGGTGCCGTCCGGCCCCTTGATGTCGTCGGCGAGGGTACGGGCGTGCACGCTCGTCTCGGCGTGCTCGTGCACCACCAGCCGGCCGTCGAGGTGCTGACCGACCTGCATCGGGATGGCCCGGTCGGTGCCGCAGTCCTCCTCGCGGATGATGACGTCCTGCGAGACGTCCACCAGACGCCGGGTCAGGTAACCCGAGTCGGCGGTACGCAGGGCGGTGTCCGCGAGACCCTTACGGGCACCGTGCGTGGAGATGAAGTACTCCAGCACGGACAGACCCTCCCGGTAGCTGGCCTTGATCGGCCGCGGGATGATCTCGCCCTTCGGGTTGGCCACCAGACCACGGATCGCCGCGATCTGCCGGAGCTGGAGCAGGTTACCGCGAGCACCCGAGTTGATCATCTTCCACAGCGGGTTCTCCTGCGGCAGCGCGGTGTCCATCTCCTTGGCGACCTCGTTGGTCGCCTTGGTCCAGATCTCGATGAGTTCGCCGCGACGCTCCTCGGCGGTCATCAGACCACGCTGGTACTGCTTGTCGATCCGGTCGGCTTCCTTCTCGTACCGCTCCAGGATCTCCCGCTTGCGCGGCGGAGCGATGACGTCCTCCATGCCGATGGTCACGCCGGACCAGGTGGCCCAGTGGAAACCGGCCTCCTTGAGCCCGTCCAGGGTGGCCGCCAGGGCCACCTTCGGGAACCGCTCGGCGAGGTCGTTGACGATCGCGGAGAGCTGACCCTTGCGGATCTCGTAGTTCACGAACCGGTAGCCCTGCGGCAGGGTCTCGTTGAACAGCACCCGGCCGAGCGTGGTCTCCACGGTCAGCGGCTCACCGGGGATCCAGCCCTCGGGCGCGGTCCACGGCTGCCCACCGGCGCCGTTGTCGACCTCGACGACGTCCCGCAGCCGGATCTTGACCGGCGCCTGCAGGTGCAGCTCACCGTTGTCGTACGCCATCCGCGCCTCGGCGTCCGAGCTGAACGACCGGCCCTCCCCGCGCTCACCGGTGGTGAGGTGGGTCAGGTGGTAGAGCCCGATGACCATGTCCTGGGTGGGCATGGTGACCGGCTTGCCGTCGGCCGGCTTGAGGATGTTGTTCGACGACAGCATCAGGATCCGCGCCTCGGCCTGCGCCTCGGCGGACAGCGGCACGTGCACCGCCATCTGGTCACCGTCGAAGTCGGCGTTGAACGCGGTGCAGACCAGCGGGTGGATCTGGATGGCCTTGCCCTCGACCAGCTGCGGCTCGAAGGCCTGGATGCCGAGTCGGTGCAGGGTGGGCGCCCGGTTGAGCAGCACCGGGTGCTCGCCGATGACCTCTTCCAGCACGTCCCACACGACCGGCCGCTGCCGCTCCACCATCCGCTTGGCGGACTTGATGTTCTGCGCGTGGTTGAGGTCGACCAGCCGCTTCATCACGAAGGGCTTGAACAGCTCCAGCGCCATCTGCTTGGGCAGACCGCACTGGTGCAGCTTGAGCTTCGGGCCGACCACGATGACCGAACGGCCGGAGTAGTCGACGCGCTTGCCCAGCAGGTTCTGGCGGAACCGGCCCTGCTTGCCCTTGAGCATGTCGGACAGCGACTTCAGCGGACGGTTACCCGGGCCGGTGACCGGCCGGCCACGGCGGCCGTTGTCGAACAGCGCGTCGACGGCCTCCTGCAGCATCCGCTTCTCGTTGTTGACGATGATCTCGGGCGCGCCGAGGTCGATCAGCCGCTTGAGCCGGTTGTTCCGGTTGATCACGCGGCGGTAGAGGTCGTTCAGATCGCTGGTCGCGAAGCGGCCACCGTCGAGCTGCACCATCGGGCGCAGGTCCGGCGGGATGACCGGTACGCAGTCCAGCACCATGCCGAGCGGCGAGTTGCGGGTGTTCTGGAACGCCGCGACGACCTTGAGCCGCTTGAGCGCCCGGATCTTCCGCTGTCCCTTACCGGTGCGGATGGTCTCCCGCAGGTTCTCCGCCTCGGCCTCGAGGTCCATGTTCTGCACCAGGGCCTTGATCGCCTCGGCGCCCATGCCCCCGGTGAAGTACTCGCCGAACCGGTCGCGCAGCTCGCGGTAGAGCAGCTCGTCGGTGACCAACTGCTTCGAGTCGAGCTTGCGGAAGGTGTCCAGCACCTCGTCCAGGCGGTCGATCTCGCGCTGGGCCCGGTCGCGGATCTGGCGCATCTCGCGCTCTCCGCCCTCCTTGACCTTGCGCCGGACGTCCGCCTTCGCGCCCTCGGCCTCCAGCTCGGCCAGGTCGGCCTCGAGCTTGGCGGCCCGCTTCTCGATCTCCGAGTCGCGGCTGTTCTCCGACTGCCGCTTCTCGGCCAGGATCTCGTTCTCGATGGTCGAGAGGTCACGATGACGCGCTTCGGCGTCAACGCTCGTCACGACGTACGAGGCGAAGTAGATGATCTTTTCGAGGTCCTTCGGGGCGAGGTCCAGCAGGTAACCCAGCCGGCTCGGCACGCCCTTGAAGTACCAGATGTGGGTCACCGGTGCGGCGAGCTCGATGTGGCCCATCCGCTCACGGCGGACCTTCGAGCGGGTCACCTCGACGCCGCAGCGCTCACAGATGATGCCCTTGAACCGGACCCGCTTGTACTTACCGCAGTAGCACTCCCAGTCCCGCTGCGGACCGAAGATCTTCTCGCAGAAGAGCCCGTCCTTCTCCGGCTTGAGGGTGCGGTAGTTGATCGTCTCGGGCTTCTTGACCTCGCCGTGCGACCACTGACGGATGTCGTCGGCGGTCGCCAGCCCAATTCGCAACTCATCGAAAAAGTTGACGTCGAGCACGTTCAATTCCCTCACACGTCGCTTGTTGCGCTAGCAGCTGACCGGGCCTGGGTCCGGGGCGGGGTGACTCCCGAGGGAGTCGCCCCACCACCGCACCGCAACGTCACACTTCCTCGACCGAGCTCGGCTCGCGCCGGGAAAGGTCGATACCCAGTTCCTCCGCGGCCCGGAAGACCTCGTCGTCGGTCTCGCGCATCTCCAGGGCCACACCGTCGCTGGAGAGCACCTCGACATTGAGGCACAGCGACTGCAGCTCCTTGAGCAGCACCTTGAACGACTCGGGGATGCCCGGCTCGGGGATGTTCTCGCCCTTGACGATCGCCTCGTAGACCTTGACCCGGCCCAGGACGTCGTCGGACTTGATCGTCAGCAGCTCCTGCAGGGCGTACGCGGCACCGTAGGCCTGCATCGCCCAGCACTCCATCTCACCGAAGCGCTGGCCACCGAACTGCGCCTTACCACCCAGCGGCTGCTGCGTGATCATCGAGTACGGACCGGTCGACCGTGCGTGGATCTTGTCGTCGACCAGGTGGTTGAGCTTCAGGATGTAGATGTAGCCGACCGCGATCGGGTCCGGCAGCGGCTCGCCGGAGCGACCGTCGAACAGCTGCGCCTTGCCGCTGGCACCGATCAGCTGCTTGCCGTCCCGGTTGGGCAGGGTCGACGCGAGCAGACCGGAGATCTCCTCCTCGCGGGCACCGTCGAAGACCGGCGTGGCCACGTTGGTGTCCGGCTCGGACTCGTCCGCACCGATCCCCTGGAGCTGACGCTTCCACTCCGCGTCGTCGCCGTCGACCTTCCAACCGGTCTTGGCCACCCAGCCCAGGTGGGTCTCGAGTACCTGGCCGATGTTCATCCGGCTCGGCACACCCAGCGGGTTGAGCACGATGTCGACCGGGGTGCCGTCCTCCAGGAACGGCATGTCCTCGACCGGCAGGATCTTGGAGATGACGCCCTTGTTGCCGTGCCGGCCGGCGAGCTTGTCGCCGTCCTGGATCTTCCGCTTCTGGGCGACGTAGACCCGGACCAGCTCGTTGACGCCCGGCGGCAACTCGTCGCCGTCCTCGCGGGAGAAGGTACGCACGCCGATGACCGTGCCGGTCTCACCGTGCGGCACCTTCAGCGAGGTGTCCCGGACCTCACGCGCCTTCTCACCGAAGATCGCGCGGAGCAGCCGCTCCTCCGGAGTCAGCTCGGTCTCGCCCTTCGGGGTGACCTTGCCGACCAGGATGTCGCCGGGGACGACCTCGGCACCGATCCGGATGATCCCGCGCTCGTCGAGGTCGGCGAGCATCTCCTCGCTGACGTTCGGGATGTCGCGGGTGATCTCCTCCGGGCCGAGCTTGGTGTCCCGCGCGTCGACCTCGTGCTCCTCGATGTGGATCGAGGTGAGCACGTCCTGCTGCACGAGGCGCTGCGACAGGATGATCGCGTCCTCGTAGTTGTGACCCTCCCAGCACATGAACGCCACGAGCAGGTTGCGCCCGAGCGCCATCTCGCCCTCGTCGGTGCACGGCCCGTCGGCGACGACCTGGCCGGCCTCGACCCGGTCACCCTCGAAGACGACCGGCTTCTGGTTGACGCAGGAGCCGGCGTTGGAGCGACGGAACTTGTGCAGGAGGTACGTCCGGCGGTGGCCGTCGTCCTGGTGGACGGTGATGTAGTCGGCGCACAGGTCCTCGACCACGCCACCGACCTCGGCCACCACCACGTCACCGGCGTCGACCGCGGCACGGTACTCCATGCCGGTGCCGACCAGCGGCGACTCCGCCTTGACCAGCGGGACCGCCTGACGCTGCATGTTCGCGCCCATCAGGGCCCGGTTCGCGTCGTCGTGCTCCAGGAACGGAATCATCGCGGTCGCGACCGAGGTCATCTGCCGCGGCGACACGTCCATGTAGTCGACCGCACCCGGCGCGACGTCCTCGGTCTCGCCGCCCTTACGGCGGACCAGGACGCGGTCCTCGGCGAACGTGCCGTCGGCCCGCAGCGGCGCGTTGGCCTGCGCCTTGACGAACCGGTCCTCCTCGTCCGCGGTCAGGTAGTCGATCTGGTCGGTGACCCGACCGTCGACGACCTTCCGGTACGGCGTCTCGATGAAGCCGAACGGGTTGACCCGGGCGAAGGTGGACAGCGCGCCGATCAGACCGATGTTCGGGCCTTCCGGCGTCTCGATCGGGCACATCCGGCCGTAGTGGGACGGGTGCACGTCGCGGACCTCGAAGCCGGCCCGCTCCCGGGACAGACCACCCGGACCGAGCGCGCTCAGCCGGCGCCGGTGGGTCAGGCCCGCCAGCGGGTTGGTCTGGTCCATGAACTGGGACAGCTGCGAGGTGCCGAAGAACTCCCGGATCGCGGCGACCACGGGGCGGATGTTGATCAGGGTCTGCGGCGTGATCGCCTCGACGTCCTGAGTCGTCATCCGCTCGCGGACGACCCGCTCCATCCGGGACAGACCGACCCGAACCTGGTTCTGGATCAGCTCGCCCACGGTACGCAGGCGCCGGTTGCCGAAGTGGTCGATGTCGTCGGCCTCGTAGCCCTCCTCACCGGCGTGCAGCCGGCAGAGGTACTCCACGGTGGCGACGATGTCGTCCTCGGTCAGCGTGCCGGTGGTGATCGGCACGCTCACTTCGAGCTTCTTGTTGAACTTGTACCGACCGACCTTGGCGACGTCGTACCGCTTCGGGTTGAAGAAGAGGTTGTCGAGCAGGGTCTGGGCGTTCTCGCGGGTCGGCGGCTCGCCAGGGCGCAACTTCCGGTAGATGTCGAGTAGCGCCTCGTCCTGGCCGGCGATGTGGTCCTTCTCGAGCGTGGTCATCATCAGCTCGGACCAGCCGAACTTCTCGCGGATCCGCTCGGCCGACCATCCGACGGCCTTGAGCAGGACCGTGACGGCCTGCCGACGCTTACGGTCGATGCGTACGCCGACCGTGTCGCGCTTGTCGATGTCGAACTCCAGCCAGGCACCCCGGCTGGGGATGACCTTGACGCTGGAGAGGTCGCGGTCGGAGGTCTTGTCCGGCTGCTTGTCGAAGTAGACGCCCGGCGAGCGGACGAGCTGGCTGACCACGACGCGCTCGGTGCCGTTGATGATGAAGGTGCCCTTCGGCGTCATCATCGGGAAGTCACCCATGAACACCGTCTGGCTCTTGATCTCGCCGGTGGTGTTGTTGGTGAACTCCGCGGTCACGAAGAGCGGCGCGCAGTAGGTCAGGTCCTTCTCCTTGCACTCCTCGATCGAGGCCTTGACCTCGTCGAAGCGCGGTGCCGAGAAGGAAAGCGACATGGTGCCAGAAAAGTCCTCAATGGGACTGATCTCGTCGAGGATTTCCGCGAGACCCGAGCGTGCGTGCGGGTCGTCCGCCGACCGGCCCTGCCAACCCTCGTTGCCGACGAGCCAGTCGAAGGACTCGTTCTGAATGGCAAGGAGGTTGGGGACCTCGAGGTGTTCGGTGATCCGACCGAAGGAAACTCGGCGGGGAGCGAATGCGCTCGACGTACGACTGGTCTTCGCAGGGCGGGAAGCTGCCAAGATGCGTCCTTCCGAGGACCGGTGCTGCAGAACGGCTGGTACGCGTGCACTCCAATGACCCCACCAGAAAATATCCACAAACGGACATTTCCGAGCAGGGGTCAAGTCGGAAGGCAGCGCAAACTAGCAGTGTAGCCGAGAGGCTAACCGCTGTCCAGCCCACCCCGCAGGAAGTTGCGGAACGAGCCTCGGGACCCTGGAAACGGGTCACACCGGGCCGCTCGGAACGCAACGTCCCTGCCGGGCCGCCCAGATGTCTGCGGCGGTGGTGCTGCCGCTTCATACCCAGCCGGTGGCCGTCGCAAGCGCGGAAGGTCTTGCTGATGTCAGCGTGCCTGGGAGTCCATGGTCGCGTCAAGGCCCGGTGCCGCCATCCGACGCTCTTTCCCACCCACGGGCGAAACCACTGCCGTTCGGGCCCGCGCCCGTCGCGATGCGCACGCCCTGCTCATGACCGGTTCCGGGCAGTTAAACCACACAGCGGGCGCCGATCCGGGATCCGGATCGTCGCCCGCCGCGATGTGGGTGTGCCCCGGCTCACGTGAGCCGGGACGCCCGGGTGAGGCTCAGGTCACTTGAGGGTGACCTTGGCGCCCTCGCCCTCCAGCTTGGCCTTGGCCTTGTCGGCGGCCTCCTTGTTGACCTTCTCCAGGATCGCCTTCGGGGCGGCCTCGACCAGGTCCTTGGCCTCCTTGAGGCCCAGGCCGGTCAGCTCACGCACGACCTTGATGACCTGGATCTTCTTGCCACCGTCGGCGTCGAGGATGACGTCGAACTCGTCCTTCTCCGGCTCGGCCTCGGCGGCAGCGCCACCCTGGGCCGGGCCCGAAGCCACCGCGACCGGGGCGGCAGCGGTGACCTCGAAGGTCTCCTCGAACTGCTTCACGAACTCGGAGAGCTCGATCAGCGTCATCTCCTTGAACGCGTCGAGCAGCTCTTCGGTGCTGAGCTTCGCCATATCTGGCGTCCTTTCTGAATGGTTAACTAAGAACGTGGATGCGCCGCGCGGCCTCAGGCCGCCTCGGCGCCCTCCTGCTCACGCTTCTTGTCCTGCAGGGCGGCCGCCAGACGGGCGGTCTTCGACAGCGGGGCCTGGAACAGGGCCGCGGCCTTGCTCAGGTTGCCCTTCATCGCGCCGGCCAGCTTGGCCAGCAGCACCTCACGGGACTCCAGGTCGGCGAGCTTCGTGACCTCGGCCGCGGAAATGGCCTTGCCCTCGAAGACGCCGCCCTTGATGACGAGCTTCGGGTTGGACTTCGCGAAGTCGCGAAGCCCCTTCGCCGCCTCGACGACGTCGCCCGAAACGAAAGTCAGCGCGGTAGGACCGGTGAACAGCTCGTCGAGGCCGGAGATACCCGCGTCTGCCGCAGCACGCTTGGCCAGCGTGTTCTTGGCGACGGTGTAGGTGGTCTCCTTGCCGAGCGAGCGCCGCAGCTGGGTGAGCTGGGAAACCGTCAGACCGCGGTACTCGGTCAGCACGGTGGCACCCGCGCTGCGGAAGTTCTCCGTCAGCTCAGCAACGGCCGTGGCCTTGTCGGCCCGGATCGGCTTGTCCGCCATGTCCCTCCTCTCTCGTTACTCGAGGCTGGTCACCGTCGCAGACAGGCGCCTGTGACGGGGACGGAGGCATCGCGGCAACAGAAAAGCCCCGGCGCAGGGCGCACGGGGCGAGGTCGGCGGAGATCATCGCAGTCGGCGGACCACGGGACACTGCCAGTTTTCGCTTGCCGCCCTACGCGGGTCGCCCGTCTTCGCGGACCTTCGACCGTGCCGGGGCACGGTGACCAGCGGTCTCTGGGTGGAACTTCGCGGCCTAGGTTACGCCCTACTCCCGGTAGCCGCCAAATCGCCCCGGAGTGCGCTCGGTCACCACGGACGGTGAACGTCAGGCACGCCGATGGCGGGCCCGCCGACAACCGGCAAGAAGCATGGCCGCCCAACCGAGCGCCCAGGCGGTCACCAGCACCCCGGTCGCCCACGACAGGGACCCGGCCAGCGCCCGCGCGGTGGTCAGCAACGGTGGCGCCAGCCACCGGAGCACCGGGTCGACGCGGCCGAGCACCAGGGCAAGGACCACACCGAGGACCAGTACCGCGACGCCGTACCCGGCGCTGCGCGTGACCGCCCGGCCGGCGAGGGCACCGAGCGCCACGGCGGCCGGCAGGGCGATCAGGTGCGCCCAGAGGCCGAGCGCCAGGCCGGCGACGATCGACCGGTCGTCCGGTCCGGTCGGCACGGCCATCCCGCCGAGCAGCCACGGGATCACCAACGCGACCGCGATCAAGCCCAGACCTGCGGTCGCCGCGGCAAGCAGCCCGGCCGCCCACTCCCGCGTCGGCCCGAGCGCGACCACGGCCAGCCGGCGCTGCACGTCCGGCTCCACGTCCAGCAGGATCTTGGTCTGCCAGGCCAGGACCGGGAAGAGGACCACCGCCGACACGCCGTAGGCCTCGGCCGGCTCGGCGCGGCCACCGCCGTAGAGGATGCCCAACGCGAGCAGGCCGGCCAGGACCGGTGCCAGCGCCCGTCCGGTACGCAGGAAGCCCGCAAGCCGGAACCGAACCAGCGCGATCACGGCGCCACCCCGGCCACAGGTCCGGTGACCGGCGTCGAGGCGTCGTGTCCGCGTACCCGGAGGACGCGGTGACCGTCGGCGCGCAGCCGGCGCACGGCGTCGGCGACGCCGGCAGCCGGGACCGCCACCTCCACCACGACGGTGGCCTCCGCACCGGCCCACGGCCCCTCGGTCACCGTCTGAGCGTCGACGGCCCACTGCCGGGCCCCAGGCAGTCGGGCCGTCTCACCACGATGGTCGCTGACCAGCACCGCACCGCCCTCGGCCAGCACCTCGCCCACCACCTCGGGGACCAGTTCGCGGGCGGCTGCGTCCAGTCCCTCCCAGGGCTCGTCGAGGACGAGCAGTCCCGGCGGGCGCAGCAGTGCCTGGGCCAGGCCGACCTTCTGCGCGGTGCCCTTCGAGAGCTGGGGCAGCCTGCTGGTCCGGAAGGGTCCGAGACCGAGGCGCTCGACCCAGTGGTGCACCGCCCGGCCCGCCTCGTCACGAGCGAGTCCACGCACCCGGGCTGCCGCCTCGAGGTACCCCTCGACGGTGAAGGGCTGGTCGGCGGGAAAACGTTCCGGTACCCAGCCCACCACGGCCGGTCGGTCGCGCACCCGACCCCGGGACGGAGGCAGGATCCCGGCGACGAGTTGCAGCAGCGTCGACTTGCCGGCGCCGTTGCGCCCGTGCACCACCACCGCCTCGCCGGGCGCGATCTCGATCGTCACCGATCGAAGCACCCAGGGACCGGTGCGGCGGTACCGCAGCCAGACGTCCTCCAGTCGCATCAGGCGAGCATGCCACGTCGGTCACGGCGAAGGGGCCCCGCCACGGTCGTGGCGGGGCCCCTTCGAGGCGTTCGTCCTGCTCAGCTGTCGGCCGAGCCCTCCTGCAGGTTCTTCACCAGGTTCGGGTCGATCGGCACACCCGGGCCCATGGTCGTGGTGAGGGTGACCTTCTTGAGGTACTTGCCCTTCGCCGCGGACGGCTTGGCCCGCAGCACCTCGTCCAGGACCGCCACGTAGTTGTCCACCAGCTGGGTCTCGGAGAACGAGGCCTTGCCGATGATCAGGTGCAGGTTGGAGTGCTTGTCCACCCGGAAGGTGATCTTGCCGCCCTTGATGTCCGCGACCGCCTTGGTGACGTCCATGGTCACCGTGCCGGTCTTCGGGTTCGGCATCAGACCGCGCGGGCCCAGGATCCGCGCGATCCGGCCGATCTTGGCCATCTGGTCCGGCGTGGCGATCGCCGCGTCGAAGTCCAACCAACCGCCCTGGATCCGGGCGACCAGCTCGTCGGTACCCACCTCGTCGGCACCGGCGGCGACGGCCTCCTCGGCCTTCGCGCCAGCGGCGAAGACGATCACGCGGGCGGTCTTACCGGTGCCGTGCGGCAGGTTGACCGTGCCGCGGACCATCTGGTCCGCCTTGCGGGGGTCGACGCCGAGGCGCATGGCGACCTCGACCGTGGCGTCGAACTTGACGTTGGTCGTCTCCTTGGCCAGCTTCACGGCCTCGGCGGGGGTGTAGAGCTTGGACCGGTCGATGACCTCGGCGGCCTTGCGGTAGCTCTTGCTGCGCTGCATTTCTGTCTACTCCTGTGGTTTCTGGCGGGCCGCGGTGCTCGCGCGCCCTCCCACGATCCGTACGGGTCGCTGGTGACCGAGATCAGTCGGTGACGTTCAGGCCCATCGACCGGGCGGTGCCGGCGATGATCTTCTCAGCCTGGTCGAGGTCGTTGGCGTTGAGGTCGGCCATCTTCTTCTCGGCGATCTCACGCAGCTGGGCGCGGGTCACCGAGCCGACCTTCTGGGTGTGCGGGACGCCCGAGCCCTTCGCCACACCAGCGGCCTTGATCAGCAGCCGGGCGGCGGGCGGGGTCTTCAGCACGAAGGTGAAGGACCGGTCCTCGTACACGCTGATCTCGGCGGGGACGACATCGCCCCGCTGCGACTCGGTCTGCGCGTTGTAGGACTTGCAGAACTCCATGATGTTCACGCCGTGCTGACCGAGCGCGGGGCCCACCGGCGGCGCCGGGGTGGCCTGGCCCGCCGGCAGCTGAAGCGTGAACGTCTTGACGAGCTTCTTCTTCGGAGGCATGTCTCTTCCTGGGGCTTGGAACTGGGAAATGTTCGCACCGACGTCGCCGTCGGGCGCGCACGGTCAGCGCGTGTGGGACGGCGGCGACGTTCTAGGGTAGCGCAGGCCGGAATCCGCCCGCTCACAGAGGTTGCCCCGATGGGGCGAGCCGGACCAGATGGGCGACGACGAGCGTCGGCGACGACCCCAGGGGTCGTCGCCGACGCCTCGACGCGATCAGATCTTGGCGACCTGGTTGAAGTTCAGCTCCACCGGCGTCTCCCGGCCGAAGATCGACACCAGCACCTTGAGCTTCTGCTGGTCAGCGTTGATCTCACTGATCGTGGCCGGCAGCGACGCGAAGGCGCCGTCGGTGACCGTCACCGAGTCGCCGACCTCGAAGTCGAGGACCTTGATCTCCGGCTTGGCCTTCTTCTGCTCGGTCTCGACGGATGGCGCCAGCCACTTCAGCACCTCGTCGAGGCTCAGCGGGGCCGGACGGTCGGCCCGGTCCGTGGCACCCACGAAGCCGGTCACCCCGGGCGTGTTGCGCACGCAGGAGTAGGACTCGGCGGTCAGCTCCATCCGGACCAGGATGTAGCCCGGGAAGACCTTCGCCTGGACCTGGGACCGCTTGCCGTTCTTGACCTCGACCTCTTCCCGGGTCGGCACCTCGACCTGGTAGATGTAGTCCTCCATGTCGAGGGACGTGATCCGGGTCTCGAGGTTGGTCTTGACCTTGTTCTCATAGCCGGCGTACGAGTGCACCACGTACCAGTCGCCCGGCGCGTAGCGCAGCTTCTGCCGCAGCTCCGCAACCGGGTCGTAGTCCTCGTCGGGTGCGGGCTCCGTGGTTGCGAACTCCGGCTCGCTGGCGGCCTCGACCGACTCGTCGTTCGCCGCCGTCGCCACCGTGGACTGCTCGTCCGGGGTCTCGGCGGTCTCGTCGTACTCAGGCACGCTTGCTCACTTCCGTCACTATCGGCACAGTCAGCCGGTCAGCTGGGGTTGCCGAAGACCCACAACACGCCCTTCGCGAAGGCGTAGTCAAGGCCGGCCACGATCGTCAGCATCATCGCGACGAATGCGACCACCACGGCCGTGTAGGTCAGCAGCTCCTTGCGCGTCGGCCAGATGACCTTACGCAGTTCGGCCACGACCTCGCGGATGAAACGCGCGACGCGGCCGAACAGGCCCACCTTCTCGGCATCGGCCCGCGTCTTCGACCGGCTGTCGGCGGAATCCGCCTTGGCCCGCTCACGGGTGGCGGTGCCGCCCCGCGATACCGGCTCGTCCGCGTCGGTGGCGTCGTCGTCGGCACCGTCACCGTCGTTGACCACCTCGTCGTTCAGGCGGTCGTCGTCGGCGTCCTCGCCGCGCCGCTTGTTGTCGGCCACTTCGCCCTCCGTCGCGGGATGTCGGGGTCGCACGCGGTACGCGCGTACGCGGCGCTGGTCACGCCGGCCGGACCAACCGTCCCGGGACGGGCCGCGGCCGGCGGATCAACCGGAGGGGCCCCGATGCCTCGGAACCTCTCCGCCGATGCCACCACCACGGGCCGCACGCCACCGGTTGATGACGCGACCCACGGAACGGTCAGGCCTGAGGCGCAGGGGTGACAGGACTTGAACCTGCAGCCTGCGGTTTTGGAGACCGCTGCTCTGCCAATTGAGCTACACCCCTGTGCGGCAACGCTCGTCCCACCAGGTCACACGACCAGGCAGGAGTCACTTGCCCCACGGCGGACCAGTGTACGGGTACCGACCCGACTTTCCCAACCGGTCTGCCGATCGTGGTGGACGGTGCCGGTCAGCCGGCCATCCGCACGATGGCCCGGGCCTGCGACAACACCTTCTCGCCCTGACAGGTGGCGGTGATGTCGAGCCTGGTCAGGCCCTCCTCGGTGACCTCGCGGACCACTGCGGTCACCACGATCTCGGTGCCCTGGTCGTCGTCCGGCACCACCACCGGGCGGGTGAACCGGACGTTGTAGTCGACCACCGCGTCGGGTCCACCGGCCCAGGCGGTGACGGCCCGGCCGACCAGCGCCATGGTGAACATGCCGTGCGCGATCACCCCCGGCAGTCCCACCTTGGTGGCGAACCGGTCGTTCCAGTGGATCGGGTTGAAGTCGCCCGAGGCACCGGCGTAGCGGACCAGGTCCGCCCGGGTCACTCGGAACGTCTGGGTGGTCAGCTCCATGTCAGGCCTCCCCGCGTACGACGAGCTTGGACCAGACCGTGACCACCGGCTCGCCGGCGGTCGTGCTGACCTCGGTCCGGGTGGTCAGGAACTCGTGACCACCCCGGCTGGTGATGTCCTCCACGAAGTTGACGCAGACCAGCTCGTCGCCGGCCGCCACCGGGCGGGTGTACGCGAAGCGCTGGTCGCCGTGGACGACCCGGCTGTAGTCGACGCCCAGGGCCGGGTCCTCGACGATCTGGCGGCTGGCGGCCATGGTGATCACCACGGGGAAGGTCGGTGGCGCGACCACGTCGGGATGGCCGAGGGCTCGGGCCGCCTCCGGGTCGTGGTAGGCGGGATCGGTGGCCCCGATCGCCGTCGCGAACTCACGGATCTTCTCGCGGCCCACCTGGTAGGGGGCGGTCGGCGGGAAACTGCGGCCGACGAAGGAGTGGTCCAGGGACATGCCGCGAACCTACACGCAACGCACGATCGCCGATCCGCGCGGTCGACGTCGGCCCGAGGGCCGCGCCGCCGCACGAACCGGCGATCGTGGTACGCATCGATCCGGGCCGAGCGGCCCGGACGGATCAGCGGGTCTCGCGGTGAACGGTGTGCCGACCGTCCCGGGGGCAGAACTTCTTCAGCTCGATGCGGTCCGGGTCGTTACGGCGGTTCTTGCGCGTGATGTAGTTGCGCTCCTTGCACTCCACACACGCCAAAGTGATCTTCGGCCGGACATCGGTCGCCTTCGCCACGGCGGAGTGCCTTCCTCGCTAACGGATACAACTACAGCGCTACAGCGTACGCACCACCAGGGCGGACACGCAAAGCGGGCGCCCATGGCGCCCGTCCCACCGACCGCCGGAATGCTCCGGACGGACGAGAGTAGCGGTGGCCGGACTTGAACCGGCGACACAGCGATTATGAGCCGCTTGCTCTACCATCTGAGCTACACCGCCGTGGTGGGCCCAGCCGGACCCTCTGAGCCCCCTTACGGAATCGAACCGTAGACCTTCTCCTTACCATGGAGACGCTCTGCCGACTGAGCTAAGGGGGCCTGCGCGATCACTCGGTGGCCGCGCAGAGGTAAGAGTACACGGCCCCACCGCGCTGGTGAAATCGGATCCCCAGGGACGCTGTACGCCCAGCTCAGGGCACCACTCGCAGGCGCGGCAGCTCGTTGTCGGTGATCGATTCCGGATCGACCTGGGCGCCGAACCATGCCTCCAGCCGCTCGTACGGCAACGGGCGGCTGAACAGGAATCCCTGGCCGATCTCGCAGCCGATGTCCTGGAGCAGTTCCAGGGTCAGCTCGCTCTCCACCCCCTCGGCCACCACGGTCAGGCCGAACTGCTGGGAGAGGGTCACCACGGCGTTGACGATCGCCAGGTCGCCGGGATCGGTCGCCATGCCCTGGACGAAGGAGTGGTCCACCTTCACCTCGTGTACCGGCAAGCGGCGCAGGTGGGCCAGCGAGGAACTGCCAGTGCCGAAGTCGTCCACCGAGAGCCGTACGCCGAGGTCCCGCAGGCGGCGCAGGGTGGGGATGGGCCGGTCGGTGCCGTCCAGCACCCCGGCCTCCTCGATCTCCAGGGTCAACAGCTGCGCCGGTACGTCGTACTCGGCCAGCAGCTCGCGTACCCGCTCCGGGAAGTGCTGGTCGTTGAGCGTACGCGCGGAGATGTTGACCGCGACGGCGAGCGACTGGCCGCCGTGCGCCCAGTCGCGGCTGTGGCGCAGCCCCTCCCGCAGCACGAACTCGGTGAGCCGGCCGAGCTGGCCGGTGTGTTCGGCCACCGCGACGAAGTCCTGCGGGGCGACCGTGCCGTGTGTGGGGTGTTCCCACCGGGCCAGGCACTCCACCCCCACCAGGCGCCGGTCGCGCAGCGTCACCTTCGGCTGGTAGTAGATCTCCAGCTCGCCGTTGTCCAAGGCGCTGCGCAGGTCACCGGCGAGACCCAGCCGGTGCAGCGCCCGCGACTCCAGGGCCGGCGTGTAGAGCTGCACGCTGCCCGGGACCGACTTCGCGGCCGACGCCGCCACGTCCACCCGTTGCAGCAGTGTCGCCGGGTCGCTCCCGTGATCCGGATGCACCACCACGCCGACGGCGGTGTCCACGTCCAGCGTGAGGGCGTCGAAGACCATCTCGTCCCGGATCTGCTCGCGCAGTTGGCCGGCGAGTTCCACCGCCGCCTCGGCGCTCTCCAGACGCAGGGTCACCAGGAACTCGTCGCCGCCGGCCCGTCCGACCAGGGCCGCCGAGGGTACGCATCCACGCAGCCGGTCGGCGACCTCGACCAGGACCTTTTCCCCCGCGGCGTGCCCGAGGGACTCGTTGACCTGGCGCAGACGGTCGACGTCGAAGAGCAGCAGCGCCACCACCTCGCCGGGCGCCCGGATCCGGACCGCCTCGGTCAGCGCACCGAGGATCCGGCGACGGTTGGGCAGCTTGGTGAGCCCGTCGTGGTACGCGTCGTGCCGCAGCCGGTCGACCAGGCGCGAGTTCTCCAGGGCGACCGCCGCGTGCGCGGCGACCGTCTCGAAGACCGTCACGTCCGCAGCCCGGAACGAGTTGGTGTCGCCGAGCCGGTTGGTCACCTCAAGGGTGCCGATGACCGCCTTGCCGGAGCGCAGCGGCACCACGATCACGTCCTTGACCGAGGTCGACTCCAGCGTGTCGCGCAGCTCCGGGTCGTCGCCGCCCAGCCGACTGCTGACCGCCACGGTCTCCTGCCGGGCCACCGCGACGTCCCGCAACGCGGCCGGGCTGTGCGTGGAGTCCAACAGGCCGGGCTTGCCCTCCTGAGCGGTCAGCAGCACCTCCGGGTGGCGGCCCTGGGCCGGCAACCAGAGGGTGGCGGACTCCGCCTGCATCAGGCTGCGGATCCGGACCAGCAGGGCGTCGATGAGGTTGCCGTCCGGGCCGCTCTCGGTGATCCCCTTGGTGAACTCGTACATCTCGGCGACCGTGCGGTGCTGCCGGAAGAACTGCGCGTACGAGCCGTAGACCAGGGCGAAGGCGATACCCAGACCGGCGAAGAGGAACACCGCCCAGGGCGTGCCCTCCAGCGCGATGATGATCACCAGGCCGATCGCGAGGTTGATCGTGACCGCGAGCAGCATCGGCGGCGCCGCCCGCAGCATCTCCCGCCCGGCCTGCCAGCCCTGCACCACGGAGACCACCGCGACCACGGCGGCCAGCGCGACGAGGGTGTGCGCACCCACCGCGGCGGTCAGCACCGCCCAGGTACCCGGGCCGACGCCGCCCGGCTGCGGCAGGACGTGGTAGACCACGGTCGCCAACGATGTCGCTATCGCCGCGAGCGCGACGTTGAACCAGAACTTCGCCGGCAGCAGCTTGCGCCGGATCTGCACCACGATGGCGGCGGCCGTGTACGCCAGCACCACCGACAGCGGTGGCAGCAGATAGAGGGCGACGACCAGCGGGATCTCGGTCGGCGTGGCGGCGAGCGCCTGACGCCGCACCACGACGTTGATGGTCGGCAGCGCGGCAGCCACCATCGCCGCCGTGAGCAGCAACGTCATCGGCCAGTCCCCCAGTGCGGGGGACGTCGTCAGCCCGAGGATCAGCGAGAAGACGACAGCACCGAGCGCCAGCGGCCCGGTGACCAGCCAGGCGTACTCCGTCCGCCGTCGGATGGGGCGGGGGCGAGGCGTCATGGCTCCCCTAGCGACCCTGAACTCAGCGGATCCCGGAGATGCCCGGACGCAGCACCGGGTGCTGCGGGCCGGGCAGCAACGGGGCCAGCGGAGAGTCCCGTCAGGGGATCAGCGACCCTAGCGTCGGCATGTTCCACTCGAGACCATTCGCCCTGACATCGAACTCCGCGACCGTGCTCGTCGCGAGAACCAGGCCGGTAACGAGCAAGAGGGAGCCGAGTAGCCGGCCCAAACGTCGAGCAGACATCTGTGCTCCTGAGTGGGGTGATGGGAACGCGATGGAGGTCCCACGATGGTGCCACAGCGAGTCGGCCGGTGGAAAGTTCACAGACCTGATGTTGGTCCGGATGTCGTCCGGCACGGCACTTACGTACCCGCGCCGTACAACGTCCGGGCAGGTCAGCGCTGGCAGTGCCGTTGCCACTAGAGAAGAAGACACCAACCACCCATTCCCTACTTAGGTGGCGTAGCGGATCTAGCGGACAATGGCGAAGAATACTTTTGACCGGATAATGCGGAATGGCGGAAGACCTCCTATCACGCCATCGTGAGCGATCAGTCACCCCGCGTCTGTGACCGCTCTTCCGCCCTGCGTCGGTCCGCGTCCTCCATCGCGTGCCGGACAGCCAGCCGGATCACCAGGTAGAGCACCGCCAGCCCGACGCCCCACCCGGCGAGGGCGAACGGCACGCTGTGGAGCTGCACGAACCCAGAGTAGGCCGAACACACCATCGCAGTCACCCCCATGGATGGCCGAATCGTGCCAACCTGCACGAAGGTGCTGCTCACGGGTACGGCGAGGAGAAGTGTCGGGTACCGGCTCCCGACGTCCGAGACATCGGCGTCCTCGCTGACCAGCGGCCGGACGAAGAATACGACCTTCCCGGTTCACCGCTACCCGACCTCGACCCGGCTGGAGGTACCGACAGCTTCCGCATTATCGGACCCCGATTCCGTACTCGATAAAGGCGTGGAGTCGCGTACGGGTCGGCAGCACGACGCCGTTGGCTGCCGGGCACGCTGGACGAACTCGCGTTGACCTGCCACCCGGAGAACAGCCCGCAGGCCGAGGATGCCGCCGGTCGAGTCATGGCACCACCACTCCTCGCCGGGACGCCGATCGTGCGCCGCCCGATCGAGCGCGAACCCGATCCGGCCGCCCGCCGGGACGCCTCGTTCCCACCGCGACGGCCAGCCGTCGAAGCGGCGCACCTCGACGAAACCGCGGGCCAACAACGAGACCAGGCCCGGCCCGAGGACCGCAGCCACCCGCTGCCGTGACGGCACCTCAGCCCAGCCGATTTCCCGCAGGGATCGCGGTGAGTCTTCGAGGGAACAAAACATCAGTTCTTCTGCGAGTTCCAGCCCGCCGTCATCGCTCACGGCATTCCCACCCTCGTTCGCATCGCCAGCACCGAACCACGAAACGATTCGATCAACCTGCACACGATGTGGCCACGCCCAGCAAGATCAGGGTGCCGAGGTGTCGAGTGGCACCGGCCCGTTCTCGTCCTCGTGCTGGCATTGCACTGCCGCAGGCGCGCACACCGCCATGTAACTCCCCAGGAAGACCTTCCGCTGCCGGCCGCCGGCCTCGTACTTCACGTTCACCCCGCGTCGGACCGCCCGGCCCTCCCCGACGAACTCGTAACCGAGCAGAATCTCGATGTGCACGGTGCCGTGGGGATGATCGACCGGATCAACGGCTCCAGGATCGGGAATGACGAACCCGGCCGCGTCCTCCGCACCGTCAAGGTCAGGGTGAGTCGGCGGCCAGCCCTCAGAGTCCACCACCGGCGATCCACGGGACGCCGTGAGCAACCGCACTTGGGCACCAAGAAGGCGAACCGAGTCGCCGTGCATGACCGGCTCGATGCTTTTGATCGTCACCGGCCCCTTGTCGATCCGAACGATTGTGATGCCGTCCGTAAGTCGATAACCGAGATCGAAGGACCCTCCCCAGCCGTAGCTACTCGTCTGGGCAAACACGTCATCGCCAAGCTGGTCAGAGGCCAAGAACGGCGAAACGCAGCCGGTGGCAGCGAGTGCCAGAACAAGGATGCCCGCCATCCCCGCTCGGACGAGCCGAGTGCTCACGCAACCTCCTCGACCTTAGGGTGAGCCAGCCGGCGGCGGACCGCCATGCCTTCTACGGTGCCGGGCACACAGCTACCGACGGCAGGCGGGCAGCCGCCCTCACGACGAGGATCCTGACAGCTCGCGTCAATCCCCGGCGGCAAGGGGACTCGGCCCAGGAAGTCGCTCAGGGGCGCAACGGGCTGGACTCAGCCGGACGGAGCTAGCTCAACGAGAACGGCCCCTGATCAGCATCTCTGCTGGTCAGGGGCCGTTGTCGCACCTGGTGGCGGGTAGAGGATTCGAACCTCTGAAGCTTTCGCGACGGATTTACAGTCCGCTCCCATTGGCCGCTCGGGCAACCCGCCAGGGCGTGCCACCGCACCGTGGCGCAGCAGCGGAAGCAAGGATAGCGGCTACCCCCGGCTCGGCCGCAACCGGGTACCGTCAGGGAGTCGTACCCCTGGGCATCGGGGGCAAAGGATCACAAACCAGCCAGACAGCAGGAGCATGAGCATGGCAGCGAACCCGTCGTTCGACATCGTGAGCAAGGTCGACCGTCAGGAGGTCGACAACGCCCTTCGCCAGGCGGAGAAGGAGCTCGCGACGCGGTTCGACTTTCGGGGGACCGGCGCGGAGATCTCCTGGTCGGGCGAGGAGGCGATCAGCCTTCAGGCGGAGACCGAGGAGCGGGTGCGGGCCGCGCTGGACGTCTTCAAGGAGAAGCTGGTCAAGCGCAACATCTCGATGAAGTCGTTGGACGCGGGCGACCCGCGCCCGTCGGGCAAGATCTTCAAGATCGATGCCAAGGTGATTCAGGGCATCGACCAGGAGAAGGCCAAGGCGATCAGCAAGAAGATCCGCGACGAGGGCCCCAAGGGAGTCCAGGCGCAGATTCAGGGTGACCAGCTTCGGGTCACCGGCAAGAAGAAGGACGACCTGCAGGCCGTCATCACGCTGCTCAAGGGCGAGGACTTCGGCGTCGCCCTGCAGTTCAACAACTACCGCTGAGGCAACGGCCCACGCTGTCGGCTGCCCCCGAGGAGCACCCGGGGGCGGCCGGCGAGCGGTGTTCCGCCGAGCCGCGTGCCGCGTCCACACCGCCGACGGCGCCGCCGCCCCAGCCGGTCGGGCTGGCCAGATCGGCTTCGACTGCCCCGCCTCGAACCGCACCGCCAACCCGGGCCGGGCGCAAGACGTCGCGGTGGGGTCGGGTGTACGCGCGGCTCAGCCGGGCGCCTGGCGGCTGAGAGTCTCCCAGGCTCGGTACTCGTCGACTCTGGCCCGCTCCATCTGCTGCACGATGTCGTAGGAGCTGCTGCCGACGATGAGGCGTAGCGGCGGCTCGGGCAGGTCGACCAGCTTCATGATGACCGGTGCGGCGGTCTCGGGCGGTGGGCCGGCGTCGTCGCCCCAGAGTTCGGCCAGCTTCGCCCGCAACTGTGCGTACGCCGGTTGGGGCTCGGTTGCGGTCATGCCCGACGTGTAGAGGCCGGTGTCGTAGCCGCCCGGCTGCACGATGCTGACCGTGATGCCGAAGGGTGCGAGTTCCATCGCCACGGATTGGCTGAGCGCGTCGAGTGCAGCCTTGCCGGCCGCGTAGAGGCCGACGGAGGCGACACCGCCTCCGCTGCCCATCGAGGTGACCTGGAGCAGGCGACCGCCGCCCTGTGCGCGCAGGTGCGGGATGACGGCCTGGGCGACCCAGACGGCGCCGAAGAAGTTGACGTCGAAGTGCTGGCGGATCTGTTCCTCGGTGGCTTCCTCCAGCATGCCCAGCAGCATCCCGCCGGCGTTGTTGAGGACGACGTCGAGCCGGCCGAACGTCCCGGCCGCCCGGTCCACCGCCCCCGTGACGGCGGCCCGGTCGGCGACGTCCAGGGGCAGCGTGGCCAGCCGGTCGGGGTAGCGCGCGACCAGTTCGGCCAGCGGCCCGATGTCGCGGGCCGCTCCGACGACCCGGTCGCCTGCGGCCAGGGCGGCTTCGGTGACCGCCCGGCCGAGGCCACGGGTGGCCCCGGTGATGAACCACACGCGAGGATCTGCCACCCTCGCACCTCCTCCTCAGATAAGACGAGACGGACCGTCTCGCTTGACGAAACGAGTGTGCTCCACCAATACCGTGCCGTCAAGACGGAACGTCTCGTCTCACTCTCGCTATGCTCAGGCCCATGCCCCCGGCCCCGAGAAACACCGACCCAGCACCTGAGACGGCCCCGAAGCGCCCGGACCCGGCGCGCCGCAGTGAACGGTCCCGGCAGGCCGTGCTGACGGCCACCCGGGAGCTGGTCTCCGAGGTCGGGTACGCGAAGCTCTCCATCGAGGCCATCGCGGCGCGGGCGGGGGTCGGCAAGCAGACGATCTATCGATGGTGGCGGTCCAAGGGGGCAGTGGTCTTCGACGCGTTCCTGGCGTTGAGCGAGGAGGCCGGCAGTGTGGTGCTGCCGGACACCGGTGACATCGAGGCCGACCTGAGGACGGTGCTGCGGGCCACCGTCGCGGAGTTCGCCGACCCGGCGTTCGAGGCGCCGATCCGGGCGCTCAACCTGGAGATCGCGGCCGATCCGGAGTTGGCCGCGCAGTACCGGGAACGGCTGGCGGCTCCGGTGGACGAGGCCAAGCGGGAGCGGCTGCGCAGCGCGCAGCGGGCCGGGCAGATCCGCGCCGACGCCGACCTGGACCTGGCGCTCGAACTGCTCTACGCGCCGTTGTACCAGCGGTGGCTGCTCCGCCTCGGGCCGCTCACGGACGAGTATGCCGACGCGCTGGTCGCGCACGCGCTCCGTGCGTTGCGCCCCTGACCGTGGACCGGACCGACGTGGACGGGCCGACGCGACTCACCGGTTGAAGAGCAACAGCAGCAGGACGGTCAGGACGGCGCTGACCAGGATCGAGCCCAGGCAGCCGAGGCGGTTCGAGAAGAATGCGAACATGCCGCCCGGGTACCCGTTCGGGCTGCGGTCAGACGGCGGCCGGGGCTTCCTGGCGTACCGTGTCGGCTTCGGCGCGGGCGATGGGGCCGGCGGGCATGGCCGCGACCCCGGCCCCGACGGCCACCGCCGCACCGGCGAACAGGAACGCCCAGGGCACCCCGCCGGCCTGATCGACGATCAGGCCGGCGACCGCGCCACCGGCCGCGCTCGCGCCGACCGACATGGTCACCACCCAGGTGTACGCCTCGTTCAGCATGCCCAGTGGGGAGATCCGCCCGACCAGGGTGTTCTCCAGGGTCAGCGCGGGGGCGATGGCGGCACCACCGATCACCAGGGCGACGCCCAGCGCGCCCGCCGTGGGCATCACGGCGAACACCACGAAACTGCTCGCCACCCCGCCCAGCAGCCAGGCGAACTGGCGGGTCATGTTCCGGGCCGGACGGCGCAGGCCGAACCAGAACCCGCCGATCGCGCTGCCGATCCCCCAGACGGCCAGCAGCACACCGGCGAGGCTGTCCGGGTCGTCGGCGGCGTAGCGGGTGGCGAACGCCGGCACGGTCACGCCGGTCGCGCCGAACGCGATGCCGAGGCTGGCCACGCAGAGCAGCAGCGCCGGGAAGCCGGGGACCCGCAGTGGGCCGAGCCCTCGGGTGCGGTGCTCACGGGAGTGCGGCTGCCAGCCCCGCATGGTGCTGCCGAGCGCCACCGCCACGGTGCCGACGAGGGTGACCACGGCCGCGCCGATCAGGGCCGCCCCGGCGTCGGCGAACAGGATGAAGCCGGCGACGAGCAGCGGGCCGAGCACGAAGACGATCTCGAACAGCGTCGTCTCTGCCGCGAGGGCGGTGTTGCGCAGGTGGTAGCGGCCCGAGGAGACGCTGGTCAGGTCGTTCCAGGCGCCTCGGATGGCGGCGGTCAGCGGCGGGTACGACCCACCGGCCAGCGCCGAGGCCACCAGCACCCACGCGAAGGGCAGCGTGTCGGAGCGGGCCGACAGGAGCAGCCCGATCAGCGCCAACGGGTGGGCGATCGCGGTGCCGACCAGGACCGGGGTGGGGCCGATCCGGTCGGCGATCCGTCCGGCGACGGGACTGAGCGCGGCACCGGTGAGGGCGTAGCAGCCGCCGGCCAGGGCGGCCAGCGAGTACCGGCCGGTGACCTGCTCCACGACGAGCAGCAGCGCCAGCGGCGTCATGCCGATCCCGAGTCGCCCGAGGATGCCGGTGACCAGCAGAGTCGGTGCCCCTGGGATCTGCCAGACGCTCAGATACCGGCGCAGCCCGACCACCGTTAACCCCCACCGCAGATGTAATGAGCCAGATTCGTTTAGACCCTAACGCTCCGACGGCGCCGGGCAACATGGTTATCGCGCTCACACGGGCGTACCGGAGCGCCGCCCGCGCCGGGTGACCCGGCGCGGGCGGCGAAGGGGTTGGGTGGTGCGTCAGCGCTGGTAGCGGACCGGGCCGGTCTGGGCGGCCATCTGCTCCAGTCGGGCCACGCGCTCCTCCATCCGGGGGTGCGTGGCGAACAGGGCGGAGATGCCGCCGCCCTTGAACGGGTTGTCGATCATCAGGTGAGCGGTGCTGGTGAGCTGGCCCTCGGCCGGCAACGGCCGACGCTGGGTACCCATGTGGATCTTCCGCAGCGCGCTGGCCAGGGCCAGCGGGTCGCGGGTCAGCTCAGCGCCGGAGGCGTCCGCCTGGAACTCCCGGCTGCGGCTGATCGCGAGCTGGATGACGGTCGCGGCGATCGGGCCCAGGATGATGGTGAGCAGCAGCACGATCGGGTTCGGGCCGTCCTCGTCGCTGTTGCCGCCGAGCGGGATGAACAGGGCGAGGTTCGCCAGCATGGTGATGATGCCGGCCAGCCCGGCCGCCACGCTGGAGATGAGGATGTCCCGGTTGTAGACGTGGGACAGTTCGTGGCCGATCACGCCCCGCAGCTCGCGGTAGTCGAGGATCTCGACGATCCCCTGCGTCACGCAGACCGCCGCGTTCTGCGGGTTACGGCCGGTGGCGAACGCGTTGGGCTGGGCGGTCGGGCTCACATAGAGGCGGGGCATCGGCTGCCGCGCCTCGGCGGCCAGTTCCCGCACCATGTGGTACAGCTCCGGGAACTGTGCCTCGGTGACCGGCTGCGCCCGCATCGAGCGCAACGCCAGCTTGTCCGAGTAGAAGTAGGTGAAACCGTTCATCGCCAGCGAGACGAGGACGGCGACGACCAGTCCGCCACTGCCGCCGAACCAGTAGCCCACCGCCAGGATCAGCGAGGTGAGCAGGCCGAGCAACGCGGCGGTCTTCAGACGGTTGTGGTGCACGATCACTCCTTCGGTGCACGGATGACGGGATCCGCTGACCGGTACAACAACCCGGTACCCGTAAACCATCCGCTTCATGACTGAGAGTTACCTGAACGGCAGTCATGACCAGGAGTGCGGTCGCGGTCAGCCTCCGGCGAGATCCAGCACGACCTGCGGTGCGAACCCGACCACCACGGCGAGGAGCGTCGCCACCGCCAGCGCGGCGGTCACCGCCCGTCCCGGCCGGACCGCGGGCGCGACGGTGTCCCCGGGCGGGCCGTAGAGCGACGCCGCGACCCGCAGGTAGTAGGCCAGGCCGATGACCGCGTTCACCGCCACCACCAGGGCGAGCGAGTTCGCCTCACCGCCGAGCAGCGAACGGACCACCGTCACCTTGGCGAACAGCCCGGCCAGCGCCGGTGGCAGGCCCGCCAACCCGACCAGCGCGAACGCCAGGCCACCGCCGATCCACGGGTGCCGGCGGGCCGCACCCCGCAGGTCGTCCAGGGTGCCGCCGTCCGCGCCGGCCGGGCGCAGCGCCACCACCCCGGCGAAGGCAGCCAGTTCCAACAGCACGAAAAAGACCGCGTACGCCAGGGCGGCCGCGTACGCGCCGGTGCGCGCGTACGGATCGGCCAGGGCCAGCGCGCCGAGCGGAGCGAGGATGTAGCCGGCCTGCGCCACCGAGGACCAGGCCAGCAACCGCACCGTACGCCGCTGACGCAGCGCCACCAGGTTGCCCACCGTCATGGTCAGCACCGCGACCGTGGCCAGCACCGGACCGGTCACCTCGGCCGGCAACGCGTGCTGCACCACGGCGAGCAGGGCCACCACCCCGCCGAGCTTCGAAGCCGTCGACAGGTACGCGGCCACCGGCAGCGGCGCACCGTCGTAGGTGGCCGGCGCCCAGACGTGGAACGGCACCGCCGCCACCTTGAACGCCAGTCCCGCCACCACGAGCGTCACCGCCACCGTGGTCAGCGGCACGTCGAGCAGTGCCCCGTCGGCGAGCAGTCCGCCCAGCCGCTCCAGGTGCAGCGCGCCGCTGACCGCGTAGAGCAGCGCGGCACCGAGCAGCGTCAGCGTGGTGGCCACCACGCTCACCACGAAGAAGGTCACCGCCGCCTCGGCGCTGGCCAGGCTGCCCCGGCGCAGCCCCACCAGCACGTACAGCGGAAGGGTGAGCACCTCCACCGCCACGATCAGGGTGATCAGGTCGCCGGCCGCGCCGAGCACCACACCGCCGGTCATCGAGCAGGCGAGCAGGAAGCAGTACTCCCCCACCGGAGTCCGCCCGTCGCGCAGCAACGGCCCGGACAACGCCAGCACCCCGACCATCAGCAACGCCACCAGCGCCGCGACCAGGGCGGCTCGGCCACCGAAGACGTACGAGCAGTCGGCGCCGACGCAGAACGTACGCCGGTCCGGCAGCGTGCCGACCGCCGCCGCCCCCACGGCGGTGGCGACCGCACCGGTGACCGCCGCGGCCACCGTCGCCGCCGGACGGGCCAGCAGCAGGTCCACCAGGAGCACCAGGACGGCCGTACCGGCGGCCAGGTACGCCGGAAGCAACGCGACGTGGTCGACACTCTGCACCATGCTCATGCCGGCACTCCGCTCCGCTGCGTGCCGTCATGAGACACCACCGCGCTGCGTTGACGATTCGCTCGCTGACGCTCGCTCATGCCGGCACTCCGCTCCGCCGCTGACGCTCACTCATCGCAGCACTCCCACCAGGGCGGCCACCGGTGCCTCGGCGACGCCCAGCACCAGGGTCGGGGCCAGCCCGACGGCGAGGGTCAGCAGCACCAGCGGCACCCAGGCGGCGAGCTCGGCCCCGGCGATCCCCGGGCCGAGGCCGCTGACCGTCGGCGTGGGTCGACCGTGGGTGACCCGGCGCAACAGCCGCAGCAGGTACGCGGCGGTCAACGCCCCGCCGAGCGCCGCCAACACGGCCAGCGTGGTCCAGAGTGCGCCGCCCACCTGGATCGCGGCGACCACGGCGAACGCCTCGCCCCAGAAGCCGGCCAGGCCGGGCAGCCCGAGCGAGGCGACCGCCGCGAAGGCGAGCAGCCCGGACAGCCGGGGGGCGGTCTCCCGCAGCCCGGACAGCTCGCTCAGCGCTCCGGTGTGGGTACGGTCCTTGATCGCGCCGGCCAGGAAGAAGAGCAGGCCGGTGATGATGCCGTGCGCCACGTTGCCGATCAGCGCCGCCTGGATGCCGGTGGCGGTGAGGGTGGCGATCCCGAGCAGCACGAAGCCCATGTGCCCCACGCTGGAGTACGCGATCAGCCGTTTCAGCTCGGTCTGCGCCAGGCAGACCAGCGAGCCGACCAGGATGGCGGCCACGGCGAGCACGCCGAGCACCGGCGCCGCCCAGCGGGCACCCTCCGGGGCCACCCCGACGGCGACCCGGATCAGGCCGTACGTGCCCATCTTGAGCAGCACACCGGCGAGCAGCACGCTGCCGACCGTCGGCGCCTGGGTGTGCGCGTCGGGCAGCCAGGAGTGCAGCGGCCAGAGCGGGCTCTTCACCGCGAAGGCGACCGCGAGCAGGGTGAACGCGGTGAGCTGGGTGGTCCTGGACAGTTCCGTGCCGCCGGTCAGCGCCACGATGTCGGCGGTGCCGGCGGCGGCCACCACGACGTACACGCCGACCAGCAGCAGCACCGAGCCGAACAGGGTGTAGAGGGCGAACTTCCGGGCCGCCCGCCGCCGCGCGTCGACCGCCGCCAGATCGGTGCTGTCGCCGCCCCAGCCGACGATGATCGCGTACATCGGCAGCAGGACGACCTCGAAGAAGAGGAAGAAGAGGACCAGGTCGAGGGCGAGGAAGGTGCCGAGGATGCCGACCTCGACCACCAGCAGCAGCGCCACCAGCGCCTTCCCACTGCCGCCGGTCGGCACCCGCCAGAGGCTGTAGCCGCAGCAGAGCAGCGTGAGCAGGGCGGTGAGCACCACCAACGGCCAGGAGATGCCGTCCACCCCGAGGTGGAAGCGCAGGTCCAGACCGGGTACCCAGGGCAGGTCGACGGTGTGCCAGGGCAGCACCGCACCGGCGTTGCCGTCCGGCAGGTACGCCGACCAGCCGGCGTCCCGGCCGGCGAGCAGCGCGACGGCCGCGACCAGGGTCAGCGCGGCGACGACGGTGCCGAGAACCCGCGCGCCCCGGTCGTGCGGCGTGGCCGCGACCGCCAGGGCACCGAGGGCCGGCAGCGCGAGCACCGCCACCAGCAGGACTTCCCCGGACGTCATGCCGCTCCTCCGATCAGGACGGCGGCCAAGCCGAGCAGCAGCGCACCGGCGAGCACCGCGACGACCGCCCGGGGCAGTGCCGACCGGTGCAGGGTGCCCAGCCCGCCGCCGAGCGCTCGGGCCGCCCGCCCGGTGCCGGTGACCGCGCCGTCCACCACCCGCTCGTCGGCGGTACGCGCCAGCCGACCCAACGCGGTCGTCGGGCGTACCACCAGGGCGTGCTGGACGTCGTCGAGCCGGAACGCGCGGGCGAGGACCGGCCGCAGCGGACCCAGCGTGGTGGCCGGGTCGACGGCCGGGTCACGCCGCCAGGCCAGGGCCACCCCGACCAGCAGCAGCGCCAGCGGCAGCAGCATCAGCGGCCCGATGTGCACCAGTTCCGGTACGCCCAGCCCGCTGGGAGCGCTGGAGAGCAGCCGGTCGGTGAACCAGGACGAGAATCCGGCCAGGCCGAGCAGGACCGTCGGCACCGCGAGCAGCAGCAGTGGCCAGCGCAGGGCGGCGGGCGGATCGTGCGGATGGAGCTGCGGGCTGCGCAGCGCGCCGAAGAAGGTCCGCAGCAGCAGCCGGGTGGCGTACCAGGCGGTGAGCGCCACCCCGACCAGCCCGGAGACCAGCACCAGCCACGCCACCCAGGTCGGAGCCGGGCCGCCCTCGGAGGCGGCGTCGGCGGCGGCGGCCAGCACGCCCTCCTTGCTCCAGAAACCGGAGAGCGGCGGTACGCCGGCCAGCGCGCCCAGCCCGATCAGCATGCACCAGAAGGTGACCGGCATGGTCTGCCGCAGCCCGCCCATCCGGGACATCAGCGCAGTGCCGAGGGCGTGGATCACCGCACCGGCGGCGAGGAAGAGCAGCGCCTTGAAGGCGGCATGGGTGAGCAGGTGGAACAGGGCGGCGGACGGCGAACCGACGGCCAGCGCACCGGTCATGTAGCCGAGCTGGGAAACCGTGGACCAGGCCAGCACCCGCTTGATGTCGTCCTGCGCGGTGGCGGCCAACGCGCCGAGCAGCAGCGTCACCGACGCCATCACGCCGAGTACCGCCAACGCGACCGGCGTGGCCTCGAACAGCGGCCACAGTCGGGTGACCGCATACACCCCGGCGGCGACCATGGTCGCGGCGTGGATCAACGCGGAGATCGGGGTCGGGCCGGCCATCGCGTCGGGCAGCCAGGTGTGCAGCGGGAACTGGGCGCTCTTGCCGGCCACCCCGGCGAGCAGCAGCAGGCAGGCGGCGGTGAGCGTGGCGGTGCTGTGCGAGTGGACGAGCACGTCGTGGATCCGGAAACTGCCCGCCGAGACGCCGAGCAGCGCGATGCCGAGCAGGAAGCCCACGTCGCCGACCCGGGTCACCAGGAACGCCTTCGTCGCGGCGGCCGGGGCCTCCGGCAGCCGCCGGTCGTGCGCGATGAGCAGGTACGAGCAGAGGCCCATCACCTCCCAGCCGACCAGCAGCAGGATCAGGTCCCCGGAGACCACCACCAGCAGCATCGCGGCGGTGAAGAGGCTGATCTGGGCCGCGTACGGCGGGTAGCCTGCCGGTTCGCCGGCTCCCCTCCCGACGGGTACGTGGTCGACGTCCCCGTCCTCGCGCGGGCCACCGGTCAGGTAGCCGGTCGAGTAGACCTGCACGGCCAGGGCTACGGCGGTGACCGCGACGGCGACCAGCGCGGCGGCACCGTCGAGGCGTACCCCGAGGGTGACGGCGAGACCGCCGAGGTCGATCCAGGTGGTCGACGCCTCCACCGGGTCGTCCAGCGTGACCAGCAGGGCCACCGCCAGGGCGAGAGCACCGGCCGCACCGGTCACGCCGAGCGCGACGGCCGCCCGGCGGGCCGGGTCCGCACCGAGGGCGGAGCCGCGCGGCGAGGGCGGCAGCAGCAGACCGGTCAGGCCGGCGACCAGCGGGACGACCGGCAGCAGCACACCCAGCAGCGTCGTGGTGCTCACCGCTCCCCCTCCGCGACCACGCCGCCGGCCGGACCGGCCGTCACCGGCGTCGGCTCGTCAGGAGGGCGCTCGGCCAGCGGGATCTCGTCCACCGCCACACTGGCCCGCATCCGATAGAGCTGGAGCACGATCGCCAGGCCCACGCCGATCTCGGCGGCGGCCAGCACGATCACGAAGAGGGCGAAGACCTGCCCGCCGTGCGGCAGCAGCGCCTTCGCCGTGGTGTCGGCGGTGATCAGGATCAGGTTCACCGCGTTGAGCATCAACTCCACGGCCATCAGCACCAGCACCGCGTTGCGCCGCCGCAGGACGCCGTAGACGCCGAGGCCGAACAGCAGGGCGGCGGTGACGTACGGGATGACCGGTCTCACCGCGACCGCCCCTCCGACGCGCTGCCCTCGGACGCGCCGCCCTCCGACGCGCTGCCCTCGGACGCCTCGGCCCGGTCGCGTGGCACCCGACCGATCTCCGGGCGGGACAGCACGATCGCGCCGACCAGCGCGGAGAGCAGCAGTACGGAGAGCACCTCGAAGGGCAGCACCCAGCTCCCGAAGACCTGCTCACCGATGCGCTCGGCGTTGCCCGGCTCGGGCAGTTCCACGGTGGTCCAGCGGTACGCGTCGACGAGCAGGGCGGACAACCCGAGCCCGACGCCGCCACCAATCAGCGCGGCGGGCCAGCCGGGACGGTCCAGGTCGTCGGAGGCGCCGATCGGTGCCCGGGTCAGCATCACCGCGAACAGCAGCAGCACCACCACCGCGCCGACATAGATCAGCACCTGCACCCAGGCCACCATCTCGGCGGAGAGCACCAGGTACATCGCGGCCAGCGCGCCGAGGCAGACCACCAGGTAGAGCCCGGCCCGGACCAGGTGGCTGGTCGCCACCACCAGCACCCCCGACCCGACCGCCACCGCACCGAGGGCGAGCAGCAGGGCGTCCACCCCGGTCACGCGGGAGTGCCTTCCCCGGCATCGGTCTCGGGCGTACCCGCACCTGCGGCACCGGGCTCGGCGGCGGGTGGGCGGGCGGCGGGGCGGCGCTCGGGGCGTACCGCCGGGACGGTCGGCCGGGCGGCGGACGCGGCGGGGACCGCGGCCTTGCGCGCGGCGGCGGTCTCCTCCTTGGCCGGCTCACCCTGCGGGTCGTGCGCGGGCGGCGGCGGCACGGTCGCCACCCACTCGCCCAGGTGTTCCTTGTCGTGCAGCAGGTCCTTGATGTCGTACTCGGAGTACTCGAACTCCGGCGACCAGTGGAGCGCGTCGAAGGGGCAGACCTCGATGCAGATGCCGCAGTACATGCAGAGCGAGAAGTCGATGTCGAACCGGTCGAGGACGTTGCGCTGGCGGGGCCGGGCCGCGCCGGGCACCGCCACCTCCTCCTTGTGCGAGTCGATGTAGATGCACCAGTCCGGACACTCGCGGGCGCAGAGCATGCAGACCGTGCAGTTCTCCTCCATCAGCGCGATCACCCCGCGCGAGCGGGGCGGCAGGTCGGGCGCGACGTCCGGGTACTGCTGGGTGGTGGAGCGCTTCGTCATCGTCTTGAGCGTGACCGCCAGCCCCTTCACCAGGCCGCTGCCGGGTACGCCGGCCGACTCGCTTCGCTCGCTCATGCGCAACATCCTGCCCTGTGGCCACGGCGCGCGCGACCACCACCCGAAGGATCTCCACCGTCCGGCCCGGACCGTGGCGTCCGGCGGCTCCCCGCGCCGGCCCGCGCATGATCGGCCATGATGGGAGCCAGGACGACGTGGCGACACCTTGGGGGCGGTATGGGCGAGGGCGGTACGAGCACCGGCGGGAAGTACGTCGAGCAGGGCGAGTTCAACCGGGACCAGAACTACATCACCACCCGGATCACCGTCGACGGCCGGGACGGCTACCCGGTCGAGCCGGGCCGCTACCGGCTGGCGGTCAGCCGGGCCTGCCCCTGGGCGAACCGGCTGATCATTGTCCGGCGGCTGCTCGGGCTGGAGGACGCGATCTCGATGGCCGTCGCCGGGCCGACCCACGACGCGCGGAGCTGGACCTTCGACCTCGACCCCGAGGGGCGCGACCCGGTGCTCGGCATCGAGCGGCTCCAGCAGGCGTACTTCGCCCGCTACCCGGACTACCCGCGCGGCATCACCGTGCCGGCGATCGTCGACGTCCCGACCGGCCAGGTGGTGACCAACGACTACAGCCGGATGAGCCTGGACCTCTCCACCGAGTGGACCGCACACCACCGTCCGGGCGCGCCGCAGCTCTACCCCGAGCACCTGCGCGACGAGATCGACGAGGTCAACGCGCTGGTCTTCAGCGACGTCAACAACGGGGTGTACCGGTGCGGCTTCGCCGGCAGCCAGGAGGGGTACGAGAAGGCGTACCACCGGTTGTTCGACCGGCTCGACTGGCTCAGCGAGCGCCTGGCCGGGCAGCGGTACCTGGTCGGGGACACCATCACCGAGGCCGACGTGCGGCTGTTCACCACGCTGGTCCGCTTCGACCCGGTGTACCACGGGCACTTCAAGTGCAACCGGCAGAAGCTGAGCGAGATGCCGGTGCTGTGGGCGTACGCGCGGGACCTGTTCACCACGCCCGGCTTCGGCGACACGATCGACTTCGACCACATCAAGCGGCACTACTACGAGGTGCACCGGGACATCAACCCGACCGGGGTGGTGCCGGTCGGCCCCGACCTGTCGAACTGGCTCACCCCGCACGACCGGGAGTCGCTGGGCGGTCGCCCGTTCGGCGACGGCACTCCCCCGCCGCCTCCGGCGCCCGCCGAGCGGGTCGACCCCGCTCACACCCCGCTGCGCTGACCGCCCGCCCGCATGGCGGCGGCGTGCCGCCGTGCGGCGGCGGCGGCGAGAGATGTTAGGAAGGGACCCCTGCTATACCGGAGACGGTAGTAGGGGTCCCTTCCTTACAGCGCCACCCGTACGGCGGCGGTCAACACGAGCTGGGCCAGCGCGGTCGGCACCAGCACCAACCAGCAGAGCCGCTGCAACTGGTCCTCGCGCAGCCGAGGGTAGGAGACGCGCAGCCAGATGATCACGAAGCTGACGGCGGCCACCTTGAGCAGGGTCCAGAGCCAGCCGAGCTGGTCGTCGGCGAACGGCCCCTGCCAACCGCCGAGGAACAGCACGGTGGTCAGCGCGGCGATCACCACGATCCCGACGTACTCGGCCAGCAGCAGGAACGCGAACCGCAGGCCGGTGTACTCGGTCATGTAGCCGAACACCAGCTCGGAGTCGGCCACCGGCATGTCGAACGGCGGCCGGCGGATCTCGGCCAGGCCGGCCACGAAGAACACCACCATCGCCGGGGCCTGCCAGATCAGCCACCAGGGCTGCCACGCCTCGACGATGCCGGAGAGGCTCAACGTGCCGGCGGCCATCGCCACCGACGCGGCGGCCAGCACCAGCGGCAGCTCGTAGCCGAGCAGCTGGGCCGCGCCGCGCAGCCCACCCAGCAGGCTGAACTTGTTGGCCGAGGCCCAGGCGGACATCAGCACGGCCAGCACACCCACACCGACCACCGCCAGCACGAAGAACAGACCCACGTCGAGCGGCTGCCCGACCAGGTCGTTCGGGCCGAGCGGGATCACCAGCAGGGCGAGCAGGTACGGCACCAGGGCCACCGCCGGAGCCAGCCGGAACACCGGCCGGTCCGCCGCACGCGGCGTGACGTCCTCCTTCTGCACGAACTTCACGCCGTCGGCGACGAGCTGCGCCCAGCCGTGGAACGCGCCCGCGTACATCGGGCCGAGCCGGCCCTGCATGTGCGCCATCACCTTGTGCTCGGCCTGACCCACCAGCAGCGGCAGGACGAGGAAGGCGGCCACCACCCCACCGATGCGGATCACCAGTTCCAGCCAGAGCGGCATCAGGGCGTACCCTCCTCGCCGGCCCGGGGCTCCGCCGGGTCCGGGGCGGGACCGCCCCCGGATGCCGCCGGGTCCGCAGCGGGCTTCGGCGGGTCGGCGGCGGACTTCGGCGGGTCGGCGGCGGCACCGGCTCCGGTCGCCGCCGGGTCCGTGGCGGCGTCGGCCGATCGGGGGGTACGCGGTGGACGCGTTCCCGGTGCCGGTCGGGCCGGACGCTCCCGGGCGGGCCGCGCCGGGGTCCCGCCACGCGGCCCCTCCCCGGCACCCCCGGCTCCGGCCGGGGTCGGCACCACACCCCACTCGCCCGGTGCGGGTACGCCCGGTGGCCGGATCGGCCGCCGACCGCCACCGGCCTCGGACTCGCCCGGTTCCTTCGCCCCCGGCCAGGGCTTCGCGACCCGGGAGGCGAGCACGAACTCCTTGCGCAGCGGGTGGCCCTCGAACTCCGGCGGCAGCAGCAACGGCCGCAGGTCGGCGTGCCCGGCGAAGTCGATGCCGAACATCTCGTGGGTCTCCCGCTCGTGCCAGGCGGCACCCGGGTAGACCGACACCACCGAGTCGACCGTGGGCGTGGCCCGGGGCACCCGGGTCCGCAGCAGCACCCCGTGCCGGTGCGTGGTCGACCACAGGTGGGCCACCACGTCGAAGCCGTCGGCCAGTTCGTCGACCGCGGAGAGCCAGTCGAAGTAGTCGCAGGCCAGCTCCGGGTCGTCGCGGACGGCGAGCAACGCCGCCCGCCACTGCTGTGGGGGTACGTCGACGGTGGCCCGGGAGTGCGCCTGACCCCCGGAAACCGTCGCGGTGGCCTCGACGGGGGCGAGCAGCGTGACGAGCCGCCGGCCGACCTCTTCCGGTGTCATGCCGCTGATCCTAGGGCGTGTCCGGCCGCCCGTGCCCGGCTGCGAGCCCGGTCCTGCGGTCGGTGACCCGGCCCGGCTCGCGTTCGACGGCGCGGCCGGCGAGTCGGTCGCGGGGCGACAGGCCTCTGTGGTGCGCGGCCGGGTGGAGATCCCGGCTTTGCCGGCGGTGGCCCGTCGACGCCCGACAGGATGGGCCCGTGCGCGCTGTGACCGTGACCCCGGGAGTGCCCGGCTCGCTGCGACTGCTCGACGACTACCCGGAACCGGCCACCGAGGAGGGGGCGGTCCTGGTCGAGGCCATCGCGGTCGGAGTCTGCGGCACCGACATCGAGATCATCGACGGGCAGTACGGCGAGGCGCCGCCCGGCGCCGAACACCTGGTGCTCGGGCACGAGTCGCTGGGTCGGGTGCTGGAGGACCCGACCGGCACCCTGCAGACCGGCGACCTGGTCGCCGGGATCGTCCGGCACCCGGACCCGCTGCCCTGCCCGAACTGCGCGGTGGACGAGTGGGACATGTGCCGCAACGGCCTGTTCACCGAGCACGGCATCAAGGGGCTGCCGGGGTTCGCCCGCGAGCGTTGGCGTCTGCAACCCCGGTTCGCCGTCGGCCTCGACCCGGACCTGGGCGAGGTGGGCGTCCTGCTCGAACCGACGAGCGTGGTGGTCAAGGCGTGGGACCACATCGACCGGATCGGCCGGCGGGCGGAGTGGCAGCCGCGTACCGCCCTGATCACCGGGGCCGGGCCGATCGGCCTGCTGGCCGCCCTGCTGGCCAGCCAGCGTGGGCTGTCGGTGCACGTGCTGGACCTGGCCACGGACGGGCCGAAGCCGGCGTTGGCCGGTGCACTCGGGGCCACGTACCACTCCGGGCCGGTCGAGGAACTCGACTTCGAGCCGGACGTGATCGTCGAGTGCACCGGCGCACCGGTGGTCGTCCTGGAGGCCATGTGCAAGGTCGCGCCGACCGGGATCGTCTGCCTGGCCGGGGTCTCCAGCGGCGGCCGGATCATCGACTTCGACGCGGGTGCGCTCAACCGCACCCTGGTGCTGGAGAACAACGTCGTCTTCGGGTCGGTGAACGCCAACCGGCGGCACTGGGACGCCGCCGCCGAGGCGCTGGCCCGCGCCGACCGGGACTGGCTCGGCGCACTGATCACCCGCCGGGTGCCGCTGTCCGAGTACGCCTCGGCCTACTCCCCCGGCCCTGAGGACATCAAGGTCGTCATCGACTTCACCGCCTGACCCTGATCGCGGTTCCTACACGCCCGGCAGTTCGCCGTTGCGGAACAGGTCCACGAAGAGCTGATGGTCCTGCCGGGCCCGTACGCCGTACGCGTGGGCGAAGTCGACCAGGTGCGCGACGAAGCCGGCGGGGTCCGCGTCGACGGCCGCGACGATCGCCTCCTCGGTGGAGTAGTCGACCAGGTCGTGGCTGGACTCGTCGTCGGCGACCGAGTGCATCCGGGCGACCGCCCGACCGAGGTCGGCCAGCACCCCGGCCAGTTCCTCGGGTTCGTTGACGTCCGCCCAGCCGAGATCGGCGGCGTACGGGGAGACCTCGGCGACGAGTTGGCCCACGCCGTCCAGCTCGGTGAAGCCCACCCACGGGTCGGCGTGTGCCTGGAGGGCGCGCTGCGACTCGGCCGTTCGGTGGCCCTGGTGGCGGAAGTAGCCCCGGACGCGCTCGTCGTCGATGTGGCGGGCGACCGCCGGGACCTGGGCCTGCTTCATGTAGATCAGGACGTCGTTCTCCAGCGCCTGGGTGTGCCCCTCCAGCAGGAGGTTGTACGACGGCAGCCCGGCCGACCCGATCCCCACCCCCTTGCGCAGCACCACGTCCTTGATCTGCGCCGCCACCGGGCGGGTCCGGGTGGTGGCGGGCAGCGTGTCCAGGTAGTCCTGGAAGGCGGCGCAGACCCGGGCCCGGACGTCGCCGTCGACCTCGTACACGCCGTCGCGCAGCGAGAACCGCCGCTCGTACTTGTCGACGGTGGTCTGCTCGCGCAGCAGGTCGACCCGGGTGTTGAGGCGGGCCTGCTGGAGCACCCGGCGCAGCACGCCGTCGGCGTTGTCCAGCGTGATCGAACCGATCGCGTCGTCGCCACCGGCGGCGATGGCCCGCAGCTCGGTCAGGTAGTGCTCGGCGAAGGTGGTGACCAGGTCGCTGATCACCCGATCGGAGAGCGCCTTGGTGTAGCCGATCAGGGCCACGCTGGCGACGAAGCGCCGCAGGTCCCAGGTGAACGGCCCGACGTACGCCTCGTCGAAGTCGTTGACGTTGAAGACGAGCTGGCCGGAGCCGTTCATGTAGGTGCCGAAGTTCTCCGCGTGCAGGTCGCCGTGGATCCACACCCGGCTGGTCTGCTCGTCGAGGAAACGCTCGTCGGCGAAGTCGCCGCGCTGGTCGGCGTAGAAGAGGCTGGCACTGCCCCGGTAGAACGCGAACGGCGACGCGGCCATCTTGCGGAACTTGCGCCGGAAGGCGGCCGGGTCGAGCGCCATCAGGGTGCCGAACTCCTCGGTCAGCACCTTGACGATGAAGGCGGAGCGCGGCTCCGCTGAGTCGGTCATGACCGGCACGCTAGCGCCTGGACGCCACCGTGGCGGCGACCGCGCCGAGCGGGGTGCCGCGCCGGCCACGATCGGTCGTCGCCGCGAGTTTCAGGAGGTCGGAGGCCGTACCGGCGGGGCGGTGAGGGAAGCCGCGTCGCGCGGTGGCGCGCCCTCGGCGGGCGGTGGGGCGCCTTCTGCGGGCGGCGCGTCGGTCGGCGGGGCGAGCAGGTCGGGACGGGGTACGCCGCCGATGCCGGACTGCTCGGCGGCGATCTTCTCCTGTAGGCGGAGGATGCCGTGCAGCAGCGCCTCCGGCCGGGGCGGACAGCCCGGCACGTAGACGTCGACCGGGATGAGCTGGTCGACACCCTTGGTCACCGAGTACGAGTCCCAGTACGGGCCGCCGCAGTTGGAACAGGCACCGAACGAGATGACGTACTTGGGCTCGGGCATCTGGTCGTAGAGCCGCTTGATCGCCGGGGCCATCTTGTCGGTGACCGTTCCGGAGACCACCATCAGGTCGGCCTGGCGGGGCCCGTGCGCGAACGGGATCACGCCGAGTCGCATGAAGTCGTGCCGGGACATGCTGGTCGCGATGAACTCGATGGCGCAGCAGGCCAGCCCGAAGTTGAAGACCCAGAGCGAGTAGCGCCGCCCCCAGTTCAGCACGAACCGGATCGGCTCGCCGAGCACCGCTGGTAGCTGCACCTCGGCCTCCCTCGTCTGTCCCCGATGTGACAGTCAATCACAGCACCGAAGCCGCCGACCTCCGCAACCCTCGCCCGTGCCGCAGCGTGTGATCGGACATCGAGCGCCGACACTGGTGTGGACGGGGAGGAAGCATGATGGTGAGCAGGACGCCTCGGCTCGGGGAGCCACCTCCGGACGAGGCGGAGGAGCCGCCGCCACCGGCCGAGGGGATCGGTTTCGACGAGCTCTACCACAATCACTTCCGGTCCCTGACCCTCCAGCTCGCCGCGTACTGCGGTGACCTTCCGCAGGCGCAGGACCTGGTCCAGGAGGCGTTCTGTCGGGCGTACGCCCGCTGGTCGCGGGTGTCCCGGTACGACGATCCGGTGGGCTGGGTACGCCGGGTCGCCTGGAACCTCGCCACCAGCCGCTGGCGGCGGGTACGGACCGCGCAGTCCTGGTTGCGCCGGCAACGGCCGGAACACGTGGCGGGACCGGGGCCGGACCGGGTGGCGCTGATCGCCGCCCTGGCCCAACTGCCTGCCGCCCAGCGCCGCGCGATGGTGCAGCACTATCTGGCGGATCTCAGCCTCGCGCAGATCGCGGAGCAGGAGGGGGTGCCGGTGGGCACCGTCAAGTCCTGGCTGCACCGGGGACGGGCGGCACTGGCCGCGCAACTCAACGACAACAGGGCGGTGAGCTCATGACCGAGTCCGAGGAGATCCTGGTCAGCAACGAGTTCGACGCGTTCCGTTCGGAATACGGCCCCGCGGTGCGGCCGGCGGGGACGGACGCGGTTCGGCGCACGGTGCGCCGGCGGCGGCGGGTGGCGGTTGCCGTCGCGGCGGCGGCGGTGCTCTCCGTCGTGCTGCCGGTCGGCGCATACGCGGGATTGAACCGCACCGGCCCGGCTCCGACGCCGGGGCACACCGGCCAGCCGTCCGCCCCGCCGACCCCGTCGGGGTCGCCGACGCCGTCGGCGACGCCGAGTTCGACACCGACCACCACCGGTCCCCGCGCTGACGGGCCGGACGGCCGGATCAGCCGGGCCCAACTCCTCGCGGCCCGTGTCGACCTGCCCGACTGGTCGTCGTCCGTCCCGCCGACCTGCACCACGGACGGCGTTCGGCTGCGCGAGCCGGACCAGGAGAGCCGGCCGGAACTCGGGGACGACATCCACCACGGCGACGTCGACGGTGACGGCGGCACCGACACCGTCGCCCTGGTCGCCTGCCGGCTCGGGGAGGCGCTGGACAAGCAGGTGGTCGCCTTCTCCCGGGACGATGCCGGCCGGATCGTCACCCTGGGCCAGGTGGTGGGCACCCGGGAGGGGCTGGACGACATCACGGGTGTCGCGCTGACCGCCGACGGCAGGGTCCGGGTGGAGGTGGCCGACATCCAGCCCTGCTGCGGGGTGCCCGACTGGTGGCCGCAGAAGCAGTGGCGGACGTACGCCTGGAGTGGCGGAGGTTTCGACCAGACGGCGGGGCCGACGAGGTTCGAGGTCGACCCCCGGCTGACCGATCTCGCCATGAGCGCGGACGATCTGGTGCTCGGCTCGACCGACGCCGACGGCGGCCGGTACGTCTCGGTCACCGTCAAGGTGACCAACAAGGGGCCGGTGGACGTGCCCCGACTCGGTTTCCACAACCTCTCCACCATCGGCGAGCCGGCCGGCGGTGACCTGTCAGAGTGCCGGATGGTGCAGGCGTACGAATCCTGCTCGCTGGACGGGCTCGCCGCAGGCGAGCAGCGGAGCTTCACCTTCCGGTTCCGGCTCGACTCGACGTGGGGGGAGGTGACGCCGAGCCTGCTGGTCGAGCACCTCGACGAGCAGGACCGGAACTGGCCGGACCGGAAGCGGTCGGACAACTCCGTCACACTGCGGACGAGCCGCTGAGCGCGGGCGTGGCGGCTCCGGCCGTCACGCCCACCGCCCTCGCAGCGCGACGCCCGGCCTACCAGGTCGGGCGTTGCAGCAGCCCGACGAACTCCACGAGCAGCCGCTCCCGCAGCCGCACCGGGGCGGCGTCGAGCAGGGTGTTCACCACCGCCATCCGGTCCGGCGGGCCGGCCCGCCCGGCCAGGCCGAGCCCCTCGGCCAGCCCGGCGACCAACTCCGGGGTGAGCGCCTGCGGGGTGAGGCTGCCGGCAAACGCCAGCAACTCCGGCGGCAGCACCACCGGGCCGGCGGCTCGGGCGGCAGTCGCCGCCTCGGCCAGGGCCGGCCCGAACTCCGCCACCCGGGACGCCACCGCCGCGGTGACCGTCAGGTGCACGCTGCGCGGCAGTCCGGCGTACGCGAGCTGCGGCTGGGTGTGCCAACCACGCGCGGTCAACTCGTCGACCAGGACGAAGAGGTCGAGCGCCGGGTCGGTCGAGGTGAGGCAGACGACGGTCGACTCGGGCTCGGCCACCAGCCGGAGCCCGTCGACGCCGCGTACCGCGTCGGCCAGGACCCGTACCGCGTCCCGGGTCCGGCGGGCCAACTCCAGGTAGCCGTCGTCGCCGAGGTGCCGCAGGGTGGCGTACGCGGCGGCGATCGGGCCGCCGGACCGGGTGGAGGAGATCACCGGGTTGACCATCGTGTACCCGGGCCAGTCGGCGTACGCGAAGTACTGTGGCGCGCGCAGCCCGGCATCGCGGTGCAGCAGCACCGAGACGCCCTTCGGTGCGTACGCGTACTTGTGCAGGTCCACCGAGATCGAGGTGACCCCGGCGACGGCGAAGTCGAACGCGGGCACGTCGACGCCGAGGCGACGCAGGTACGGCAGGGTCCAGCCGCCGAAGCAGGCGTCCACGTGGCAGCGCGCCCCGGCGGTGGCCGCCGTCGCGGCGATCTCGGCCACCGGGTCGACCACGCCGTGCGCGTACGAGGGGGCGGAGCAGACCACCAGCACGGTCTCCGGCCCGATCGCGGCAGCCACGTCGGCGACCGAGGGCCGGAGCGTGGCCGGGTCGACGGGGACGGTGTCGAGCGCCACCCGCAGGTAGTGGGCGGCCTTGGCGAACGCGGCGTGTGCGCTGGCCGGCACCACGATCCGAGGAGCGGTGATCTCGGGCCGGGCGTCACGGGCCGCCTTGACGGCCAGGATCAGCGACTCGGTGCCGCCGCTGGTGACACTGCCGACCACCTCCGGCGCGCTCGTGCCGGGCCCGCCGCCGAGCACCCGTGCCGCCGCGCCGACAAGCGCGTTCTCCATCGCCAGCAGCGAGGGGAAGGCGGTCGGGTCGAGCCCGTTGACGTGCGCGCTCTCGGCGTACGCGGCGGCGGTCAACTCGTCCAGCCCGGCGACGGCCGCGTCGTACACGTACGCGAACAGCCGCCCGCCGTGCGTCGGCCGGTCGGCCTCCCGCAGGCTGCGGATCTCCGCCAGCACCTGTTCCGCCGGTACGCCGTGCGCCGGCAGCGCCGACCCGCTCTCGTCGATCATGGAGTAGTGGTGCCCTTTCCGTGGTTCTCGACGGCATTCGTCCCCACCACAACTCCATGATCGGCGCCGGAGTCGCGGGGGACGTCGGCGCCGGAGTCGCGGGGAGCGTCGGCGGCGCCGGGGATGTCGGAGGCGCTGGGGGTGAGGGTGGCCAGGAGGGTGGGGGTCAGGTCGTAGGGGCGGAGCAGCAGGGTGGCCAGGCCGATCAGCAGGGCCGGGAGGATGGTGAAGCCGAGCAGGACGCCCAGGCGGGCGGTGTCGGACTGGACGGCGGCGGTGCCGGTGGTGGAGGAGACGTAACCGGTGAGCGCGAGCACCAGACCGAAGACGCCCGGCCCGAGCGCCAGGCCGAAGGTCTCGCCGGCCGTCCACAGGCCGGTGAAGACGCCCGCCTGCCGCCGGCCGGTGCGCGCCGTGTCGTACGCGATGCAGTCCGGGAGCATGGCCAGCGCGAACACCTGCTGACCGGCGTACCCGACGCCGAGCATCGCCACCAGCAGATAGACCACGACGGCGGGCAGCACCGGTGCGGCGACCAGCGCCAGTCCACCGGCGGACAGGATCAGCGACGCGGCCACCAGCGCGGCCAGCTTGCCCAGCCGGGCGCCCACCCGCGACCACAGCGGCATCACCACCAGCGCCGGCCCGACGAAGCAGAGGAAGAGCAGCGTCGGGCCGGTCGTCGGGTCGCGCAGGATCTGGTCGGCGAAGTACTGCACCCCGGCGAGGATCGTGGCCACCCCGGCGGACTGCACCACGAAGCAGAGCAGCAACGCCCGGAACGGCCGGTTGCGGCCGGCGACGGCGAGTTGGGCCCGCAGGCTCGGCTCGCTCTCCCCGACCGAGCCCTGCGGGGCCGACCGGGTGCCGAGGAACGCGCCGACGGCACCCACCGCGATCAGCGCGGCCACGAACACGCCCATCCAGCGGTGCCCGGGTACGCCACCACCGGCTGCGTCGCGCACCAGCGGGGCCACCGCACCGGCGACCAGGATGGCCAGCGCCAGCACCGCGATCCGCCAGGTCATCATCCGGGTACGTTCGGCGTAGTCGTCGGTCAGCTCGGCCGGCATCGCCACGTACGGCACCTGGAAGAAGGCGAACGCGGTGGCCGTGGCCAGGAAGGCGATGGCCACGTACGCACCGGCGCCCGGTCCGGCGCCGAACGGCGCGGCGAAGATCGACCCGAACAGCACGGCCAGCGCCAACCCGCCGACGAGCAGGTACGGCCGGCGGGCACCCCATCGCGACCGGGTCCGGTCGGAGATCCGCCCGGCCACCGGGTTGACCAGCACGTCCCACGCCTTCGGCAGCAGCACCAGCAGGGCCGCCACCCCGGCAGCCACGCCGAGCGTGTCGGTGAGGTACGGCAACAGCAGCAGCCCCGGCACGGTGCCGAAGGCTCCCGTGGCCAGCGAACCGAGCGCGTACCCGGCGTGCACCTTGCGCGGCAACCCGGCCGCTGCCCCGGTCGCCAGGTCAGGCGCCGAACCGGCCGAGGGATCAGGCGCGGAGCCGGTCGAAGGGCCGGCTCCTCCCGGCGACGCGTTCATGGCGCCGAATGTTACTCACGTTATGGCGCGGGTCACATCCCCTCTCCGGGCTGCCACTGCGCCGCGCGCATGTCGACCCGGCCCGCGCGCAGCGGCGTACCCTCGCTCAGCCAACGGGCCCGCGCCTCGGCGACGAGACGGGGCGGCATCGTGCCGGTGGCGTTGACCACGCGGTGCCAACCGACGGCCCCACCGTGCCGAGCCATGATCGATCCGACCAGTCGGGCGGAGGCCCGTCCGGAGCGCTCGGCGAGCGCGTCGGCCACCCCGCCGTACGACATCACCCGGCCCGGCGGTATCCGGTCGACGAGTTCCAGTACCGCCTCGACGTACTCGTCTGGTGTCACAAGCGGCCAGACTATGGGAAGGCCGCCGGGCCGTACCGCGCCGACCACGCAGAATAGGCGGGTGCGAGACGCGGTAACGGCGGCCCGGCGGGTCGTTGTCAAGATCGGTTCCTCCTCGTTGACCACCGCCACCGGCGGTCTGGACGACGGGCGGGTGGACGCGTTGGTCGACGCCCTCGGGTCGCGGACGGCCGACGGACGTGAGGTCGTGCTGGTCTCCTCCGGCGCGATCGCCGCCGGCCTGGCTCCGCTCGGGCTCTCCCGGCGACCACGTGACCTGGCCACCCAGCAGGCTGCCGCGAGCGTCGGCCAGGGCCTGCTGATCAGGCGGTACGCCGCCGCCTTCGCCCGGCACGGCCGGACCGTCGGGCAGGTGCTGCTCACCGTCGACGACGTGACCCGACGGGCGCACTACCGCAACGCGTACCGCACTCTGCGCAAGCTGTTGGATCTGCGGGCGGTGCCGATCGTCAACGAGAACGACACGGTGGCCACCGAGGAGATCCGTTTCGGCGACAACGACCGGCTGGCCGCGCTGGTGGCCGCGCTCGTCGACGCCGACCTGCTGGTGCTCCTCTCCGACGTCGACGCGCTCTGGACCGGCAACCCGTCGCGTCCCGGCGCCCGCCGGATCGCCGAGGTACGCGACGAGTCGGACCTGGTCGGAGTCGACATCGGCGGTGCCGGGCGGGCCGGAGTCGGCACCGGTGGCATGGTGACCAAGGTCGAGGCGGCCCGGATCGCCACCGGATTCGGCATCCCGGTGGTGCTGACCTCCGCGCCACAGGCCCTCGCGGCGCTGGCCGGTGAGCCGGTCGGCACGTTCTTCCACCCCAGTGTCAGCCGCCCGGCCGCGCGGCTGTTCTGGCTGGCACACGCCACCGCGCCCCGGGGCCGACTGCACCTCGACCCGGGCGCGGTCGCCGCGGTGGTGGGCCGCCGCAAGTCGCTGTTGCCGGCCGGGATCACCGCCGTGGACGGGGCGTTCACCGCCGGTGACCCGGTCGACCTGGTCGACACCACCGGTGCGCCGGTCGCCCGGGGACTGGTCAACTACGACGCGGTCGAACTGCCCGGTCTGCTCGGCCGGTCCACCTCGGACCTTGCCGCGGCGCTCGGTCCGGCGTACGAACGGGAGGTCGTCCACCGCGACGACCTGGTGTTGCTGTGAGCGGTCGATCCGCCGGCTTGAAGTGATTGCAGGGGGCCCTTCCTATGCACGAGGCGTTAACAGGGGGCCCTTCCTTACATCGAAGGAGCGTGTAATGAGCGTGAGCGAGCAGGCCCGGCGGGCGCGTACGGCGGCGGAGGCGCTGGCCGTGGCGACGCGTACGGCCAAGGACGCGGCGCTGCACGCGATGGCCGACGCGCTGGTGGCGCGTACGCCGGAGATCCTCACCGCGAACGAGGCGGACCTGGCGGCCGGGCGGGAGGCCGGGCTGAGCGCGGCCGTGCTGGACCGGCTCGCCCTCGACGAGTCCCGGGTGGCCGGCATCGCCGACGCGCTGCGCCAGATGGCCGGGCTGCCCGACCCGGTCGGTGAGGTGGTCCGCGGCTCCACCCTGCCCAACGGTCTGGAGCTGCGGCAGATCCGGGTGCCGTTCGGCGTGGTCGGGATCATCTACGAGGCCCGGCCGAACGTGACCGTGGACGCCGCCGGCATCTGCCTGAAGTCGGGCAACGCGGCGCTGCTGCGCGGTTCCTCGTCCGCCGCGCACTCGAACGCGGCGCTGGTGACGGTGCTGCGGGACGCCATCGACGGTGCCGGGCTGCCCGCCGACACGGTGCAGTTGCTCGACGCCGCCTCGCGCGACTCGGTCAAGGAGCTGATGCGGGCCCGGGGGCTGGTGGACGTGCTGATCCCGCGCGGCGGCGCGTCGCTGATCCGGACCGTGGTCGAGGAGTCGACGGTGCCGGTGATCGAGACCGGGGTGGGCAACTGCCACGTCTATGTGGACGCCGCCGCCGACCCGGTCAAGGCCGTCTCGATCGCGCTGAACGCGAAGACGCAGCGGCTGTCCACCTGCAACACCGCCGAGTCGCTGCTGGTGCACCGGGACGTGGCGGACGCCGTACTGCCCCCGATGCTGGCGGCGTTCGCCGAGGCCAGCGTGACGGTGCACGGTGACGCCCGGACGGCGGCGTACTCGGACGCGGTGGTCGCCGCGACCGACGAGGACTTCGCCACCGAATACCTCTCGGCCGACATCTCGGTGGCCGTGGTCGACTCGCTCGACGCGGCGGTGGCGCACATCCGGCGGTACGGCAGCGGCCACACCGAGGCGATCGTCACCGACTCGCAGTCGGCCGCCCGGGAGTTCGTGGCCCGGGTGGACTCGGCGGCCGTGATGGTCAACGCGTCGACCCGGTTCACCGACGGCGGCGAGTTCGGCTTCGGCGCCGAGATCGGCATCTCCACCCAGAAGCTGCACGCCCGTGGCCCGATGGGTCTGCCGGAGCTGACCAGCACGAAGTACGTGGTCACCGGGGACGGTCACCTGCGTTAGCTGACGGCCGGCGGCGGCCGGAGGTCACGCCCGGCACGGCCAGCGGTACCAGGACGGCCAGCGCCAGGCCGGATCAGCGGAAGGCGCGGATCACCGCCAGGGTGGCGTGCACGTCGAACTGGTGCCCGTCGTCGCTGCTCCAGCCGCCGTCGCTGCGTTGCGTCTCGGTGAGCCGGCGGCGGGCCGCGACCATGGTCCACTCCTGCTCGTCGACCTCGACCCGACGCAGGGTCGAGGCGAGCCAGGCGGCGTCGGCCGGGGACGCCTCCGGCATCCGCTCGGCGAGCACCGCCTTGATCCGCGCCGACTCGTAGAACAGTTGCTGCCGGTGCAGGACCGCCGCACTCAGCCAGCCGGCGGCCAGGAAGGACGGCCAACTCCCGTCGGGGCGCAGGTGCGCGGCGAGCGCCTGCCCGGCGGCGTGCACCACCCCGGCGTACGCGCCGCCGACCCGGTGGTCCAGCGGCCCGGCGGCCCGGGCGTCCAGCCCGGCCACGGTGAGCCAGAAGGCGGCGTTGGCGGTCAGGTAGAGCCGTGCCTCCGGGCTGCCCGGCCGGGCCCACTCGGGAGCGGTCTCGGCCAGCGCCGGATCCTCCTCCCAGCAGCCGTCACGCTGCTGGCCGGCGGCGAGCCAGTCGAGCGCGCGACGGGCGGCCGGGCGACCCAGCGCACCGAGGTCGTCCAACTCGGCGAGACGGAAGCAGGTGGCGTCGACCGAGGCGACCGGGTCGCCCCAGGAGGCGGGCCAGCCGCCGCCCAGGGTCTGGCCGACCTCGGCACTGTCCAGCGTCTCCGGTGGCGGCGGCGTGCCGGTGCGCAGCCAGGAGAGACGGGCACGTTCGACCGTGTCCCCGTGTGCCACCACGAACCCGATCGCGGCGTCGATGTCGACCACGGCGGTCACGCTACCGGCGGAAACATGATCCCGCCTCGGTACAACGGGCAGGTGGGACCGGCCGTCGGCCGGGTGGCGTGACCGGCCGTCGACCGGGTGTTAGGAGGGGTCCCCTTCTATACCTGAGGCGTTAGCAGGGGACCCTTCCTTACATCAGTAGGCGGGCAGGGAGGGATCGATCTGCTTGATCCAGGAGAGCACGCCGCCCTGGACGTGCACGGCGTCCCGGAAACCGGCCGCCTTCACTGCGGCGAGCGCCTCGGCGGAGCGGACCCCGGACTTGCAGTGCAGCACGATCTGCCGGTCCTGCGGGAGCTTGGAGAGCGCCTCGCCAGAGAGGAACTCCCCCTTGGGGATCAGCGTCGCACCGGGGATGCGGACGATCTCGTACTCGGCCGGCTCCCGGACGTCGACCAGGAAGATGTCCTTGCCGGCGTCCTGCCACTCCTTGAGCTCGGCGGCGGTGATCGTCGCGTCGACGGTCGCCTCCTGCGCCTCCTCGGAGACCGCCCCGCAGAAGTCCTCGTAGTCCTCCATCAGGTCGGTCAGGGTGGCGTTCTCGCCGCAGAGCACGCAGTTCGGGTCCTTGCGGACCTTGATCTTGCGGTAGCTCATCTCCAAGGCGTCGTAGACCATCAGCCGGCCGACCAGCGGCTCACCGATGCCGGCGAGCAGCTTGATCGCCTCGTTGACCTGGATCGAGCCGATCGAGGCGCAGAGCACGCCGAGCACGCCGCCCTCGGCGCAGGAGGGGACCATGCCGGGCGGCGGGGGCTCCGGGTAGAGGCAGCGGTAGCAGGGGCCGTGCTCGGCCCAGAACACCGATGCCTGGCCGTCGAACCGGTAGATCGACCCCCAGACGTACGGCTTCCCGAGCAGCACCGCCGCGTCGTTGACCATGTACCGGGTGGCGAAGTTGTCCGTCCCGTCGACGATCAGGTCGTACTGGGCGAAGATGTCCCGGACGTTGTCCCGGTCCAGCGCGGTGTTGTGGATCTCGACGTTGACCAGCGGGTTGATCTCGCGGATGCTCGCCGCGGCGGACTCGGCCTTGGATCGGCCGATGTCGGAGACCCCGTGGATGATCTGCCGCTGCAGGTTGGACTCGTCGACGGTGTCGAAGTCGATGATGCCGAGCGTGCCGACACCGGCGGCGGCCAGGTACATCAGCGCGGGCGAGCCGAGACCACCGGCGCCCACACAGAGCACCCGGGCGTTCTTCAGCCGCTTCTGCCCGGTGACTCCCACGTCGGGGATGATCAGGTGACGGGAGTAGCGGCGGATCTCGTCAACGGTCAGCTCGGCGGCAGGCTCGACGAGCGGGGGCAACGACACGGTGGACTCCCCGGGATCGATGTGGCGGTCAACCGGGCCATTGTTGCTCGCCGGCCCACCCGCCGACCATGAGCAGCGACACGTCGCCCGGCATGCGGGAGCGGGAATAACCCGGATCGGGTGACGACCGAGGTCAGGTGGCCGGGTCGCCGACGTACCGGACACCGTCGAGGAAGGGCCAGGCGTACGCCAGGCAGCCGTCCAGGCCGTACGTCTGCTGCTGCATCACCGGTGCCGGTCGGCCCGGGCCGGGGCACGTCTGGTGTCCCTCGCCGAACTCGTGGCCCACCTCGTGGTTGATCACGTAGGCCCGGTACACCGCCAGCGGTGCGCCGTAGTCGGGTACCGCCTCCGCCCAGCGCGCCAGGTTGATGATCACCTGTCCGGGCAGCCGGCACGAGGTGTAGCCCTCGGTGGTCAGGCCACCGGTCGCGCACATCGCCTCGGAGGTTGCCGGGGTGGCCAGGTAGACGGTGAAGTCGGCGTACTCCGGGTCGTCGATCCGGCGTACCCGCAGTTCCCCCGAGCCGATCCAGCTGCGCGGATCACCGAGCACCGCGTCGACCTCGGCGGCGAAGGCGTCCGGGTCCTGGCCGGTGCCCTGCTCGACGGCCACCCGGTAGTACACGATCGGGCCGTCCAGGCCGTGTACCGGGGACTGGCCGCCGGCCGCCGCGAAGCTGCCCGCGCCCACCATCGGGTACGCGGCTCCCGGTTGCTCGGTCGTCGTGTCGTACGTCCGGCCGGCCGGTGCCGCGCCGGTCGAGCGGTCCTCGGTCGGGGCGATCCGCAGCACGAGCGTGACCGTCAGCGCCAGCACCACCGCGAGGGTCGCGGCCAGCCGACGTCGACGCCGCCGGGCCGCCGGACGGTGCCCCGGCGGCGGACCCTCCGGCCGGGATCCCGGCGGATCGTCCGGCAGCCCGGGGCGGCCGTTGAGGGGCGAAGGCGGCATGACGCCATCGTCGCACCATAACCGGGCATATCAGCGCATTACCGTGCGGTCGGTTCACTTTCACAGCGGCGGACCGGCGTACCGCTTCCCGTCCAGGTACGGCCAGGGATTGGCCACGCACCCCTTGAGGAAGAGGGTCTGCTGCATCATCACCGGGGCCGGTTCACCCCGCCCCGGACAGCGCTCGTGCCGGTTGCCCAGCTCGTGCCCGACCTCATGGTTGATCACGTACGCGCGATAGACCGAGAGCGGCACCTCGGCCTCGACGTAGTGCGGCACCGACTGCCGCCACCGGTCCAGATTGATGATCACCTTCCCGGGTGCGCGGCACGAGGTGTAGGGGCGGCCTCCGACCCGGATGTCGACCCCACCGGCGGCACACATCCGCCCCGCCGTGGTGGCCGTGGCCAGATAGACGGTGAAGTCGTACCGGGACGCGGTCTCCACCTGCCGCAACCGCAGTCGCCCGCTGTCCACCCAGCTCCCGGGGCCGGCCAGTGCCGTACGCACCGCGAGGGCGAACTCACCCGCGTCCACGCCCGCGCCGGACTCCACCGCCACCCGGTACCGCCGGGCGGCACCGGCCGTACCCAGCACCGGCCCGGTCCGGTCGTCGTAGTCGAACCGGCCCGGCCCGGCCGACGGGACCGGCCCGGACTCCCGCAACACCGGCTCGGGCGACGGGACGACCGCCGACGGCGACACGGGTACGGGCGACACCGAGGGCGACACGTATTCGGGTGACGGCGAGGGCGGCACCACCGGCGGGGACGTCACCGCCGCCACCTCGTCGGCGGAACCGGCCGAGGGCCCGGTCACGCCGGTCACCAGCGCCGCGCCCGCCCCGAGCGCGACCACCAGCACGGTCAGCCGGCGCACCACCGCACGCCGCGACGTGGTGGTCGTGACCGGCTCCGGCGAGCGGCTGTGTCGGCCGGTGGAGTGAGACGGTCGACGACCACCAGGACTGCGCATTCGCGTCATCCTGCCAGGTCGGACCGCCCGGACCCATTGACCGACTCGGTAAGAAGCCCGACCACGGCCCGCGCCACCACACGCGGCACCTCCAACTGCGCGACGTGACCGACGCCGTCGAGCATCAGCAGCCGACTGTCCGGGATCACCCGCGCGGTCTGCGGTGCCACGCGTACGTCGACCAACCGGTCCTGCCGGCCGCCCACCACGAGCGTGCGGGCTTGCACCGAACGGGCCATCCGCCACAGCGACCCCGACCCCGGCAGGTACGACCGCAGAAAGCTGGAGACGATCCCCCGGAACGTCCGCACGTACGCGGCGGCGTAGTGGGTCGCCTCGTACCGCACCCGGATCTCCTCCACCGCCTCCTGCCGGCGCTGCTCGGAGATCCGGCTGAGGTCGGCCACGCACGCCTCCATCGTCTGCTGGGCCATCACCTCCGGCGCGAACTGGGCCAGCCGCCAGGCGGCCAGCCGCTCGGCGCGGGGGATCGCCAGCAGCGGCAGCATCCGGCCCTGCAACGACCGTCGGAAGTCGAGGAACGGCAGGGCTGGCGACACCAGGGTCAGCGTGCGCACCAGATCCGGCCGCAGCGCGGCCACCCGGACCGAGATCGCCCCGCCCAGCGAGTTGCCGAACAGGTGCACCGGGCCCCGGTCGGAGTACTCGATCCAACGGATCACCCGGTCTGCGAAGGACGGCACGGTGTAGCGCAGGCCCGGCTCGCTACGCCCGAACCCCGGCAGGTCGATCGCCTGGCCGTCGAGGCGGTCGGCGAGCAGGCCGGCCAGATCCGTCCAGTTCTGCGCGGACCCGCCCAGGCCGTGCACGTACAACGCCGGCTCCGCGTCCGGGCCGGTGGCCGGCGTCTCCCGGACGTAGGTCACCGTGCCGTCCAGGCGTACCTGCCGACCCGGCCAGGGCGGCGGCATCGAGGACGCGGGCAACAACCGATCGGGCCAGAGGGTGGCAGGCTTCACCACTCCAGTCTGCCCCGAACGGCTCAGGCCAGCAGAGCCTCCAACCGCCGGTTCACTGCGGCCAGGCTGGCGCGTACCACCGCCTGCCGAGGGTCGCCGGCCACCAGCGCGGACCCGGCCAACTGCTCGACCCATCCGTCGCACACCAGCAACACCACGACGGTCGCCACCTCGCAGTTGCCGAACGGCACCACGGCGGCGTGCTCCACGAAACAGCGTCCCCGCTCGGCGGTGGGGTCGGCGCTGCGCAACAGCTCGTCGATGGCCGCCGCGGCGGCCACCGCGCACAGCCGCAGCACGTACCCGTCGACGGCCGGACCGGTGGCGTACCCGGCGGCGCTCTGCTCCCCGGCCAGCAGGCGAACCTCGACTGTCGCGTCGAGACCGAACGTGCTGACCTGGACGTGGTCGAGCACCACCCGGGGGCCGGGCACCCCGCCGGTGTCCAGCGGCCGGGACGGCGCGGACTCGGTCGTGGTGAGCTGGCCGCCCGAGTAGGAGGCACCGAGCGTGGCCGGGCTGCCGGTCGGGCCGGGTTCCTCGACGACGGCCCGTCCCCTCGGCGGGGCGGGCGTCGGGCGTCGGCGGCGGGCGGGCTCCGGCTCGGTCCGGGCCGGCGGGGCCTCGGTCCGGGCCCCTGCCGAGCGGACCGGTGGAGTCTCCGTCCGGACCCCTGCCGGGCGGGCCACCGGGCGTCGGGGCTCGGCGGGCGGACGCGACTCGCCGCCGTCGCGGGTCTCGGGGGACCGGCGACGCACCGGCGCGGCCGGTGGTCCCGGCACTCCGCTCGGCGCGGCGGCCAGCCCCATCCGCTCCTGGAGCAGGCGGGCGACGTGCCGGCTCACCTCCGCCGGGTCGGCGCCGTCGGCCAGGTCCAGACGCAGGCTGTGAGCACCTGCCGGGGTCCGCCGCAGGGCCGCGTCACGAACTCCCTCCACGCCCCGAACCGCGTCGAGGATCGCGTTGACGTCGAAGCCCTCGGGCCGCTCACGCAGCGGCGCCGGTTCGTCGTCACGACGCAGATGGGTGGCGATCCGGGCGAGTTCCGGGGTTTCGGCGGGTGGGTCCACGGCTGGCGGCTCCGGCACGACGGGCACGTCCGGCTCGGCGGGGACGCGCTGCGGCAACACCGCCGAGGTGCCGTCCGGCGACCGGTCGCCAGGCGTTTCGAGGTCGGGGGCGGATCGGCGGGCCGCGTAGGGGGCAGCGCTCGTCGGGGCGGGCGCGGACGGGGTGCGGTCACGGTGCGTGGGCACGTCGGACGCCCGGGCGCCGGACGCCGGCTCGGTCGGGGCCGGGGTGGCGGGCGGGCAGGGCGAGGCGGGCGGCGGAGCGGTCGGCCCCGGGTCGCTGGGCACCGGTCGGAGCCGGAACGGCCGGTAGGCCGGGCCACCGCCGGAGGCGCTCGCGGCCTCGGTGACCGGCGGCGTGGACGGCTCGGGTGGAGTCGTCTCGCGTGGTCCGGCCGGCGTGGCGGCCGGAGGCGCGCTGGCCGGGCCGAGCGCCCAGGGCAGGCGGTCGTCGGCGGGCGGCGGACCACCCACGCGCGCACCCCAGGGCAGACCCTCCTCGGTGCGGGCACCCCAGGGCAGACCCTCGTCGGTACGCGCGCCCCACGGCAGACCCTCGTCGGCCGGAGCAGCGCTCACCGGGCGGGCTCGCCAGGAGGCGCGCTCGTCGGCGGGGACACCGCTGACCGGCGAGGCCGACCAGGCGGGCCGCTCGTCGGCGGGCGCGCCGCTGACCGGCGACGTCGACCAGTGCGGTCGCTCGTCGGCCGCCCACGAGGGTCGCTCCCGCGTCGGGGGCGCGGCAGTCGGTTCGCCGGGCTCCCGCACGGGACGCTCGTCGACCGGTGGCGCACTGGTCGGCGCGGCGGCCCACGAGGGCCGGTCGGTGGAATCGGGCTGCTCGGCCGGGGTGCGCGGCGCGACGGTCTCCGGCCGGGTCGGCTCGTACGGCCGGGGCCGCTCGACCGGCACCGGCTGGTAGGGACGGGTCGGCTCGGCCCGGACCGGCTCGTACGGTCGGCTCGGTTCGCTGGACCAGCTCTGCCCCGGGGTCTCTCGCCCGCGTCGGCCGCTCTCGTCCTCACCGCGTGCCCAGGACGGCGCCCAGTCGCTCGGCGGGCCGGATCGGGCCCAGCTCGGCCGCTCGTCGTCGGCGGGATCGGCGTCCGCCGCCCAGCCCCCGCGCCGGCCGGTCCCCGGTGGTGGCCAGCCGGCGTGGTCGGCGCCGTACCCGTGGTCGCCGGACGACCCGGAGGTGTCGGCGGGATGGGACGGACCGGTCGACTCGGCCGGGTACGGCTCGTCCCAGCCGTGCGACCGGCCCCCGGCGGACGGGTCGTCCCCGGCCCGCTCGGCGGTGGGCGCGTGCACGCCGGGCGGCATCTCGAAGCCGGAGGCGGCGGTGCCGACGGGCGGCACCTGGACGGCCGGCGGCGCCGAGGTGGGCAGGCCGGAGGTCGAGGTCACCGGCTGCTCACCGGCGGGGGTGGGACGCGGCGCGGGCACCACCAGCCGGTCGTGACCGGCGTCGCTGCCGGACTCACGCAGGCCGGGCGGGGCGCTGACCGGGGTGTACCGACCGGAGGACGTCTCGTCCTCGGGGTGCACGCCGTTGACGTGGTGTCCGTTCGTGCGCGTCGCGCGTTCCGGCTCCGGCTGGTCACCGGCGGGAGGCGGCAGGTCGGCGTAGCGTGGTGAGGCGGTCGCCCAACCGGAGGGCGACTCGGGGCGACGCCGGGGCGCGCCGAGGTCGCGGGGACCTTCCGCCCCCCACGACCAGTCGGCCGCCGACGGTGCCCACCCGTTGCCGGAACGGGCCAGGTCATCCCGCTGACCCGTCCCGTCGCCGTGCTCTCCCGGGGTGGCGGCACCGGGTTGCCCTGCTTCACTCACCGCGCGCTCCTTGGTCGCCCCCGCTGAGGCTACCGTGTGGCGACAGTGGCGATAAGTTACAGCGGCGGGCCAATTCCGCACAGGGGCCATGGCGGCCCTGAGCGGTTCGGGCGAAATGCGGCCCGTCTACAGACTCGGAGGTTCCCATGACCGCTGTGGGGAACGGCGCCCAGACCACCGGCAGGCCGACCCGCCTGCCCCGTTCGGCACGCCGCAAGCAGCTACTCGCCGCTGCTCAGGAGGTGTTCGTCGCGCAGGGCTATCACGCCGCGGCGATGGACGACATCGCCGAGCGGGCCGGGGTCTCCAAGCCCGTGCTGTACCAGCACTTCCCCGGCAAGATGGAGCTGTACCTCGCCCTGCTCGACACGCACTGTGACGCAATCGTCGCCAAGGTGCACGACGCGATGGCGAGCACCGCCGACAACAAGGAGCGGGTCAGCGCGTCGGTGCGGGCGTACTTCGACTTCGTCGACCACGAGAGCGAGGCGTTCCGCCTGGTCTTCGAGTCGGACCTGCGCAACGACCCGGCCGTACGGCAGCGCGTGGAGCGGGTCGAGCAGGGCTGCATCGCGGCGATCACCGACACCATCATCTCGGACACCGGGGTCAGCCGGGCACACGCGGAGCTGCTCGCCTCCGGCCTGGTCGGCGCCGCCGAGACGGCGGCGCAGTTCTGGCTGGCCCGCGGGCGGCAGGTGCCCAAGGCCGAGGCGGAGGCGTTGGTGGCCGCGCTGTCCTGGCGGGGCATCGCCAGCTTCCCGCTGCAAGGTGAGTCAGCCTGAACTCCCACCTTGTGATCGGATAGCCTTCGCACGGCGACCATTTCGCCCGACGGAGGAGGCACAGTGGAGGTCAAGATCGGGGTGCAGTACGCACCGCGCGAGCTGGTCCTGGAGAGCGCGCAGTCGCCGGCCGAGATCGAGCAGATCGTGACCGAAGCGATGGCCAGGAGCGAGGGCGGCACGCTCTCCCTGACCGACGAGAAGGGCCGGCGGGTCATCGTGCCGGTCAGCAAGGTCGCTTACGTCGAGATCGCCGAGGCGTCCCCTCGGGCGGTGGGCTTCACCGTCCGCTGACGATCAGTTGTTGAGGCCGGCGGCGGCCATCCGCGCGGTGTGCGCGGCGGTCAGCCGCCGGAACAATCCGGGTACGTCGGTCCGCCCGTCCGCGACGATCAGGGTGGTCAACGCCCCCTGGTCGGCGGTGACCACCCGGCCCGCCTGGGACAGCGCCTCGCCGACCAGCCGCCGGGCCCACATCGACAACCGCCCGGCGACCTTCGGGTCTGCCGCGACGGCGTGCCGGATCTCGGCGGCGGCGAACTCCGCGTACCGCGACTCGTGCAGCACGTCCAGGACCAGTTGCCGGTCCGGCTCCCGCAGCGCCTCGGCGGCCTCGCGGAGGAAGTCGTCGGTGATCCCGTCCCCCACGTACGCCTTGGTGACCGCCTCGACCCAGTCCCGGGGCTCGGTCGAGTCGTGGTATCCCTGCAACGGCGCGACGTAGGCCGCCATCGCCTCCTCGACCGGTACGCCGAGCACCTCCAGCCGGTCGGCCAGCCGCCGGTAGTTCGCGATCTCGGCGGCGGCCATTTCCCCCAATGCGGCCCGACGGCGCAGATCCGGGGCGAACCGGGCATCGGCCGCCAGACGTTCGAAGGCGAGCAGTTCGCCGAGGGCCACCAGGCCGAGCAGGTCGGCGACGGCAGACTCGGGCGTGACGGGGGCGGACATCCGCGCAGGCTACCGCTCGCCGGCCCGCCCGGGAGCGCCCGACGGGACGCCGTCGGGCACGTCGAACAGGCAAGGCCGACCGCAGACGTGTGATACAGCTCACACAGAAGCCCTCCCGATGACTCTTGCCGGACTGGAATCGGGACGGCCTCACGCCCGTTCAGGTAACATGGACGAGTTGCCGTAGGTGCCGATCCCGACCGGATTCAGATCCAACCCGGTCGAAGTCCGACCCACGGCGCGCGTGCGGCCCGGTCCGCCCGGCATCTCTGCCGCCGACCGTGTGGCCCGCGCCAAAACCGAACGCGCCCTGAGGACATGATGGGGCGCACCCACGAGAGGGCACCCCCAAATCCACATGAGTGAGCCGATTCAAGACCTCACAGACGGCCAGGAACTGGCCCCGACCGCCCCGGTCCGACCGGAGGCACCGACCTTCGCCGAGCTGGGCGCACGCGCCGAGACGGTGGACGCGCTGGCCGCGTCCGGCATCACCCGCGCCTTCGCCATCCAGGAGTACGCGCTGCCGATCGCGCTGCGCGGCGCCGACCTGATCGGGCAGGCCCCGACCGGCACCGGCAAGACCCTCGGCTTCGGCGTACCGCTGCTGGAGCGGGTCTTCGCCCCGAACGAGGGCAGTGACGGCGTGCCGCAGGCACTCGTCGTCGTACCCACCCGTGAACTGGGCATCCAGGTCGCCAAGGACATCGCCGCCGCAGGCCGCACCCGGGGCGTCCGGGTGCTCCCGATCTATGGCGGCGTCGCGTACGAGCCTCAGGTCGACGCGCTGCGCAAGGGCGTGGAGATCCTTGTCGGTACGCCGGGTCGCCTGCTCGACCTGGCCAAGCAGAAGCACCTGCGCCTGCACGGCGTACGCGCGCTGGTGCTGGACGAGGCCGACCGGATGCTCGACCTGGGCTTCCTCGACGACGTCGAGCGGATCCTGGCGATGCTGCCGGAGGACCGGCAGACCATGCTGTTCTCCGCGACCATGCCGGACCCGATCGTGACGCTGTCCCGCCGGTTCCTGCGTCACCCGATCACGATCCACGCCGGGCACACCGCCGAGACCGGTCCGTCCCCGCAGACCGAGCAGTTGGTCTACCGCACCCACTCGATGAACAAGATCGAGATTGTCGCCCGGATCCTCCAGGCCGAGAGCCGTGGCCTCACGATGATCTTCACGCGGACCAAGCGGGCCGCCGACCGGGTCGCCGAGGACCTCGACTTCCGTGGCTTCGCGGTCGCGGCCGTGCACGGCGACCTCGGGCAGGGTGCCCGGGAGCGGGCCCTGCGGGCGTTCCGCGCCGGCAAGATCGACACTCTGGTCGCCACCGACGTCGCGGCCCGGGGCATCGACGTCAGCGGCGTCACCCACGTCATCAACTACGACTGCCCCGAGGACCAGGACACCTACACCCACCGGATCGGCCGGACCGGCCGGGCCGGGGCGACCGGTGTGGCGGTGACGTTCGTCGACTGGGACGACATGCCCCGCTGGCGGATCATCGACAAGACGCTCGGGCTGGACATGCCCGACCCGCAGGAGACGTACCACACCTCTCCGCACCTCTACACCGACCTGCACATCTCGACCGAGGTGACCGGCACGCTGCCGACCGCCGAGCGGACCCGCGCCGGGTTGGCCGCCGAGGTCGAGGAGGACCTGGGCGGCGGTCGTTCCCGCCGGGGCGGCGAGCCGCGCGGTACCGGACGGCGCCAGGGTCGCGGTCGCGGCGAGGGCGGTGGACGCGGCGAGGGTCGTGGTCGGGGCGAAGGCCGTGGCCGCGCCGAGAGTGGTCGCGGGCAGAGCGGCGACGCCGCGCCGGAGTCCGCCGAGACCGGGGCCGAGATGTCCGGCGAGGCCGGCGAGGGTACCCGCACGCCGCGTCGCCGTCGGCGCCGCCGCGCCGGTGAGGTCGTCGCCGCCGGTGGCGACCCGACCAACCCGACCGAGACGGGTACTCCCGCCGAGGCCGTAGCCGGCACCGAGGGCGGCGCCGAGACGCCCCGCCCGCGCCGCCGTCGACGCCGCCGGGCCACCGCCTCCACCGGCGGCGGATCGGCCGAGGCGAGCACCGACTGATCCCACTCCGCCCGTCGGGCGGAGCACAGCGAGACACGCACCGGCATCGCGCCGACGACCAGCCCGGTCGTCGGCGCGATGCCGTCAGCACCCGCCGCCTCGAACGCACAGCGCCGCCGCCCGCCAGCCGCCGCCCGCCCGCCACCGCCCGGAATGCCCAGCAGCACGGGTCCGGTCGCCGTCACCCCGGTCCCCTGCACCTCGCTGCCGGGTGCCCGGCGTCACCGACGGCCCGCCGCTGTCGGCCTACCCCTGCACGGCGTGGAAGATGGAGCGATGCCCGAACCGTTGGACTCCGCCCTCGCCGAGGTCCGCTCGATGCTGCTGGACCCCGCACTGACCCGGGCCGTGGCCGCCGGTCGCCGACGCGGCCAGCGTCCCTCCGTGGTCCGGGCCGAGCTGCGGCCGGTCGCGCTCAAGGCCGGCCCGAGGTTGCAGATCTCCACCTCCGACGGCGAGCGGCCGTACACCCGCAATGTGGCCCCCGGGCCGGAGGCGGACACGGCGGTCGAGGCGCTGCTGGCCGAGCCGTTCGGCAACTGGCACGTGGAGACCGTCGGGGCCACGCTCCAACTGCGGGTCACCAAGTCGGGCGAGGCACAGGTGCACCGCAGCGCCAGCACCCGCCCGGCCGCTGCTCCGACCGGGCACGACCGGGCCAAGGAGTACCTGCTCGACCCCGGCGACCCGCTCTTCGCCGAGATCGGCGGCTCGGCGGCCAAGCGCCGTCAGGTGGACGCCTTCCTGCGGGCGCTGGCGGCGACGCTGCCCGACGAGCCGGGTCCGCTCCGCGTGGTGGACCTGGGCTGCGGCAACGCGTACCTCAGCTTCGCCGCGTACCGCTATCTGTCCGGCCAGGGTTGGGATGTCGAGCTGGTCGGCGTCGACGTCCGCGACGACCAGCGCCAGCGCAACACCGCGCTGGCGCAGCGGCTCGGCTGGGCCGAACGGGTCCGCTTCGTGGCCGGCACCATCGCCGACGCGGTCGTCGAGCCGGCACCGGACCTGGTCCTCGCCCTGCACGCCTGCGACACCGCCACTGACGAGGCGCTGGCCCGCGCGGTGCGCTGGGGAGCCCGGTGGGTGCTGGCCGCGCCCTGCTGCCACCACGACATCGCCGCGCAGCTCCGCACCCGCCCGGCACCCGCCCCCTACGAGCTGTTGACCCGGCAGGGGATCCTCCGGGAACGCTTCGCGGACGTACTCACCGACGCGCTGCGGGCCGGGCTGTTGCGGCTGCACGGCTACCGGGCCGAGGTGGTCGAGTTCGTCGACTCGGCGCACACCCCCCGCAACCTGCTGGTCCGAGCACGACGCACCGATGCCGGGCCGACCGACGCCCAGCGCGCGGAGTACCAGGAACTCGTGGCGCAGTGGCGGGTCTCACCACGACTGGAGACGCTGCTCGCACCGCCGCCCGAGAAGCGTTGACCCGACTCGACTCCGCCGTCACTGTCGTCTGGTCGATCAGTCAGTTGCTTCCGCAACTTCGCGTACTAGTCTCGAAGAACGCACCGTCGGGTGCCGGTCGGGAGGGCATACCCACCGGATGGGTTCGGCAGAGGTCTCGCCGCAGATGGCGTTCGCGCGCTTCGTGCGCCGTGCCATCGACGACGCCCGGGAGGAACGCGGCTGGACGGTCACCGACCTGGCCGGGCACACCGGGGTCGGTCGGTCCACCGTCTTCCGCTGGCTGGCCGGTGACTGGCAGGACTACCCCGAGTTGGCGAAGGTGCGCGGCTTCTGCGCCGCGCTGGACCTGCCGGTGGCGGCGGCCTTCCGCGCGCTCGGCCTGCCCGACGCCGGCCCCGGGCCGTGGCGGCGCGGCGACGAGGGCCCGGTCGAGGCCGACGTCCGGGTGATCCTGCAACGGCTGGCCGATCCGACCGTGCCGGCCGAGGAGAAGCACCACATCCGTGACCTGCTGCGGTACCTCGCCCGCCGACCGATCCGCCGGGCCGGCTAGCCGACGGTCACCGTGAACTCGGCGGTACGGACCTCCCCGCCGGTGGCGAAGTCCAGATAGAGGCGGTAGCGCCCCGGCCCCGGTGTGGTCAGCCAGAACTGGATCGCACCGTCGACCAACTCCACCTCGGGGTGCACGTGCAGGTACCCGAGGTCGCCCTCGCGCAACGCGACGAGGTGCCCGTACGCGCCGAGGTACCGCTCCAGCGTCGGGGCGGTGCCGTCCGCACCGGTGACCCGGAAGCTCAACGGCACCGTCAGCCCGGGTTCGGGGCTGCCCTGGTATCCGACGCTCCATCCGTCGACCGTGTCGGTGCTGGCCGGGGCGGGCAGGTCCCGAGGTTGGTAGGTGCCGGGGGCGACCAGGTCCACGCCGAGCGTGGTGGCGGTCTGCCGCCCGTCGTCGGCGAGCGCGGTGAAGTCGGCGTACGCCCGCCACAGGCCGGGCTGCGCCAGGGTGAGCGGTACCGACCAGGTGCCGTCCACCGCCATCGTCGGATGCAGGTGCTGATAGCCGCTCAGGTCGCGACGCACCACGATGACGTGCATCGGCTTGTCGTGCACGATCGCGAACCGGGTGACCGTGCGGCGCTGCCCGTCCTCGATCCGGAACCGCAGCTCGCCTTCCCGCCCGGCGGTGAACTCGGCGGACAGCGGGGCGAGGGTGTAGCCGTCCCGGCTGATCGCCAGCCCACCGGCCTCAGCGGCGGCGTCCTGGTCGGCGCCGTGCGAGTGCGCGCCGACACCGGGAGCGTGGCTGTGGTCGGCCAGCGCGCTGTCCCCCGTACCGCCGATGGCCGCCGCCGGACCGCCGCCGTTGATCCGGCCGAGCCCGAAGCCGAGCAGCACGGCCAGCACCAGCCCGCCGACCACCAGGGCCAGCCGCAGCGTGGCCCGGTCCGGCGTCGCGGAGACCGCGTCCGGGTCGCTGCCCGCCGCCGGTCGCTCGGCGACCCGCACCGACCCGAACGCGGGCGCGTCGGGTTCCTGGTCAGCCATGCGCCCACCGTACCGCCGGGTGCTCCGGCGCCCCGGCGGGTCCGCCCGGTCGTGGCTCCGGTCGCACCCGCAGCCGATCACGGTCGGGCCCGGCACGCGCGCCGAGGTGTCAGCCGGCCGTGTGCCGAGTGTCAGCCCGCCACCGCGAGTGCCAACGGCAGGACGTCGGGGGCACCGGCGCGGCGCAGCTCCCGGGCCGCCATCGTCATCGTCCAGCCCGAGTCGACCAGGTCGTCGACGAGCAGCACCGGGCCGTCCAGCCCGCCGAGGGCGTCGGCGAGCGGGTCGGGCACGGTGAGCGCGCCGTGCAGGGTGCGTACCCGCTGGGCGCTGTTGCCGCGCGGACCGGCCGGCGGACCGGCCGAGACGACCCGGCCCAGCAGCGGCAGCCGCCCGACGGCGGAGATCCGCTCGGCCAGCGACCCGACCAGCACCGGGTGGGTCCGCGAGTCGACCGCGACCACGCCCGCCGGGCGGCGGGGCCACGGGTCGTCGCCGTGCGCCCACGCCTTGAGCACCTCGATGACGGCGGCGGCCAGGTCGTCCGGGAGCGGGCCGTCCGGCGTGCCCGGCCCGACCAGACCGCGCAGCCGGCCACCCCAGCCGAGGTCGGAGAGCCGCCCCACGGCACGTCCGGCGAGCGCCTGCTCCGTCGGGGCGATCCGGCCCTTCAGCGGTACGCCGACCGCCTCCAACCCGGTCGGCCAGAGCTTCTTGGGCGCGAGCGGCACGCCGGGGCGGCCCAGGAACGTCTGTGCGGTGGTCAGCGCGGCCGGTGACACCTCCGCCGTGAACAGCGGCGCGGCACACCGGTCACAGCGCCCGCAGTCGGTCGCCTCCGCGTCGTCCAGGCAGTCGCGCAGGTATCGCATCCGGCAGTCGGTCGTCGCGGCGTACCCGAGCATGGCCTGTTGCTCGTCGGCGCGGGCGGCAGCGACGCGGCGCAACCGGGGCTCGTCGTAGACCCAGGGTTCGCCGGTGGCGAGCCAACCACCGCGCACCCGGCGGACCGCGCCGTCCACGTCGAGCACCTTGAGCATCAGTTCCAGCCGGGCGCGGCGCAGGTCCACCAGGGGTTCCAGGGCCTGGGTGGAGAGCGGCCGGTCGGTGTGCAGGGCGGCCAGCACCGCACGGACCTGCTCCTCGGGCGGGAAGGCGAGCGACGCGAAATACCGCCAGATGGCCTGGTCCTCGACACCGGGCAGCAGCAGCACCTCGGCGTGCTCGACCGCTCGGCCGGCACGCCCGACCTGCTGGTAATAGGCGATCGGCGACGGCGGCGCGCCCAGGTGCACCACGAAGCCGAGGTCCGGTTTGTCGAAGCCCATGCCGAGCGCGCTGGTGGCGACCAACGCCTTGATCTTGTTGTCGAGGAGGTCCTGCTCGGCGGCGCGACGGTCGGCGTCCTCGGCCTGCCCGGTGTACGCGGCCACCGTCCAGCCCCGCGACCGCAGGAAATCGGCGGTCTCGGTCGCCGACGCCACGGTCAGCGTGTAGACGATGCCGGAGCCGGGCAGCCGGTCCAGGTGGTCGGCGAGCCAGCCGAGCCGGTGCGCCGGGCTCGGCAGGTCGAGTACGCCCAACCGCAGCGACTCCCGGTCCAGGCTGCCGCGCAGCACCAGGACGTCCGGTCGCTGCTGCCCCCGCGTGACCGCCTCGGTGCCGAGCTGCTCGGCCACGTCCCGCGTCACCCGCTCGTTGGCGGTGGCGGTGGTGGCCAGCACCGGCGTCTGCTCGGGCAGGTTGCCGAGGAAGGTACGCAGCCGGCGGTAGTCCGGCCGGAAGTCGTGCCCCCAGTCCGACACGCAGTGCGCCTCGTCGACCACCAGCAGGCCGGTGGTGGCGGCCAACCTCGGCAGTACGCCGTCCCGGAAGTCCGGGTTGTTGAGCCGCTCCGGGCTGATCAGCAGCACGTCCACCGCACCGGCGTGGATCTCGCCGGTGATCTCGTCCCACTCGTCGAGGTTGGCCGAGTTGATGGTGCGTGCCCGGATGCCGGCGCGGGCCGCCGACTCGACCTGGTTGCGCATCAACGCCAGCAGCGGCGACACGATCACGGTCGGCCCGGCCGGCTCCCGACCCTCCACCTGCTGCCGCAACAGCGCGGTGGCCACGAAGTAGACCGCCGACTTGCCCCAACCGGTGCGCTGCACGCAGAGCACCCGCCGCCGGTCGACCACCAGCGCCTCGATCGCCCGCCACTGGTCCTCTCGGAGCCGGGCGTCCTCGCCCGCCAGCCGCCGCAGCACCGCCTCGGCCCGCTGCCGGATCGCCGTCCGTTCCTGGCTCATCCGGCCTTTCTACCAGCACCGTCGGACGATCGGCCCGTACGGCGTGCGCTCGGCGACCAGGTGGGCGGCGCGGCTCGGCGGGCTCGGCGGCAGGCGGGCGGCGCGGCGGGCTGCTCGGCGGCAGGCGGGCGGCGCGGCGGGCTGCTCGGCGGCAGGCGGGCGGCGCGGCGGGCTCGGCGGCAGGGTGCCCTGCTGCGGTCGGTCCGGTGTTGTCCCCCGGCGTCCTTTGCTCTGCTTCAACTGGCGCAACAGAATCCGGGCGTGTTCGGTGCGTGGGGTGAAGCAGAGCAAAGGGCGCCCGATGAGGTGACCGACGGCCCACGAGAGGCGCGGCGGACCGGTGGTGATGTGGGGATGAGTGGGTGGCCGTGCGACGTGGTGGCGGGCCGCGGTGGCCGGGAGTCTGGCATACGATTCCGTTCGATCCACGGGGGAGAGAGAGACGAGATGACTCAGCGAACCGGCACCACCGCCACGACCCGGCGCTTCGCGGTCGCGACGATCGCCCTGCTGGCCGCGACCCTGGTGGCCGGCTGCGACGACAAGGACGCCCCGGAGGCAGCCCCGCCGCCGCCCGACCCCAAGCAGGAACTGCTGAACGCCGTCCCCGGCGAGGAGGACCCGGCGTTCCGCTTCACCACCTCGGGCGACGTGTCCGGGGTGGTCGACCCGGCGAACCGGGGCATGGACATCGACACGGTCACCAAGGACAAGGACTTCACCCTGGAGATGTCCTTCCGCATGGTCGAGTCGCGTACCTGGATGAAGGTCACCTTCAAGGGCGACAAGGACATCCAGAAGCTCATGAAGCTGCCCACCAAGTGGATGGAGCTGGACCCGACGAAGATCGAGGGCCCGGATGCCCTGCCCACCTACGAGGGCACCGACCCCGGCAACGCCGAGGTGATCATCCAAGCGGCCAGCGACATCCAGGCCGGCGAGGGCGGGACGTACACCGGAACGGTGGACCTGTCCGCGCAGCCGGAGCTGGCGGACGCCCTGGAGGGCGTGGCCACCCTCAGCGACGCCGTCACGCAGATCCCACTCACCGCCGTGGTGGGCGCGGACGGCAACCTCACCTCGCTCACCCTGGCCATCCCGGCCGCCGGGGAGCAGAAGGCGTCGGAGTACGTGGTCGAGTACTTCGACTTCGGCACCGCCCCCGCGATCGTCGCGTTCACCGAGGACGAGGCGCAGAAGGCGCCCAAGGCGGCGTACGACCTGCTCAACGGCTGATTTGTCACGGGGCGGCACGTCGCCGTGCCGCCCCTGACTCGCCGTCCCCCTGGCGTGCGACCCGCCGGAGCCACCCGGACGGAGTCAGGTGCGGGACAGGTGGCACGGCCCGTCGTGGTCGGCCAGCCGCAGACACCGGCCACCGTCGAGTGGTTGATCGCAGAACACCCAGTGCCGGATGAACTGGGTGTCCTCCTCGGAGACCGTCGCACCGACCGCCTCGACGTTCGGGAAGAAACTCAACGCCCGGGTGACCGTGCGGGCGAACCGCTTCGCCGCAGCCAGGTCCCTGACCCGCACCGGCAGGTGCACCACGAACCGCTGGGCACTCACCGCCGCACCCCCGGCGCGAACCGCGCCTGCCAACTCCGCAGCGCCCGCTTGATCCGTACGTTCTCCTCGGCCACCGTCGCCAGCTCCCGGCGCGCCACGGCCAACTCGGCGGCGACCCGACTCAGGTAGGCGTGCACCTCGGCCGGGTCACAACCCCGACGCACGGAACGAAAGCGCTGGTCACGGATCTGCCCGGCGGTCAGCGGGCGGCACGAGTCCGACCGGTACCACCCGCCGCCGGGCGACGGCACCGCCGCCTTGGGACGGAACAGTCTGAGCAGCGCACGCATGGGCCGTCTCCTCCTCGTCGTCGACACAGCACCCGTCCGGAGAGTGAAGGCTGGAGACGGCCCGGTCGCCGGACGGGGACGCCGACCGGGCCGCCGGCTCCGCGATCGCAGCCCTGATCGGCGGTACGACCCCGGAGCCCACCTGGGGTCCGACCCGGAGGCTTGCCGAACCAACCGGAGCCGGACGACAGCAACCTACACCAGTATCTAGAAGTAGTCGAGCGGCACGTGGTGGGGACGTGACAGCTTGTTGCAGTTACTTGTGTAGGTGCGGCAGGATCGGAGACGCCGAACCAACCGGAGTCCTCGCCATGCCCACAGCACCAGCGCCCTACAAAGTCATCGCCAACGACTTCACCGCAAAGATCAAGAGCGGCGAGTTGAAGCCTGGCGACAAGTTGCCCTCGACCAGCCAGATCGCCGACATGTATGACGTCAGCGTGAACACCGCCTACCGCGCGATGTCGCTTCTACACGATCGGGATCTCATCATCGGCCAGCCCGGCCGAGGCACTTTCGTCGCCGACCGACCCGAGCGGTAACGGAACCTCCCACCCGAGAGCCGCCCCCATCGACGACACAGCAACTTCATTGTTGTTGCTGTGTCGGGTGGCGATCGAGGCAGCAGTATCAATGAAGTTGCGCGGATCTTGAAGCCTGGCGAGCGCATCGCCCACCCGGCGACGTCCGCCCGCCCGACATATCCGCCCACCCGGCAACGGCCGCCCACCCCGCGACCCCGCCCCGCAGCCCGTCCACCATCCTGCGGACCTCTCCACAGTCCGGCCACCATCCCGCGGACCTCCCCGCAGTCCGGCCACCATCCCGCGGACCTCCCCGCAGTCCGGCCACCATCCCGCGGACCCTCCCGCGGCCCCTCCCCCAGTCCGTTTACCCTCCCGCAGTTTGTCCCGCAGTCCTCCCCGCACCAGCCCTCTAGCCCCTCCACCATCCCGCAGTCCGCCCTGGCACCCGTCCCGCAGCCCGCCCCGCAGCCCCTCCACCATCCCGCAGTCCGCCCTGGCACCCGTCCCGCAGCCCGCCCCGCAGCCCCTCCACCATCCCGCGATCATGGAGTTGTGGTCGTCACGAAACGGAAATACATCCGCGATTCCACCGCCACAACTCCATGATCGGCGCGATCGGGCGACGGGCGACGGGCGACGGGCGACGGGCGACGGGCGACGGGCGACGGGCGACGGGCGACGGGCGACGGGCGACGGGCGACGGGCGACGGGCGACGGGCTACG
>NZ_JBEOWP010000001.1:567697-582347 GCF_040296095.1 Micromonospora sp. NPDC002389
GCGACGGACAGCGGACAGCGGACAGCGGACAGCGGACAGCGGCATACTGCCGCACGGTTGACCGGTGGTTGGTGCGCCTGAGTGTCTGGTGGAAGCTCGGGATCTCGATTCCCACACCCCGAACCGGGCGGAATCGGAAGATTGTCTGGTGCGCCGGTTCCTTCGTCACCCCGTACGGCTGGTGCCGGTCGGCTTCCTGGTGACGATCCTGCTCAGCACCGGCCTGCTGATGCTGGGCCCGATGACGCTCCAGCACCAGGATGCCCCCTTCCTCGTCGCCCTGTTCACCGCCACCTCGGCGGTCTCGGTCACCGGGCTGGCCGTCACCGACACGCCGAACTACTGGTCCGAGACCGGACTGGTGGTGATCACGGTGCTCACCCAGATCGGCGGCATCGGGATCCTGACGCTCGCCGCGCTGGTGGTCCTGACCGTGTCCCGGCGGCTCGGCCTGCGTAACCGATTGCTGGTGCAGGCCGAGACCCTGGAGTACCGGCTCGGCGACGTCCGCCGGCTGCTGATGCACATCGGCGCTACGGTGCTGGCCTGCGAGGCCGTGATGACGGTCCTGGTCACCGCCCGGCTCTGGCTCGGCTACGACTACCCGCTGCCACGGGCGCTCTGGTCGGCGTCCTTCCACTCCATCCAGGCGTTCAACAACTCCGGCTTCTCGCTCTACTCCGATGGACTGCTGGCCTTCGCCCGGGACCCCTGGGTGACCCTGCCGCTGGCCATCGGCTCGATCGTCGGCGGGATGGGCTTCCCGGCGTTGTTTGAGGCGGTCCGGGAGTGGCGGCGGCCGGCGCGTTGGGCGGTGGCCACCAAGCTGACCATCTGGGGCAGCGTCGTGCTGGTGACCGTCGGGTTCGTGATGTTGCTGGCCAGCGAGTGGTCCAACCCGTGGACCATCGGCCAGTACGACATGCCGGGCAAGGTGAACGCCGCGTTCACCCAGATCACGCTCTCCCGTACCGGCGGCTTCGAGGTGATGCCGATCGACCGGTTGCGGGAGGAGAGCTATCCGCTGCTGATCGGGTTGATGTTCGTCGGCGGCGGCAGCGCCAGCACCGCCGGTGGCATCAAGGTCTCCACGTTCTTCCTGCTCGCCTTCATCATGTGGGCGGAGATCCGGGGTGAGCCGGACGTGACGGTCGGGCACCGGCGGATCGCCACGTCGAGCCAGCGCCAGGCGTTGACCGTCACCCTGCTCAGCGTCGCGATGGTGGCCGCCGGCACCAGTGTGTTGATTCTGCTCACCGACGGGTTACCCCTCAACAGCGCGCTGTTCGAGATCACCTCGGCGTTCAGCACCACCGGACTCACGGTCGGGCTGACGTCGTCGCTGGACGACGGCGGAGTGTTCCTGCTGACCGTCCTGATGTACATCGGCCGGGTGGGCCCGCTCACCCTCGGCTCGGCCATCGCCCTGAATACCCGCCGCCGGCTCTACCGCTACCCAGAGGAGCAACCCATTGTCGGCTAGAAAATCCGACGACGAGACCATCGCCGTGATCGGGCTCGGCCGCTTCGGCTGTCACCTGGCCGAGTCGCTCAGCGCCCTCGGGCACGACGTGCTGGCCATCGACCGCAACGCGCAGCAGGTGCAGAAGTGGTCGGCCCAGCTCGATGAGGTGGCCCAGGCCGACGCCACCGACGAGGACGCGTTGCGCCAGCTCGGCGTCGCCGACCTGCAACGCGTGGTGGTGGCCATCGGCGCCTCGGTGCAGGCCAGCGTGTTGACCGTGCTCGCCCTGGTCGAACTCGGCGTACCGCAGATCTGGGCGCGGGCCACCTCCGCGCAGCACGCGAAGATCCTCTCCTCGGTCGGCGCGCAGCACGTGATCTTCCCCGAGGCGGAGACCGGCGAGCGGCTGGCCCACCTGATCGTCAGCCGGATGCTCGACTTCATGGAGTTCGACGACGCGTTCGCCATCGCCAAGCTGCGCGTACCCGAGTCACTGGTGGGGCACGCGGTCAGTGAGGTACGGCTGCTGGACCGCTACGGCGTACGCGTGATCGGGGTCAAACCGCCGGGCGAGAGCCGCTACCGATACGTCTCCGACGGCCTGGAGCTGGTCCGGGACAGCACGGTCATCATCGAGGGGACCATCGAGCACGTACAGCGATTCTCCCTGGTCACCTGAGGTCAGCTCTTCCCCTTGCCGGGCTTGCCCTTCTTCTTCGGCTTGTCCTTGCCGGGCTGCTTGTCCTTGCCGGACTTGTCCTTGCCCGGCTTGTCCTTGCCCGGCTTGTCCTTGCCGGACTTGGTCTTCGTCCCGGCCGGCTTCTTGTCCTGGCCGCTCTTGGCCTTGGTGCCACCGGAGCCGCCCGAACCCTTCGACGTCGTGGTGGTGGCCTTCACCGGCTTGCCGGCGGCCGGTGTGCTGCCAGCGACCCCGGAGACCTGCACCCCGCACCGCGCGTCGCCGACCCGGAATTCCAACGGCAGCGGGTTCGGCCCGGTGTACCGGCCGGTCAGGCTCATCTTCTCGGTGGCGCCCGGTGCCAGCGCCGGCTTCTCCGGCGCCGGCTGCACGGCGACCGACCGCCCCTGCTGGCGCGCCTGTGCCGGGCTCGCCTTGGTCACCTGCTGCTTCCCGGGGAAGGTGAAGCTCATCGTCCAGTCGCGCAGCTCCCGCTCACCGGAGTTGGTCAGGCTCAGCTCGGCGGTGAACTCGGTGCCCGAGTCCGTCCGCAACGCATAGCTGACCTGGCAGGGGATCGTCTGCTCGGTGCCCATCCGGGCCTGGGTGGGCTGGTCGATGCCGCCGCTGGCCGGGCTGCGCGCGGTCAGCGTCCAGACCATCGCGGTCACGCCGATCAACGCGGTGGCGGCCACCGCCGCCTCGATCCGGCGGCGACGGGTCGCGGCGCGGCGGGTACGCAGGCCGGCGAAGGGCAGCGCGCCGGTCGCCGCCGACCAGGGCAGGATCGTGGTGCCGACGCTGGCCAGCAGCATCGGCGCGGCGGGTCGCTCGTCACCGGCCCGCGCGGTCACCTTGCCGACCGCCTCGGCGAGGCACCGGGCCAGTTCGGCGGTGCGCGGCCGGTCCTGCGGGCGCTTTGCCAGGCACCGGTGCACCAGTTCGGCGACACCGTCGGGCAGCCCCGGCACGTCCGGCATCGGCTCGGGATCGCGGTACAGGTGCGCCCGCAACATCTGCGTGGTGGTCTTCGCCTCCCAGGGCAGCCGCCCGGTGAGCATCCGGTAGAGCAGCAGCCCGACCGCGTACACGTCGGTGGCCGGGCTGACCTGGCCGTTGTCGAGCCGTTCCGGGGCGAGGTAGGCGGGCGTGCCGAGCAGGGTGCCGTCCGGTCCCTTCTCGCTCTCTCCGACCAGCGCCGAGATGCCGAAGTCGACGACCTTGACGCCGGTCGGGGTCAGCATCACGTTGCCGGGCGTGACGTCCCGGTGCACCACGCCCCGGGCGTGCGCGGTGGCCAACGCGGAGGCCACCTCCGCCGCCACCGTCACCGCCTCCCGCCAGGGCAGCCGGGCGTCCCGGCGCAGCCGCGCGGTCAGCGGAGCGCCGTCGATGAGCTCCATCACCACGTACGGCACGGTCAGCCCGACCTGCTCGGACTCCCCGTAGTCGTACACGTTGGTGATGTTGGGGTGGCAGAGCCGGGCGGCGGCCTGCGCCTCGATCCGGATCCGGTGCCGGAAGGCCCGGTCGCTGGCCAGCCGGGACGCGAGGACCTTGACCGCCACCTGACGGCCGAGCACCTCGTCGTAGCCGCGCCAGACCACCGACATGCCGCCGGTGCCGACCTGCTCGATCAACCGGTACCGCTCACCGAGCAGTTGCGTGCCCCTGCGTTGGCCACCACCCATGGTGGCCGTTGTTGCCCGACGCGAACCCGCCTACACCTTTCTAATCGGATTCGGTCACGATCTCACCCGATCAGGCGGTCGCGAGCAATTGGTCCACCGGCGCGTAGTCATCGGTCAACACCAGTGCGTCGCCGACGAAGTCGGTCAGGTCGCCGCCGGAGAGCAGGCTGACCGCCTCGTTGCGGTCGTCCAGCCGGGCCCGCACGGCGGCCAACGGCAGCGGCGCGTCCGAGGCGACGATGAGGAAGTTCGCGCCCCGCTCCCCCGCCAGCGCCTCCGGAGGGGCGATCAGCGCCACGTGCCGGAACTCGGCGGCGACGGTGGCGACCTCGCTCCGGATGAAGCGCAGCGGCGGATAGTCGATCACGTTCTGCACGTACACCCCGCCGGGCCGGGTGACCCGCCGCACCTCGGCGGCCATCTCCCGGGTCGCCAGGTGCCACGGCACCACCAGATGCCCGAACGCGTCGCCGACCACGAAGTCCCGCGTGTCGGTGCCCTGCGCGGCCACCAGCATCCGGGCGTCACCCACCTCGGCCCGCAGGTCCGGTCCCTGGCGTACGCCGAGGTGGCGCTCCCCCAGCTCGACCAGCCCGCCGTCGATCTCGAAGACCAGGTTGTCGGTGCCGGGCCGGGTGGCGGTCAGATAGCGCGGCACGGTGAACCCGCCGCCGCCCAGGTGCAACGCGTCGAGCCGCTGCCCCTCCGGTGCCAGCACGTCCGCCACCGCCCCGATCCACCGGGTGTACGCGTACTCCAGGTGGGTCGGGTCGGCGAGGTCGACGTACGAGTGCTGAGCCGAGTTCAGCAGCAGCGTCCGCCCGGTGGACCGGCCGGGATCGGCCTCCACCCGGGCGCAGTGGTACGCCGTCTCCACGTCGCACGGATCCGGGGCCACCACGGTCAGCCCCACGCCGACCAGACCCAGCACCGCCAACGCGGCCTTGGTCCGGGCCGGACCGGGCAGGCTCGCCCGGTCCTGCCGGTGCAGGTACACCCCGAGCGCGATGCCGGTGATGCCGAGCGAGGCGGCCAGCCCGAACAGGATGACCGTGCTGGGCAGCGCGGCGACCAGCACGAAGCCGGTGACCAGGGTGGCCGTCACGGCGCCCAGCGTGCCGATGCCGGAGAGCCGACCGACCACCTGACCGGTCCGGCGCAGGTCGGCGAGCTGAAGCTTGATCACCAGCGGGCTGACCGAGGAGAGCAACATCGCGGGCGCGAACACGGCGACCACCACGAGCAGCAGGATCGCGCTCTCCGCGCCGCCCCGCAGCACCTCACCGGCGTACCGCACCGCCGGCAGGGTGATCGCGGTGGCGATGCCGGAGAGCACCAGCGCGGGCGCCAGCAGCGTACGCGGGTTGCGCCGGTCGGCCAGCCAGCCGCCCGCCCACGCCCCGTACGCGATCGCGGCCAGCGCGATGCCGATGACCGAGCTGGTGACCTGGAGGGTGACCCCCACGTACGGCCCGACCAGGCGCAGCGCGGCGGTCTCCAGGACCAGGACGGCTCCGCTGGAGTAGAAGACCAGGAACGCGGCGAGCCCGTTGGGCAGTGCCCGGGGTGCCTCCGGTTCGGAGGGCACGGCGGGCACCGCCACCTCAGGCGATGGAGAGTTCATCGTGGCGATGGTACGCAGCAGGAGACGGGCAACGGGTCAGTACATCGAGGTGTGAACATGGTTCGTGTGGTCCGCCGCCGGACTGCCGCTGCCGCCGTACGCCCGCCAGCCGGTCCCCGGGTGCCAGATCTGTCGATACCAGATCACGTAGAGGATGCCGAGCCGGTCCGCGTTGCGGACGTGCCAGGCGGCCAGGCTGTCCCCGTACGCCTTGTCTCCGCCGGTGGCCGTGCGGTCCTCGAAGCCATTCGTGGCAGCCGAGAAGTCGCAGGCCCGGCCCTTCGGGTGCTCGCCCGAGCCGCCGCTGCGGTAGCAGGAGACGTGCCGCTTGTAACCGGCGGCCTTGGTCTGGTTGAGCATGTGCAGCGTGCGCGCGGTGATGCAGCCGGAGGTGGTCGGGTCGTTCACCGAGCACGACTCACCGGGCCAGGAGCCGTCGGAGTTGCGTGGCGCCGGGCTGGCCGAGCTGGAGTTGCCGCCGCTGAACCCGCCGCTGCCGCCGGAGCTGACCGCGGCCAGGGCCGTCTCGGCCTCCTTCTTCTTCTTGGCCATCACGGCGAGCTGCTTGCGCTGCTCGCGCACCTCGGCGTTGATCGCGAGCTTGGCCTGCCGGGCCTCCTCGCGGGCCTCGGTCAGCTCGCGCACCCGACGACCGTCCCGCTGGGCCATCATGTCGAGGCTGGCAGCCCGCTGCACGAAGGCCTCCGGGGTGCCGCTGTCCAGCAGCGCGGCCGCCGCGCTCAGCCGACCCACCCGGTAGGACTGCGCGGCCACCTCGCCGACCAGGTCGGTCAGCTCGCCCAGCCGGCCCTCCACGTCGGCCAACTGCGTGGCCATCTGCTTCTGCCGCTTCTCCGAGCCTTCGAGCTTCCGCTTGGCCTCGATGTGCGCCTTGGCGGTCGACTCCAGGGCGTCCCGCAGCTTCTTGCTGCCCCCCTCGTTGGGCTCGGCGTACGCCGGCACGGCACCGAGGCCGAACAGCAGCGCCACTGCGGCGAGCAGGGCGATCAGGGGCCGGAGAACCCGCCGCCCGATGGGCATGGACCTGCGCACGAAAGCATCCTTCCGTCGGCCGCCGGCCCCCGGGGAGGCGCTGCGCGGCGGCGGCCGCCGCCGGCGCCGGTCGGCGGCCTGCTGGCGAAGACCGCCGGTCAGGATACCGGACCGGACCCGCAGAACCACGCCCCCGAACCCCGCACGGGCCGCACCGTCGACACACCGACACCACGCCCTCACGCACCGCATTCGCATTCACGTCGGTCGTGCCGTGCGCGGGCGGTAGACCTGGCGGTCAGGGCGCCAGGAGCGTGTTGTGCACCTCGGTCCAGATCTTGTCGCTGGCGGCCACCAGCAGACCCGGCTCGGTGTCGGCCGGGTGGTAGTCGGTGCCGTCGAGGCGACGGGCCACCCCACCGGCGGCCCGCACCAGCAGTGTGCCGGGGCCGTGGTCCCAGGGCAGGGTGCGCCAGAACAGCACGAACTGCTGCCGCCCGGCGAGCACGTCGAGATACTCGCGCCCGGCGCAGTGCTGGCCCGGCAGCAACTCGCCGATCCGGGAGCCACCGGCCACGACCGTACGCTGGGACGATGCCGGCAGGAACTTGGTCATCGCGGCCCCCCGCAGCTCACCGACCGGTGGCGAGTCGGCGGGCAGACGCACCAACCCACCGTCCAGGTACGCGCCCGCGCCCTCCCGGGCCGTGGCCAGCGTCCCGGCGATCGGGTCGAGGATCCAGGCCGCGCTCGCCCGACCGTCGGTGAGCAGGGCGACCATCAACGCGAACGGAGACTTGCCGGACGCGAAGTTGGCGGTGCCGTCGATCGGGTCGACCAGCCACACCTCGCCCGTGGAACTCAGGTGACGCAGCAGGTCCGGGTCGTCGGCGACCGCCTCCTCACCGACCACCACCGAGCCGGGGCGCAGCCGGCGCAGCCCGGCGCTGATCATGTCCTCGGAGCGGCGGTCCGCGACGGTGACCAGTTCACCGGGGGCCTTCTCGGTCACGTCGGCGGCGTCGAGGTGCCGGAACAGCGGCAGCACCACCCGGTCCGCGGTCTCCCGCAGCAGCCCGGCGACGTCGTCGACCAGGGTGTCAGCCACGCGGCGGCAGCTTCACCACGCTGACGAAGAACTCGTCGATCTGCCGGACCACCGTGATGAACCGTTCGAAGTCCACCGGCTTGGTCACGTACGCGTTGGCGTGCAGTTGGTAGCTGCGCAGTATGTCCTCGTCGGCCTGCGAGGTGGTGAGCACCACGACCGGGATCCGGCAGAGCTGCTCGTCCTTCTTGATCTCCTTCAGCACCTCCCGGCCGTCCCGGCGCGGCAGGTTCAGATCGAGCAGGATCAGGTCCGGCATCTGCGCGTCCGCGTACTCACCCTCGCGGCGCAGGTAGGCCAGCGCCTCGGCGCCGTCGGAGACCACGTTCAGCCGGTTGCGCAGCTTGTGCTCCTCGAACGCCTCCCGGGTCATCAGCACGTCACCCGGGTCGTCCTCGACCAGCAGCACCTCGATCGGGCTGTTGCCGTCAGCCGGCGCGGTCATCTCACCGCCTCCTTCATGCCACCAGTTCCGTTGCCCGATGCCCCGCCCGGGGCCTGCGGTCCACCGTCGTCGGTCGACCCGCCGGTGCGCTGAGCGACACCGGACGAGGGCCGCCCCGCACCCACCTCTTCGCCGACCGTACCGCCGTCACCTGGGGTTTCCGAACCCGATCCGGCTGCGGCACCGCGCGACGACGCGGCGTCGACGCCGGGGACACCGGCCGTCGACGGCCCGTCACCGGGCCGATGCGCCGCCTCCGGCTCGGCCCCATCGGCGTCCGACGCCGCGTCGGCGGCCGATCCGTCCGCGCTGGCGGCGTGCCTGGCGCGCTCGATGTCGGCGGGCAGTGCCGGCAGGGTGAAGCGGATCGCGGTGCCCTCGGGCACGTCCGTGTCCACCCAGACCCGGCCGCCGTGGTACTCGACGATCTTCTTGACGATCGCCAGTCCGATGCCGGTGCCCGGGTACGCGTCCTTGGCGTGCAGCCGCTGGAAGATCACGAAGATCTTCTCGGCGAACTCCGGCTCGATCCCGATGCCGTTGTCCTGGCAGGTGATCTCCCACTCGTCGTCGACCAGCCGGGCCGAGACGTGCACCTTCGGCGTGACGTCCGGGCGGCGGAACTTCACCGAGTTGCTGACCAGGTTCACCAGCAGGTTGGTGAGCAGCGGCTCCTCGCCCCGGATCACCGGCAGGTCGCCCCAGGTCAACTCCGCGTCGGCGTACTGACGGGCCGGTTCGGTCTGCGCGGACACCTCACCCATCAGGCGGTTCAGGTCCACCTCGGTGAACCCGGCGGTGATCCGGCCGATCCGGGAGAACGCCAGCAGGTCGTTGATCAGCCGCTGCATCCGCTGCGCGCCGTCCACCGCGAAGGCGATGTACTGGTCGGCCCGCTCGTCGAGCCGGCCGGCGTACCGCCGCTGGAGCAGTTGGCAGAAGCTGGCCACCTTGCGCAGCGGCTCCTGCAGGTCGTGCGAGGCGACGTAGGCGAACTGCTCCAGGTCACGGTTGGACCGGGTCAGCTCCTCCGCCTGCTTCTGCAACTGGGTGTTGACCCACTCGATCCGCTCCCGCGCCTCGCGTACCTCGGCCAGGTCCGCGGCGATCTTCTGGCGCATCGCGTCCACGTCCTCGCCGAGACGCTGGAACTCCGGCGGGCCGGCACCGGAGATCCGGTGCGAGTAGTCGCCGGTCGCTACCTGGCGGACCTGCCCGGCCAACGCGGTCAGCGGGCGCAGCACCATCCGGTCCAGCGAGAGCAGCAGCGCGATACCGGCCAGCGCGACCACCAGCGCGGCGACGATGAGCAGGACGACGAGCATGTTGCCGGTCCGCTCGACGTCCCGGACCGTCGCCTCCCGGGCGGTGAAGATCTCGTCCTGCAACGCGGCGACCGAGGTGCGTAGCTGGTCGAACCGCTGGCGGCTCTCGTCGGTCAACAGGGCCTGCCCGGCCGCCGTGCCGCTGCTGTTCGTCGTGTCGATCACCGGCTGGGCGACGGTGCGCCGCCACTCCTGCGCCTGCTGCTCGACCACCACGAGGTCCGCGACGATCTCCGGGTACTTGCCGGACAGCTCCCGGATCTCCTGCGCCGTCGCCCGCTCCCGGGCCAACCCCTGCTCGTACGGGGCCAGGTCCTCCAGGTCTCCGGTCACCGCGTACCCGCGTACCCCGGTCTCCTGGTCGAGCAGCGAGTTGAGCATCTCCTGGCCCTGCACCCGCAGCGGCCCGACCTGCAACAGCAGCACGTCGGTGTACTCGCGGTTCTTGGAGGCCACGACGGCCTCCGCCCCCGCCACGCTGAGCAGGATCGCGCCGACCACACCGAGCATCGCCAGCACCCGGCGACGCAGCGTCCACGTACTCGCCGCCAGGTTCATCGGCCACCGCCCCGGGACACCAGTAGCATCGCCACGTCGTCGGCGAACGGGCCACCGTTGAGCTGCTCGGCCCGGCCCACCAGCCAGGCCGGCACCTCGGAGAGCGGAAGTCGGCGGCTGTCCGGCTCGGCGAGCAGGCGAGTGAGGCCGGGCACGTCGAGGCGTTCGTCACCATCGCCCACCCGGCCCTCGATCAGACCGTCGGTGTACATCAACAGGGACCAGTCATCGGTGTCGAACTCCAGGTCGAAGGCGACCGGCCGGCGCGGCCGTACGCCGAGCAACAGACCACCCGGCGCCGGCACGGGCACCACCCGCCCACCGGTGAGCAACACCGGCGGCGGATGGCCCGCCAGGCGTACCGTCGCCCGGTTGGCGGCCAGGTCGAGGCGGACCGCCGCGACCGTGGCGAAGATCTCCTGGAGACGGCGCTCGCTCATCAGCACCTGCTCCAACGCGGGCAGCACCTCGTCGTCGGGCACTCCGGCGAGGACCAACGCGCGCCAGGCCACCCGCAGTTCGACGCCGAGCGCCGCCTCGTCCACCCCGTGTCCGCAGACGTCCCCGACGATCAGGTCGACCCGGTCCGGGCGGGTCTGCACCACGTCGTAGAAGTCCCCGCCGATCAGGGCGGCGTGCCGGCCGGGGCGGTAGAACGTGTGCACCGCGATCTGGTCGGTCGACATCAGCGGCTGGGGCAGCAGGCCGCGCTCCAGACGCGCCGACTCGGCCTGGCGCAGCTCCACCTCGCGCAGCCGGCGGGCGTTCTCGTCGGCCCGCTTGCGTTCCACCGCGTACCGCAGTGCCCGGGTCAGCAGCACCCCGTCCACCTGGCCCTTGACCAGGTAGTCCTGTGCTCCCTCGGCGACCGCCACGATGCCCAGGTGCTCGTCCGAGCGCCCGGTGAGTACGCACACCGCCGCGCTGCCGGACATCTCCAGCACCTGCCGCAGCCCGTCCAGCCCCTGCGCGTCGGGCAGCCCCAGGTCGAGCAGGACGCAGTCGACCCCGGCGATGCGGTTGCGGGCCTCGCGCAGGCTCGTCGCGACCAGCAGGTCGATTCCCGAGTTCGTCTCGGCGAGCAGTTCGCCCACGAGGAAGGCGTCCGCCTCGTCGTCCTCGACCAGCAGCACCCGGAGTCGCTCGCCGGGCGGCAGGTTGGGATTGCCCCCGAGACCACCCTGCGGATACGGCCACGACACGACGGAGGGACCGGTCATACCGGTCCCCCGGTGCGGCCGGGTCACCGCCGCCACGGGCGGGAGGTCGTTGGCGATGTCGGGCTCCTTCCGAGTGCCCTGCTGATCCTGTATTAGACAACGTTCGCACACAACACGAGGGGGCGGCCCGGCCCGGCATGGAGGATGATGTCCACCCCAGGTCCCACCCTTCGAGGAGCCACCCGTGGGCGCACCCCCCAGCCCCGCCGCCGACCGTGCCCTCTCCCGACCGGCCCGGCGGCCCCTGGCCGCGCTCGCGGCACTCGTCGCGCTGGTCGCCGTCGGCACCACCGCGCTGCTCGACATCCGGCCCCCGGCACCCCGTCCGACGGACGCGGCGGCGGACGCGTTCAGCGCCGGACGGGCGTACGCGCACGTGCAGCAGGTGGCGAGTCGGCCGCACGTGGCGGGCAGCCCGGCCAACGACGAGGTCCGCGCCCACCTGGAGACGGTGCTGCGCGGTCTCGGTCTGCAGACCGAGGTGCAGGACACGGTCGCCGAAGAGGCCGGTCAGCTCAGCGGAGCGGCGGGCGGGGCCACCCTGGCCCGGGTCCGCAACGTGGTGGCCCGACTGCCCGGCACCGCCTCCACCGGCACGGTGTTCCTGGTCGCCCACTACGACGCGGTGCAGACCGGCCCGGGCGGCAACGACGACGGCGCCGGTGTGGGCACCATCCTGGAGGTGGCCCGCGCCCTGACCGACGGCCCCGCCCCACGCAACGACATCGTGTTCGTGCTCACCGACGCCGAGGAGGCGTGCCTCTGCGGGGCGTCGGCCTTCGCCACCGAGCACCCGCTCGCGGCCGGCAAGGGCGTGGTGCTCAACCTGGAGGCGCGCGGACGCACCGGGCCGGTGATCATGTTCGAGACGTCGCCCCGGAACGCCGCACTGGTCGACGTCTTCGGTCGGGCCGCACCCCATCCGGTGGGCACCTCGTTCGCCGTGGAGGTCTACCGGGCGCTGCCCAACGACACCGACTTCACCGCCTTCCTCGACGCCGACTTCGTCGGGCTGAACTCGGCGTACCTCGACGGCGGGGCGATCTATCACACCCCGCTGGACACCCCCGAGTCGATGGACCGGGCCAGCCTCCAGCACCACGGCGACAACACGCTGGGACTCGCCCGCGAGTTCGGCACGATCGACCTCGGTGACCTGCGAGCCGGCCACGACGCCACCTACTTCCCGGTGCCGGGCGGGCTGGTCCGCTACCCCGGCACGCTGGTGCTGCCGCTGGCACTGCTGGCGCTGGCGGCCGTCGTCGTCCTCGGCTGGCTGGCCCGCCGCCGGGGCCGGGTCACCACCGGTCGGCTGGCCGCCGGCTTCGCGCTGGGGCTGGTACCGATCGTGGTCGCGCCGGTCGGCGCACAACTGCTCTGGGCGGCGGTCACCGCCCTGCGGCCCGGGTACGCCGAACTGCTCGACCCGTACCGGCCGACCCTCTATCGACTCGCCGTGCTGGCGCTCGCCGCCGCCGTCCTGTTCACCTGGTACGCGCTCACCCGTCGCCGGGTCGGCCCCGCCGCGCTGGCCGTCGGCGGCCTCGGCTGGCTGGCGCTGCTCGGCGTACTCCTCGCCGTCCTGGTGCCCGGCGGGGCGTACCTGGCGACGCTGCCCGCGCTGGCCGGCGCGCTCGCCGGCCTGGTCGCGGTCGCCACCCGGCGGGACGGCCCGGTGCCGGTGGTCGCGGTCACCCTCGGCGCGGCGGTGGCGGTGATCGTGCTGCTGCCCACCGTGGTGCTGCTCTTTCCGGCGCTCGGCATGGGCATGGGCGGCGTGGCCGCCCTCTTCGCCGTGCTGCTCGGCCTGGCCGCGCTGCCGGTCGTGGACCTGCTGCATCCGGAGGCCGGCGGACAGCGCGGCATGGTGGCGCTGCGGGCCCGCCGGCTCGGCGCCCTGCCGGCCGGTGCCGCCGCGCTGGCCACCGTGGTCCTCGCCGGCACCGGTTTCGCCGTCGACCGGTTCGACGCCGCGCACCCGGTGCCCACCCACCTGATGTACGCCCTGGACACCGACTCCGGGACGGCCCGCTGGCTCAGTCACGAGTCGACCCCGCAACCCTGGACCGGCGAGTACGTGGACGGGCCGGTCCGGATCGCCGACGAGTTCCCCGGCATCGGCGCCGAGGAACTGCTCGCCGGCCCGGCCCAGGCGGCGGACCTGCCCGCGCCCCGGCTGGAGGTGCTCGCCGACACCGGCACCGCCGACGAGCGCACCCTGCGGCTACGACTCACCCCGCAGCGCCCGGTACGCCTGACCACCCTGCACGTGGACACGTCCACCGCGACGGTCCGCAACGCTGCGGTGGCCGGGCGGCCGGTGCCGGTCGAGGTGCGCGACGGCCGGTGGGGTTTCGGGGTGGTCTTCCACGCCCCGCCACCGGAGGGCATCGAGATCACGCTGACCGTCGCGCCGAAGGCCCCGCAGGTCGCGTTCCGCGCAATGGACGCCAGCGACGGTCTCGACGCGGTACCCGGTTTCCGGCCCCGCCCGCCGGACGTCGGCGTCGCCGGCTCACACAGCTCCGAGATGCTCGCCGTGGCCCGCACCTATCCGCTGTGAGCGGGCGCCCGGCCGGTGGGCCGGGCGCCCGCTGGTGCGGTCCGGGCGCCCGCTGGTGCGCCGTGTCGGGACTATTTCCAGCGGAAGTGCACGAAGAGGCGGCCGAAGTTCTTGGAGTCCTTCTCGACCCGGTGGTAGAGCTGCTTGACGTCCTTCTGGTCGAGGAAGCGCAGCACCCGCTTCTTGAGCTGGCCGGAGCCCTTGCCCGGGATGATCTCGACCAGGGTGGCCTTCTTCGCCACCGCCTCGTCCATGATCCCGCGCAGCGCCCGGTCGATGTCGTGGCCCTTGTTGAAGATGTCGTGCAGGTCCAGCTTCAGCTTCATGCCCCGTCCACCGTCCGGTCGGCTCCCATACGGCCATCGTAGGCACGTCCCCGGCAGGGCCCGGAGACGACGAGAGGGCGGCCCGTGGGCCGCCCTCTCGTCGTCGTGTCGCGTACGCCGCCTCAGCGGCCGCCGCCGACCCGGGTCTCGACCCGCCGCAGCGCGGTCGTGTAGTCGTCGTTGGCGGAGTGCATGGCCGCCGCGATGCGCAGGTGCCGCAGCGCGTCGGTGTAGCGGTTCAGCCGCTCCAGCGTCCGGCCCAGCACGTGGTGGGCGTAGTGGTCGCTGGGGTTACGGTCGATCAACTCCTGCAACTGCTCCTCGGCCCGCCGGAGCTGGGCCGACTGGAAGTACGCCCGGGCCAGCAACTGGCGGACGGCGGAGTTGTCGGGCTCGGCCTCGACGATCGGTTCGAGCAGCCGGGCCGCTCCGCTCGGGTCGCCCGACTCGAAGAACAGGGTCGCCCGCCGGTACTCAGCCAGAAGATCCATCTCGGCCCACCCCCTAGTTCGCACCACTGCCCTGACGCTCGCACAACACCGGCGGGCGCGCGAGTGTTCCCGGGCGCTTGCGGGCGGAGCCGGGTGTTCCCGGGCGCTTGCGGGCGGAGCCGGGTGTTCCCGGGCGCTTGCGGGCGGAGCCGGGTGTTCACG